>DAORVK010000015.1:0-21978 GCA_035433705.1 Steroidobacteraceae bacterium
CTCATCCCGCAGCGCCCGCCGAATGATCTTGCCCACGTTCGACTTTGGCAGCGAGTCACGGAAATAGACGAACTTGGGCACTTTGTATCCCGTCAGCGATTCCCGCATGTGGGCGATGAGTGCGGCCTCTGTCAGCGACGGGTCTTTCCGCACGACGAACAGGGCGACCACTTCGCCGGCGCGCTCGTCGGGCTTTGCTACGGCCGCGGCCTCGAGCACGCCGGGGTGTGTGACGGCGATGCCTTCAACTTCATTCGGGTATACGTTGAAGCCTGACACCAGGATCATGTCCTTCTTGCGATCCTCGATATACACATAGCCAGCCTCGTCCATGCGGCCGATGTCACCGGTGCGCAGCCAGCCGTCCGGCAACATGACTTTGGCGGTCTCCTCGGGCCGGTTCCAGTATTCGCGCATCACCTGGGGTCCGCGTACGCAGATCTCACCGATGCTGCCTGTCGGCAGGGCGTCGCCCGCATCATTGCGAATTGAAATTTCGGTCGATGACACGGGCAGGCCGATCGAACCGTTGAACTTGCCGGCACCGATCGGGTTCATCGTGGCTATCGGCGATGTTTCGGTGAGTCCCCATCCCTGGCTCAGTACGCAGCCGGTCGCTGCCTGCCACTTCTCCGCGACCGCGGCCTGCACGGCCATGCCGCCGCCGACCGTGCCGAACAACTGGCTGTGATCGAGCTTCTCGAAGCCGGGTGTGTGGAGCAGGGCGTTGAAAAGCGTGTTGACACCCATGAAAAGATTGGGCGGGTACCTGGCAAGCGTCGCGACAAAGCCCTTGAAGTCGCGCGGGTCGGTGATCAGGATGCCGCGGGCACCGAGCAGCATGAACATCAGCGCGTTCGCCGTCAGCGAGAAGATGTGGTACAGGGGCAGTGCGATGACATAGGTGGCTCGCTCGGGCATTTTCGCTCCGAACCACGCTCTACCCTGCAGCACGTTTGCCACCATGTTCCGGTGGGTGAGCACTGCGCCTTTCGAAACTCCGGTGGTACCGCCGGTGTATTGAAGAAATGCGATGTCCTCCGGGCCCACCTGCACGGGTCGCAGCGCGAGCCCGCGACCTTCCGCCACGAGCTTCTCAAACCGCAGCGCGCCCGCAATGCTCCAGGCCGGCACCTTCCTGTGAATGCGTCGCACGACGAAATCCACGATCGTGCCCTTGAGCGTGCCGAGCATGCCGCCAACGGAGGTGACAATCACTGTCTTGAGCCCGGTCTTGGGCAGCGCGTGTTCGACGACTTGCGCGAAGTTCTCGAGGACGACGATGATCTCTGCACCGGCATCATTCACCTGGTGCTCGAGTTCGTGCGAGGTGTAGAGGGGATTCACGTTGACGACCGTGAGCCCGGCACGGATCGCACCGAACAGGGCGACCGGAAACTGCAGGACGTTCGGCATCATGAGCGCGATCCGGGTCCCCGGAAGCGCGTGGGCCTTGTGCTGCAGCCAGGCCGCGAAGGCCGCGGAATCCCGCTCCAGCTCGCCGTAGCTCATGGCGCGATCCATCATCACGTAGGCGTCGCGGTCGGCGTACTTCGCGCAGCTTTTCTCGGTGAGCTCTTTCAGTGAGCTGTACTCGGTGGGATCGATCGTCGCCGGCACGTCTTGCGGATATGACTTCAGCCAGTACTTGTCCATTCTCTCCTCCCTCAGCCGCCCAGCAATGGCCGCAGCGCTGGCCATGCCGTGTCGAGCAACAGGGGCTGCGCGGCAGCGGTCGGATGCAATCCGTCGGATTGCATCAAGTCGCTGCTGAGCGCAACCTTCTCCATGAAGAACGGCACGAGCGGCACCTTGTACTTCTTCGCGAGCTCGACATACATGCGGGCGAAGCCTTCGGTGTAGCGCGGGCCGTAGTTCGGCGGGATGCGCATGCCAAGGAGCAACACTTTCGCTTCATGCGCCTGTGCCAATTCGATCATGGCGGCAAGGCTGCTGCGCGACACGTCAAGAGGCAGACCCCGCAACCCATCGTTGGCGCCGAGTTCGAGCACGAGCAAGTGTGGCTTGTGCAGCTCGAGCGCGCGCGACAGCCTCGCGCTGCCACCGCTCGTCGTCTCGCCGCTGACGCTGGCATTCACCACGCGGTACCCGTAACCTTGGGACGCAAGCCGCTTCTGCAGGAGGGCCACCCAGCCTTCCCCGGCCTTGATGCCGTAGCCCGCACTGATGCTGTCGCCGAACACGAGTAGCGTGCCGTCGGCAGCCCGCGCAGCGGCCGGCACCACGAGCAAGCAAAGACAAATGAGTGTTCTGAAAGCTGAAAACATCACGAAAGAGGTTACCAGTCCGGAAGGTCCGCTGACCATCGTGCGGGAACTGTCGCTCGAGATCGCGGCGGGGGAATCGGTCGCCATCGTGGGGCCATCCGGCGCCGGCAAGTCGACACTGCTCGCGCTGCTCGCTGGTCTCGACACGCCGACTTCCGGGCGCGTGCTGCTCGCGGGCGAGAATCTCACGGCGCTTGACGAGGATGGTCGCGCCCGCCTGCGGGCCGAGCGCGTCGGCTTCGTGTTCCAGGCCTTTCATCTGATCCCGGCACTCACTGCGCTCGAGAACGTGATGCTGCCGCTCGAGCTCGCGGGGCGACGGGATGCCCAGACGCTCGCCGCGCAGACACTCGAACGGGTGGGACTCGGTGCGCGCACGGGCCACTACCCGCGCCAGCTGTCGGGCGGTGAGCAGCAGAGGGTGGCTCTGGCACGGGCCTTCGTGACGCGGCCCGCCGTGCTTTTTGCGGACGAACCGACCGGCAATCTCGATTCGGCTACCGGCACACGCGTCTGCGACCTGCTGTTCGGGTTGAACCGCGATCTGGGCACGACCGTCGTGCTCGTCACTCACGATCGCACGCTTGCCAAGCGCTGTGGGCGGGTGCTGCACATGGCCGCCGGGCGCCTCGCCTGAAGACTGGCACGATGCGCGCACTGACGATCGCTCTTCGCACATTGGCCCGCGAGTGGCGTTCAGGCGAGCTGGGCGTGCTGCTGCTCGCGCTCACCATCGCCGTCTCAGCCCTCACCGCGGTCGGCTTTGTCGTGAGCCGGGTGAGCGCGGCGGTCGATTTGCAGGCGAATGAGGTGCTTGCCGCTGATCTGCGACTCGAATCTCCGTCACCACTTGCGGCGCGCTATCTCGCCGAAGCGCGGCGACTCGGCCTCGAAACCGCGACCAGCGTTGGCACACTTTCGGTGGTTTTTCACGGCGACGCCTCGCAGCTTACGGCGATTCGCGCAGTGAGCCCGACCTACCCGCTGCGAGGCACCGTGACGACCGCGGCGATCGCGTATGGCCCGGCCTCGCCGGCTACCGGCATTCCGGCGCGCGGTGAAGTCTGGGCGGAGAGCCGGCTACTCGCCACGATTGGTGCGGCAGTGGGCGATGAGGTGGCGATCGGCGCCGCGACACTGCGCGTCAGTCGCGCGCTCGTCACGCGCCCCGACCAGGGGTCCTCGTTCACCGAACTCGCCCCGTCGCTCCTGATGAACGCGGAAGACCTGGCCGCGACCGGGCTCATTCAGCCGGGCAGCCGTGCGCGCTACGCGGCACTCTTCGCCGGTGAGCGCACAGCGATCGAGGCCTTCAAGTCCTGGCTCGCCGCGCACAAGCAGCGCGGCGAGCGACTGCTTGACATCAGCGAATCGAGCCCCCAGGTGAGGAGCGCGATCGACCGGGCGGGTCGCTTCCTTTCCCTCGCGAGCCTCGTGAGCGTGTTGCTCTGTTCGATCGCGGTCGCAATGGCGGCGCGCCGCTACGTGCAACGCCATCTCGACGCGGTCGCATTGATGAAGACACTCGGTGGTACGCGGGCGTTCATCATGGCAGTGACCCTCCTGCAACTGGGCGTGATCGCGGTGATCGCGGCGGCCGTCGGAGCGGCATTGGGCTACGTCGCCCAGGCCTGGCTCATCCACGCGTTGCGGGGCCTGCTCGCCGTGACCAGCCTGCCGCCGCCGAGTCTTGCGCCGATCGTCCTCGCCATCCTCACTGCGATCGCTGTGCTGGCCGGGTTCGCCCTGCCCCCCCTGCTGCAGTTGTCGCGCGTGCCGGCGATTCGCGTGCTGCGCAGGGACGTCGGGCCGCCGCCGCTCGTCATCTGGCTCGCTTTCTGGCCTGCCGCCATTGCCATCATCGGCCTCATCTATTGGGTCGTGCGCGATTTCGTGCTGATGGCCGGTTTCGTGACAGGCCTTGCGATATTCGTGGCGGTGCTCGCACTGGGTGGCGCAATGCTCGTGCGGGTCGCCGGCGCCTTGCGCGGCCATGTCGGGGTTGCCTGGCGCTACGGTGTCGCGAACCTTGCGCGTCGCCGCGCCGAAAGCGTCGTGCAGGTCGTGGCCTTCGGCCTCGGCATCATGGTGCTGCTGCTGCTGGCGCTCGTGCGGCGCGATCTGCTCGAAGACTGGCGCGCGAGCCTGCCAGCAGACGTACCGAATTTCTTCTTCGTCAACATTCCGCCTGGTGATCGCGACGCGTTCCTCGCGTACCTGCATGAGGCCGGCGCCGAGGTGTCACGCGCGCTGCCGATGATTCGCGGACGCATGACCGCGATCAACGGCCGCCTGCTCGATGAACTCTCCTTTCCGAAGGAAGACGGCGACGGCTTTGCAAGCCGCGAACAGAACCTCACCTGGTCCACCGGGCTCGGGGCGGACAACGAGCTCGTTGCAGGCCGATGGTGGCGTCCGGAAGATGCGGGCCAGCCGCTCGTGTCGATCGCGACGGAGTATCGCGACTCGATCGGCCTCAAGCTGGGTGACCGGCTCAGCTTCGACGTTGCGGGCGAGTCATTCACGGTGCAGGTCGCCAGTGTCCGGCAAGTGAAATGGGACAGCTTTCAGCCGAACTTCTTCCTGGTCTTTCCGCCGGGGCTGCTGGACGCCACCGCGGGCACCTGGATGACGAGCGCCTATTTTGCGCCCGGCGAACCGCGGCCGATTGCACAACTCGTGAAGCGCTTTCCGAGCGTGTCGGTGTTCGATCTGGACAGCATCCTGGCCCAGGTCCGTGGAGTCATCGACAAGGCCGCTGTCGCCGTGCAGAGCGTGTTCCTCTTTACCTTGCTTGCAGGTTTCACGGTGCTGCTGGCCGCCGTGCAGGCGAGCCGCGACGAGCGTCGTTTCGAGAGCGCAATGCTCCGCACTCTCGGCGCAAGCCGTCGTACGGTGCGCGCGGGGGTGCTCGCGGAGTTCGTCACGCTCGGGCTGCTCGCGGGTACACTCGCCGCGATCGGCGCGAGCCTTGCCGGATATCTCGTTGCGCGTCATGTGCTCGATGTGACCTACCACTTCGACATCCGCGTCTGGCTCTGGGGGCTCGCGGCGGGCGCCGTGTTCGTCGCCGGTGGCGGCTGGCTTGCAACGCGCGCGGTCGTGAACCAATCCCCGCTGCTCACCTTGCGGAGAGGATGATGGAGCCCCCGCGCAAGCAGGCGAAGATGGTCGGCTGGTTCGACCCGCCGGTGCTCGCACAGACAGCGGTGCATATGGCCACCGCCAACGTTTTCGGCCGGCACTCCGACTCGCGACTTGTCGAGGCGCTCGCGAGCCAGCCGCAAGCTTGCTTCGACTATCCCGCTGCCGACAGCGACGGCCTGTGGCTCGACTACGTCGCCGACATTGGCGATGGGTGGAACGCGACGTACGCGATTGCCGAGGCCCTCGCACGCCCCACGCTCGAGGTGACGACGCAAGCAGGTGGAACCGTCGCCTCGACCCGCAGTGGGCGCGTGCTCGTGTTCGGTGGTGACGAGGTCTACCCGTGGCCGTCGCGCGATGCCTACGCATGGCGCACCGAGTGGCCGTACCGGACCGCGTTCGAGGCGCATGGCACGCGACCGGATCTGTTCGCGGTGCCCGGCAATCACGACTGGTTCGACAGCCTCGTGGCGTTCTCGCGCACGTTCTGCCGACCGGAACGCGGGTTCGCAGGCTGCCGTACGCAGCAGACACGCAGCTATTTCGCGTTGAAGCTGCCTGCGCCGTGGTGGCTCATCGCGATCGATCTGCAGCTCGGCGCCGAACTCGATGAACCGCAGGTGCAGTACTTGCGCAGCGTCGCGGCGGCAATGGATCCCGATGCGCAGGTCGTTCTCTGCGTGCCCGAGCCACAGTGGCTCCTCGAGGAGTCCTACCCGGCGCACCGGGCCTATGGCGGCGGGATGCTGACGACGCTCGAGCGCGAGATCCTCGAGCGACCGGTGCGCGCCTTCGTGACCGGAGACTGGCACCACTATCGCAGGCACGAGAATGCCGCGGGCGTGCAGAAGATCGTCTCCGGTGGCGGCGGCGCATTCCTGCACCCGACTCATGCGCCGCGCACGCGCGACCTGAAAGATGGCTTCGTCGAGCGCGCAATCTACCCGGACCGCGCCACTTCACGCCGCCTTGCGTGGCGCAACGTGAAGTTTCCGCGGCTCAACCCGCACAGCCTCGTTTTGCCAGCAGTGCTCTATGCGCTCTCGGCGTGGTTTGCATCGGCGAGCCTCGGACCCGCCGATCTCGCGAGCTTTGGCGATACTGTCGCCGCGAGCTTCGGCGCCGCGCTGCGCGATCCCGTCAATGGGCTCTGGCTGCTCGCCGTGATGGCGGGCTTCGTTTTCTTCACCGACACGCACGAACGCTGGTATCGGATTATCGGCGGGGTGAGCCACGCTGTAGTGCACCTCTTCGCTGCTCTGGTGCTCGCCTGGCTCGCGGCGCGCTTCACGACGGAGTGGCTCGGGCTCGAGTTCGGCGGCATCGCACAGCTCCTGATCGCGGGGGCGCTTGTTTTCGTGTGTGGAGGCGTGGTCGGCGGCGTGCTGCTTGGCCTCTATCTCCTCATCTCGGTGCAGGTCTTCGGCCGCCACTCGAACGAAGCGTTCTCGTCGCTGCGGATCCAGGACTACAAGCAGTGGTTGAGGATGCACTTCGCCGCAGATGGCACCCTGACGATCTTCGCGATCGGCATCGACCGGGTGCCGCGTCGCACGCCGGATGATCCGCGCGCGACACCACCACATCTCATCGAGAAGGTCGTGCTTCAGCGCTGAATGCCGATCGTCGCCCAGGCTTGTGCGACGGGTTCACCGCGCCAGGTAAGCCCCTGGATCGTCAGGTCGTAGTTGCCCGGGCCGAGAGCCGATGTGTTGAATGCGAAGCGCACGTGGCCGTTGGAGTCCTTCTCGATATTGTGCAGCACCAGGGCCCGACCCTGATCCTCGCGGTCGATCGTGATGCGAAAATTCGTGAACTTCGACCACGAGAGGTCCACCTTGATATCCGCGAATTGCACGGGGCCGCCCCCGACGATGACTGCGGGAGCCTTGGTCGGGCCGCCGCGCGCGGGCACGAGCTTGATCGTGCGCGTCGAGGTGGCGGGCAACAGCGGTTGCTCGGCGATGCGCTTCTCGAGCGCTGCGATTCGGGTGTCGCGCCCGCCGATCTTCATCGCGAGCACGGCTGATGTCACGAGAAGCACCACGGCGAACACGGCGAAGCAGATCAGGACGGGCGGCTTCTCCCAGACGGGCCGCTTCTTCTCTGCCCAGGGTTCCGGCTTGCCACCCGCTTCGAGCAACCGCAGCCCCGCGTGCACGCGGGTCGGCAGGCCGATCGAGTCGAGAAGTTCCGGGTGGCTTGCACAAAAGCGCTCGAACTCGAGCGCGCCGCGCGGGGGCAGACGCCCGGCAAGATAGCGCTCGACGATCTGGTTGCGCTCGACGAACTCCCGGTCCATGGCGGGCGACGCCGTGGGCATTGCGGGGGGCGCAGACGCGGGAGCCCGCGTCGGCTGGGCGTCGGTGAGGGGAACGTCCGGCAGGAGCTGGGAAGCGGCGTCCATAACCCCATCCTGCCCGCACGGCCGTTCATACGCCGGGTACTGCTCACACTTCTGTCAAACCAGCCGGAAAGCGCGACATGCGTCGCATTTTCGGGAACCATGGCGCACCGGACTCAAGGAGCTCTCGATGACTCGTACTTTGCTGATCCCTTCGTTGCTCGCCGCCGGCCTCACGTTGGCGGCAGGCGCGCAGGCTGCCGACATGGGTGGCACTGCTCTTACGATCTACAGCTCCGCGCGCCCGGGCGGTGTGCCAGTCGAGTTCTACCGGCCGATGCCGGGAAGCGGGGTGCCGAACGGTATGGCGGTGCCGGGGTACGCGATGGTGCGCGATACGCGCACCATGAAGCTCGCAGCGGGCCGATCCACCGTGCGCTTCACCGATGTGGCCGCCCTGATCGACCCGACCACGGTGAGCTTCCAGTCGCTCACTGATCCCGCGACGCGCGTGCTCGAGCAGAATTACCAGTTCGATCTCATCGGCATGGACAAGCTCCTGCAGCGCTACATCGATCGGCCGGTCACGGTTGATCGGGTGGGGCGCGACGCCGGGGCTCCGACGAGCGGCACACTGCTGTCGGCAGGCGATGGCCTTGTCATACGCGGCGCTGATGGCTCGATCCACGCGCTGCGCGAATACGGTGCCGTGCACTTTGCGGAATTGCCGGGTGGGCTCATCACGCGCCCAACCCTCGTATGGGACCTCACCACTGCGCGCGCCGGCGAGCACCGCACGCGCGTGACCTATCAGACGGGTGGCATCACCTGGTGGGCCGACTACAACCTCGTCTTCAAGGAAGGCAAGGATGCGAACAGTGGCACGGTCGACCTCGGCGCGTGGGTGAGCATCGTCAACCAGTCGGGCGCGAGCTACGAGGACGCGCGCCTGAAGCTGATCGCGGGCGATGTGCATCGTGCGGAGCCGCCGCAGCGCGTCTATCTGCAGAAGCGCGCGATGGAAATGGCGGCGGCCGATGCTGGCGGGGGCTTCGAGGAAAAGGCGTTCTTCGAGTTCCATCTCTACACACTCGGGCGCCGCACCACTTTGCCGGACAATTCGACCAAGCAGATCGAGCTCTTCGGGGAAGCGAAGGCCGTGCCTGCGAAGAAAGTGCTCGTGTACTACGGCGCACCGGAAGTCGGCGCGTGGGGCGGCCCGTACACCGATCGCGATTACGGCACAGCGGCCAACAAAAAGGTCGATGTCTACCTGGAGTTTCGCAACGACAAGGCGCGTGGCCTCGGCATGCCGCTGCCCGCCGGCCGCGTGCGGGTCGCGAAGCTCGACAGCGCCGACGACAGCCTCGAGTTCATCGGCGAAGACGTGATCGACCACACGCCCAAGGATGAGGACGTGCGCATCAAGCTCGGCTCGGCGTTCGATGTCGTCGGCGAGCGCCGCCAGGTCGATTTCTCGATCGACACCAAGGCGCGCACGATGGAGGAGGAGATCGAGGTCAAGGTCCGCAATCACAAGTCAGAGCCGGTCGAAGTGCTCGTGCGCGAGACGATGTTCCGCTGGAGCGGCTGGACGATGCTCACGAAGTCCCATGACTACGTGAAGGAAGACGCGCGCACGATCCACTTCCCCGTGCGGGTAGCGAAGGACGGTGAGGCGACGGTGCGCTACCGGGTGCGCTACCGCTGGTAGTAGCGAAGCCCGCCCGGCGTGGATGCCAATTTGCAGGTTGGCCGGGAAAGCAGCCGGTTGCCCGGCTGCCTTCCCGGCTCCCGTCTTCCCCCGTTTCAGAACTTTTGCGTGTACTTGATACCGATCGTGCGCGGGCGAATCGGATACCAGTACGGTGAGCCTCCGCAGACACTGATCGCGCATTCGGTCGTGAAGAGCTGCACCGCGCGCTTGTCGAACGCGTTCTCCACGTAGAGCTCGAAGCCCGCATTGCCCTTGCCGAGCCCTGCCGAGAAGTCGGCGAGTGTGTACGAGGGCAATTCGCCGAGTGCCTGCCGATCGGCCGTGCGCAAATCGGCCCAGCTCGACGACTGGTAAACGAGTGAACCCTGTGCGAAGGCATTGAACGAGCCGACGGGGAAGCGGTAACGCGCCGTGAGATTGCCCTTGAACTCAGGTGTCACCGGCAGCCGCGCCCCGTTCGGCGCATCCGGACAGTCGGGTGAGCTCGCATCCTCGCAGTAATCCTCCTCGAGCTGGCTGTCGATGTATGCCACCCCGCCGTTCAGCATCAGGTTTGAGGTCGCCGCGAAAGCAAAATCCGCCTCGACGCCCCGGATGCGCGCCTTGCCGGCGTTTCGGATCTCGGTGAGGCCGTTGGCGCCAAGGTAGGAGAACTGGATGTCATCCCAGTCTTCCTGGAAAACCGCGCCGTTCAGGCGGAAGCGGTTCTCGGCCCAGGATGACTTCCAGCCAAGTTCATAGTTCTTGAGGTAGTCCGCGCCGTACGGAGGCAGTGTGCCGCGGCGGTTGATGCCACCGGGTCGGAATCCTTCAGAGTACGTGGCATAGACCATTGCGTCGTCGGTCAGTTTGTACGTGACGTTGAATTTCGGCGTGTTGCCGTCCTCCTTGGTCGACTTGTCGAGGTTCGTGCAGGGCGCGCCATTGATGCCGCCGCCCACCGTGGGAGGCGTGAAACAGGCGGCTTCTCCGGTCGAGCCGCTGTAGCCGGCGCCGTAGCCGAAGAAGCCCTCGAGGGAATTGTCCGACTTGAAGAATCGGATGCCGCCGGTGAACGCCAGCCTGTCGGTTGCCTTGAAGGTCACTTCACCGAAAGCTGCGTAGTCGCGATCGACGCGCACCTGCTCGGTCAACCAGATCGTGCCCGGCCAGCCGGTGACTGAAATGCCGGTGCCGATACCGTCGATCCTGTAGTTCTGCTCGATGTCGTGCTGCTGGCGCTGATAGAAGAGGCCCGCAACGAAGTACACGCGATTGTCCTTCGAAGAGGAAAGCCGGATCTCGTGGCTCTGGTTCTTGAAGCGATCCTTGCCGATGATGTACTGCGACGGATCCACGAGCGCGCCGTCGTCGTCGTACCAGTACGCGCCGTAGCCCCTCTGCACGTCGTAGAAGTAGGAATAGTCGTTGTAGTCGCTCTGCGCATCGTACTTGCGGTTCAGGTAGGCGCCGGCGTAGACCATGTCGAGATTGGCGATCTTGCCTTCGACTGTGAGTGCGGCTTGCCACCATCGGTCCTTGCTTCCCTCTGGCTTGAAGTGCGCAATCCTGAGGTCGCCGAGCGATGGCGAATAGCCGAACGTGCCGTTCGCCTTCTGGTTCTGGCCCATGATCTGCGGCGTCACGGTCCAGCGGTCGTTCAGGTCGATCTTGAGCGCCGCGCGCGCTCCAAACGTGTCGGTGTCGTTGTAATTGTCCTCCACGAGCGCGGCGTTGTTGATCGTGCCGCCCCAACTCGGGAAGGTGCGCGTGGCGGGCACGTTGTCGATGTAGCCTGGGTCGTGCGCGGCCCACCCGACGAGGCGGATCGCAGCACGCTCCGAGACCGGAATATTGACGAAGCCCTCGGCGCCGTAGCCCTGGTCGCCGTGGGCGACCGTGTTGCCATCGAGGTCGAAGCCCGCCGCGAAGCCCGACGGATCGGGCTTGTTCGTGATGATGCGGATCGTGCCGGACTGCGAACTCGCCCCATAAAGCGTGCCCTGCGGTCCCGCGAGCGCCTCGACTCGAGCGATGTCGTAGACGCGCACATCGAGCGCGCCCTGGATGGTTGTGATGGGCTGTTCATCGAGGTAGATGCCGACACTCGGTCGCGGGCCGGAGTGATTGTTGTTCTCGCCGCTTGCGACGCCGCGCATGTAGACCCCCGCGGTGCCGGGGCCGAGTGTCTGGTAAGAGACGCTCGGCAGGAATTTCACGTAATCGTCAAAGCTCGTGACATGCAGCTCCTCGAGCCTCTGCGTGCCGATCGCCTGGATGCTGAGTGGCACGTCCTGCAGGCTTTCTTCGCGCTTCTGTGCCGTGACGACCACTTCATCCAGCGTTGCGCCGCCTGACTGCGTCTGCGCCTGCAGCTGCGTCGCGGTGATGGCTGCCAGCACCGCGGCAGACACCATGGGCGCCCTTTTGGGAATCAGTGCCGGACGGCGCAGCCGCTGATGGTCGAGCTTCCTGCGTTTACTGCGTGTCATGAAGACCCCCTGTTGCGATTCAAAGTTGTTGTGTGTCTGACCATACATCGAGCGCTGGCCCAAGCGCTTGCTTGAGCGGATCGAGCCACGACTCGTAATGGCGCCATTGGTCGACGCCTTCGCGGTAGATCGGCTGTCGAACCTGTTCCGAGCTCGCGGTGCGGACTGCGCGTTCGTTCTCGTGGAAGCGCAGGCAGCCGGGCTCGAACGGCAGGCCACAATAGTCGAGCAGGCGTCGAACCTCGACTTCCGTGTTCTCGACCATCTGTTCATAAATGACGCGGTGGACCCGCCCGGGCAGCACGGTGTCGAAATGCGCCATGAGTCTGACGTAGTCGGCGTAGTAGCGCCCGAGATCGTCGAGCGCGTAGGTGAAATTCTGGCCTCGCGCGAAGTGTTGCTTGAATCCCGAGAAGCAGCAGCCGAGCGGATGGCGTCGCGCGTCGATGATTTTCGCCTTCGGCAGCGCGAGGTGAATCAGGCCGACGTGGGCGAAGTTGTTCGGCATCTTGTCGATGAAATACGGGGCCTTGCTACGCCGCTGAATGCGGGTCTGGCCCAGGTAGCGCTCGCCGAGCTCACGACATTCATCTGCGGTAAGCCCGGCGAGAACTTCCGGATAGCGCGTCTCATCTGAGCGCCTGCGACGACCGCCAAGCTCGCGCGCGAGACCGATGATGTCCGGCAGCTCCATCGTGCCCTCGACCTGCGAGTGGCTCGAGAGGATCTGCTCGAGCAATGTCGAGCCGGCGCGCGGCAGGCCGACGATGAAAATCGGATCGATTGCTGTCGCACCGTGGTCCGCGCGCTCCTCGAAGAATTGTCGGGTAAAGAGCGCGCGTGCGCGTTGCAGGTTCGCGTGGTTTTCGTCAGCGTCGTAGCTGATACCCGCACGACGCAGGGCGTTGCCCGCTGCGTAGCGCCGGAAGGACGCCTCGTACTGCGCGAGATCTTCAAGGGCCTTGCCGAGTGCGAAATCGAAGTGGAAACGGTCGGGGTCGGCGAGATCCTCGCGCGCGAGCTGGCGTTCCATCGCCGCGAGCTCGGCAGCCGTGAAGCGGAAAGTCTTGAGGTTGGCGAGGCTCCAGTACGCCTCGCCCAGTCGCGGTTCGAGGGCAATGGCACGACGATACGCGGCGATGCTCTCTTCCTGCTTCCCGGCGCTCTTGAGCGCGTGACCGTAGCTCAACCAGACGCGCGCCTGATGGGGGTACTCTGCCAGTACGCCGGCAAAGAGTTCGATCGACCCGCCAAAATCACCAGTGCGGGTGAGGATGGCTGCCTTGAGATTGCGATAGCCGGCATTGCGAGGCTCGTCCGCGAGCAGTCTGTCTATCTCTGCGAGTGCGGGGCCGGTCTTGCCCTCGCGCAGCAGGACGACGGCGTAGTTGTGGCGCGCGGCAGCGAAGCCCGGCGCGAGTTCGAGGCAACGCTCGAGGAGCAGCTGCGCATCGCCGTAGCGACCGAGCCGGGCACCGACCTCCGCGAGCATGCGAATCGCGGCGACATCGGTCGGATGCTGCAACAAGTGCTCCCGCAGGCCCGACTCGGCTACGGCAAGGCGGCCGTCGCACAGCGCGGCTGCTGGCTCGAGCAGGCGCGGATCGCGTGTCGAGTGGCGAATATGGCGCGCGTAGGCAGCGTCTGCGCCCGCGACATCGCCCATCAGCATCAGGTGGTCGCCGAGCAAGCGCCAGGCATCCGGAAGGTCAGGCTTGAGTTGTACGGCGCGGCGCAGGGCTGCAACGGCAGACTCGCCGCGGCGCGCGGCGCCCAGAGCAAGCCCGAGTTCGAGATGCGTCGCCGCCGAGTTGGGCTGGGCGCGTGCAAGCGGCTCGAGAATGCCGAGCGCCGAGGCGATGTCGCCCATGAGGCGGCGAGCGCTGGCCAGCGTCAGTGATGCCGCCGGGTGGTTTGGCACCGAGGCCAGAATTTCGGCGGCCTGCTCGGCCGCGAGCTTCGGGTCGGAAGCGAGCAAGCGCGCCGCATGCGCGAGCGCGACCTCCAGCGTGCCGACCTGCGCTGGGGGGCTAGACATTCCTTGGTCCATTGAGCGCTGACGTCACGCAACAGATATCAGAACCTCATGCGCGTACATTGTCAAACGTGTTGCTGGGGCGCCACACTTGCAAGGCGGATGCGAAGCCCAGTCGCGGCATAATCGCGTCCATGAAGATGCCAATGAGAATCGTGGTCGTAGCAGCCTGTGCCTCGGTGCTCGCCACAGCGTGCGCGACGTCTCGCGTTTCTGAGCGTGTCGACGCCAGTTCGCTCGCCATGCAATGCGGGATGCTGATCGACGGAATTGCAGATGCCCCGCGGCGCGAGGTTACGGTCGTGATCCGCAGCGGGCGTGTCGAGCGCATCGAGCCTGGCCGGAAGACGCCGCGCGGGCTGCCGGTTCTCGACCTCGCGGGCTACACCTGCCTGCCCGGCCTTATCGACATGCACACACACATCACCGAGCGACCCGAGGACACGGCCGACCTGCGCGTGTATCTGCGACGCAGCCCCGCAGAGCAGTTCGCGCTCGCGCGCGAGTTCGCTGCTGCGACCCTGCTCGCGGGCTTCACAACCGTGCGCAACGTCGGCGTTTATCAGGCTTGGGGCGACCGCACGCTACGCGATGCCATCAATCGAGGCGAGGTGGCAGGTCCTCGCATGCAGGTCGTCGGCTACTACCTGACGATTCCCGGCGGCGGCGGTGATCTCCTCATACCGGGTGTGCCGGAGGCCGATATTCCGCCGTCATTGCGCAGGGGCGTGGCGCGCGGCCCGGAGGAGTTCCGTGCCAGGGCGCAGGCGGCCCTCGAGGGCGGAGCGGATCTCCTGAAGATCATCGCCTCGGGTGCCGTGCTCGCTTACGGCGGAGTGCCCGGCGAGCCCGAGATGACGCCCGAAGAAATCGCTGCGGTGACCGCCGTAGCGCATGCGGCCGGGCGCAAGGTTGCGGCGCATGCCCATGGCGCACGTTCAATCAAGGAAGCCATTCTTGCGGGGGCCGACACCATCGAACACGCTTCACTCATCGACGACGAAGGCATTGCGCTCGCAAGGGCGCGTGGCGTTGCGCTGTCGATGGACATCTACAACGGCGGCTATATCGACACAGAAGGGCGCAAACAGGGCTGGCCCGAGGAATTCCTGCGCAAGAACGCCGAGACGACCGAGGCGCAGCGACAGGGCTTCACGCGCGCGCATGCCGCGGGCGTGACTATCGTCTACGGCACCGATGCGGGCGTGTATCCGCACGGACTCAATGCGCGGCAGTTCAAGATCATGGTCGAGCGTGGCATGACACCGATGGAGGCGATCAAGTCGGCGACGTCGGTGGCAGCCCGCTATATGGGATGGTCGGACCGCGTCGGTGAGCTGACCCCCGGCCGGTTTGGCGACGTGATTGCGGTCAAGGGTGATCCACTCGCTGACGTGCAGCGCTTGCAGGATGTTGCCGTGGTCGTGAAGGGCGGAATGATCTTCAAGCGCTGAATCTTCCGGGACGGGCCCGATTGGCGCGCTACAATCCCTTCCTTCATCGGGGGTGGACATGGCCATCGAAGTCGGGCAACGGCTGCTGCGCGTCGCAGACCTCGAGCGCACGCGCGGGGCTTTCGGCGAGGCCCGCACACTGCCGGGAGAGGTGTACAGCTCGGAAGATGTCCTGCGCCTCGAGCAACGCGGCATCTTCGCGCGCGAATGGCTTTGCGTCGGCCGCGAAGCCGACATCCCGAAGGCGGGCGACTGGTTCCTGAAGGAGATCGCGGGCGATTCGGTCATCGTCACGCGCGACGCGGAGGGCGTGATAAACGCCTTCTACAATGTCTGCCGCCATCGCGGTTCGAGGCTGCTCGATGAACCGCAAGGCCACGGCCTTGCGCGGATCCTGTGTCCCTATCACGCGTGGAGCTATCACCTCGATGGCAGCTTGCAGAACGCACCGCGGATGGGAGCGGATTTCTGCAAGAGTGATCACTCGCTGAGGCCGGTGAAGACGGGCTTTCACGAAGGGTTCATTTTCCTGAATCTCGACCAGGGCGCGCAGCCGCTGACGCAGTGGCTTGCAGACCTCCCAGGCCTCTCGCGCTTTCGGATCCCGGAGCTGAAGCGCGGCCGGCGTATCGAGTACGAAGTTCGCGCCAACTGGAAGCTCGTCTGCGAGAACTACAGCGAGTGCTATCACTGCGCGGGCGCGCACCCGCAACTCGCGCGCCTCAGCGAGCAGATCAGCCGCGATGAGCGCGGTCAGGAAATCGGTGCCTGTTTCAACGGCGGGCCGATGCGCCTGCGCGACGGCATCGAGACGATGTCGATGAGCGGTCGCAGCACGCTGCCGACGATCCCGGGGCTGTCGCTCGATGATTGCCGCTACGTGCACTACTACGTGATCTACCCGAACATGCTGCTCTCGCCGCACCCTGACTACGTACTGGTGCACACCGCCTGGCCGCTCGCGCCCGATCGCACGCGTGTGGTCTGCGAATGGCTCTTCACGGAAGCGGCCGTGGGCGCGAAGGATTTCGATCCGTCCGACGTGGTGGATTTCTGGGACCTCACGAATCGTCAGGATTGGGCGCTGTGCGAGCGTACGCAGGCGGGCGTGTCCTCGCGCGGCTACCGGCCCGGGCCGTATCAATCGTCGGAAGACTGCGTGCACATCTTCGACCGGTGGTACGCGGATCGGCTCGCGGGGCTGCTCTGAAGCGCGCGGCCGCATGAATCGTTACGACGTCATCGTCGTTGGCGCGGGCCACAACGGCCTCACGAGCGCAGCCTTCCTCGCCAAGGCGGGTCTCAAGGTGCTCGTGCTCGAGCGCAATCCGTGGATCGGCGGCGCGGCGGTGAGTCGCGCGCTGCACCCGGGCTGGATTTACTCGAATTGCTCCTACGTGTGCAGCCTGCTGCGGCCGGAGATTTACCGCAGCCTCGACCTTGCGCGCCACGGTCTGCAAATTGCGCCGTATGGCGGCGGCCTCACCTTCACGCGCGACGGCGACTTCATCGGCGGTTACGCGGACAAGGACGTGCGGCGCCGCGAATATGCGCGCCACCACGCGCGCGACGCCGACGCGTACCTGCGCTACTCGCGCGACACGATGCGCCAGTGCCGCTTCATTCGCTCGCTGCTGATGCGCACGCCGCCCGATCCCACCTCGTTCAGGCTGCGCGACCTGCGCGAGATGCTGCATCTTGGCCGCGAGTTCGCGAAGCTCGGCGAGACGACGATGGGGGAGACGCTGCGCTTCTACTCGATGAGTATCGCCGACTACCTCGCCGAATACTTCGAATCGGACATCGTCAAGGCGCACCATGCAGGCAGCGGCATCATCGGCACTGCGCTCGGCGTGCACTCGCCCGGCACCGCCTACGTGCTGTTGCACCACTACATGGGTGACGTTGACGGTCAGATGGGTTCCTGGGGCTTTGCGCGCGGCGGCATGGGCGCGGTGTCGAAGTCGATCGCGGGTGCGCTGCAGTCGTTCGGCGGCGAAATCCGGGTGGACGCGCCGGTGGCGCGCATTCTCGTGCGCCACGGGCAGGTGGGCGGTGTGGTGCTGCAAAACGGTGACGAGTGTTATGCCGACGTCGTCGTCTCGAGCCTCGATCCGAAGCGCACCTTCCTGCGGTTGATGGAGCCGGGCGATCTGTCACCCGATCTCGTGCGCAAGGCGCGCGAGTTCAAGAGCCGCGGGTCCTCCGGCAAGGTCAACATCGCGCTCGATGGCCTGCCAAGCTTTCCGGCGCTGGGTCGCGGCCATCCGCTCATTGCAGGCGACATGCACTTCCTCGATACGCTCGAGCGCTTCGAGCGCGCCTACGACGACTGGAAAGCGGGAACCTGGTCGAAGGATCCGTACCTCGATCTGCTGATTCCTTCAATGACAGACCCGACCATGGCGCCGCCCGGCAAGCATTTCATGTCGGTGTTTGTGCAGTATGTTCCGCATCAGATCGGGGGCCGCGACTGGACTGAAGCGGACCGCGCCGCGTTCCGCGAGACCGTGTTCGACCAGATCGCGCGCTACAGCCCCGATTTCAGGAAGCTCGTCCTGCACGCCGAAGTGCGCACGCCGCACGAGCTCGACCAGGAAGTCGGTCTTACCGAGGGGAACATCTTCCAGGGCGAGCTGACGTTCGACCAGCTCTTCTTCAACCGGCCCTTCCCCGGGTACGCGCAGTACCGTGGCCCCGTGCGCGGTCTCTGGCTGTGCGGTTCGGCCACGCACCCAGGTGGCGGCGTGATGGCGGCGCCCGGCGCGAACGCCGCGCGCGAGATCCTGCGCGACCTGCGCCGTCCTTCGCCAGTTCCAGAAGGGTGGAGCGATGACTGATCCGGGGACCATCGTGATCGTCGGTGGGGGGCACAACGGTCTCGTGTGCGCGGCCTCGCTCGCACGCGCAGGCCGCAAGGTGCTCGTGCTCGAGGCCGCCGATCAGGTCGGTGGTGCGGCGGTCACGCGGGAGTTCTCTCCGGGCTTCCGCGTCTCTTCGGGCGCGCACCTCCTGCATGCGCTCGATCCCGTTGTGGAACGCACTCTCAAGCTCGCAAGCCACGGCCTCGCGTTCGCGCGTACCGGGCTCAATACGGTGGCGCTCGGCGCAGGCGACCCGCTGATCCTGAATGGTGCGCAGGTGCTTGCGGGCGAGGTGTCCGCCACCGATCGCCTGGCGCTCGCGCAGTATGTGAGTCGGCAGCGCCGCTACGCCGCGCTGCTCGCGCGCCAGCACGGGCGCATCCCGAGCAGGCTTGGTGCCGGGTTTTCGGTTATTCGGTTATTCGGCGGAGGCGCGAATAACCGAATAACCGAAAACCCGGCACCAATGCCGTGGAGTCTTGCGAAGTTTGCGTTTGACCTGCGCCGTCTCGGTCGCGCGGACATGCGCGAGCTGCTGCGGGTGGGCACGATGCCGCTCTACGATCTCCTCGAGGATCGCTTCGAGAACGCGCAACTGAAGGGTGCGCTTGCGCTCGATGGCGTGCTCGGCGCCAGGCTTGGGCCGCGATCCGGCCAGACCTTCTTCACGAGCCTGCAACGCGCGGGCGCATATGGCCTGCCGCGAGGCGGCATGGGCACCGTGACGGGCGCGCTCGCCATCGCCGCGCGCGCCGCAGGTGCCGAGATTCGGGTGTCGAGCCCCGTCGCGTCCATCAGGGTTGCGACCCGCGAGGACGGCGGCGAGCACGTCACCGGCGTGGTACTCGAAAGCGGCGAAGAGATCGCCGCTGTCACGGTCGTCTCCAACGCGGATCCCAAGACCACATTCCTGAAGCTCCTTGGCGCGCGCCATCTCGACGCGGAGTTCGTCCGCCGCGTGCAGCATTTTCGCACGGAGGGCTGTGCCGCGAAGCTGCACCTAGCGCTCGACGGCGTGCCGCAGTTCCGCGGCGTTCCGTCCGCCCAACTCGGCGAACGAGTGATCATCGCACCCGACCTCGGCTACATCGAGGCCGCGTTCAATCCGGCCAAGTATCGCGAGTTCTCTCCGGCTCCGGTGCTCGAGATCACCGTGCCCTCACTGCATGACCCGGGCCTCGCGCCGCCGGGCAAGCAGGTGCTCTCCGCAGTCGTGCAGTACGCGCCCTGCGATCTCGCGGGCGGTTGGGACGCGGGCCGCCCACGTTTCCTCGCCGCGACGCTCGATGTGCTCACGCGCTACGCCCCGGGCCTGCGCGCGCAAATTCTGGACGCGGAACTGCTGACGCCCGTAGACCTCGAGCGCGAATTTCGCATCACCGGCGGCCACTGGCATCACGGCGAACTCGCGCTCGACCAGTTCATGATGCTGCGCCCCGTGCAGGGCGCCGCGCAGTACGCCACGCCTCTTGAGGGTCTCTTCCTGTGCGGCGCCGGTTCGCACCCGGGCGGCGGTGTGATGGGCAGTGCCGGACGCAACGCGGCACGCGTGGTGCTGGCGGGGAGGCGCACATGACGATCCCCCGCGAGCACTATCTCCAGGCGGTGTTTCCGACGCCGTTTCACCCGCGCACGGCCGCCGTCAATACTCTCAATGTGTGGCATCGCTGGCGCGACTACACGGTTGCGGACGCCTACTTCGACGTCGCCCTCGAGTACACCGCACTGCGCAACGCCTGCACGGTGTTCGATCTTTCGCCGATGACCAAGCACCTGATCACGGGCCCCGATGCGCTCGCGTTCATGAACCGGCTCGTCACGCGCGATGTCGCGAAGGTGAAGCCGGGTCGCGTCGGCTACACGGTGTGGTGCGACGATGCCGGGCAGGTGGTCGACGACGGCACGATCTTTCACCTGCGCGATCACGTCTATCGGCTCTGCTCGCAGGAGCGGCAGCTCGACTGGCTTCTCGGCTCGTCGCATGGCTTCGACGTCTCGATCGTCGAGGAGACGCACGACGTCGCGGCGCTCGCGTTGCAGGGCCCGACGAGCTGCGCGTTGTTGAAGCGCCTCGGTCTCGCGGGCATCGAGACGCTCGCGCCCTTCGGCATGCGGAGCTTCGCGTTCGAGGGCGGCGAGCTGATGGTTTCGCGCACCGGATTCACCGGCGATCTCGGCTACGAACTCTGGATCGACCCGGAACTCGCCGTGCCATTGTGGGATCGTCTCTTCGACGTGGGCCAGGTGGTGGGCGTCAAGCCGATGGGCACCCTGGCACTCGAGATGAGTCGCATCGAGGCGGGCTTCATCCAGGCGGGCGTCGACTTCCTGCCGGCCGACCGCGCGATCCGCGCGGACCGCACGCGCTCGCCATTCGAACTCGATCTCGAGTGGCTGGTCGACTTCAGGAAGGGCTCGTTCACGGGACGCCGCGCGTTGCTCGAGGAAAGGACGCGTGGCTCGCGCTACCGTCTCGTGAAGCTTGACGTCGAGGGCAACAAGCCCGCGAAGGATGCGTTCATTTACGATCGGCGACGCAGGAATGTCGGGGTGGTCACCTCGGCGCTCTGGTCGCCGGCAGCGAAGGCGAACATCGCGCTCGCATCCGTGCAGATGCCTTTTGGTGCGCCGGGTGACGAGCTTTGGGCAGAGATCTATTACCAGAAGGAGCTCAAATGGAGCCGGTTCATGGCGCGATGCACCGTGGTCGAGGGCGCATTCTTCAACCCGGCGCGTCGTCGCGTACAGCCGGCTGGCGACTGCTGATTCTCGCAGGGCTCACCGCCCTGCCATTCTCCATCGCTTCGGCCCGCGGGCTCGTCGCGGACGACCTGTATCGTCTGCAGGAGATATCAGACCCGCAGTTCTCGCCGGACGGACAATGGATCGCCTACACGGTCGCGACGCCAGATCGCGAGGCCGACACAGATCAGATTGATGTGTGGCTGGCGAGCTGGGACGGCAGGCAAGCCCTGCAGATGACGCGCAGCGCGGCGAGCGAGCACATGCCGCGCTGGAGTCCCGACGGCCGGCAACTCGCATTCCTGAGCGATCGTGCTGACGGAAAGGCCGGGGACCAGGTCTGGCTCATCGACCGTGCGGGCGGCGAGGCGCAGCAGCGCAGCCATTTCGGGTCTGCGATCACGGGCTACGCGTGGTCGCCGGACGGCAAGCGCATCGTGTTCACGGCCGAGGTGCCCGCTGCGCCGCAAGAGAATCCGGACCGGCCCGCGCCGATCGTGATCGACCGGTTGCAGTTCAAGAGCGACACTGCGGGCTATCTGCAAGGCGCCCGCTCGCATCTTTTCCTGCTGGACGTCCCAAGCGGCACCGTGACGACGCTGACCGACGGCCCCTATGACGAACTGCAGCCCAGCTGGTCGCCCGACGGCGCGCAGATCGCGTTCATCAGCAAGCGCGGTGCCGACCCGGACGCCACGAGCAACTGGGACCTCTACCTGATCGCGCCGCAGCCGGGCGCAGTCCCGCGGCAGTTGACGACCAGTTCTGGCGCGGACGGTGACTTCGACGACGCCTGGCTCAGCGGCCCGCCGCGCTTCAGCGCCGACGGCCGCCGTGTCGCGTATCTCGCAGGCGGGGCGCCCGCAGACCTCTGGTACGGCCTCGCGCAGGTCGGCGTGATGGACGTCGCGGGCGC
>DAORVK010000015.1:22078-53593 GCA_035433705.1 Steroidobacteraceae bacterium
GCGCCGGGCGCGCGCGTGCCCACCCTGCTGCGGCTGCACGGGGGGCCGGTGATGCAGCACCAGCATGATTTCGATTTCCAGCTGCAGCTGCTCGCCGCGCACGGCTACGCGGTTGTTGCGCCGAACCCGCGCGGCAGCGCGGGGCGCGGTTACGCCTTCCAGCGCGCGCTCTTTGCGAACTGGGGCGAGGCGGATGTTCCGGATGTGCTCGCGATCGCCGATCGCGTCGTCGCTGACGGCATTGCCGACCCAGCGCGCCTCGGCGTCGGCGGGTGGAGCTACGGCTCGATCCTGACCAACTACGTGATCGCGACTGATACGCGCTTCAAGGCTGCGACGAGCGGCGCTGGCATGGCCAACATGCTCGGCGGATACGGGGTCGATCAATACGTGCGTGACTGGGAAACCGAGCTCGGGCTGCCGTGGGAACAGACCGACCGCTGGTTGCAACTCTCCCGTGCTTTCCTGCACGCCGACCGGATCCGGACGCCCACCCTGTTTCTCTGCGGCGCGGATGATTTCAACGTGCCGTTGCCCGCGACCGAGCAGATGTACCAGGCCCTGCGGCGACTCGGGGTGCCGACGCAGCTCGTCATCTACCCGGGCGAGCGCCACCAGCTCGCGCGACCGAGCCTGCGGGTCGACCGGCTGCAGCGCTACCTCGCCTGGTACGACCGCTACCTGAAAAACTGAATCACCGGGCACCCCGGTGCCTTCCGGCCCCCTCAATGAGGCGGGCTCCAAGCTCGATCGACGTGCGCACTCGCCCGGTGTCGCCGACATACGCGACCAGGGCAGCGTTGGCCCGTTTGCGCAGCGTCTTTGCGCTGATCAGCCCGCGACGGGCGAGCGAGGCAATGTCGTCGCGATCCTGGCTTGAAAAGCGCGCGAGCTTGGTGATCGCGAGATCGAGTGGCGAGAGCAGCCTGACGTCGAGCACGCTGGCATCGACGCCAGGAAGCGATAGCGGTCGCGATTCGTCGTAGGCGTCCTCGTGCAGCAGCGCGAGCGAGTCGCTGTACTGGCGGTCGAAGTACAACAGGCGAGCGGTGCCGTCTGTATCGCGCCAGGCGACCTCCAGATTCTCCGGCAGGGCGATGCGATGCGAGAAGGCGGCGTCGATATCCCGGGAGACTCGCTCGCCCGTGTAGAAGTGCAGCGCCGCGCCGCCGGCGATGAACATCCGGATTGGCAGCACTTGCCTGGGAGTGGCCGTCAGGGAATCCGCAATGCGCGCGACGAGCTTGCCGAATGCCTCAACGTATTCGGGGCGGGCACGCCTGTCAGGCTGCACGTGGGCGTCCATCCCCAACGAGCGGCAGGAATCGCGAGGGCCGCAGAGGGCTGCGATTGAGCCAGCGGTCGAATACCGCCGGCTCGCTTGCGCCCGGATGGAGCGTTTCGGCGAGCGCGAGCAATCCCGGGCGAACGACTCCGTGCACGCTCGCAAGCATCACGGCGAGCCCCGCCATGAAGAAGCGCGGGCCGAGTCGAGCCCAGCGCCGTGGATCGAGGCTTCCCGACTGGCAGAGATCGGCGAGGGCGGCCTCGTAGTCTCTCCCGATGCCCGTCGGAAAGTGACCGTCGGCAGTCGTGCCGGGCAACCCCTTCCCGAGCCAACCAGGTTGCAGGCCAACGACACCGGCCAGCGCTCGCAACGTCGCGAAATCACAAGTGTCCCGGTGTCGCAGGCGGGAAAGAGTTTCCTTGCGCACGCCGGCGCGAGATGACCACTCTGTGTCGGTCAGACCAAGTGAGCGCGCGTGTTCGCTCAGTTCGTCGAGGAGGGCGCTCAGCGCTGTTGACGTATGCATCAACGCAATTTTATGTGGCGTTGACGCAGGAGTCAATAACGCTCCATTAATTCAGTCGCGGTCCCTTGAGGAAGTACTCGATCTTGTCGCGGTAGGTGCGCGAGAGCTTCAGCTCGTGGCCGCCGTCGAGCGTGAGGAAATACTCGCCATTCATGTGTGCGCGCAGTGTCTTCACACGCGCGAGGTTCACGATCGTGGAGCGGTGCACGCGCTGGAACACGCGCGGGTCGAGCGCATCTTCGAGCTGCTTCATCGTGCCGCGCAGGATATGGGTGCGGTTGCCCGCGTGAATGCACATGTAGTCGCCCGCGGCATCGATCCAGTCGATGGTGGTCATGTCGAGGCGGATCGTTTCGCGGCCCTCGCGGATCGGCAGCACCGGGCTGTGCGCGCCCGGCAGCGCCGCCCGGCCCTTTGCGAGGAGGCTTGCCGCGTCGATCTCGCCGGTGCCCGATACGTCCGCGAGCAGTTCGACCAGACGATCGCGCTGCGAGGCGGCATTGCGCTGCTCGCGCAATTCGCGGATGTGCTCGATGGCCGAGGCGAAGCGCGACTCATCGACCGGCTTCAGCAGGTAGTCGATCGCGCGTGCCTCGAAGGCACGAATCGCGTAACTGTCGTACGCCGTGACGAACACCACCATCGGCAACGATTCAGTCGGCAGCTGTGCGAGCACGTCGAAGCCCGAGAGCCCCGGCATCTGGATGTCGAGAAACACGAGATCGGGTTGCCGGCTGCGCACTGCATCGATCGCCTCGCGGCCATTGGCACACTGCCCGATGATTTCGAAATCGCCGGCGGTGCGCAGGCGGATCTCGAGGCCACGGCGCGAGAGCGCCTCGTCGTCGACGATCAGGGTGCGAATCGGAGGCTGGGAGTTGGTCATGGGCTGGTGGCCTTTTCAAAGGGCAGGGCGATCTCGATGCGCACGCCGGGGTGCGCATTGATCGCCGCAAAGCGCTGTTGGTTGCCGTAGAGCACGTGCAGCCGCTCGCGCGTGTTGCGCAGGCCCACGCCGCGACCCTCGATGAGCGCGTTGCTGGTCCTGGCGCCCGGACCGTCGTCGGCAACGACGAGTTCGAGCATGACGCCACGCACGCGTCCCTCCACGCGGATCGTGCCGCCGCCTTCCCTTGGCGATACCGCGTACTTCACCGCGTTCTCGATGAGCGGCTGCAGCAGCAGACTCGGCACGAGCGCATCGAGCGCGCGCTCTTCGATCGCGAACTCGATGCGCAGGCGCTCGCCGAAGCGCAGCTGTTCCGTCGAAAGATACATGTTCAGGGCGTCGAGTTCCTGCCGCATCGTAACCTTGTTCATCGGGTCCTGATCGAGCGTATAGCGCAGGAATTCGGAGAGACGCGTGACGGCCTGGTTCGCGACGCGGTTCTGGCTGTCGAGTATGAGCGTCGAGATCGCGTTCAGGGTATTGAAGAGAAAATGCGGATTCAGCTGGTAGCGCAGCATTCGCAGCTGCGCCTCTTGCGCGAGCGCGGCCGAGCGCAGCGTCGCTTCGCGCTGTCGCTGCAGCGACTCGTAGTACTTGACGCCGAAATAGAGCCCCGACCAGCAAAGCATCAGGTAGGTGCCCTGGAGCGCCCCGCTCAGGTACTCGTACCAGTGCACCATCTTCCAGTCCATCTGCGGCATGAAGCGGTCATAGGCGAGGTTCACGCACAACCGCCACACGAGCGCCGTGAGGTAGGAGGTGAGCGCAATGCCGATCAGGAAGGTTCGCGGGCGTTTGCGCCACAGAATGCGGTAGATGTAGCGCAACGGCATCGTCACGACGAAGCCGGCAACGGCAGCGCTGCTGATTACCTGAAAGTAGCCCGGGTCCTTGTCGTAAAGCAGTGCGCCGAGATACTGCGCACAGCCATAGGCCACCCAGCCGGCGCCGTGCAGGCACCAGAACAGCGTATTGCGTGGAATGCGCAGCCACCCGAGGAGGGGTACTTCAACATTCATGGCCGTGACTGTATGCGACTCGTCCCGCGCGCTGCATCCACATGTCGCAGCACGGGCTCGCTTCGTCGCGCGGGAGCGGGCGACGGGCGGGGCGACGGGCGGGGGCTACGGGCTCAGAGCCGTCCGTTGGCTGGGCTGTGCGAGGTCTTCGAGCGGCTGGGGTTTTTCGAGGAGGAAGCCCTGGGCGAAGTCGATGCCGATGGCCGACAGCCATTGTCGGCCCACCTGGGTATCGACCCGTTTCGCCACGCAGTGTACGCCGAGCACCTTTGCCGCTTGGGAAATCGCGATCACCACGGCCTGCGGGAGCTTCTCCTTGAGCGCCGCCGAGGTGAGCTTCGGATCGATTTTCACGAGCCGTACGGCTGGAGAGGCGAGGAAGGGCAGGGCGTCCGAATGCAGCGAGAAATCATCGAGCACGATGAAGCAACCAAGCTGCTCGCAGCGCTTGACGAAGCGCTCGGCAAAGGCGCGGTGCTCGACGAACGCACGTTCCGGCACTTCGAAGCCGATGATCTCCGGGGACACGCGCGTGTCGGCGAGATTGTTTGCGACGAAGGGCAGGAACTGGTCATCCGTCAGCGTCGTGAGCGCTACATTGACCGAGAAGCTGGCCGGTTCCCGTTCCCAAACCTCCGAGTGAGCCGCGAGCCAGCTGATCAGCTCGCCAGTGATGTAGCGGTCCATCGTGCTCGTCGTGCCCTGTGACGCGAGCATCTGCGCGACCGTGTCGCCCATCGCATCGGCTTCCGGGTGGCTGCGGGCGCGCAGCAGCACTTCGAAGCGGCGGGTGCGGCCGCCCGAGCGCAGTTTGTGCAGCTGCTGCACGTGCAGCGCCACTTCCCGGACGGTCGCCTGGGGCACGTAGAGTGTCGCGTCCGGGGCAGGATTGACGACCGGCGGGGCAGGCGGCGGCGTGGCGCCTTGCGATGCCGGCCCGGCGTTTGGATCAAGCAGGGAATCGAACGAGAACTCGAGTACCGCCATCGTTCCCTCCGGGGAGGAGGGTGCAGGGGGGGCGGGCACCGCCGCGGGCCGGGTCTCTGTGACCGGGGCTCGCGCGACGGGGCCCGCGAGAGTCGTTACGACAAGATCAATGGCGATGTTTTCCGGACGAGCGATCGGCTGCGTCTGTGTCACCGAAGTGGGGCGCAACACCACCGCCAGCCGCTGCAGGATGGCGCGCACTTCGGTGCTTCCGAGCCGCTCGCCGCCGCCGTTCTCGATCGACTTCGTATCTGCGATCACCATCGCGAGCCCGAGCACTTCGCCGTACGGCGAGCGCGCGGGGAAGAAGACGGCGCTGCGGCTGTCACCCAGATCGAAGGCGGCGTACTGGCGCTGCGTTTCGAGGCCGAACGCGCCCATCGCCTCGAGTGCGGCCGAGTGCTCGTCGGGGCCGAGCACGCCTTCGCTGAGCCACAGCGCATCGCACTCATCGTTGTGGATCGACACCGAATGCACGCGCACCTGCGGCAGTGCTTCGCGCAGTTCCCGGCCCAGAATCTCCGGAGTGACGCGCTCGCGCTCGCGCTCCGCAGTCGCGGGCCGCTCGCTCCTCGCTGCCTCGATGGGCCTGGCGCGCCCGAATTTGAACATGCTCGCTGTTGTCCCCGGATTCCCGACTGTGCACGACCGTCGGTCGTGCAGGGGAGCGTCTCAGGAACGCCACGGAAGCGCCGTGATCGCGCTCGCGTTCTGTCATGCGCGCGCGCGCCGATTTGTCATATTCAGCGATCGATCGACGCCATCGCGCGCTCGGTGTAGCGCTGTCCGGCAGTTGGTTGCAGCGCGCTGAGCACGGCGATGTCTTCGGCCGTCAGTGCGAGGTCGGCGGCCGCGGCATTGGACTCGAGATAAGTGCGCCGTTTCGTGCCCGGGATCGGCACGATGTCGGCGCCCTGGTGCAGCAGCCACGCGATGGCGATCTGCGCGGGCGTTGCGCCAAGGCGCGCCGCCACGCGAGCGACGTCGCGCACGATTGCGAGATTGCGGTCGTAGTTCTCGCCCTCGAAACGCGGGTCGAGGCGCCGGTAGTCGGTGGGCCCCAAGGCATCGGACTTCGGCACGAGCCCGCTGAGAAAGCCGCGACCGAGTGGGCTGTACGGCACGACCCCGATGCCGAGCCTGCGGCAGGCATCGATCACTTCGCCTTCGATGTTGCGCTCCCACAGCGAGTATTCGCTCTGCAGCGCGCTCAGCGGATGCACTGCGTGCGCGCGCTTCAAGGTCGACGCGCTCACCTCGGAGAGGCCGAGATAGCGCACCTTGCCGGCGCGCACCTGCTCGGCCATGGCGCCGACCGTCTCCTCGATCGGTACGCTGCGATCGAGCCGGTGCTGGTACCAGAGATCGATGTACTCGACGCCGAGTCGCTCGAGCGAGCCGTCGATCGCGCGGCGCACGTTCTCGGGCCGGCTGTCGACGCCGACCATCCTGCCACCCTCGATCCGGAAGCCGAACTTCGTCGCGATGATGGCACGGTCGCGTCGGCCCTTGAGTGCGCGCCCGAGGAGCTGCTCGTTTGCGTAGGGGCCATAGACCTCGGCGGTGTCGAAGAAAGTGACCCCGATCTCGAGCGCGCGATGGATCGTCCGGATCGCCTCGGCCTCATCCACCGGGCCATACATGTCGCCCATGCCGGCAACGCCGGCCATGCCCATCGTGCCAAGACCGATGGCGGAGACTTCGAGCCCCTGTGTACCGAGCTTGCGGGCGTGCATACTACAGGTGAAACAATAACACGGGTCGCGTGCCAGGAGAGTTCGGCCATGAACACAATCTGGATGCCTGCGCAGATGGCGCTGTTCGCGAAGATCGTCGATCTGAACGGATTCTCGGCGGCCGCGCGCGCGCTCGGCGTGCCGAAGGCGGCGGCAAGCCGTTCAATCGCAGAACTCGAGGCGGCGCTCGGCGTGCGGCTGCTCGAGCGCACGACACGACGCATCCACCTGACTCCAGTCGGCCGCCTTCTCTATCCACACTGTCGCCGCATCATTGATGAGGCCGATGCCGTACGCGCTGCCGCGGCGAGCACAGTCGCAGAGCGCGGCGGGCCGCTGCGTGTCATGGCCGACCCGACTTACGGGCGCATGTTGCTCGCGCCCATTGTGCCGCGCTTTCTCGAGCGCTTCCCGGACGTTCCGCTCGACGTGATGCTGCAAGCGGCCAGTCTCGCCGAGGCCTCGCAATGGGATGTTGCCGTTCATGTGGGCACGGTCGACGACGCGCGCTTCGTATGCCGCGAACTCGGGGCGCCGCCCGCGGTGTTGTGCGCGACGCCCGCCTATCTGGCGGCGCACGGCACGCCCGCCAAGCCGGTCGACCTGCGTGGCCATGCGCTGCTCACGCCTGCGACCGCGGGGCCCGAATATCGCGTACACCTGCATCGCGGCGTCTCGCAGCGCGAGGAAGTGAGCGTGCATCCGAAGCTCGCAGTCAATGACCCGGCCGTGCTGCATGCCTCGACTGCGGCGGGTCTTGGCATCGGACTCCTGCCGGAGTTTCTCTGCCGGCAAGGGCTCGCCACAGGCAAGCTGGTGCGTGTGCTGGAGGGTTGGGCACTGCCTCCTTCGATCCCGTTGTGCGCGATTTATCCGGCCACGCTTGCGACCGATCGGCGGGTCCAGGCCTACGTCGAATTCCTTGCCGCGAACGTGATTCCGGCGCTTGCGGTGTCTTAGACTGGCGGGCCTCTGGAGGATCCGGAATGTATCGAGCACCCGTCAAAGAACTGGATTTCGTGCTGAATGAGCTGGTAGGGGCGGCAGCGCTCGACGGCTGTGAAAGGTATTCAGACTATTCCGCCGAACTTGGCACCACGATCCTGGAAGAAGCCGCCAAATTTGCCGAAGAAGTGCTGGATCCGCTCTATCGGACAGGCGATACCCAAGGGGCGAAATGGACGCCTGAGGGCGTCGTCACCACGCCGGGATTCAAGGCCGCCTACAAGGCGTTCGCCGAGGGCGGCTGGAACCAGTTGTCGGGCGATCCCGAGTACGGCGGACAAGGCATGCCCCGCATGCTCGGCACCGCAGTGGTCGAGCTGTGGGCGGGCTCCAATCTCGCTTTCAAGCTGTGCCCGATGCTGACGCAGGGTGCGATCGAGGCGCTCGACCTGCGCGGCAGCGCTGCGCAGAAGCAGCAGTACCTGCCGAAGATGGTGAGCGGTGAGTGGACCGGCACCATGGTGCTCACCGAGCCGCAAGCGGGCTCCGATCTTGGCCAGATCCGGACGCGCGCGGCGCCCGCGGGCGATCACTTCCGGCTCTTCGGCCAGAAGATCTTCATCACCTGGGGCGAACACGACTTCACGTCGAACATCATTCACATGGTCCTTGCGCGCATCGACGGCGCACCGTCCGGCACGCAGGGCATCTCGCTCTTCATCGTGCCGAAGTTTCTGGTCGGCGACGATGGCTCGATCGGCACGCGCAACGATGTGCAGTGTCTTTCGATCGAACACAAGCTCGGTATTCACGCGAGTCCCACCTGCGTCATGCAGTTCGGCGCACGGGAAGGCGCCGTCGGTTACCTCGTCGGCGAGGCAGGCCACGGACTCGAATACATGTTCGTCATGATGAACGCGGCGCGCCTCTCGGTCGGCCTCGAGGGTTATGCAGTCGCGGAGCGCGCGTTCCAGCAGGCCGCGGAATGGGCGCGTACGCGCGCCCAAGGGCGACCGCCGGTGAGCGTGGCGAGCGGCCCGGCGCCGATCATTCATCATCCCGACATCAAGCGCATGCTGCTCACGATGAAGGCGAACACCGAGGCAATGCGCGCACTCGCGATCTATGCGGCCTCGCAGCTCGATGTCGCGGCGGCGCATGCGGACGAGGCGACGCGCGCGGCGGCACAGGTGCGCGGTGACCTCCTGATTCCTGTCGTGAAGGCGTGGAGCACGGAGGGTGGCATCGAATCGGCATCGCTCGGCATCCAGGTGCACGGCGGCATGGGCTACATCGAGGAGACGGGCGCTGCACAAGCGTACCGTGACGTGCGCATCACCACCATCTACGAGGGCACTACCGGCATCCAGGCGAACGACCTCCTCGGCCGCAAGCTCGGCCGCGACCGTGGCACCGCGATGGCTGCGCTCCTCGCCGATATTGCGCACGAACTCGAAGCGATCACCGCGAGCGACCCGGCGGTGCAGGCCGCCAGGCACCGCGCGCTCGAAGGCGTGGCAGAGCTGGCGCAGGCGACCAAGGCGCTGCTCGGCCTCCTGGGCAGCGCGCAGGATCATGCGCTCGCGGTGGCGGTGCCGTATCTGAAGCTTACCGGCACCGTGCTTGGCGGCTGGCTGCACGCGAAGTCGGCGGCCATTGCGGCGGCCAGGCTCGCCGCCGGCGGCGCCGATGCGGACTTCTACCGCAGCAAGCTTGCGACCGCACGTTTCTACGCCGAGCACATCCTGCCGACCGCTGAGGCGCTCGCGCGGGTGGTGCAGCGCGGTGGGGCGGCGGTGGCGGAGGTGGATGCAGCGCTCATCTGAAGGCGGGAGCATGACGGCAGCATCATGGACTTGCCGATCTTTCTCGACGTGGGTCAGGACGACAGGCGCCCGCCCGTGCTCACGATTCCAACGGGATGAGTGAACCGGCATGAATCGCAGGGAGTGGTTGGGTCGCGTGGCTGGCGTTGCGGCGGCGCTCACCTCGAGTGGTGCCCCGCGTGCGCAGGCAACAGGCGTGGCATCGGAGCGCAGCGACATGATTGCCCGCAAGATCCCCTCCACCGGCGAACGGGTTCCTGTCATCGGCCTCGGCACATCGGGTCCCTTTGAAGTGGGCGCTGCCGCCGCCGCGCGCGCGCCGCTACGCGAGGTGATCGACGCGTTCTTCGAGGGCGGCGGACGGCTGATCGACACCTCGCCCATGTACTCGACCGCCGAGCGAGTGCTCGGCGAACTGCTGTCGCCTGCACAGCAGCAGGCGTGTTTCATGGCGACCAAAGTCTGGGAAGACGGCGCGGACGCCGGGGTTTCGCAACTGCACGACTCGGCGCGGCTCCTGAAGCACAGACCTCTCGATCTGATCCAGGTTCACAACCTGCGCGATCTCGCTGTGCAACTCGCAACGCTGCGGGCATGGAAAGCCGAGGGCAAGGTGCGCTACATCGGGGTGACGCACTACACGATCGCAACGCACGCAGAGCTCGCGCGCGTGATCAGGCAGGAGAAGCCCGATTTCGTGCAGTTCAACTATTCGGCGGTGACGCGCGACGCCGAGCATCGGTTATTGCCGCTCGCCGCCGATCGCGGGGTCGCGGTGATCGTCAACCGCGCGTTCGAGGACGGCGGCATTTTCGCGCGGCTGAAGAACGTGCCGGTGCCCGCCTGGGCGGCCGACTTCGACGCGACGAGCTGGGCGCAGGTGCTGCTCAAGTATGTCATCGCACACCCCGCCGTCACCTGTGTGATCCCCGCAACCGGCAAAGCAAGGCACATGCGCGACAATCTCGCGGGAGGCCGTGGACGGTTGCCTGATGCCACGACTCTCAAGCGGATCATCGCGGCGGTGAACGCCTAACTGGACGCCTTGCCCGGCTCGTCGCTCTTCAGCTCGAAGAGCGGGTCACCGTAGTGCAGGTAGTCTGCCCAGTCGGGTGAGCGCTGTGCGCGCACGGCGTGGCGGGCTTCGAGGAGCGCCGTGCCGATGGTCCTGCCGGCGACGAGCGCCGCGTAAAACTGCCCTGCACAGGTCTCGGCCGCCGCGTCGCCCACGGGCCAGTAGGTTCCGATGAAGTTGGCAATGCCCGCGCGCAGCCAGGCCTCGGCGATGCTGGCGCCGGCTGCGAGGGCTGTTGCGCGGGAGGCGCTACGTCCTGCACGGCGCGTCCCTCGCACGCGCGCCGATTCGCACGCATTGAAGAACACGAGGGCGGGCAGTTGCGCAAGCGAGCCGAGATCGGTGCCCGTGATGACACCGTCGCTGACAGCAAGTCCGCTCGCCCGCGGCACCGCGGGCTCGAACGCTGCGTGGCCTGCATAGTGCACGACGTCGTAGTCGCCGGATTCGAACTCGGCGAGCACCCGCGCGCGCGTGGCGGCACGGCCCTCGATCAGCGTGAGCCGGGCGTCGGGCAGGCTGCGAAAGATGTCCCGCACGCGCATGCCTTCACGGGCCGCTCCCGGCAGATCCTCGGTCGGGTTCACGACGAGCAGCATCGTCAGCAGGTGATCGCTGCGACGCCGCTCGCTGAAGCGCGCAACCGGGAGGTTCGCAGCGGCGAGTCGGCGTGACAGCCCGGCCCGGATCGCCGGCGACCAGCCGTCGAGCGTAAGCATTTCCCAGGGCAGGCGACTCGCTTCGGTGTCGTTCACCACAATGAGCGGATCTGCCTTCGCGAGCGCCAGCGCAGCCCGCACGTTCGGATGCAGCACGAGCCTCGCGAGACGCGCACCGATGCGCGTGACGCTCGCAGCCGTGAAGCCCTCACCATCCAGCTGCGCGAGCAGCGCGTCGAGCGCGTGGCGCGGGAAGCGCGCGTCCTCTGCGATCACGGCTGCCGGGGCGCCGGTGGTGAGTACTGCGGCGCGCCAGGTCTCGTGGTCCGCTGTGGCTGCGGTGCGTTCGACGAGCAGGTGAGCCATCTGCGGCACGGAGGGCATGCGCAATGGCCGGGCACGCCGCACCCGCGCGGGCGGCACGTCGCGGACCGCGAGCTGCCCCCCGTCGGGATCGATCTCCCGCGCCAGCGTCTCAGCGAGGCGCGTGATGGCGCGGTGCTCCGCGGCGTCACGGACCACGAAGACGAGGTGGGCCAGGCGCCGCGGTGCGGTTGTGTGCTGGCGCAGGTAGCCGCGCAGCTGTGCCGCGAACGAGAGGGTTGCAGGAAGACCGGCTCCAGCGCCCCAGGGCACTGTCGCCAGCGAGCGGATGCCGCTGCGCTCGCAGAAGCGCGCGACGCTGTCGGCGGCGAGTTCGACCGCGGCAGCGTCGAAATCGGCAAAGCGGCCGAGGCCGACGATCACCACATGCGCAGCGTGTGGTAGCCGACCCGCCGTAGGCAGCGCCGTGAGCTGTCCCGTGTCCCCGGGCAACATGCGTCGCGCCGAAAACTCCGCGATCGTGCCACCGAGGCGCTCATCGATGGCGGCTGCCGCACCTGCAGGCCGCACGCCATTGAACACGCCCACCGCCAGGGCCTCGGCGTCGGCACTGCCGATCTCGCCGCGTGCAATCGTGATCGCGAGCACGCCGCGCGCGACGGCACCGCGGACCGCGGTACGAGACTTGATGGAGGGGCGCGATGCGCGCGGCGGTGCGCGCAGCTGCAGCCTGGGCGGATCGTTCAGCGTCTCGAGGAATTCCCGGCGCTCGTCGGTTGACAGCGAGTGCCAGTCGACCTTGTGCTGCCAGGTGCGTCGCAGCGCCGAATCGCAGATGCGTGCCACGGCGCGCGTGGGTGCAGGCGGCGCGGCGGAGAGCCGTTGCGTTCGGCCCGCGCGCAGCAGATCGATTACGGCGGAGGCGACCACATCGTTCGTCGTCAGTTCGCTGTGACCCTCGCGGATATACCAGGTACGCACGCCGGGCAACTCGGCAAGCGCGAGCGGCACCGTGCCGTCACCATTGCGTGTCACGAGGTATTCGAAGTCGGCTCCCGAACGCCGCACGCCGGTGACAGTGGGGCGTCCGTAGCCGGCGATCAATGCCATGCGTGTATCGGCCGAAGCAAGCCCGCGCAGGCTGCTGCGCGCAGCGGCGAGCAGCGCCGGCTCCGGTCGTGGCCCCCTGGCGGGCCACACGGCCGGGTCGAAGAGATCGACGGCAGTCGTGCCCTCGGCGGGTAGCAGCTCGTAGAGTCCCGGGAAGGTCGAGTACACCTCGCTCGCAAGCGTCTCGGCCGTATGCATCTGATCGAGCGCTGCCAGCTTTCGTACCACGGCGTAGGTGCCGCGCAGCGCCTGCACCGGCGCGAACGATCCCGAGTTCGGCGTGCCGAGCATCACGAGTCGCTCGATGCGCTCCCCGCCCGGCAGCGCCAGCGCGGCGCGCGCCACGAGTCCGCCCATGCTGTGCGCGACGACCTGAATGTGCGGCGATGCGTCGTGCGCCACTTCCGTTGCGAGCGCGCGCCCGAGGTCGATGACGCTGCGCCGCCAGTCGTAGTCGAAAAGCCTGGGTGAAAAACCCGCGATGGCGAGGCGCAGCTTCAGCTTGAGGAAGTGATACAGGATCGCGCCCATGGCGCGCACCGGCGAATGGGGGCGCAGCACGATCTCGCGCAGCCGCCCGACTGCGATGTCGATGGGGTCGAGCCACAGGATGTCGTTCGGCAAGCCGTGGCCGCGCGGTCGGCCGAGCAGCGAACCCATGATGCCGGGCAGGATGTACACGCGCGATCCGCCGCGGGAGCGCGCCCGGGTTGCACGACGCGCGAGTGCGGCAAGTTCGGCATAGGCGGCTGCGCCGAAGTAGTCGGTGAGCGCCTCGCGCTGCGCACCGCTCGCGAGCAGGCGCTCGACGGCCGCGTCGCCCGCTTCAAGTCGGTCGTAGGGCGTGACGTGAGTCGCGGCTGGGTGCGGTGCGTCGATCACGCAGGGATTATGCCTTATGCCCTCCGCGGCATCGTCAGCCAAGCGCATGCGCCGCAATGACGCGCGCGATGGCCTCGATCGCTTCCCGTCGTGCGCTCGTCTTGCGCCACACCGCGCCGATGCGGCGGCGGGGTGCCGGCTTTGCGAAGTTGCGCACTGCCACGCCACGTGCCGCGCCGTAGGCGCCGCGCGTGGCGAGTTCAGGCAGCAGGGTGACGCCGACACCCGAGGCCACCATCTGCCGCAGGGTTTCGAGGCTGGTCGCGCGAAAGTCCTGCTTCTCGTGCATGCCGACCCGGCTGCAGACATCGAGCGCCTGGTCGCGCAGGCAATGGCCGTCTTCGAGCAACAGCACAGTCTCGCCGGCGAGATCCGTGCTGCGCACCGGGCCGCCTTTGGCGAGCCGGTGGTCCGCCGGCGCCACGAACACGAAGGGCTCCTCGTAGAGCGGCAGCGCATCGAGCCCGTCGAGGTCGACGGGTAGCGCAAGGATGCCCGCGTCGATCTCGCCCGCGTGCAGCCGCTCGAGCATCGGGGCGGTCTGAAATTCGTACAACATCAGCTCGAGCCGCGGCAGTGCCTTGCGCAGCCGCGGTGTGACGCGCGGCAGCAGATACGGCCCGATCGTCGGCAGCAGCGCGACTCGCAGGCGGCCGGCGAGCGGGTCACCGAAGGACCTCGCCATCTCGACGATGTCGTCGCCCGCCTCGAGCATCGCGCGGGCGCGCGCGACGACGCGCTGCCCTGCGGGTGTCACCGAAGCGCGCTTCGTGCCGCGCTCAATCAGTTGCACGCCGAGGCTCTCCTCGAGCTTTTTCAGCTGTGTCGAGAGAGTGGGTTGACTCACGTGGCAGGCGGCGGCCGCGCGGCCGAAATGGCGCGTGTCGGCGATGGCGACAAGGTAGCGCAAGTCCCGCAGTTTGAGATCCACCATAGAGGGAGTCTATCAGAACAATAAGATCAATTCATTGGAGATATGGGCGCGAGGCATCCACAATGGCCACGTTCATTGGATGCAACAGGAGACAGGATCATGTTGGGTATCGGGCAGAAATTTCCGCAGTACGCGCTGACGGGCGTCGTGTCGAACGATCTCGCGAACGCGTTCAAGCCGTTCACGAACGACAGTTTCAGGGGCAAGTGGCAGGTGGTGTTCTTCTGGCCGAAGGACTTCACTTTTGTGTGTCCGACCGAGATTGCCGCATTCGGCAAGCTCGACAAGGAATTCAAGGCGCGCGATGCGCAGCTGCTCGGCGCCTCGATCGACAGCGAGTTCGTGCATCTCGCGTGGCGCAAGGACAAGGAAGAGCTCTCGAAGCTGCCGTTCCCGATGCTCGCCGACGTGAAGCGCGAGCTGTCGACGGCGCTCGGCATCCTCGACCCGGCGGCCGGCGTGGCGCAGCGCGCGACCTACATCGTCGACCCGGAGGGCGTGATCCGCTTCGTCTACGTGACCGACCTCGACGTCGGCCGCAGCCCGGACGAGGTGCTGCGCGTGCTCGACGCGCTGCAGACGGACGAGCTGTGCCCCTGCAACTGGCAGAAGGGTGACGAGACCCTCAAGGCTGCCTGACGAGCGATGGCGGGCGCGTGAGGCCGACTCCCCCCACGGCCTTGCGCGTCCGCCCGACCCCGCCTTCTACCGATTGAGGATGAGACCGACGACATGATGACCCTCGACAACATCCGCGACGCCATGCCCGACTACGCCCGCGACCTGAAGCTGAACCTTGGCTCGGTGCTCACGCCGCAGGGCGCACCCGGGCTCAGCGAGAAGCAGCTGTGGTCGGTGGCGCTCGCGACCGCGATCGCCGCGCGCAACACGGCCCTTGCGCGCGACATCGAGGCGCTTGCGCGCGTGCATCTCGGCGACGCCGACGTGACGGGCGCGCGCGCGGCGGCGGCCATCATGGGCATGAACAACATCTACTACCGCTTCCTGCATCTCGTCGAGGACGCCGAGTACCAGTCGATGCCGGCGCGCCTGCGCATGAACGTGATCGGCAATCCCGGCATCGACAAGCTGGATTTCGAGCTCCTCTCGCTCGCCGTCTCGGCGGTAAACGGTTGCGGACTCTGCATCATCTCCCATGAAAGGAAGCTGCGGGACCATGGTGTTACGCGCGAGACCATCCAGAGCGCCGTGCGCATCGCGGCGGTGATCCACGCCGTGGCAGGCGTGCTCGAATCGACTCACTGAACGGAGGATTGCAGTCATGACGAACCGCAAGAAGCTGACAACCGCCTTTGGCCGTCCCGTCGTGGACAACCAGAACGTGCAGACGGCCGGGCCGCGTGGTCCGCAGTTGCTGCAGGACGTGTGGTATCTCGAGAAGCTCGCACACTTCGACCGTGAGGTGATCCCAGAGCGACGCATGCACGCGAAGGGCTCCGGCGCCTACGGCACTTTCACCGTCACCGGCGATATCACGCGCTTTACGCGCGCGAAGATCTTCGCGCAGGTCGGCAGGCAGACGGACCTGTTTGCGCGCTTTACCACGGTGGCGGGCGAACGCGGCGCAGCCGATGCCGAGCGCGACATACGCGGCTTCGCCGTGAAGTTCTACACCGAAGAGGGCAACTGGGATCTCGTCGGCAACAATACACCGGTCTTCTTCCTGCGCGATCCGCTCAAGTTTCCGGACCTGAATCACGCGGTCAAGCGCGACCCGCGCACCAACTTGCGCAGCGCGCGCAACAACTGGGACTTCTGGACGTCGCTGCCGGAAGCGCTGCACCAGGTCACGATCGTGATGAGCGACCGCGGCATTCCCGCGAGCTACCGCCATATGCACGGCTTCGGCAGCCACACCTTCAGCCTTCTCAACGCGAAGAACGAGCGCTTCTGGGTCAAGTTCCATTTCCGCACGCAGCAGGGGATTCGCAACCTGACGGACGCGGAGGCCGGGGCGATCATCGGCAATGACCGTGAATCCCACCAGCGCGATCTTTACGAGAGCATCGGGAAGGGCGACTTCCCGAAGTGGACGCTCGCCGTGCAGGTCATGCCGGAGAAGGATGTGGCGAAGGTGCCCTACAACCCCTTCGACCTGACGAAAGTGTGGCCTCACAAGGACTATCCGCTGATCGAAGTGGGCGTGATGGAGCTCAACCGCAACCCGGAGAATTTCTTTGCGGAGGTGGAGCAGTCGGCGTTCAACCCCGCGAATATCGTCCCCGGCATCGGCTTCTCACCGGACAAAATGCTGCAGGGCCGGTTGTTTGCCTACGGCGACGCCCAGCGTTATCGTCTCGGCGTGAACCATCACCTCATCCCGGTCAATGCGGCGCGCTGCCCCGTGCACAGCTATCACCGCGACGGCGCGATGCGGGTCGACGGCAACTTCGGCTCGACTCCAGGCTACGAACCGAACAGCTACGGCGAGTGGCAGGAGCAGCCCGATCATGCCGAGCCGCCGCTCGCGCTCGAAGGTGCCGCGAACAGCTGGGATCATCGGGTGGACACCGACTATTTCTCACAGCCCGGTGCGCTCTTTCGGCTCATGAGCGGTGCGCAGAGGCAGGCGCTGTTTGACAACACGGCGCGTGCAATTGCCGAGGCGCCTCGCGACATCCGGATCCGTCATATCCGTCATTGCCTGAAGGCCGATCCGGCCTACGGCAAGGGGGTTGCGGACGCACTGAAAATTCCACTGAGCGAGTTTGCCGTATAAGACGCTCGCCGAAACTGTCTGCCGGAGTCGTCGTCGTCCGCCGGGACGACGACGGCTGGCTCTACCTCCTGCTGCGGGCGTTTCGCAGCTGGGACTTCCCGAAAGGCATGGTCGAGAGCGGCGAGGAGCCCCATGCCGCCGCGCGCCGTGAAGTGCGCGAGGAATCCACGATCGATGACCTGGAGTTCACCTGGGGCGAGGTGTATCGGGATACCGGTCCCTATACCCGCAACAAGGTGGCACGCTACTACGTCGCGCAGACCCGTACTGTGCGCGTCACGCTTCCCGTCAATGTGGAACTCGGCACGCCCGAGCACCACGAGTGGCGATGGGTGAACTTCGAAGATGCGATGGCGCTCGTATCACCGCGCGTCGCACCCGTCGTCGAGTGGGCGCGCGGTGTTTTGCTGGGTACCGCGCCTCGCGACTGACCTCCGCGCTGCGCCGTGAATCAGGCGACTCGCCCGCGACGGCCGCCGGCGAGGAAATCCGCGACATTTGCCGCCATCTCGTCGAGCGCGCGCTGCCGCGCATCGCGCGCCGCCCACGCGACATGTGGCGTGACGATCAGGTTCGGCAGATCCGGCGCGAAGAGCGCACTGCCGGCGATGGGCGGCTCCTCAGGCAATACGTCAATCGCCGCACCGCCGAGGCGCCCGGCGCGTAGTGCGTCGGCGAGTGCCGGCACGTCGATGAGGGCGCCGCGCGCGGTGTTGATGACGAGCGCGTCGGGCTTCATCAACGCGAGCTGTGCTGCGCCGAGCAGGCCGCGTGTCGCAGGTGTCAGCGGACAATGCAGAGTCAGCACGTCGACGCGTGGCAGCAGTTCCCCGACCGGCAGGCGCTGCTCGCTGGCACGGGCATCGGTGCGAGGGGCCGCGTCTCCTCCGGCCCGCTCCGCGACGAGCACGCGCATGCCGAGCGCCTGTTCGCAGACCTGCGCGACCGCGCGCCCAAGGGTGCCATAACCGATGACGCCGAGCGTGCGCCCGGCAAGCTCGCGGATCGGGAAATCGAGCATCGTGAACTGCGAACGCTCGCCCCATTGGCCCGCCTTCACGAGACGCGAGTAGTCGGCATAGCGGTGTGTGAGCGCGAGGATCGCGCCGAGTACGTGCTGCACGACCGACGGCGTGCAGTAGTCGCGAATGTTGCAGACGGCCACACCGTGCTCGCGTGCCGCGTCGAGGTCCACGTTGTCGGTGCCGGTCGCCGAGAGCGCAATCAGCCGCAGCGATGGCGTCGCTCCGATCAGCGCGCGCGTGATGCGCGCCTTGTTCGCGAGCACGATCGAGGCACCGGCGATGCGCGCGGCAATCGCGTCAGGAGGCGTGGCGCCAAACAGGGTCAGCGACTGGCAGGCCCGTTCAAGGCCCGACACGTCGAGATCGTGCGCATCGACCGTGGCGTAGTCGAGAAAGACGGAACGCAAGTTGATCTCCGGCGTGTCGGCGAGCGCCAATGTTACACGGTGATGGGCCCTGCGATCGCGATGGCCGGCGGCGCGAGCTTGTACATCACGGGCGTCACGAGCCGCGCGAGCAGTGTCGAGGTGATGAGGCCGCCGATGATCACCCACGCCATCGGCGAGTAAAGGCCAATGTTCTGCACGGCGAGCGGCATGAGGCCGCCGATCGCCGTCGCGGTGGTCAGGAGGATCGGCAGGAAGCGGATTTCGCCCGCCCGCTCGATCGCCTCACCGAGCGCAACCCCCTCGGCGCGCAGCTGGTTCGTGAAATCGACGAACAGGATCGAGTTCTTGATCTCGATGCCGATCAGTGCAATGAAGCCGATGCTCGCGGTGAACGAGATGTTGTTGCCGGTAAACAGCAGCATCAGCAGGCCGCCGAACACACCGAGAGGCACCACGGTGAGCACGATCAGCGTCGACTTGAAGCTGCCGAACTCGAGCACGAGGATCGCGAAGATGCCGAAGATCGCGACGATGATCGCGATGCCGATGCCGCCGAAGGCCTCCTGGCTCGATTCCGCCTCGCCGCCGAGCCGGTAGTGGTAGCCGCGCGGCCAGGCCATCCGGTCGAGCTGCTTCCTTGCGTCACCGGTCACCTTCGCGGTGTTGAAGCCCGGCCGCACATCGGCGTCCACCGTCACCGAGCGCTCGCGGTCGTAGCGCTGGATCACGACCGGCGCCTTCTCGAACTGCAGTGTCGCCAGTTGTGAAAGCGGCAACATCGCGCCTTGCAGCGTTGGCACACGCACTTCCCCCAGTGCCGCAAGGTCCGCGCGCGTGCCCACCGCCGTGCGCACCATGATGTCGTACTGCTCTCCGCTCGGGTCCTTGAACGTGCCTACGGGCAGCCCTGCGACCGACAGGCGCACCGCGCGATCGAACTCGACCGTCGGCACGCCGAGGAGAGCCGCCTTCTGCGCGTCCACCGCGAGTCGCAGGTTCGTGCGCGCGACCTCGAGCGGGTTCTGTACGTCGCGCGTACCGGCTACGCGCTCGAGCAGCCGCTGTACCTGTCCCGCGAGTGCCTCGATCACTTCGAGATCGCGACCGACGACCCGCACGGCGACCGGCGCGCTGATCGGCGGGCCATTGACGAACTCCTTGACGTAGATGCGCGCGCCCGGGTAGCCGGCGAGGGCGCGCCGCAGCGCGTCGAGCTCGCGCGGTGTCGCATGCGTGTCGTATTGCCGCAGCCGCACGAAGATCTCGCCGTAGTTGGCGGCATCGCGCCGCGTGATGTGGTTGTAGTAGATCTGCGGGTTGCCGTGGCCGAGGTTCGTGAACCAGGACTTCACGCCGGGACTTGCGCGCAGCTTCGCCTCGACGAAGCGCAGCGCCTGGTCGGTCGCCGCGAGACTGGCGCCCGCGGGGGCTTCGACCTGCACCAGGAACTGTGGCGTGTCGGCCTTCGGAAAGAGGCTCGAGCCGATCAGCGGCACGAGCGCCGCCGAAAGTGCGAGCGAGCCGCCGATCGCAACGAGCACGGTGGCGCGCGGCCGCGCGAGGCAATAGTGCAGCGCGGGTCGGTAGTAACGGTGAATGGCGCCCATCACCCGTTGCAGCACCGGGTTGCCCGCTTGCGCGGCGTCGCGGGGCAGGAGGCGGCTGGCGAGAAACGGAATGATGAAAAGCGCGACGATCAGGGAGCCCACGACAGTTGCGACGACAGTGGTCGGCAGCACGCGGATGAACTTGCCTGCCGTGCCGGGCAACATCAGCAGCGGCAGGAATGCGAAAATCAGCGTGGCCGTGCAGCCAAGGATCGCGACCAGGATCTGGCGCGTACCGGCGAGCGCCGCGGCGGTGCGCCCAAGGCCCATGCGCAGATGGCGCGCGATATTCTCGACGACCACGATCGAGTCGTCGACGAGGAGGCCGAGCGCCACGACGCAGCCGGCGATCGATATCTGGTTGAGCGAGTAGCCGATGAAATAGAGCATGGCGATGCCGAAAGCGAGCGAGAGCGGGACTGCCACCATGACGATCCCCGCGGCACGCCAGCCAAGCGGAATGAGGGTCAGCATCACGAGCGCGATCGCGATCGAAAAGTCGGTATAGAGCCGCCCGAGCCGCTGCTCGACATTCTGCGATTGCTCGAAGCCGCGCTCGAGCGCGATGCGCTTGGGCAGGCCCTGCTCGAAGCGGCCGAGCGCCGCATCGATCCGTTGCTGCACCTCGAGGATGTTGAAGCCTTCCTTCTGGTTTGCGGTGACGAACACGGCGCGCTTGCCGTTGTAGCGGCCGACGTAACTCCACGGCGCGGTCGTCCAGCTCACCTCGGCGAGGTCGCGAATGCGCACGCTGCGCCCGTCGGCCGACGCGACCACCGTGTCGCGCACCTGGTCCAGCGTTTCGTAAGCCCCGGAAGTCTTGAGGCTGAAGCTGCGCGAGCCGAGATCGATCGTGCCGGCGGGAATGTTGGCGTTCTCGCTCGCAAGCGCCTGTGCAACCTGCGAAGGCGAAAGCCGCAACTCCGCCATGCGCTTCAAGTCGATCTGTACGCGCAGCTCGCGGCGTGGAATCGCCCAGCTCTCTGCGGTACGGATGCCCGCAACGGGCTTCAGCGTGTCCTTCAGCTCGCGTGCGTAGTCTTCGAGTTCGCGCCAGGAGGCATCCTCCGAAACGAGCGCGAGCTGGATCGTGTTGACGAGCCCCGGGCTCAGTTTCCTGATCTCGATCTGGGCGATGTCCGCCGGCAGCGAGGGGCGCAGGGCATTCACCTCGCGCGTGACCTCGTCGTACTTCCTGTCCGCATCGGCGTAGGCCTGGAACTCGATCACGATGAAGGACACACCGTCGGTGATCGTCGTTTCGATCTTCTTGACGTCGTCGAGCTCTGCGAGCTTGTCCTCGATCGGCTTGGCGACGAGCTGTTCGAGGTCGCGCGGGTCGGCGCCGGGGTAGATCGCGGTGATGAAGAAGCCCGGAATCCTGAACTGGGGATCCTCCTCGCGCGGCACGTTCGCGAATGCGAACCAGCCGAGCGCGATGAGGCAGAGGAACGCAACCAACGTGAACTGGTAGCGCCTGACCGGGAACTCGAGGGGACTCACGCGCTCATCCGCGGCGATCGGGCAGCGAGATCCCGCCGATCGCCTGCGCCGCTTCCTTCACGATCCTGATGGCGTCGCCGTCGGCGAGGTACAGCGCACCGTCAGTGACCACGGTCTCGCCGGGCAACACTCCGCTCGCGAGCGCAACGCCCTCTGCTGCGATGAATGCGACCTGGACCGTGCGCCGTGCAGCGCGACCGTCCTGCACGATATAGACGCTTGCGCGCTCGCTGTCTCCCTCGACGATCGCCGCCACGGGCACGTATGTGAGAGTCGTCCTGCCCGCCGCCCCGGGGATGATCGACAGCTTGGCGACGAGCCCGCTCGCGAGCGGCAGATCGGTCGCATCGAAGCGCACTTCGACCGGGAAGAGGCCGTTGCCGCTTGCGGCGGCGCGCGAGACCTCGGAGACCCTGCCTCCAAGCAGGCGCCCCGGAAAGGCGTCCAGGCTGATTTCGGCCGCGTCGCCGAGGCGTACCTGCACGATCTCGCGGTCAGCAAGCGCCGCACGCACCACAAAGCCGCGGTCCGCGCCGCTCACGACGAGCACGGTCTGCCCGGCCGGAATGAGTTCGCGTTCCTCGACAAGCTTTCGCAGCACGACCCCGTCGAGCGGCGCAACGATTACCGCGTAACTGCGGTTGAACCGTGCGCTCCTCGCCTGCGCCTGCGCGACGGCGGCCTGCGTGCGCAAGTCCTGCAACTGCTCGAGGCTGATCACCTGGTCGGCGTAGAGGCGTTCGCCGCGCTCGAGATCGCGCTGCGCCTTGTCGGCGAGCTGGGCTGCCTGTTCGAGTTGCGCATCCACTTCGGTGAGCTCGATTTCCGCAAGGCGTTCGCCGCGACGGACCCGCTGGCCCTCCTGCACAGGGATGCGCCGCACGATGCCGCTCACCTTGAAGGAGAGCCGCATCTCGTCCTTGGCGGCAACGATGCCGTTCGTCGCGACAGCCGGTGTCGCGGGGCCGGTAGTCGCCTGCGCTACACGGACCGGCGTTGCCTCGACTGCGGCGTCCCTCGAATCGGGGGTGCACGCGGCGACCAGGAATGCGAACGCGACTGCGCCGACAAGCGACAGGGCATTGAGCAGTGCCGGTGAGCCGTAGCGGCGTGTCATGGCGCGAAACCTGTCGTGACCGGATCCAGCGGCAGCGTGCCGGCGGCGGCGGCGTAGTCGAGTTCGGCCTGGCGCGCGAGCAGGGCGAAGCGCGTGAGGTTGAGATTCAGCTCGGCGCCGGTGAGCGTGCTGCGTGCGTCGATGAACTCGACCTGGTTGATCATGCCTTCGTCGCGCTTCCTGCTCGCAATGCGAAAGCCGGCGCGAGCCGCCTCCGAGCGCGCCTCGGCGGTGGCGAGCGAGTCGGCCGCGGTGTCGAGGCGGTCGAGCGCCTGCTGCACTTCGAGCTGGATCTGTTGCGCGAGCACGTCGCGCTGCGTGGCTGCACTGCGCGCGAGTGCCCGCGCGCTGCGCACGGCAGCGCGATTGGCCCCGCCGTCGAACAGCTTCCATGACAGCTGCAGCGAGGCCTGGCCATAGTTGTAGCCATGTCCCGTGCCGTAATCCTCACCCTGGATCCCGTTGTCGACACCGAGACCGAGTGTCGGCTTGAGCGCCGCCCGGGCGACGCTCACCTGGGCGTCGGCGGCCTGCGCGGTACTGTCGGCCTGCGCGATCTCGGGCCGGTTCGCCAGGGCATCCGCTTCGAGCGCCGCGAGATCTGCGGCGGAACGCGTGACCACATTCTCGATCTCCGTGGCCTCGAGCGCCGAGTCGAGCGGGCGATTGCGCAGAAAATTGAGGTAACGGAGTGCCTGCTGTTCGAGGTACTCGCTTTCGCGCAATTGCTGCTCGACCTCGAGCAGTTCGGCGCGTGCCCGCAACACCTGATCCTGTGTCAGCTTGCCGTTCCTGAACAGCGACTCGTTGACGCGCAGGTTCTCGGCGAGCAGCGCACGACTGGCAGCGACAATCGCCACGGTTTTCGTCGCGCGCAGCCAGTCGAGATAGCCCACCGTGATGTCGCGCTTGAGGCGCCGCGCGAGCGCGAGGCGCGCGTACTCGCTCGCTGCGAGCTGCGAGCGCCGGGCGCGCACGCTCGCGGGAATCGCCGGCGCGTAGAGCGGCTGGCTGACGCCGAGACGGGTGTCCTGGTCGCGTTCGCGCAGAAAGGCGATGGTCTCGTCCGCGAGGGCCGGATTGAAACGCGAAAGAGGCAACACGAACTCGCGGCCGCCTTCGTTGCGCGTGTAACGTGCCGCGAGCGACACGCTCGGGAGATAGCCGGCACGCGCCGAGTCGAGGTCGGCAATGGCGCGCTCGACGTCGAAGCCCTGACTGCGCAATGTGAGATTTGACGCGAGGCCCTCGCGCACATATTCGTCCACTACCGCGGCGAGCGTGCGTGACGCCGCCCCGGCCGGCGGTGCGAGGGCGAGCGGCGCGGCGAACAAGAGCAGCGTGAGGAGCAAGGTGCGCGGCCTGCCGCGAGGCCCGCTCGCGCGATCATGCATCGTGGTCATGCGGAAGATCCTGGCGCGGGCCGAGGCCGTCGGAGGCGAGGCGCAGGGCCTGGTCGATGAGGCGATCCGCGTCGAAGCCCCGATGCTCGATCACGGCCGACTTGGTCGCTGCAAGCTGGATGACCCCGGCCATGAAACCCCACAGCGTGAGCCCCACGAGCGCAGGCGGCCCCACATCAGGCCTTATGGAACCGTCCTGCATGCCGCGCTCGATGCTCGCGACCATGGTCTGGTGCACGCGATCCCCGCAAAGCAGGCAGGCGTGCTCGTTGGAGTCGCTTGCGAGGCCGCTCGGTGAGCGCATCGCAAATTTTGCGAGCGCATCGTAGTACACCGGTTGCTCGCGGGAGAACGCGACAAATGCCCGGCCCATCGCCCCGATCTGCGCACGGCCGCTCGCAGGTTCCTGTGCCGCCGCTGCCTCGAAGCGCGCATGCAGGCTTGTGAGTGCGCGCTCGCAGAGCGCGAGCAGCAGGTCCGGTTTGTTCTGGAAATAAACATAGAGCAGCGCGCGTGACAGGCGCGCCTTGCGCGCGACCTCGTCCATCGTCATTGCCTCGATGCCCACTTCGGCGGCGACCGCCTCGGCGGCATCGATGAGATCGGCGCGGCGCCGTTCCTTCTCTTCCTGGCGGCGCTCGGCGATGTAGTTCATGGGTCGGGGTGGAGGAGACGCTGACATCGTGTCAGTAATTATACAGATGATAATGCGTTTCCGCAGTGGCCTACTAAACGCGAACAATTATCATTCGCGCTCCCTTGCATCACCACAGACGGTCTCCCTGATGAAATCCACGGCTTATCTACCCCTGTTCCTGGGTCTCGTTTCCCTGCCTGTCGCGGCTCAACTTGAAACGGTGACGGTAACCGCCACCCGGATCCCGACGCGGATCATGGACGTACCGGCCACCGTAACCGTGAAGGATTCCGACGCGATGGATCGCGAACTGGTCTTCAGCGTAGAGGACCTGTTGAGATACGAACCGGGCGTGTCGATGCGTAACGAGGGCGGCCGATTCGGGGCCTCGGGACCGAGCATCCGCGGCATCGGCGGCAATCGCGTGCTGATGGAAGTCGACGGCGTGCGCCTGCCGGATGCCTTCGCAATTGGCAGCTTTGCCAGTGCCAGCCGCGACGTGCTCGACACCGATCTGCTGAAGCGCGTCGAGATCGTGCGGGGTTCGGCTTCCTCGCTCTATGGCTCGGACGCCATCGGCGGCGTGCTTGCCTTCACCACGAAGGACCCCGAGGACGTGCTCGGCGCGGGTGGCCGCCCCGGTCTCTCTGTCAAGGGCGGCTACTCCGGACGGGACGATTCTTCGATGGCAGGAGCCACTTTCGCAGGGCGCGTCGGTGAGTGGTCCGCACTCCTTGCCTACACGCACCGCGATGGCCACGAAATCCGCAACAGGGGCGATGTGGCGGGTGCCGGAGCGCTGCGCACCGAACCCGTGCCGCAGGATCACTACAGCGACAGCGTGCTCGCAAAATTCGTGTTCGACGCGAGTGAGTCGCAGCGCCTGCGTCTCACCCTCGAGGGCACGCGTGACGACCTGTTCACGGACGTGCTGTCCTCCGTCTCCGCGGTCGCGCCGATGGCCGGCGGATCACAGACCACAGCGCTCCTTGGCAACGACGTGCAGCGCCGGTCACGCATTGCGCTCGATCACGAGTTCGCCCCCACCAGCGCCCGCTGGCTCGATCGCGGCGAGTGGCGCCTCTACTGGCAGCGCAGCGAGACTTCGCAGGAAACGCTCGAGCACCGCCTGAGCGCCTCCTTCTCCGGACTCGTCACGCCGCAGGCGCGCTGGCGCGACTTCGAGTTCGAGCAGAAGGAAACCGGCGGCGAGGTGACGCTGTTCGGCAGCTTCGAGACAGGCGTCGCCGCGCACACGCTCGCGTACGGCCTCGAATACGTCGAGACCCGCACCGCACAGCTGCGCACGGGACTGCAGACGAATCTCGCAACGGGTACCACGAGCAGCACGATCCTCCCCGATGTATTCCCGGTGCGCGACTTTCCGCTCACCACGACCCGGCAGGCCTCCGCCTTCGTGCAGGACGAAATCCGCGTTGGCGATTTCACGGTTACGCCGGGTCTACGCCTCGACGACTACTCGCTGCGACCCGAGGTCGACGGGATCTTCGCGGCCGACAATCCCGGGTTTCAACCCGCGCGTATCGACGAGCGCAATCTGTCGCCGAAGCTCGGCGTGATGTACCGCCTGTCGTCGCGTTCGACGGCCTATCTCAATTACGCGGCGGGCTTTCGCGCGCCGCCCTCGGACGACGCGAACATCGGTTTCGAGAATCTCGCGTTCGGTTACACCGCGATCGCGAACCCCGATCTCAAGTCGGAAACGAGCGACGGCTTCGAGGCCGGTTGGCGCTACGCGAGCGGGGAAGGCGGATACGTGCTGCTCGCCGGCTACTACAATCTCTACGACGATTTCATCGAGTCGCGCGTCGGCACCATCGATCCCGTCTCGGGCCTCATCGTGTTCCAGTCGCAGAACCTCTCCGCAGTGCGCATCTACGGCATGGAAGCAGCCGCGGGCCTGCCGCTGGAGCCGCTCGTGCCGATGCTGCGCGGCGTTTCGATGCGGCTCGCAGCCGCTTACGCGCGCGGCGACAACCACAGTACCGGTGCGCCACTCAATTCCGTTGAACCGCCGCAAGCCGTTGTCGGGCTCGCGTGGCGCGCACCGTCGCGCAACTGGGGCGCAGAGCTCATGACCACGATCGTGGGCAAAGTCGATCGCGCCGATCACAGCGCCGGCGCGCTCTTCCTGCCAGGTGGATACACCACGATGGACATTCTGGTGGACGCCGCCGTCACTCCCCGCCTGCGTGTCAATGCGGGCCTCTTCAATCTGGCCGACCGCAAGTACTGGGCGTGGTCGGACGTGAGCGGGCGCTTCGCGAGCAATCCGGCGCTCGGTCGCTACACCCGGCCAGGCAGGTCTGCAGGAGTAACAATCCGCTACTCGTGGTGAGAAAGTGTTGCACCGGTGCGTCAATAAGCGTGCTACGCGAATCTGCTTCGTCCGCAATTGCGAAGCATTCGCGTTAGCAGGATACTTGCTGCATGAGCGTTGCCGCCCATGCGCTGCCCGTTCCGCTGACGGTATTACCGCGCGGCGCGCGCGCGCTCGTGCATTGCGTGCTCGATGACACGCCGGTCATCGATGATGCACTGCATTCGACCGTCGGCCAGCGCCTGATCGAGCTCGGCTTCGTGCACGGAGTCGAAGTCGAAGTGATCGAGACGATGTGGCCGATCGGCGACCCGCTCGCTGTCCGCGTGCGCGGCTCGACCTTCGCGCTGCGCCGTCGGGAGGCGTCGGCCATCCTCGTCACGCTGGCGTGATGGTATGGATACCGCCAACCGGCAGCTGGCGGACCTGCACATCGCGCTCGTCGGTGTGCCGAACTGTGGCAAGACTGCGCTGTTCAACCGGCTGACCGGCAGCCGCCAGAAAGTCGCGAACTATCCGGGCGTCACGGTCGAGCGCAAGGAAGGCGGTTTCCGCGATCGCGGCGGACGACGCTACAGGGTGCTCGACCTGCCGGGCGCCTACAGCCTGTCTCCAACGACGCTCGACGAGGCGATCACCCGTGACGTCGTACTGGGCCGGGTTGCGGGCGAGAGACAGCCTGACGTCATCGTGTGCGTCGCGGACGCCACGCACATGCCACTTTCACTGCGCCTCATCCTCGAGGTGAGGCGGCTTGGCTACCCGATGGTCATTGCCCTGAACCGGAGCGATCTCGCGAGGAAGCGCGGGTTCCGGCTCGATGTTGCGAAGCTTGCGGCCGCTCTCGGTGTACCCGTCATCGAGACCGTGGCGATCGCACCCGCCGGGGCGGAGGCGCTCATCCAGGGGCTCGCAGCCTTCGAGGCGCGTAGTCCGCTGCCGGTCGTCGAAGGTGGCGGCGCAGTCTGCGAACTGGCGCCGAATCGCGCCGAAACCGAGCGCACGCAGCAGCTCGTGCCGCAGATCCTCGCTGAAGTCGGCTATCGCGAGCCGCTGCGCACGCGCGCGGCGGCGCGGGCGGATGCGATTCTGATGCACCCGGCGGCCGGCATGCTCGTGCTCGGGGCGGTGCTGTTCCTCGTGTTTCAGGCAGTGTTCAGTTGGGCCGCATGGCCCATGGATCTGATCGAGGAAGGCGTCGGCGCATTTGGCCTCTTGGTGAGCGGGATTCTTCCGGCGGGTGCACTGCAGAGTCTGCTCGTCAACGGCATCATCGCGGGTGTGGGCAGCGTGATCGTGTTCCTGCCGCAGATCCTGATCCTTTTTTTCTTCATCCTCGTGCTCGAGGACAGCGGCTATCTGCCACGCGCCGCGTACCTGCTCGACCGGTTGATGGGCGGCGTAGGCCTCTCGGGCCGCGCTTTCATTCCGCTCCTGTCGAGCTTTGCGTGCGCGATCCCCGGCATCATGGCCGCGCGCACGATACCGAGTGCGCGCGACCGGATCGCAACGATCATGATCGCGCCACTGATGACCTGCTCGGCGCGGCTGCCGGTCTACGCGCTGCTCATCGCGGCCTTCATTCCTGCCAGGGCGGTCGGTCCGTTCAACCTGCAGGGGCTCGTGCTGTTCACGCTCTACTTCGCGGGTGTGCTCGCAGCGCTCGGGGTCGCCTGGGTGATGAAGCGGTTTCTGTCGAAGCGCACCTATCACCCGCTGCTGCTCGAACTGCCAGATTACCAGTGGCCAGACCTGCGAAGTCTCGCGATGGGGCTGTGGGATCGTGTGCGCATCTTCATGCGACGCGTCGGCGGCATCATTCTTTCGTTGATGATTGTGCTGTGGTTCCTCTCGAGTTACCCAGCGGCGCCGCCCGGTGCTACCGGGCCGGCGATCGAGTACAGCTTCGCTGGCATGCTCGGTCGGGCACTGCACGTCGTGTTCGCACCGATCGGCTTCAACTGGCAGATCGCGGTCGCGCTGGTGCCGGGACTCGCCGCACGTGAAGTGGCGGTGAGCGCACTCGGTACCGTCTACGCGATGTCCGCCAGCAATGCGGCGCTCGAGAGTGCGCTGCTGCCCGTGATTTCCTCGACCTGGAGCCTCGGGACCGGGCTCTCGCTGCTCGCCTGGTACATCTTCGCCCCGCAGTGCCTCTCGACGCTCGCGGTCGTGAAGCGGGAAACGCAGTCCTGGCGCTATCCGCTGATCATGGCGGGCTATCTCTTCGCGCTTGCTTATCTCGCATCCTTCATTACCTGGCGCGTCACGCTCGCGCTCACCTCATGAACGCGCTCGTCGCCCTGATCGTCGTGCTCGCCGTGATCTCGGTCGTATGGCAAGTCATGCCTGCACGGCCGCGCCACGCCGCGGTTCAGGCACTGCACGACTCGTTTCCCGCGGAGGGGTTTGTGGGGCGGCTCGGCCGCGGCATCATGGCGCCGCTTGTGCGCCGGGCCGCAAAGGGTCTCGGAGGCGGCTGTGGCGGCTGCCCCGCCAACCCTGCAAACGCCGGCGCAAAGCCGCGCCATGCACGAACACACCACTGACCAGCTCGAGCACGAGCACATCTATCTTGGCGAGCACCACGAGCGCAATGCGCGGCGCACGTGGTGGGTTGTTGCGCTGACGCTCGCGATGATGGTCGGTGAAGTCGTTGCCGGTACGGTGTTCGGCTCGATGGCCCTGCTCGCGGATGGCTGGCACATGGGGACGCATGCTGGCGCCCTCGCGATTGCCGGGCTCGCCTATGCCTTTGCGCGCCGACATGCGCGCAATGCCCGCTTCAGCTTTGGAACCGGCAAAGTTGGCGATCTTGCCGGCTTCTCGAGCGCGCTGATCATGGGCGGTGCCGCGCTCTTCATCGCGATCGAGTCGGTGCAGCGCATGTTCCTGCCGGTCACGATTGAGTTCACGGAGGCGATCGCCGTCGCGGTGCTCGGCCTCGCCGTGAACCTCGTCAGCGCGCTGCTGCTCGGCTCCGGTCACGAACATGGCCACGAGCATGATCATGACGATGCCAATCACGCGCACCCGCAAGCGCGCGCGGTTGATCACAACCTGCGCGCGGCCTACCTGCACGTGCTCGCCGACGCCTTGACCTCGATCGCGGCGATCGTGGCGCTCGTCCTCGGGCGCTCGCTGGGATGGGTCTGGCTCGATCCCGTGATCGGGCTCGCGGGTGCATTCGTGATCGCACGCTGGTCGGTGACCCTGATGCGTGACACGGGGGCGGTACTGCTCGACGCCGCGGGCGATCCGGCGCTCGCGCGCGCGGTACGCGCGGCGATCGAGGTCGGTGACGAGAAGGTGAACGATCTGCACCTGTGGCGGGTCGGGCCGGGGCGCCACGCGGCTATCGTCTCATTGGTTACCGCAGCGCCGCTCGAGCCGGAGATCTACAAGCAGCGTCTCGCGCACCTGCCGCAGATCGTGCATGTGTCGATCGAGCCACATCGTTGCCCGGAACACGCGCCGCCAGAGAGCGTGACGTGATGCGCACCGCCTCCAGCCTGCTGCGACGGCGCGGCGGGCCCGACAGCGGCAGAGTCGGGGCGATCGAGCTTTTCTTCGACCTCGTTTTTGCGTTCGCGGTCACGCAACTCTCGCACGCGCTGCTTGCGGATCTCACGGGTGCCGGTGCGCTGCGGGTTGCATTCCTGCTGTTCGCAGTCTGGTGGGTGTGGATTTATACCTCCTGGGTTACCAATTGGCTGGATCCCGAACGTCCCGTCGTCCGCCTCGCGCTGCTCGTGCTGATGCTGGCCGGCCTTGTGCTCGCCGTCACCCTCCCCGGTGCGTTCGGCGCACGCGGCCTCGTGTTTGCGGGCGCGTACGTCTTCATGCAGGTTGGTCGGACAATCTTCATGTTGTGGGCGCTCGCCGATGAGTCGCAAGCGCTGCACGCCAATTTCCGGCGCATCCTCGTGTGGTTCGCACTGTCGGCCGTGTTCTGGCTTGCAGGCGGCATCTCAACCGGTGCAACGAGATTTCTCTCGTGGACGCTCGCGCTTGCCATCGACCTCATCGGGCCGCTCGCGTATTTCCGCGTGCCTGGCCTTGGTCGCTCCAGTGCCGCCGAGTGGAACATCGACCCGGGTCACATGGCCGAGCGCTGTGGTCTTTTCGTGATCATCGCACTTGGCGAATCGCTGCTCATCACCGGTGCGACGTTCACGACGCTTGACTGGTCCGCGTCGGGATTCGCCGCCTTTGTCGTCGCGATGCTCGGCAGCGTCGCGATGTGGTGGCTCTATTTCGATACCGGCGCCGGGCGCGGCCATCATGCGATGGCACACGCCGCGCTGCCAGGCAGGATTGCCCGGCTCGCTTACACTTATCTGCACGTCCTGATCATTGCCGGAATCATCGTGTGCGCGGTTGCCGACGAGATTGCGCTGGTGCACCCTGGCCACGCCAGCGGCCCGGCGATTGCAGCCATCGTGGGCGGGCCCGCGATCTACGTGCTTGGCAATGCACTTTTCAAGTGGGTC
>DAORVK010000015.1:53693-59364 GCA_035433705.1 Steroidobacteraceae bacterium
CATCGTGGGCGGGCCCGCGATCTACGTGCTTGGCAATGCACTTTTCAAGTGGGTCACGAACAAGCGGCCGCTGCCACCGCTGTCGCACGTGGCGGGCCTTGTATTGCTCGCGCTGCTAATGTTCCCCGCGCTGCAACACGCGCTGACGGCCCTGCAGTTATCGGCGCTCACTACCGGCATCCTGGTCATGGTTGCGACGTGGGAAAGGAAGTCCTTGTCATGAATCTGCTCGCCGTTGTCGCCGCCTTCGAGGCGCAGCCCTGCTCGAGCCGTACAGCGATGCGCCGCAGAGCACGGGACTGCTGCTCAACACCGAGGCGCAGTTGTTCCCCGTCCTGACGGAGGCTCTGCGGCAGGGCGTCCAGATCGAGACGCAAGTGCTCGATGCCGCTGACCTGCCGCGCTTCGCTGCACTCGGCGAGATCGCGTTCAGGGGCCGTTGATTTGAATCATTCTCATTCGCAGCCGCGTCTGGTCGGTGGGCGTATCATGCGCGTCCCCTGTATCCGCTCTTTGAGGATCTCTGATGAATTCAAATGAACGACTCACCCGCCGCCAATTGCTTGGAGTGACTGTTACCACGGCAGCGGGCCTCGCGGGCGTAGCCGCGGTGGCGAATGCACAGACAGCACCTGCGGCATTCCCGCATCTCGACGAGAAGGATCCCCAGGCGGCCGCACTGCACTATGTGCATGACGTGAAACTCGTCGATCCGAAGAAGAGCTCGACGTTCAAGCCTGGCCAGCACTGTGCGAACTGCCTGCACATCACCGGCAAAGACGGTGACACCTGGCGGCCCTGCAATATTTTCCCGAAGAAGCTCGTCAACGCGAACGGCTGGTGCAGCGTCTGGGCGAAAAAGCCGGGCACAGCCTGACCGCGCGCGGGTGCACCACCTCGCAGCGCATCGTCGCGGCGGCGTGGCTCGCTCTTTCGCTCGTGCAAGCCGGTGCGGCAATGGCTGCCGCACCGGCTTCAATACAACCGCCGATCGTCGACGACACCGGCCGGGCGCTGCCGCTGGCCGCGCCGGCGCGTCGCATCGTGGCGCTCGCCCCGGGCGCTACTGCATTGCTCTTCGCGGCTGGCGCCGGGGATCGGGTCATCGCGACCATCCAGTTCGCAGACGAGCCCGCGGCCGCGCAACGCGTGCCGCGTCTGGGTGACCTGCAATCGATCGATCTCGAGCGGCTTCTTGCGCTACGGCCCGACGTTGTCGTCGTCACGGAGGCGATCACTTCGCCGCTCATGGTCGATCGCGTGCGCGAGCTCGGGCTGCCCGTTTACACGACGCGCTTCACGCGCCTCGCCGACATCGCGCCGAGCGTCGCGCGGCTCGGACAGCTTGCAGGCACCGGGGCGGTGGCTGATCGCGAAGCGGCGCGTCTCGGCACGGAGCTGGCCAGGCTTCGTGACACCTACGCGGGACGTACATCGCTCACCGTGCTGTACCAGGTGTGGAGCCACCCCATCTATACCATCGGCGGCTCGCACGTCGTAACCGACGCACTCGCGATCTGCGGTGCGAGGAACGCGTTTGCGAGTGAGCGCGTCGCTGCACCGTCTCTCAGTGTGGAAGCGGTCCTCGCGCGCAACCCGCAGGTGATCGTCGCTTCAGGTCCAGGCGAAGTGGCGAAGAAGTGGATAGCCGAGTGGCGCCGCTTTCCGCATCTCGCGGCGGCTGCCGCAGGTCATCTTTACGTGTTCGACGACCCGCGGCTCGATCGCATGGGGCCCTCTGCGATCGACGCCACTGCCGGGCTTTGCCGCATTCTCGACGCAGCGCGAGCCCGGCCGGTCAGTCGCGGAAATTCTCGAACTGCAGTGGTCGGTCAAACTGCGCCTTCTTCAGCAGTGCGATCGCGGCTTGCAGCTCGTCGCGCTGCTTGCCGGTGATGCGTACCTTCTCGCCCTGAATCGCGCTTTGCACCTTGAGCTTCGAGTCTTTCACCAGTTTCGCAATCTTCTTGCCCGTCTCGTGATCAATGCCATGGCGCAGCGCTACCTGCTGGCGCGCGGCGGCGAGATTCGTCTCGGCGTCCCCCGCGTCCAGGCAGGCGACATCGATGCCGCGCTTGCCGAGCTTCACTTTCAGGATCTCGAACATCTGCTTCAGCTGGAACTCGACTTGAGCGTGCAGCGTGATCGTGCGTTCCTCGAGCTCGAATTTCGCGCCTGTGTCGCGAAAGTCGAAGCGTTGCGCGATCTCACGGTTCGCCTGGTCGACTGCGTTCGCAAGCTCGTGGAGATTCACTTCGGAAGCGACGTCGAAAGAAGGCATTCATGTCCCCCGCAGGGTCTTCTCGAGCGTTGCGACATTTTCTTCGCCGATGTGGTTGCGCAGGTAGCCGAGCACGACAGGCACGAAGCGCTGTGCATGCGCCTGCGTGAGCCCAAGCTTGCCGAAGCCGCCGATGAGCCCGGCGAGAATCACTGCATTGTTGCCGCCAACCGCCGAGGCGAGCCCGCCGAGGAACTTGCCCGGACCGCTCGCGCCTGGCGCCTTCAGGACGAGCGCTTCGATGCCCGGCACCTTCCCGAGCACAGTGCCGAACTGTTGCGCACCGAGCTTGTCGCGCGCAGCCTTGAAGAGAAGTGCCGCGCCGCCCTGCGCCTGTGCAGGGCTCACGCCGAGCTGCCTGATGAGGAGATCCGTCAGTTCCTGCATCATTGCTTCCTCAGGCAGGCTCGCCCCACGCGGGCGCAGGAAAGCCATCTGCACCGTGTCGCCACGGTACCCAGGCGAGCGCGATCTCGCCAACTGCGATGTCCCCCTTGCGCGGCGCGAGCGACCGGCGCTCGAGCGGGAGCGACGCCACGTCCAGGGAATCACCGGCGGCCTTCAGGTCAGTCTCGCATTCCGCGTCGAAGTCAGCGAGCCGCTGCCTCAGCACATCGAGGCTGTCCTCGGCACGCGTGACGTCCTCTTTCTCGCGTCCGACGCGCGAGGCGGTGCGCATCGCGGTGGCTGCCCGCCCGACACTGCCCGCGCTGATCGCCTTGCGGCCAAAGAGTGCGCCGAGCACCGCCGAACCGATCGAGACCGCAGTCTGCGTACGCCGCTCTGTGAGCTGGCCGCGCTCGCGGTCCACGCGTTCCTCTGCGCGACGCAACTGGTCGGCGAGAGTTGTGCGCTTAGCCGCGAACTTTTCGCGCACCTTCTCGACGGCCGCATCACGCCTTTCGCGCGCGGCATGTGCGAGCCGTGCACGGAAGTCGCCCTCGCTTTCGTCTGGATTCGAGGCGAGATCGAGCGCCTTGCAGGTAAACACTTCGCTACGCGCGGTCTCATAGAGCTGCGCGGCGAGCGATCTGCCCCAAGCCGCGTAACTCTGTGCGCGTAGCGCCGCTGCCGAAAGCGTTGCGAACTGCGCGCTCTCTTCAGGGCGTTCCGTGAATGCCGGCCGCGTGCTGCCGTTCGACTGTGCCTCCGCCCAAGCTGCACCGTCGTCGGCAATGGGTGCCAGGAGCGAGACGGCTCGCCACAAGTCGATCTTTGCGCTGGCATCGACGAAGTGCAGCTTCGCGGAACCAAGCACCATCGGCCGGTACTCGGTCGCGCCGCTGCCGCGTGTCGCTGCAATGAAGTACTCACGCACATCCGCAGGCACGGCCGGCCGGGCAGCACTCCGAACGGTCTGGCTCGTCTTGCCCTCATCCCTTCTGCCTGCCATCAACCTCGCAATCTCGGGCCCCGTAAGCGGGCCGCGCAGATAAGAGAGCGCCCAACGCGACTGCATCAGGAGCGGCGCATCCTCGTGCACATTGCGCATCAGGAAGACACGCTGCGTGAGGCTGCTCATCAGTTTGTCGAGCGTCGGGCGGCTGCCGGCGGCGCCACCAGGGAGCGCACTCTCGAGGCCGTCGAGCACGCGCTGCTTGTCGCGGTCGGTCTGCAAGCGGCCGATGAACCAGGTGCCCGTGTTGCCGAGGCCCTTGTAGTCGAGATCGACTGGATTTTGCGTCGCGAGCACGCAGCCGACGCCGAAGGCGCGCGCCTGCTTCAGGAGTGTGAGCATCGGCATCTTCGAGGGCGGCGACGCCGTCGGCGGAAAATAGCCGAAAATTTCGTCCATGTAGAGGATGGCGCGGAGCGATGACGTGCCCGACTGGCGCCGCATCCAGCCCACCAGCTCGTTCAGCACGAGCGTGACGACAAACATGCGCTCCGGATCAGACAGGTGCGCGATCGAGATGATGCTGATGCGCGGCTTGCCTTCGGGCGTGAAGAGCAGGCGCTGCGCGTCGAGCGGGTCGCCGTCGAGCCAGGCCGAGAAGCCCGGCGAGGCAAGGAGATTGTTGAGCGCCATTGCAAGCGCGGTGCGGTCCTTCGCCGGGAAGAAGGTTTCGAGGTCGAGCGCACCCACCTTGTCCATCGGCGGCTTCTGCACGGCGGTGATCAGACTGGCCAGATCAAGGCCCTGGCCCGCGCGCCACGCCTGCTCGACGATGTTCGAGAGGAGGATGTGCTCGCGACTCTGCAGCGGGTCGGCGTCGCGGCCGACGAGGCTCAGGAGCCCGCTGACCACGCCGCCCACGCGTTCGCGCAGCGCCGTTGCGTCATCGCGCATGCCGTCGCCGGGCGCGTCGAGCGAGCGCAACACAGACAGCGGCAGGCCGGTGTGGGCACCGGGTGTATAGATCGTGAGGTCTACGGAGTTGCGCAGCTTCCCGATGCGCGCCGGCGTCTGGTCCCAGTCCGCGAGGCCCTTGCGCCAGGTGTTCGCCACAGAGGCGGCGTAGTCGGGTACGGACAGACCTTTGCGCTTCGCATCGGCCGGGTCGACCCACGCCTCGAAATCCGCAGGTGCGAGCTGCGGAAAGGTGAGCAGCAGATTCGCGAGGTCGCCCTTCGGGTCGATGCAGATCGCGGGCACGCCATCGATACCTGCTTCCTCGAGCAGGGCGAGGCAGAGCCCGGTCTTGCCGCTGCCGGTCATTCCGACGCAAACCGCGTGCGTGGTGAGGTCGCGCGAATCGTATAGAAGCGGCTCGCCCGCGGTCGCCTTCGTCTCCGGATCGAAGGGCCGGCCGAGATAAAATGCACCGAGCTTTTCGTAATCGGTGGCCATAAGCGCTACCTTTGCCGTTCGAGCAACTTCAACGTGGGCCCCGCGCCCTCGAAGACTGGATCGCCCTGTTCGAAGCGCGAGTTCATCTTGCAGCCTGCTTCATCAGGAATTGTCGCGGGCACGCGGGTCGAGGAGTCCTCTGAAGCCCACGGCTTTCTCCGGTTGATAGCTGGCCTTCCATATTGTACCCATCGGCCGGAACGCACGGCTCGGGCGCGATCGCGGGAGGCGGCGAAAAGGCTGTGGGCGAGGGTAGCATTCGCCATCGGGGAGTTATATCAATCTGCATGCCTTCTTCTTGCACGCGAATTCGTTCCACTGGGGGATGTCCTGAAAAGCAGGAAGTTCCCGGTGCTCGCGACGATCTCGCCTGGACGTGCCAAGCAGGGCATTGCGGTCGGCAAGGCGGTCGCGCCAGCCATTCTCGCCTGGCGCTCCGGCCGGTGGAACGCTGGTGCCGACCACCGTACCGTTCGCGCTGCTCACGCCGACGCAGTTCATGCCGAGGCGCTTCCCGGAGTTGACGAGCGAGGCCTACGCCCTTGACTTCAACGAGGTGAAGGACATCGGGTCCGCCACGAGTACGGTTCGCACCGCCG
>DAORVK010000015.1:59464-60957 GCA_035433705.1 Steroidobacteraceae bacterium
ACGGGGTGGTCACCGCTCCTCACGACGCCACCCTATCCTTCGTACGCCGGCAATCTGGCTTGTCCAGGGGCGAGTGTCGCGGAGGCGCTGGGGCTCGTGTTCGGCTCGAACGACAACCCGTTCGCAGTGGTGTGGTTCGACCGCCCAGGTAACCCCGATGTCGCGGGGCCCTATTCGGGTTTCCGGGAACTCGCGGTGGACCAGGCCGACAGCCGTATCTGGGGCGGCATCCACTACCGCTTCGACAACGATGCGAGCCAGGAGGTCTGCCGCAAAGTGGCGCAGTTAGCGCAAACGCGACACCTGCGACCGAGGTGGCACCACCAAGTGCGTTTCGGAACTAGCCATCCCGTCATGTTGCGACGGTGCCTGCTGGACACGAGTGGTCAATCGAGCGGGCTGCGGACGGCTCTTCCACCCCTGTTCAGCACGTGCGTGTAAATCATGGTGGTCCTCACGTCGCTGTGGCCCAGCAGTTCCTGCACGGTGCGGATGTCGTAGCCCGATTCGAGCAGATGGGTCGCGAAGCAGTGCCGAAACGTGTGACAGCTTGCCGGTTTCAGAATGCCCGCCTTGAGGACCGCGCAGCGCACACCGCGCTGGACCACACTCGGATGCAGGTGGTGGCGAACCCGCTCGCCGGAATACGGATCGACGCAAGTGCCGGCCGACGGAAACACGAACTGCCACGCCCAGCTCGTCGGCGCAGCGGGATATTTGCGGGCGAGCGAGTACGGTAGCGAGACACCCGGTCGGCGGCGCTGGCGCTCGTTGCTGAACCAATCGCGCAGGCGTGCGAGGTGGCCTTCTATCGACGGCTGCAGGGATTCAGACAGGGTCGTGACGCGATCCTTCCGGCCCTTGCCGTCGCGCACGACAAGCTCGCGCCGCGCCAGGTCGAGGTCCTTCACACGGATCGAGAGCGCTTCGTGCAGCCGTAGCCCGCTGCCGTACAAAAGGCTCGCAACGAGCCATGGAGAGCCCTGCATCTCGGCGAGTACCCGTCGCGCCTCTTCACGCGACAGTACCACCGGCAGGTGCTTTGGCTTGGCGGCGCGTACGATGTTCTCGAGCCACGGAAGGTCGATTGCGAGGACCTGCCGATAAAGGAACAATATCGCTGCAAGCGCCTGATTCTGCGTGGACGGCGCGACATGGTCCCGGACCGCGAGCTGCGTAAGAAAGTATTCGACGTCGGCGGCCCCGAGGTCTCGCGGGTGGCGGCCTGGGTTCGCCCGGATATAGCGCCGGATCCAGAACAGGTACGCCTTCTCCGTGCGCAGGCTCATTCGCCGGGCCCGCATGACATTGCGGGTGGTGGCAAGGAGGCCGGGGCGCGGAGTAGCATCCATGGGTAGAGGCGGGCGGAAGATTAAGTTGCACCGATCGATCCAGTTTTCAAATAGAACAGGGGCTTGCGTGAAAGGCCAGAGGATTATCCAACGCATTCGTCCAGAAACTTCGCGACGCTTCCGTCACCTAATTGTTAGTTA
>DAORVK010000016.1:0-2863 GCA_035433705.1 Steroidobacteraceae bacterium
GCCCCGTCTTCCGACCAGAATCGCGGCCGCGGAACTTTTCCGTGGCTCGCACATTCTGACGAGACCATATGATCAAGACCGAGCGGCTGACCAAGCGCTACGAATCCCTCACCGCCGTCGACGGCGTCAGTTTCGAAGCTCACCCCGGTGAAGTGCTCGGCTTCCTCGGCCCGAACGGCGCCGGCAAGACGACCACGATGCGCATGATCGCGGGCTTCATCGCTCCCACGGAGGGCACGGCGAGCATCTGCGGGCACGACATCGAGCGCGAGCCGCTCGCCGCCAAGGCCCTGCTCGGTTACCTGCCCGAGGGTGCGCCCAGCTACGGCGAAATGAGCGTGCGCGGTTTTCTCGAGTTCATTGCCGATCTGCGCGGCCTCTCGGGCACCACACGGCGCAACCGGCTCGATCAGGTAACCGATCGCCTCGCACTCGGAAGTGTCGCCGCACAGACGATCGACACGCTCTCGAAGGGGTTTCGCCGTCGTGTCGGCATTGCACAGGCGATCCTGCACGACCCTCCGGTGCTGATCCTCGACGAGCCGACCGACGGCCTCGATCCGAACCAGAAGCACGAGGTGCGTACACTGATCAACGAAATGGCGGCCAGCAAGACCATCGTCGTCTCGACCCACATCCTCGAGGAAGTGGAGGCCGTGTGCACGCGGGCGATCATCATCGCGCGCGGCCTTATCGTGGCCGACGACACGCCGCAAGGGCTCGCCGCCCGCTCCCGCTACCACAATGCCGTGTCGCTGCGGCTCGGACGACCCGAGCAGCTTGCGGCAGCACGCGCGGCGCTCGCGGCCCTGCCACAGGTCGAGAGCGTGGAGACTGACACGCAAGGCCTGCGCCTCACGGCACTGCCGCGCTCTGGCGCGCCGCTGCTCGCCGACGTGAATGCCGTCGCGGCACGCGACGGGCTTGCCCTGCAGGCGCTCGAACTCGAATCGGGACGCCTCGACGAGGTTTTCCGCAGCATTACGGCCTGACCGTCGAAGGGGAGCACCGCGTGGGTCACATTGTCACGATCGCAAAGCGCGAGCTGGCAGGCTATTTCGCCACGCCGGTGGCGTACGTCTTCATCCTGATTTTCCTGCTGCTCGCGTCCGCCTTCACGTTCTATCTCGGCGGCTTCTACGAACGCGGCCAGGCGGACCTTGCGCCATTCTTCAATTTCCACCCCTGGCTGTATCTCTTCCTGATCCCGGCCATCTCGATGCGCCTGTGGGCCGAAGAGCGCAAGTCGGGCAGCGTCGAGCTGCTCCTGACCCAGCCAGTCACCCTGTGGCAGGCAGTGCTCGGCAAGTTTTTCGCGGCGTGGGCGTTCACGGCGCTCGCGCTCGCCCTTACCTTCCCGATCTGGATCACGGTCAACTATCTCGGTTCGCCCGACAACGGCGTGATCTTCGCGGCGTACATCGGCAGCCTTCTGATGGCGGGCGGCTTTCTCGCGATCGGCTCGTGCATGTCGGCGCTCACGCGCAACCAGGTGGTCGCCTTCATCCTCGCGGTGGTCGCCTGCTTCGCATTCCTGCTCGCGGGCTTCCCGCTCGTGCTCGATGCGTTCCGTGCCTGGGCGCCGCAGGTTCTCATCGACGCGATCGCCTCGCTCTCCTTCCTCACCCATTTCGAAGCGATCTCGAAAGGCGTGCTCGACGTGCGCGATCTGCTCTATTTCTTCCTGACGATGGCGTTTTTCCTGATCGCGACGGCGATCATCCTCGACGTGCGCAAGTCGGAGTGAGCCGCACATGAAGCAACGCATCCTGCTCGGCCGCGGCGCGCTCCTTGCCCTCGCAGTGCTGTTCATCGGCATGGCAGTGCTGTCGACCTGGCTGTTGCGCGGCTGGCGGCTCGACCTCACCGAGAACAAGCTCTACACGATCGCGCCCGGCACCCAGCGCATCATCGCGGAGCTGAAAGAGCCGGTGAATCTCTACTACTACTGGAGCGGAAAGACCGCAGGCGAATACCCCGCGCTAAGGACCTACGGCACACGGGTGCGCGAATTCCTGCAGGAGCTCGCCGCGCGGAGCAAGGGGAAACTGCGCCTTTCGATCATCGATCCGGAGCCGTTCTCGGAGGACGAGGACCGTGCTGCCGAACGCGGCATACACGGCGTGCCGATCGGCGCGAACGGTGAAACCTTCTATTTCGGGCTTGCGGGCACCAACTCGACGGATGGCCACGAGGCGATCGCCTTCTTCGACCCGGCGAAGGAAGAGTTCCTCGAATACGATATCGCGAAGCTGATCTATCAGCTGGGTCGGGTGAAAAAGCCGGTCGTCGGCTGGTTGTCGAGCCTGCCGATGAATGGAGGCTACGACCCCGCAACCGGTCAGGGCCGCGATCCCTGGTATGTGTACGCGCAGGCCCAGCAGCTCTTTGCCGTGAAGGACCTCACACCTGCCCTCACGCAGATCGACCCGGACATCGACGTCCTCGTGCTCGTGCATCCGAAGTCGCTCCCCGAGCCTGCCCAGCAGGCGATCGACCAGTTCGCGCTGCGTGGCGGGCGGCTGCTGGTGTTCGTCGATCCGCTCGCCGAACAGGATCCGGGGGCGGGGAACCCCGAGATGCCCTTCGGGACGGCGGGTGCTGATCGCAGTTCGCAGCTCGGTGGCCTGCTCGCCGCCTGGGGCGTCGAATTCAAGCCCCGCGAAGTGGTCGGTGACCTGAGCTACGGCATGTCAGTCTCGATGCGCGCGGGCGACCCGCCGCTGCGCCACATCGCGATCCTGGGCCTCGACGCGACGAGCCTCGATGCGAAGGACGTCGTCACCAGCGGCCTCGGCAACATCAATCTCGCGACGGCCGGTCACCTCGAGCCGCTCGAGGGCGCCAGCACCACGTTCACGCC
>DAORVK010000016.1:2963-53369 GCA_035433705.1 Steroidobacteraceae bacterium
TGGAACGCGCTCGACAACCTCGCTGGCAGCAACGACCTCATCAGCGTGCGCGGTCGCGCAAGCTTTGCCCGGCCGTTCGAGCGCGTCGAGGCGTTGCGGCGCGACGCAGAAGGCCGCCTGCGCGCGAAGGAACAGGAACTGGAACAACAGTTGTCTGCTACAGAGGATAAGCTCACCGCCCTGCAGTCGAAGCGCGCCGACCAAACGGGTGTCATCCTGACACCCGAGCAGGAAGCGGAGATCGAGCGCTTCGAGGCGGAGAAACTGCGCATTCGCAAGGAGCTGCGGGACGTGCGCCTCGGGCTCAACCAGGATATCCGCCGGCTTGGCAGCGAGCTCAAGATCCTGAACATCGTCGTGGTACCGGCGATCTTCGCGCTTATCGCGCTGGGTATTGCGGCGTGGCGGCGCAAACGGCAGGCGGCCATCCTGCTCGTGCAGCGGACGCAGCGGCCGTGATCACCCCGCGCCGGCTCACCCTCCTCGCGGTCGTCTCTCTCGTCGTGATCGTGGCGGCGGGGTGGCTCGCCTCGCGCCACACGGTGCCCGAGAGCGCGCCATCCGGAGGAGCCGTGTTGCCCGGCCTCAAGGCGAAGATCAACGAGGTCACGAGTCTGCGGCTCGCTTCAAAGGGCGCAGCTGTCACGCTCGAGCGCGCAGGCGACGGCTGGATCGTCAGGGAACGCAACTACCCGGCAGATACCGCGAAATTGCGCAAGCTCCTCCTGGGCCTCGCGGCGCTCGCGGTGGCCGAAGAAAAAACCCGTGACCCTGCCAACTACGCGCAGCTCGGCGTCGAAGATGCGGGCCCCGCGTCCTCGAGCGTGTTGATTGAAGCGGTCACGCCCGGCAAGCCCTATTCGCTGCTCGTCGGCCATGCCGTCGGCGGAACGGGCAACTTCGTACGGGTACCCGGCGAAGCGCAGTCACTGTTCGCGACGCCGCAAGTCTCGAGTGATATAGACCCGAAGCACTGGATCGACACGGCACTCACTGACATCACCGCGGATCGGGTGAAGGCGCTCACGGTCACGCCCTCGACCGGCATCGCCTGGCAGGCCGCCCGCGATGCCGCCACGGATCCGCTCACCCTTCAGGGCCTGCCGAAGGGCAGGAAGCAACGCGGACCCGACGTCGTCACGCCGGTCGCTGCGCTGCTCGTCGGACTGCACGCCGAGGATGTCCATGCGTTGCCTTCTGACGCACCGGCGAAAGCCCGTGTCATCGTACACAGCTTCGACGGGCTCGAAATCGAGCTGGCAGGTCGCGAAGACGGCGACCACCGTTACATCCGCGGCACCGCCACCAGCACGGGCGATGCTGCCGCGAAGGAAGCGGCTGCGCTCGATGCGAAGTTGAAGGGTCGCGAGTTCGAGATCCCGCGGTACAAGTACGACGCACTCTTCCGCCCGCTCAGCGACTTCATCTGAGGCAGGGCGGCGGGGCCAGGGTGCGCCCGCGGGCGCCACGGCACAGGAATCCATTCGACCGGATGCTGGTGGCGCAATGCCTCGTCGAACCGATGATCCTTGTTACGAATGACACCGCTCTGGCGGGCGCGGTGCAACTACCGGGAACCCAGCCAGGCCAGAAGATATGACCGATCCACGCAAGCCCGCAACCGGGCACGACGCTGAAGGACCGCCGCAGCACCCAGCCGTGCCCGCGGCAACGGTGGTGCTGTTGCGCGATGGTTCCGACGGTCTCGAGGTCCTGATGTTGAGGCGCAACTCGAAGCTCGAGTTCGTCGGAGGCATGTGGGTGTTCCCCGGTGGCCGTGTTGATCCGTCCGACATCGACACCGATCGCCCACGCGACGACACGGCCTCGGCAAGGCGTGCCGCAGTCCGCGAAGCTGCTGAAGAGGCGGGGCTCACTATCAACGCCGACAGCCTCGTGCGGTTCAGCCACTGGACCCCACCCTCGATCACCCCCCGGCGCTTCACGACCTGGTTCTTCGTGGCGCGCGCACCCGCGGGGACCGTCACCGTGGACGGGGGCGAGATCCACGCCCACGACTGGTTCCGTCCGGCTGACGCACTGGCCCGGCGCAATGCACTCGAGATCGAGCTCGCCCCACCAACCTGGATCACCCTCGAGCAATTGCTCGCCTTCGATGATGTCGAAACAGCCCTCGCCACCCTGGGAGGGCGCGAGCCCGAGTACTTCGCGACACGGTTCGCACCGGTCGAGGGCGGTGCGGTAGCCCTCTACCACGGTGACGCCGGCTACGCCGACGGGAACCCCGATCTTCCCGGCCGTCGGCACCGTCTCTGGATGATGAACACCGGGTGGCGCTACGAGCGCAACTGCTAGCCGCGCGTGCGCAACACGAGCACGCCCGCGACCGCGGCGAGGCAGAGTGTCGGCAGCCATGCCAGCAGCATCGGTGGAGCATCGAACACGATCGCCCCGCTCTCGAGCATGCGCTGCATGAGGAAGAACACGATGCCGATGACCAGCCCGATCATCGTGCGGGCGCCGGTGCCGGAGGATCGCAGCGGTCCGAACACAAACGGCACCGCGAGCAATACCGCGAACACGATCGCGGCGGTACGCGCAATCCTCGACCAGAAGGCGAACTCGAACGGACGCGCATCGAGATCGTTGCCTGCAAGCCCCTGCATCACCCGCCACAGGGAACGCAGCCCGATATCTTTCGGATCGCTGATCGTGAGCCCGAGAAAACTGCCACCGATGCCGGAGGGCAGCACACGCGTCGACGCGCGACGACCATTGACGTAATCACCCGAGAAGCGCGACTCTGCGTAGTCCTCGAGCTGCCACTCCTTCTCGTTCAGGGCGCGGGCGCGTGTCGCGCGTCCCATCGCCGCGAGCTCATGATCGCGCGTCAATTCGAAGACGAGCATGCCGCCGAACTCCGCTGCCCCCGACTGCTGGTCGACGTTCAGCAGCAGGTCGCCATCCCTTACCCACGCGCCCCCCCGGCCTGCGAAGCTGACATTGCGGAACTTGCTGAACGCCTTGGACTGCCGGGCAAACTGCTGCGTGGGTGGCGCGAGATACTCCCCGATGACAACCGCCACCAGCATCAGCGCGAGGCCCGCGATGGTCGCGGAAAGTGCCACGCGCGCGATCGAGATGCCCGATGCGCGCATTACGGTGAGCTCACTGCCGCGCGCCAGCGCGCCGAGTCCGAGCAGCGCGCCGATGAGCGCAGCAATTGGCAGGAACTCGAACATCTGCTGTGGCACGCCGAGCAGGACATACAGGATCGCGTCGACCGTGCGGTATGTGCCGACCCCGATGTCGTCCTGCTGCTGGATGAAGGTGAAGAGCGAGCCGAGCGCAAGCAGCACCGACAGCACGAGCCCCACCGCACCGAATATCGTTCTGAGGATGTAGCGGTCGATGATCATGCGCGTTTCAGCCCCGGTACCGCAGGCGCGCGACGAGGCGCGGCGCCGCCATGACGGCAAGCCCGATCGCCGCGAGCGCGATGTGCACCCACCAGAGTCCGAACTGCTCGGGAACGACGCCGCGCTCGATCCACACGCGACCCGCCGACGCGAGATTCGAGTAGAGGAAATAGATCAGCACGGCGAGCCAGATGCGCGCATAGCGGCTCTGGCGCGGTCGCAGGCGGCTGAGCGGCACCGCAAGCAGCGTCAGCGTGATCGCCATTATGGGAAGCGCGATACGCCAGTGCAGCTCCGCACGGTCGCCGGGCTCATGACTCGCGAGAAGTGCGCTGGTAGCCAGGGCTTCGACGCGCCGGCGGCCCGGCGAGAGATCGGGCAGGCGCACTGGCACGACCTGTTCTGCGAACCTGACGATGCGGAACTTCGAAGAGCCCGGTATGCCCTCGTAGCGCGCGCCGTCAAAGAGCGTGATCGTGTGCAACATGCCGTCCGCGGAAATCTCGTGGCGCGCGCGTTGCGCCAGCGTGACTTCGATCGCCTCGCCCCGCGAACGCTTGATGAAGACGCGCTCGAGGCTGCCATCGGGCGCCGCGTGCTGCGCATAGATCACGACATCGCCGCCACCGAAATTGCGAAACTGCCCCGCCGTAACGGGCGAAAACTGTCCCGAGCGCAACGCTTCGCTGCGCAGCGTGAAAGCGTGTGCGGAAGCACGCGGCGCGAGATCGAGCGTGAGCCAGGCGAGCAACGCCGTGACGACGAGCGCGAGCGCAGTGATCGGCACGTAGATCCGGCCGAGGCCCACGCCGCAGGCCTGTGCGGCCGTCATCTCGCTCTCGTGCCAGAGGCGCCCGAAGGCGAGCATGACGCCGAGCAGCAGGCCGACCGGCACCACGACCGGCAGATTCTGCAGCGTCGACAGGCCGATCAGCATGAGCACGGCGGAACGCGGGTACTGGTTGTCGGCCGCGCGCTCGAGCACCGCCGCCACCTGGTTGGTCAGCAGGATGATCAGCAGAACGCTCGTGACGGCGAGCCAGGACTGCACGACTTCCTGCAGGATGTAGCGATCGAGACGCCGCAAGTCCGCCCCTCATGAGTTGGGTTACACTAGCGCATCGCCTACGCACCCATTTGCAAGCCGAGAAACGATGCCAAACAGCGTGAAATGGGATGAGACGGCGGCGCATGGCTAAGGTAAATCAGACCGCTTCACGCTACAACGGCGCGCGCAGGCCCGCGCAAGACGCTGTCGGGAGACCCAACGATGCAATATGAGGTTTGGACGAAGGACTCGAACCGGCTCGGCGTCGAGTGTCTCGTGGCGGGCATCTTCGAGGGCGGCGAATTGCCTGACGAAACGCGGCTGATCGACAAGGCTTGCGGCGGCCGCATCGCAGCCCTCGTGAAGCGCGGCGATTTCGCGGGCCGCAATGGCGACACGTTGCTCGTGGGTGAGCTGTCTGGCCTGCGCGCCAGGCGCGTGCTGCTGGTCGGCCAGGGCACCCGCGCGGGCCTCAGCCGCAGGCTGTGGCGGCGGGCGGCGTATACGGCCGTAACGGCGCTCGCCAGGACCCGTATCAGCAGTGCCGCATTCGCCCTCGCACGCCCCGCGGCGAGCGAACTCGACGACTACTGGCTGGCGCGCGCCACCGCGGAAATCGCGGCTGCCGCGCTCTACCGCGTCAACGACCTCAAGACCGGCAAGAAGCCGCGCCCTCCCGCCCTCGCGCGCATCCTCGCGGGCCCGGTTGCGGCGAGCGGGGTCGCGGCGGCAAGGCGCGGTTTCACGCACGGAGCTGCAGTGGGCATCGGCCTCGAGACATTGCGCAACCTCGGGAACCTGCCCGCGAATGTCTGCACCCCGAGCTACCTTGCGAACGGCGCGCGCGCGCTCGCAAGGCGACATCCCCAGTCCCTGCGCGTGCGCGTGCTCGACGAACGCGCGATCCGGCGCGAGCGCATGGGCTGCTTTCTCGCGGTGACACGGGGCAGCGAGGAGCCGCCGCGCTTCATCGTGCTCGAGCACCGCGGCGGCAAGGCGGGTGAAGCGCCCGTCGTACTCGTCGGCAAGGGCATCACCTTCGACACTGGCGGCATTTCGCTGAAGGACCCGCCGGCGATGGACGAAATGAAGTTCGACATGAGCGGCGCCGCCACCGTGATTGCCGCCCTGACCGTCGTCAGCGAACTGAAGCTCGCGCTCAACGTGGTTGGTCTCGTGCCCACCTGCGAGAACATGCCGGGCGGGCGCGCGATCAAGCCAGGTGACATCGTGACGAGCGCCTCGGGCCAGACTGTCGAGATCCTGAACACCGACGCCGAAGGCCGCCTGATCCTGTGTGACGCGCTGCACTACGCACGGCGTTTCAAGCCCGCCGCAGTGGTCGACATCGCCACCCTCACCGGCGCCTGCGTGGTCGCCCTCGGCGCGCACCACAGCGGCGTCATGGCGAACGACGACGCGCTCGCGCGCGAACTCGTCGAGAGTGGTCGTCGCGCGGACGATCGCGCGTGGCAACTGCCGCTCACCGAAGACTATGCCGACCAGCTGAAAAGCAACTTCGCCGACATGGCAAACGTCGCCGGCCGCGACGGTGGCGCGATCACGGCAGGCGCTTTCCTCGGCAAGTTCACCAAGGGCCTGAAATGGGCCCACATGGACATTGCGGGTACCGCGTACCTGTCTGGGGCGCAGAAGGGCAGCACCGGGCGGCCGATCAGCCTGCTGTCGGAGTTCCTGATCCAGCGCGCCGCGCGCTGAGCAGGCCATGCCGCAGGTCGACTTCTATGTCACCGACGCCGCAGGCGACGCGCGCCTGCAGCTCGCCTGCCGTGTGACCGAAAAGGCGTATCTCGCCGGGCTGCGCGTTCTCGTCTGGTGCCGGGCCGAAGGCGAACTCGGGCGTTTCGATGAGCTGCTCTGGACCTTCGCGGACCGCAGCTTCGTGCCGCACGAGACGCTCGTCGCGGCCGATGCGCCGGTCGCGGCGCCGGTGGTCCTGTCGGCCGGTATCGAACCCGCCAGCCTTCCGGACGCCGTCCTGAATCTCGATGCGGACATTCCGCCGATCGCGCTGCGCGCGTCGCGCGTCCTCGAATTCATCGACGGCGAAGCGACGCGGCGCACCGCGGGCCGCGAGCGCTTCCGTCGATACCGTGACCAGGGCCTCGATCCGAACACCCATAAGGTGGGCGCCGCCTCGCTATAATTTGGCGGATGGACAAAGTCTTCTCGCCGCGCGACATCGAGAGGCGCCTCTACGCCCACTGGGAAACGAATGGCTGGTTCGCGCCGCGCGGCAGCGGCGAGCCCTACTGCATCGTCATTCCGCCACCGAACGTCACCGGTACGCTGCACATGGGGCATGCGTTCCAGGACACGATCATGGACGCCCTCACCCGCTATCACCGCATGCGCGGCGCGGACACGCTGTGGCAGCCCGGCACCGACCACGCGGGCATCGCGACGCAGATGGTCGTCGAGCGTCAACTCGCCGCCGAGGGCAAGCATCGCGTGGAGATGACGCGCGAGGCGTTCGTCGAGCGCATCTGGCAGTGGAAGGAGCAATCGGGCGGCACGATCCAGCACCAGATGCGCCGCCTCGGCGCCTCGGTCGACTGGTCGCGCGATCGCTTCACGATGGATCCAGGCCTTTCAGCCGCGGTGACCGAAGTGTTCGTGCGGCTGCACGATGAGGGGCTGATCTACCGCGGCAAGCGGCTCGTGAACTGGGACCCGGTGCTGCAGACCGCCGTGTCCGACCTCGAAGTGTTGGCGGAAGAGGAAGACGGCCAGCTGTGGCACCTGCGCTATCCGCTCGCAGATGGCGCAGGTCATGTCGTCGTCGCCACCACCCGTCCCGAAACGATGCTCGGCGATACGGCAGTCGCCGTGCACCCCGACGACACGCGCTACGCCCACCTCGTCGGCCGCGAGATCGCCCTGCCGCTTGCGGGCCGGCGTATCCCGGTCATCGCCGACACCTATGTCGACCCCGCCTTCGGCTCCGGCTGCGTGAAGATCACGCCTGCGCACGATTTCAACGATTACGACATCGGCGAGCGTCATGGCCTGCCGAAGATCAACGTCTTCACGTCGCAGGCGGCGATCAACGAAAGCGCGCCCGAGCGCTTCCGCGGCCTCGACCGATTCGAGGCGCGCAAGCGCGTTGTGGCCGAGCTCGAGACGGCCGGCCTCATCGAGCGCATCGAGCCGCACAAGCTCATGGTGCCGCGCGGCGACCGTACGCAGGCCGTGATCGAGCCGTACCTCACCGATCAGTGGTACGTGCGCATCGAGCCGCTGGCGCAACCTGCGATCGCGGCGGTCGAGCGCGGCGATATCCGCTTCGTGCCCGAGAGCTGGTCGAAGACCTATTACGAGTGGATGCACAACATCAAGGACTGGTGCGTGAGCCGCCAGCTCTGGTGGGGCCACCGCATCCCGGCATGGTATGACGATACCGGTCGCTACTACGTCGGCCGCGACGAGGCGGAAGCTCGCGCTCGCCACCAGATCGCCCCTGCCGTGAGACTGACGCAGGACTGCGATGTCCTCGACACCTGGTTTTCCTCGGCGCTCTGGCCCTTCTCGACACTCGGCTGGCCCGAGCGCACGCCGGCGCTCGCGAAGTTCTACCCGACGAGCGTGCTCGTCACGGGCTTCGACATCATCTTCTTCTGGGTCGCCCGCATGGTGATGCTCGGACTCAAGTTCATGGATGGCAAGCCGCCGTTTCGCGACGTGTATATCCACGGCCTCATCCGCGACGGTGAAGGCCAGAAGATGTCGAAGTCGAAGGGCAATGTGATCGACCCGCTCGACATCGTGGACGGCATCGACCTCGAGTCGCTCGTCGCGAAGCGCACCACCGGGCTCATGCAACCGCACCTCGCGCCCGCGATCGAGAAGGCGACGCGCAAGCACTTTCCGCAGGGCATCGACGCCTACGGCACCGATGCATTGCGCTTCACTTTCGCTGCGCTCGCGACCCAGAGCCGCGACATCCGCTTCGATCTCGGCCGCGTCGCGGGCTACCGCAACTTCTGCAACAAGCTGTGGAATGCCGCGCGCTTCGTCACGATGATGGTCGAAGGCGATGCGGCCGGGCCCGCCGCCGGACCCGTCGAGCTTTCCGTTGCCGATCACTGGATCCGCTCGCGGCTCGGCCGCACGATCGAGGCGGTCGACGCGGCGTTCGCCGGGTACCGTTTCGATTACGCTGCCACCGCGCTCTACGAGTTCACCTGGTACGAGTTCTGCGACTGGTATCTCGAACTCGTGAAGCCCGTACTGCAGGGTGACGCCCCGGATGCTGCAAAGCACGCGGCGCGACGCACCCTGCTCGAAGTATTCGAGGCGCTGTTGCGCGCGCTGCATCCGCTCATGCCTTTCATCACCGAGGAAATCTGGCAGCGCATCGCGCCTCTCGCGGCCCGTGAAGGCCCGACGATCATGCTGGCATCCTGGCCCGCGCGCAGTGAGTGGCCCGCCGACGAGCCTGCCGAGGCCGAAGTCGCGTGGCTGCAGCGCGTCATCCTCGCGCTGCGCCAGATCCGCGGCGAGATGAACATCGCGCCGTCGCGGCGCATTCCGCTCCTCGTCCAGCACGGCACCCCACTCGACACCGGGCGGCTCGCGCGCCACCGCGTGTACCTCGAGCGCCTCGCGGGACTCGAAAAGATCACAACTCTTCCGGCCGGCGAGCGCGCACCCGCATCCGCCACAGGGCTGGCGGGCGAGCTGCAGCTGCACGTGCCGATGGCAGGCCTCATCGACGCCGGCGCCGAGGTGGAGCGGCTCACAAAGCTGATCGCGAAGCAGGAGGGCGAGCTGAAGAAGGCGCGTGGCAAGCTCGCGAACGACAACTTCGTGCGCAACGCACCGGCAGACGTGGTCGCGCAGGAGCGCGAGCGCATCGCTGGCTTCGAACGCGACCTTGCCCAGCTCGGGCCCCAGCTCGTGCGGGTACGGAGCCTTCTGGGGGCCGCATGAGCGAGCGGCTGCAACAGGCCATCGCGACGCTCGAGACGATCATTCTCGGCAAGCCGTTGCAGCTGCGCCTTGCAGTCGCGTGCCTGCTCGCGCGCGGGCATCTGCTGATCGAGGACGTGCCGGGCGTTGGCAAGACCACGCTCGCCCACGCGCTCGCGCAGGTTTTCGGCCTCGCATGGCAGCGCGTGCAGTTCACGAGCGATCTGCTGCCGGCCGACATCATCGGGGTGTCGGTCTTCGACCGCAACACGCAGCAGTTCCATTTCCGCAAGGGGCCGCTCTTCACGCAGCTCATCCTCGCCGACGAGGTGAACCGCGCGAGCCCGAAGGCGCAAAGCGCGCTGCTTGAGGCCATGGAGGAGCGACAGGTGAGCACCGATGTCACCACCTACCGGCTCCCGGATCCCTTCTTCGTGGTCGCGACCCAGAACCCGCACGAGCAGGCCGGCACCTACGCATTGCCCGAATCGCAGCTCGACCGGTTCCTGATGCGCATCCACCTCGGGTATCCGGACTCGACGCACGAGCGCGAACTGCTGCGGGAAGGCGAGCGGCGGGAACTCCTGCCACAGCTCGCGCCGGTGCTCGACGCCGAACACGTGCTGGCGCTGCAAGCCGCCGTGCGATCGATCCACGTTTCCGATGCGCTGCTCGACTACCTGCAATCGCTCATCGCGCACACACGCGCCCACGCCGAAATCCGCATCGGGCTCTCGCCGCGCGCGGGCCAGGGGCTGCTGCGCGCCGCGCAGGCCTGGGCGGCGATCTGCGGGCGCCACGCCGTACTGCCGGACGACGTGCAAGCGGTGTTCGGCGCGGTCGCCGGCCATCGGCTCGAACGGCGCGACTCGCTCGATGCCGCCGACGGGCTGCGGCTTGCGGGCCGGGTGGTGGAAGCCGTGCCCATTCCTGCGTAACGACGCGCTGCGATGGCGATCGCTACAAGCCTGCGCCTCATGCTCGACTCGCGCCTCGCGGCGTGGGTGAGGCACCGCCAGGGCGCCGACTCGCTGCCCGTCGCAATCCACCGTCGGCGCCTCTACATCCTGCCGACGCGCGCCGGTCTCGGCTTCACCGTTCTTCTATTTGGCATGTTGCTCGCCGGGCTCAACTACGCGAACAGCCTCGCGCTCCTCGTCACGTTTCTGCTCGCCGGACTCATGCTCACGGCGATGTACATGTGCCACGGCAATCTGCTCGGCGCGACCCTCGTCAGCGCGCGGGTCGAGTCGGCATTCGCCGGCGAAGACGGTCGCCTCGAACTTGTCATCGACACGGGCTCCACCGCGCGTTTCGAGTACCGTATCGCGCTCCGCGGGGCGGGACGCGAGGCGGGAAGCGCGCTGGCACGGGCCGGCGCCGCGCAGCACTTGACCGTGCAGCTCCCGGTGCCAGCCGCCCGTCGCGGCGTCCATGCCGTCGATCGCTTGCGCCTCTCGACGAATTGGCCTTTCGGCCTCTTTCGCGCCTGGACCTGGCTGCATCTGCCGCTGGAACTGATCGTCTATCCGGCCGCGCGCGGTGGACGGCCGCTGCTGCGGGCCGCGGGCAGCGAGCAACGGGCGACGGGCGAGCGGCCAGAGGCCGGAGACGACGAGTGGCGAGGCCTGCGGCCGTATCGCGACGGAGACTCGCCACGGCGCATCGCGTGGAAGGCCTACGCGCGCGGCGCGCCGCTCCTGGTCGGCGATTACGCGGTGGAAGGCGGGGCGCTGCACGAGTTCGATTTTGATCGCCTCGCGCCGCTTGGACTTGAAGCACGACTCGAGCAGCTGTGCCGCTGGATCGTCGACGCAGAGCAGCGCGGCGAGCGGTATGCATTGCGCCTGCCCGGTGAGTACCTGGCGGCAGGACGTGGCAGCGGGCACCGGCACCGCTGCCTCGCAGCGCTCGCCCGGGTGCCGCCGTGAGCGGCGCGCGACTTCGCCCGCTCTGCTGGTCGCTCGCCGCCTTCGGCAGCGCAGTCGTGCTGCACATCGATCGCCTGCCGCTCTGGATCACGGTCTTCGCGCTCGGCGCCGCGATCGCACGCGTGCTCCTCGCGCTGCGCGGCCCGGCGCTGCCGGATACATGGCTGCGCGTCGGCATCGCGATCGCCCTCACTCTCGGCGTGCTCGCGAGCTTTCGCACCCTGAATGGCCTTGCGGCCGGCAGTGCGCTGCTCGTTGCGATGGGCTCGCTCAAGCTGCTCGAGACGCGCGCGCGCCGCGACGACTATGTGATGCTCGCCGTATCGCTCTTCCTGCTGCTCGCAGCCTGCCTCGACCGCCAGGGGCTCACGCGCGTGCCGCTCTATGCGCTGCAGCTCTGGATCAGCTGTGCCGCGCTCGCAGTGATCGCCGCACCCGACGCGCTGACGGGTGTCAAGGCGCCGCTGCAGCTCGCCGGCCGCGCGCTCGCCTATGCACTGCCGCTGGCGCTGCTGCTTTTCCTCTTCTTTCCGCGCCTGCCGGGCGCGTTCTGGGCGCTGCCGAATCCGGGTCAGGCGGTGACGGGGCTGTCGGACGAAATGAGCCCAGGGCAGATCGACGAGCTGACCGTCGCCGATACGCCCGCGTTTCGCGTGCAATTCGAGGGTGCCGCACCCCCTCCGCAGGAGCGGTATTGGCGCGGGCCGGTGCTGCAGTCGTTCGACGGCACGACCTGGCGGCGCGAGCGGGGCCGCTACTTCCTCGAGCCGCACGTGCAGTTCGAAGGCCCCACCTATCGCTATCGCGTCACGCTCGAACCACACGGCCACAACTGGTGGTACGCGCTCGAGTCGGTCGTCGGCGCGCCCGATCGTCGCGTGCAGCTGACGCTCGATCGCCGCCTGATTTCAGTACGGCCCGTGACCGAGGCCGTCACATACACTGCGACCTCGCGTCCACGCACCGTGACGCATGAGCCACTTTCAGTACTCGGGCGTCGCTACAGCCTCGAGCTGCCGCCCAACCAGAATCCGCGCACCCTCGCGCTAGCCACCCGGTTGCAGGCCGGGGCGCCGGACACTGCCTCGTATGCGCGCGCCGTGCTCGATTACTTCGTCCAGAAAGGCTTCGAGTACACGCTCACGCCACCGAAGCTCACGGGCAACGCGGTCGATGAGTTTCTCTTCAGCACGCGCCGGGGCTTCTGCGGCCACTATGCATCGGCATTCGCGACGCTGATGCGCGCGGGTGGAGTGCCGGCACGTGTCGTGACCGGCTACCTGGGCGGAGAATGGAATCCGGTCGGCCGGTATTTCCTCGTCCGGCAGTCCGACGCGCACGCCTGGGTCGAGATCTGGGTCGGCGGGCGCGGCTGGGTCCGGGTGGACCCGACGGGCGTCGTGGCGCCTGAACGGTTGCGGCGCGGCCTCTTTGACCTGCTACCGGATGCGGCCTCGTTCGCGACACGCCTCGCGCGTGACAACGCCTGGCTCGCGGAGCTCGTGCAGACCTGGGACGCGCTGAATACAGCGTGGCGCCAGCGTGTGCTGCAGTTCGGCCAGGATTCGCAGCTCGCGTTGCTCGAGCACCTCGGCTTCGACTCGCCCCGCTGGCAACAGCTCGGCGCGCTGCTCGGCCTCGGCCTCGCAGTGTGGCTCGCAGGGATGGCGTGGCAGTCCCGCTTCTGGCTGCGCCCCGCGCGCCCCGACCGCCTCGCGCGCGCATGGGGAGCGCTCGGCGCAAGATACGCGCGTGTGGGTCTTGCGCGTGGCGCAGCGGAGGCACCGCTTGCGTATGCCTCGCGTGTCGGCCGCGCGCGGCCCGATCTCGCAGCCGAAGCCGCTGCGCTCGCGGGCGAGTATGCCGGACTGCGCTACGGGCCCGCGCAGGAGCCGGGGGCGGTGCGGCGCTTCGCAGCCAAAGTGCGCAGCCTGCCGCGCGCGCCGGCGACGCGCAGTTCATGACTGCCCTCCCGGTGCTCGGCGGCCTGGTCGCATTCGGGATACTTGTCGCGGTCTGGCGCGTTCGCGCCGCACGGCGCCTGAATCGGACGCTGCGCGAGCCCTTCCCACCCGCATGGCGCGCACTGCTCGCGCGCGTGCGGCTCTACGGCTCCCTGCCGCCGACCGAGCGTGAGCGTGTCGAGCTCGCGGCCCGTCGCCTGCTCCATCGTGTGAACTTCATCGGCTGTGGCGGACTTTCGGTCACCGACGAGATGCGGCTCATCGTCGCAACGCAGGCGGCGTTCCTCGTCGCCCACCGCGACCCGCGCGCCTACGACGCGCTCTACAGCGTGCTCCTGTACCCGGCGGAATTTGTCGTCGAGGACCGCGACGAGGACGAGTACGGCCTCGTCACGGAGGGCAGCCGCGCGCTTTCCGGGCAGGCGATCGACCTCTCCCGCATCGTGCTGTCGTGGGAAGATATCGAAGCGGGCCTCGCGAGCGAGGGTGGCTACAACGTCGTGCTGCACGAGTTCGCGCATCATCTCGATCACCTCTCGGATGGCGCGCTCACCGACGGCGGCTCACTTGCGCCCGCTGCCGATCGCTGGCACGCGGCACTGCAGGCGGCCTATGAGGAACTGTGCGATGCGGTCGATCGGGGCGAGGATACGCTGATCGACCCGTATGGCGCCGAGGATCTGGGCGAATTCTTCGCAACGGCGACCGAGGTGTTCTTCGAGCGGGCGGGCGAATTCCGTACGGCGCATCCACGGCTGCACGCGCAACTGCGCGAGTTCTACGGCGTCGACCCCGCAGACTGGTCCGGCGATCGATAGGGAACCCGCAGCAGCAGCGCTCCGCCCACGATGAAGAGCAACGCGATCGAGAGCATCGCGAGGCGCGAATCGCCGCTCACGAGCGCCACCGTGCCCGCGAGCAGCGGACCGAGGATCGCGGCGGCCTTGCCCATCATGTTGTAGAAGCCGAAGAACTCGCCCGCCCTGCCCGCGGGCACGAGCCGGCCAAAGAATGAGCGCGACAGCGACTGCACGCCGCCCTGCACGCAGCCGATCACGATCGCGAGCGTGAAGAACTCCGCCTCGGTATCGAGCCGGTACGCGTAGAGTGTGACGCCCGTGTAGACGGCGAGTGCGATCAGGATGCCGGCGCGCGCGCCGATGCGGGTGCCGAGCCAGCCGAACGCGAGCGCCGCCGGAAAGCCGACAAACTGCACGAGCAGCAGCGCCTGGATCAGGCTTGCCTGCCGGAAGCCGAGCGCAAGTCCATAGTCGACGGCCATCTTGATGATGGTGTTCACTCCGTCGATATAGAACCAGTAGGCGAGCAGGAACAGGAGCAGCGCGCGACTTTCGCGCACGTGCGCGAACGTGCGCCGCAGCTCGGCGAGCCCGGCGGTGACTGCCCTCTTTGGGGGCAACGGCGTCGCGCTTCGCTGCTCGCGCACGAAGAGCAGAGCCGGCACCGTGAACACGAGCCACCAGAGCGCCACACTCGCGAACGACAATTTCACCGCCGTGGCGGCAGTCGCGATGCCGAACAGCGCCGGCTGCGACACCATCAAAGCATTGACTGCAAACAGCAGGCCGCCGCCGAGATACCCCAGCGCGTAACCATAGCCCGACACGAGGTCGTACTCGGGCTGTGCAGCCACGTCCGTCAGGAGCGAGTCATAGAACTGGTTGCCGCCCCAGAAACCGATTGACGCCGCACCATACAGCAGGGCGGCCGAGCCCCAGTCGCCCTGCCCGACCAGCACGAGCGCCGCGGTCATCGCCGCGCCGAGCACCGTGAAGAGCGCGAGCAGCTTGACGCGCGCCCCACCCTTGTCGGCGATCGCACCGATGACTGGCGCCATGAAGGCCACGATGAGGCTCGTGACGCCGCTCGTGACGCCCAGACGAAAGGTGCTCACCGTCGCCGGAACGGCTTCATTCCAGTACTGCTTGAAGAAAAGCGGAAAGAAGCCCGCCATCACGGTCGTCGCGAATGCCGAGTTCGCCCAGTCGTAGAGCGCCCAGGCAACGACGGGTCTGCGGGTGAGAACCTTCGCCATCCGCGCTAGGCTACCCGCCCCGGCGCCCCGGCGTCACCTCGACGAACCGGTCGACCAGCAGGTCGAGCAGGCGCCGCACGGATGCGCGGGTGCATCGCAGTGACCCCTTGTGCGGCGACGGCATCTGCCCGGAGAATCAGTCATGCCTACTGATTTCATCGCTGTTTTCACGGCGCTCATGCAGGCGCAAGTGCGATTTGTCGTCGCCGGCGGCCTTGCGGTCGTCCTCCACGGTCACGATCGACTGACGGCGGATATCGATATCGCCATGGATCTCACGAGTGAGTCGGTACAGGCGGCAGTCAGCGCCCTGACGCGCATCGGCTACCGGCCGCTTGCGCCGGTCGACGCGATGGAGCTTGCGGACGCCGGCCGGCGCACAGCCTGGCGGCGTGATCGAAACATGCAGGTTTTCAGTTTCTGGGATGCCAACAACACCAAGCCCACGATCGACATCTTCATCGAACCGCCGATTCCCTTTGAAGACCTGTGGCGTGACGCTGCGCCCATGCTCCTCGGCGGGGTCACGGTGCGAGTCGCGTCAGTGGCACATCTCATCCGCATGAAGCAGGTCGCAGGCCGCCCGCAGGACCTGGCGGATATCGAGCGGCTGCGCTCACACAGGCAGGAGTAGCCGCGTTGTCCGTCTTCGACCCCGACCGCGAGCCGAGTGCCTGGGGCAGCTGGGAGGACGCCGAGGCGCTGCGCCGCTGGTCCTTCCGGCGCCGTACGCCGGAACAGCGCCTCGCCTGGCTCGTCGCCGCGCTCGACCTCGCCTACGCCAGCGGTGCGCTCAGGCCACGACGGAACGGGATGGGTGCCGCGCCCGACGGCGCGCCCGCGTCATTTCCCGACTGATCGAGCCTCGTCCGCCTGGCTCGCAGCTCAGGCGGCGAGGTGCTCGCGCGTTTCGAGGAAGCGCACGTCCGGCCAGCGCTCCTGTGTGAGCGAGAGATTCACGCGCGTCGGTGCGAGGTAGACAAGCGCACCGGAGTGATCGAGCGCAAGGCCGTCGTAGGCCTTGGTGCGGAATTCATCGAGCTTGCGCTCGTCGCCCGATGCGATCCAGCGCGCGGTGTAGACGTTCACCGGTTCGAAATGGCATTGCACCCCGTACTCGTCCTGCAACCGGAACGCGACCACCTCGAACTGCAGCTGCCCGACGGCGCCGAGCACCATGTCGTTGTTGCGCAGCGGCTTGAAGAGTTGCGTTGCGCCCTCCTCGCACAGTTGCGCGAGACCCTTGGAGAGGGCCTTCATGCGCAGCGGATCTTTCAGTACCGCGCGGCGGAACATCTCGGGAGCGAAATTCGGGATGCCGGTGAAAACGAGATGCTCGCCCTCGGTGAAGGAGTCGCCGATATTGATGGTGCCGTGGTTGTGCAGGCCGATGATGTCGCCCGCATAAGCCTCCTCGGCCTGGCTGCGGTCGGCGGCGAGGAAGGTGAGCGCGTCGGCCACGCGCATTTCCTTGCCGAGCCGCACATGGTGCAACTTCATGCCGCGCGCGTAGCGCCCCGAACAAAGGCGCATGAACGCGATACGGTCGCGGTGCGCCGGGTCCATGTTGGCCTGGATCTTGAACACGAAGCCGGTGAGCTGCGGTTCTTCCGCCTGTACCTCGCGCTGCTGTGTCGCGCGTGGCAGCGGCGACGGAGCGTGCTCGACGAACGCAGCGAGCAGCTCCTCGACACCGAAATTGCCGATCGCAGAACCGAAGAACACCGGCGTCTGACGGCCGGCCCGATACAGATCCGGGTCAAAGGGCGCACTCGCGCCGCGCACCAGCTCGATCTCGGCATCGAACTTCGCGGCCCGCTCGCCGAGAAAAGCCCGCCCCGACTCGCTGTGAAGGCCCTCGATTGCGAGATTCTCGCCGACACGGCCCCGCTCACCCGCGCTATAGACGTAAATGCGATCTTCGGGCAGGTGATAGATGCCCGCGAGCTCGCGCCCCATGCCGATGGGCCAGGTGATCGGCGTCGTCGCGATGCCGAGCACGCGCTCGATCTCGTCGAGCAGATCGATCGGCTCGCGCCCTTCGCGGTCGAGCTTGTTGATGAAGGTCATGATCGGCGTGTCGCGCAGGCGACAGACCTCCATCAGCTTGATCGTGCGCGTCTCGACGCCCTTCGCGCAGTCGATCACCATCAGCGCCGAGTCAACTGCCGTCAGCGTGCGGTAGGTGTCCTCCGAGAAATCCTCGTGGCCCGGCGTGTCGAGCAGGTTCACGATGCGGCCACGATACGGAAATTGCATGACCGACGAGGTCACGGAGATCCCGCGCTGCTGCTCGAGGCGCATCCAGTCGGAGGTCGCGTGACGCGCGGCCTTGCGCCCTTTCACGGTGCCCGCCATCTGGATCGCACCGCCGAAGAGCAGGAGCTTTTCGGTCAGGGTCGTCTTGCCGGCGTCGGGGTGGGAGATGATGGCAAAGGTTCGCCTGCGGCTCACCTCGGCTTCGGTCGCGTCGCTCTTCATGGCCCCGTCCGGGAAAAAAGGGGTGCAATTTACCCGGAAAAGCCCCTGTCCCACCAGTCGGCTGACAAGTCATCGGGATCCCGTACGGACGCACCGGTGTCCGGACAACGCACCATCAGACCCGCTCGAGCCAACCCCGCTGGTCCGCCGCCTCGCCGGTCTGGATCGCGACGAGCTGCTGGCGCAGCTGCTGTGTCACCGGCCCGATCTCGCCGCTCCCCACGCGATGCTCTCCGCTCCGGGTGACGAGCGTCCCGACACCCGCGAGGACCGCCGCGGTTCCCGACAGGGCCGCTTCGCCGGTCTTCACCCATTCGAGCATTTCGGCGACATCGAACGGACGCTCTTCGACGCGCCAGCCGGAGTCGCGCACCATTGTGAGCAGCGAGTCGCGCGTGACGCCGTGCAGAAACGAACTGTCGAGGCTGCGGGTCAGCACCTGCCCCGCGCGCAGCAACAGGAAATTGGCGGCACCCGTTTCCTGCACCGAGCCTCCCGGACAAAAAAGCACCTGGTCGATGCCGTACTGCTTGCGCGCCTCGAGCGTCGGACCGAGCGCTGCTGCGTAGTTGCCACCTGTCTTCACGACACCGAGGTGCGAGGCCGTGCGCGTCTTTTCCTCCTCGACGAAAATGCGCAGCGGCTTCGCGCCGCCCGCGAAGTAATCCCACACGGGGCTTGCGAGCACGATCAGTAGCGCCGTACCGCTCGGCGTCGCGGCTGCCCCGATGTTCGGCGTCGTACCGATCAGCATCGGGCGCAGGTACAGCGCCCCCGGCGACTCGGGTACCTGTTCGCGACTTGCGCGGATGACTTCGCGCACCATCGTGGCAAGTTGCGCGGCGTCGGGCTCGGGCAGCACCAGCTGGCGCGCGCTCTGGCGCATGCGCTCGATGTGCTTGTCCATGCGAAAGACGCTTACCGTGCCATCCTTGCCACGATAGGCCTTGAAACCTTCAAAGCATTCGCTGCCGTAGTGCAGGACGTGCGCGGCCGGGTGCATCGGGATTGGCCCCACGGGTTTCAGCTCGTGCGCCTGCCAGCGCCCGTCGCGGTACTCGGCCACCGCCATCGTCGAGGTCAACACCGTGCCGAATGCGGGCTTCGCAGCTTCTTTCATCGTGCAACTTCCTCGTCAGTCATGAAAATCGTCGCAGGATGCTCGAGGAGATGCCTGAGCGCCTGGATCATGGAAGCGGCATCGTAACCGTCCACAAACCGGTGATCGAACGACGATGAGAGATTCATCATGCGACGGATCGTGATGGCGCCGCCGTACACGACGGGGCGCTCGACCGCCTTGTTCACGCCGATGATCGCCACCTCCGGCGCGTTGATCACGGGAGTCGAGACGATGCCTCCCAGCTTGCCGAGGCTCGTCACCGTGATCGTCGATCCGGATAGCTCCTCGCGCGGCGACCTGTTGCGCCGGGCGCGATCGGACACGTCACGGATCGCCGCCGCGAGCTGGCGCAGCGAGAGAGCCTCCGCGTGCCGCACGACGGGCACCTTGAGCCCATCCGGTGTCTGTGTGGCGATGCCGAGATGAAGCGGTGCGTGCTGCACGATGACGTTGCGCTCAGCATCGTGCAGGGCGTTGCATTGGGGAAAGGCAGGCAGCACACGCGCGAGCGCAAGGCCGAGGAACGGCAGCAGCGTGAGCGACGGCGCACTTTCGGGGGCCGTGGCATTGAGATGCCCGCGCAGTGCTTCCAGCTCCGTGACGTCGACTTCCTCGACGTAGGCGAAATGGGGAATATTGCGCTTCGCTTCACTCATGCGCTGCGCGATCACCCGGCGCAGGCCAATGATCTTCACCTCCGTCGTGCCTTCGCGGCGCGCGCGTAGCGCGGCCGGGCGCTCCGCGCCCTGCGTTGCACCGGAGGTGGGCGCATGGCCCGTCGCGGCTGCTTCGAAATCTGCGCGAGTCACGCGCCCGCCGGGACCGGAGCCTGCGACCTTTTGCAGATCGATGCCCGCTTCTTTCGCGCGACGACGGGTGGCGGGTGACGCCATCACACGACCAGCGGGGGCCGCAGACTGCGCCGGTGGAGCAGGCGGTGCGGCAACAGCTGATGATTCTGCTGTAGCGCTCGCGGGAGCCGCAGCGGCCGCCGCATCGGTCTCGAACGCAATCAGTTCGGATCCGACCGCGATCACGTCGCCCGGCTTGCCCTGGGCTCGCACGACGCGACCCGACACCGGCGCCGGAATCTCGATCGCCGCCTTCTCGGTCATCACCTCGACGACGATCTGGTCTTCCTGCACGACATCGCCCACCTTGACGTGCCACTGCAGGATCTCGGCGGATACCGTGCCTTCACCGAGATCAGGCATCCTGAAAATGTAGGTCCCCATCGTGCCCCCGCGCGCTCAGCCTGCCGACATGATGGCTTCGAGCGCCATCGCCACCCGCTTCTGGCCGGGAAAATACTCCCATTCGAACGCATGCGGATACGGAGTATCCCAACCGCCCACGCGCCCGATCGGCGCCTGGAGCTGCCAGAAGCACTGCTCCTGCACCGTAGCGGCGATCTCGGCGCCGAAGCCGCCGAAGCGCGTTGCCTCGTGCACGATGAGGCAGCGCCCGGTGCGCCGCACCGATTCGCAGAGCGTCTCGCTGTCGAGCGGCGAGATCGTGCGCACGTCGATGACCTCGGCATCGAGGCCGAGCGACTGCGCCGCCGCTTCCGCCACATGCACCATCGTGCCATACGCAATGATCGTGATGTCCTTGCCGGCGCGCACGATCTGCGCCTTGCTGATCGGCACGGTGTAGTGCCCTTCGGGCACTTCGCCGCGCGGATGCGCGCTCCAGGGCACGGCGGGCTTTCCCGGGTCGCCGTCGAACGGGCCGTTGTAGAGCCGCTTTGGCTCAAGAAAGATCACCGGGTCGTCGTCTTCGATGGCCGCGATCAGGAGGCCCTTCGCGTCGTAGGGATTCGACGGCATCACCACCTTGACGCCGCAGACGTGCGCGAAGATTGCCTCGGGGCTCTGCGAATGGGTCTGGCCGCCGCGGATGCCACCGCCGCAGGGCGTGCGGATCGTCACGGGCGCGTAGAACTCACCCGCGCTGCGATAGCGCAGGCGCGCGAGCTCGCTCACGATCTGGTCGTAGCCGGGGTAGATGTAGTCGGCGAACTGGATCTCCGCGACCGGGCGCAGGCCGTTCACCGCCATGCCGATCGACGCGGCGACGATGCCGAGCTCGGAGATCGGTGTATCGAGCACGCGATGCTCGCCGTACTTGCGCTGCAAGCCATCGGTCGTGCGAAACACACCGCCGAAATAGCCGACGTCCTCGCCGAGCACCACAACGCCCGGGTCGCGTTCGAGCATCACGTCCATGGCGGAATTGAGCGCCTGGATCATGTTCATCCTGGCCATGGCTCAGCCCCGCTCCGCGCGCAGTTGCTCGCGCTGGCGCGCGAGGTGCTCGGGCATGTCCTTCAGGACGTCTTCGAACATCAGGTCGGGGTCGAGCCGCGGGCCTTCGTTCAACGTGCCGTACTTCGTGGCCTCCCGCCACGCCGCGGCAACTTCCTCCTCGAGCTCGCCCGCAAGTTTCCTGTGGCGCTCTTGCGACCACTCGCCGAGCGCGATCAGGTGCAGCTTCAGCCGCTCCACCGGATCGCCGAGCGGCCAGTGTTCGTATTCGTCCTTGGGCCGATAGCGGGAAGGGTCGTCGCTCGTCGAATGCGCGGCAGCCCGGTAGGTCACGTGTTCGATCAGCGTGGGGCCGCCGCCCTTGCGCGCGCGCTCCGCGGCCCATTGCGTCACGGCATGCACCGCGAGGAAGTCGTTGCCGTCCACGCGAATGCCCGCGACACCGTATCCGGGCCCGCGTGCCGCGAAAGTCGATCTTTCGCCGCCCGCGAAACCCTGGAAGGTCGAGATCGCCCATTGGTTGTTGACGATGTTGAGCAGCACAGGCGCCTGGTAGACCTCGGCGAACACCATGCCGGCATGGAAGTCGCCCTCGGCGCTCGAGCCCTCACCGATCCACGTCGCAGCGACGTGATCCTCGCCCTTGATGGCGGCCGCCATCGCCCAACCGACCGCCTGTGGAAATTGCGTTGCGAGGTTGCCGGAAATCGAGAAGATCTTGCCCTGCCGCCAGTGGTACATCACCGGAAGCTGGCGTCCCTTGCACATGTCGCGCGTGTTCGAGAGGAGCTGGCACATGAGATCGACCAGCGGCCGGCCGCGCACCATGTAGAGGCCCTGATTGCGATAGGAGGGGAACAGCATGTCGCCCGGGCGCAGCGCCATGGCCTGCGCGACCGACACGGCCTCCTCGCCGTAGGAGCGCATGTAGAAGGAAATGCGGCCCTGTCGCTGCGTGCGTTGCATGCGCTCGTCGAAGATGCGGGTGAGCAGCATATGGCGCAGTCCCGCCTGCAGCACTTCGGGCTCGACGTGCGGATCCCATGCGCCGACCGCGCGATGCTCGTCGTCGAGCACGCGCACGAGCCCGCTCGCCAGTGGCAGCGTGGCCTGTGCCGGGAGCTTCACATCGGGGCGCGGCTGCGCGCCCGCGGGCTGCAGCTTCAGATAACTGAAATCGGTGCGATCGCCCGGCCGGGCGGGCGGATGAGGAACATGCAGTCTGGTGCGCAGACGATTCGCCATGTCGCAACTCCTTGACGCAAGCGGACACTATGCAACGGCTGCGGGCGATGCGCATTGCATAGTGAATCGGCAATCTGCAGAATACGGGCTGATTATTCCATTTTTTGCCGAATAGCGGAACAAATGTCCCAGCCGGCGCTCGACCGTACGGACCTGCGCATCCTCGAGGCGCTGCAGAAGGACGGCGCCCTCTCGGCGGCAGAGCTCGCGGAACGGGTGGATCTCGCGGTCACGACCTGCTGGCGCAGGGTGCGCAGGCTCGAGGAACAGGGCGTGATCCGCCAGCGCGTCGCCCTCCTCGATCGGGAGAAGGTCGGACTCGGTGTCACCGTCTTCGCGCACGTCAAGCTCGTCGCGCACGGGCGCGACAATCTCGCGCGTTTCGACCAGGCGATCCGGCGCCACCCCGAGGTGCTCGAGTGCTACACGCTGATGGGCGACTGGGACTTCCTGCTGCGCATCGTCGCGCGCGACATCAAGGCGTATGAAGCGTTCTTCCTCGACCAGCTCTCGAAGATTCCCGGCATCCAGTCACTCAGCTCCTCGATCGCGATGACGGTGGTCAAGGAGACGACGCAGCTGCCGCTCGCACTTCGATAGCGAATCAATGCCTCGGCTGGCGCAGGTCCAGCCGCAGTACCGTGGCGTCCTCCCGCCCGCCCGCCGCCTGGTAGTAGCTCTTGCGCACGCCCACCTGCACGAAGCCGAGCGACTGGTAGAGGCGGATCGCCGCGAGGTTCGAAGGTCGCACCTCGAGGAATGCATCCTCGACGCCCGCCTCTGCGGCGAGATCGAGGAGCTGGCGCAAGAGCGTCCTGCCGATCCCGCGTCCGCGCATGGTTTCCCGCACGCAAAGGTTGAGGATGTGCGCTTCGCCTGCGCCAGTACTCATCACTGCATAGCCGACGAGGTCGAAGCCGATCTCGACGACCCGGCACACATAGCCCACACGCAGGCAGTCGCGGAAGATGCCCTCGCTCCACGGAAAGGCATAGGACTCACGCTCGACCGCGGACACTCGCGCAAGATCCTCTTCCGTCATCGGCCGCAGCTGCACCTGCGGTATGGGCAAATCATTCCGCGCGGCCACCATCGGCGAGGCTCCGGGCGAGTTTCAGATCGTCCCACGCCTTGCGCTTCTCGCCGGGCGAGCGCAGCAGATAAGCGGGGTGATAGGTGACGACGAGCGGCGTGCCGGCTGCGCCGAAGCGGTGTACGGTGCCGCGCAAGTGCGCGAGCGGCGCGTCGGTGCCGAGCAGGTTCTGCGCGGCAATACGCCCGACCGCAAGGATGATGGCGGGTTCGACCAGCGCCACCTGTCGCGCAAGATACGGCAGGCAGGACGCCACTTCATCGGGCTTCGGGTCGCGATTTCCCGGTGGCCTGCATTTCAGGATATTGGCGATGAAGACGTTCTCGCGCGCGAGGCCCACCGCCCGCAGCATCGAGTTCAGGAGTTGCCCGGCGCGGCCCACGAAAGGCTCCCCCCTGCGATCCTCTTCGGCGCCGGGGGCCTCACCGACCACCATCCAGCGCGCGTGCAGGTCACCCACGCCGAACACCGTTTGCGTGCGAGTCTCGCAGAGCCGGCACTTCGTGCAGCCCGCCACTTCCGCACGTAGCGTCTCCCAATCGCTATCAGGTGTCGCCATCATTGCGGGTGCCGCCACCACCACCGCAGGGGCAGGCGCAGGCGCCCTTCGCGACAGGTAAGCATCGATGCCGAGCGCGTCGAGGTAGTAGGCCCTGCGCGCGGTTGCTGACGCAGTCACAGCCGGCGCATGCGGCGCACGACCCATTGCACTGGCGCCGAGAGTGCGTAGGTGGAAAACATCGCGAGCAGCATCGTCGGCGGATCAATGGCGATCAGCGCGAGAAAAAGCGGTACGACGATGAAGTAATAGTAGCGCACGCGCTTGTCGACATCGATCTGCTTCAGGCTCATGTAAGGGAAGCTCGACACCATGAGCGCGCCGGCAAGCGCGGTGACACCGAAGGCGAGGATGAGGTCGGTGAGCCCGCCCGGACCGCGCCAGGTGCTCGAAAACCAGACGAAGGCCGCCACCACCGCCGCAGCGGACGGGCTCGGCAGCCCTTCGAAATAGCGCTTGTCCTGCGCAGCACGGGTGTTGAAGCGCGCCAGTCGCAGCGCCGCCGCCACCGCGAAAAAGAAGGTGGCAACCCATCCGAACCGGCCCCAGGCACGGCCGTACTCGGCGATGCGCTCGACACCCCACTGGTACACCAGGATCGCGGGCGCAATACCGAAGGCAACCATGTCAGCGAGGCTGTCGTACTCCCTGCCGAAACTGCTCTCGGTATGAGTCCAGCGGGCCACGCGCCCGTCGAGACCGTCGAACAGCATCGCGGCGAACACGGCGAGGCCCGCCCGGTCGAAATTGCCGTCGATCGCGGCGATGATCGCGTAGAAGCCCGAAAAGAGGCAGCCGGTAGTCAGCGCATTCGGCAACAGGAAAACACCGCGGCCGCGCGGGGCAGGGTCCGTGCTCGGTGTGGACATGGCACGCATCATATAAGATGCGCCTCCCATGCGCTGGTCCCGATACCCGATCAACACGATGAAGGAAACGCCTGCCGAGGCGGAGATCGTGAGTCACCGGCTGATGCTGCGCGCGGGTCTCATCCGCCGGCTTGCCGCGGGCATCTACACGTGGACTACTTTCGGCCTTCTGACGCTGCGCAAGGTCGAAGCGATCATCCGCGAGGAGATGGATCGTGCCGGCGCCTTCGAAGTACTGATGCCAGCCGTGCAACCTGCGGAGCTGTGGCAGGAATCGGGGCGCTGGCAGGAATACGGGCCCGAGTTGCTGCGCCTCACCGACCGCGGCGACCGAGCGTTCGTAATAGGGCCGACGCACGAAGAAGTGATCACCGATCTCGTGCGACGCGAACTGCAAAGCTATCGCCAGCTGCCGGTGAACTTCTACCAGATCCAGATGAAGTTCCGCGACGAGATCCGGCCGCGCTTCGGCGTGATGCGCGGGCGCGAGTTTCTCATGAAGGACGCGTACTCGTTCCACCTCGACGAGGCGTCGCTCGCGGAAGGCTACGCGCTCATGCGTAACGCCTATGCACGCATGTTCACCCGCATGGGTCTGAAATTCCGTGCGGTGCGCGCTGACTCTGGCGCGATCGGCGGCACCGCGTCGGAGGAATTCCAGGTGCTCGCCGATTCGGGCGAAGACGCGATCGTGTTTTCCGATGGCGACGACTACGCCGCGAACCTCGAGATGGCCGAAGCGCTCGCACCCACCACGCCGCGCCCGGCAGCCGGCGCGAAGCTGCAGTCGGTCGCGACGCCCGGCGTTCGCACGATCGACGCGCTCAGCAGATTTCTCGGCGTTCCGGCGTCGCAATGTGCCAAGACGCTGATCGTCGAGGGCGCGGACGGCGGCGTTGTTGCGCTGGTCCTGCGTGGGGATCACGAGCTGAATGCGGTCAAGGCGCAGAAGATCCCCGGTGTCGCCTCTCCCCTTCGCATGGCGAGTGCCGAGGCGGTGCTCGCCGCGACGGGTGCTGAGCCCGGATTCGTCGGCCCCGTGGGCCTCGCGAAGTGCCCGGTCATCGCCGATCGCAGCGCCGCGGTGCTCGCCGACTTCGTCTGCGGCGCGAACTCACGCGATACTCACCTCACGGGTATCAACTGGGGGCGCGACCTGCCGGAGCCGCAAGTCGCCGATCTGCGCAACGTGGTCGCGGGCGACCCGAGCCCCTCGGGCACGGGCACACTGTCGATCGCTCGCGGTATCGAGGTGGGTCATGTCTTCCAGCTCGGTCGCAAGTACAGCGACTCGATGAACGCGGCCGTACTCGACGAGGAGGGTCGCAGCACCACCCTGTATATGGGCTGCTATGGCATAGGTGTGACACGGGTCGTGGCAGCGGCCATTGAACAGAATCACGATGAGCGTGGCATTATCTGGCCCGAGCCGATTGCGCCATTCCAGGTGGTGCTGGTCCCGATCAACCTCGCGAAGTCGCAACGAGTCCGTGAAACCGCTGATCGCCTCTATGACGAGCTCACGCGCGCAGGCGTCGAAGTCCTGCTCGACGACCGCGACGCGCGCCCCGGCGCGAAGTTTGCCGACGCCGAGCTGCTCGGCATCCCGCACCGGGTGGTGGTCGGTGATCGCGGGCTCGAGGCCGGCAAGCTCGAGTACCGTCACCGGCGCGCCACCGCGAGCGAGGAATTTGCCCTCGACGGCGCCCTCGCCTACATCCATTCCCGCCTCGCGACCAACTGAACACTGGACAGCCGGGCGCAGAGCAAAGAGCCGGCCCGCAGGAATCGCATTCGCGCTGATCGTGGCGATCCTGGCCACGACGGTGCCGACCGCTCACGCCGACCAGCAGCGCGACGTGGGTCTGCGGGACGTGATCGAGCACGCGATATCACAGGCGGAATGCTTTCCCGACCGGTACGAGTCCGCCGTGTGGTTCACGATGATGGAGCCCCGCCTCGTCAAGCGCGTGCCCGACAAGACCGAACGCCTCGAGCTCCTGCGCACCGTGTTCTGCGAGGCGCATCGCAAGGGCGAGATGCGCCTGCCGCCGGGCCTCGTGATGGCGGTCATTGACATCGAAAGCCGCTTCAACCGCTGGGCCGTGTCGTACGCGGGCGCAGTGGGTCTCATGCAGATCATGCCCTTCTGGCCGGAAAAACTCGGCATGCAGCGCCATCAGCTCACACAGATCGGCCCGAACGTGCGCATGGGCTGCGCGATTCTGCGCTACTACCTCAAATACGAAAGCAACAACGTGCAGAAGGCGCTGGCGCGCTACAACGGCAGCGTCGGGCGGCGCGACTACTCGGATCTCGTGCTCGGCAGCTGGAGCCGCTGGAACGGCGCCGACGACCTCGGGCTTGCCGCGTCGACTGCCGCTCAGCCCGTTCCGAAGCGTTCAGGGCGCTGATCCGGCGCGAGCTCGACTTCGATCACATCGACGGCAGTGACCTTCGAGGCGGTTGACCCCACCCAAAGTGCTTCGAGATAGCGCGCGACACCATCATCGGTGCCGCAGGCCAGTACCTCCACGCGCCCGTCCGGGAGGTTGCGCGCGTACCCGGTGATCCCGAGCTCGGCGGCGCGGCGCGCGACGGTCGCGCGATAGAACACGCCCTGCACCCTCCCCGACACGAAACACTTGCGCGCAATCATGGGCCGAAATTCTACAATGCGCGGATGAGCGAAATACTGATCCTCTACTACTCGCGCAACGGAGCCACGGCAGAGCTCGCGCGCCATGTGTGCCGCGGCGTGGAAAGCGTGGCGGGCGCCACAGCGCGCCTGCGCACGGTGCCGCCGGTCAGCGCCGGGAACGAAGGCCCCGCAAAGCACGTGCCAGACAGCGGCGCGCCCTACGTCACGCTCGCCGACCTGCGTGAGACGCAGGGCCTTGTGCTGGGAAGCCCCACGCGCTTTGGCAACATGGCGGCGCCTCTCAAGTATTTCCTCGACGGTACTTCGAGCCTGTGGCTCGACGGCGGGCTCGCGGGCAAGCCCGCAGGCGTATTCACCTCGACGCAGACACAGCATGGCGGTCAGGAATCGACGCTCCTCTCCATGATGCTGCCGCTCATCCACCACGGCATGTTTCTCGTCGGCATTCCATTCACCGAGCGCGCTCTTTCGACGACCCGCACCGGCGGCTCGCCCTACGGCGCCTCGCACGTCGCTGGTCACGAAGCGGGTGCACAACTCTCCGACGACGAGAAGCATCTTGCGCAGGTGCTCGGGCGGCGCGTTGCCGAGCTCGCGGTGCGACTCGCCGTACGCGCTGACACGGCCTGACACATCCTGACCGGAAATGATCTTTCGGGCCGATTCTGGCGATCCGCGCATCTGCCTATGCTGAGTCTCCAGTCCTGAACACCCGTTCCGGGGAGACGACCAAGCCCATGAATCACCGAAGCGTGCTCGCAACATCCATCGCCCTGCTCGGCTGCGCCGTGACCGGTGCCGGCGCCGCGACCAGCGCCGCGACCAGCGCCACCGCCAGCGAACAGGAAGTCGCCGAGACCGGTGCCCTGCAGGAGGTCATCGTGACCTCGCAGAAGCGCGCAGAGAATTTGCAGGAAGTGCCCATCGCCATCACCGCGATGAATGCCGAGGCGCTCGCAGTCCACGGCGTCACGGACACCGACTCCATCGCCAAACTCGTGCCCAATCTGCACATCAAGCAGGGCACGACGGGCGTGATCACGATCGCCATCCGCGGCGTCAGCAACAACGACCCGGGCAATCCGGGCTTCGAGAACGCCGTCGGGATGTACCTGGACGGGGTGTATGCCGGCAAAACCGTGAATTCCCTGTTCGACCTCGATGACGTGGAACGTGTCGAGGTGCTGCGCGGCCCGCAGGGCACGCTCTACGGCCGCAACACCATCGGCGGTGCAGTGAACATCATCAGCAAGCGTCCGGGCGGCGAGTTCGGCACCACCGTGAAACTCGGCGTAGGCAACGAGAATCTGCGCTCGGGTAACGTCAACCTCGATCTGCCCGCCTTCGGTGTCGCGGACCAGGGCTTCGGGACCGTCAAGGCGCGCGTCAGCTATTTCATCCGCCAGCGCGATGGCTTCACCGCCAACGTGCCGCAGAACTTCGCCGCGACGGCGCGCCCGATTGCCGCCTTCGAACGCTTCGGCGACATGGACCGCAGGGGCGTGCACGCCGCCATCGACTGGCAGCCGCGCGACGCCTTCCTGCTCTCCTACGATTACAACCGCTTCGAGGCCGATGACAACCAGCGGCTGATGCAGGTCATGGATGTCGTGCGGCCAGGCACCATGCCGGTCGGCTTCGAGGGTTACATCCATCACGGGCAGCCCTCGCAAGGCAGCGCGAACGAGTTGCCGTTTTTCGAGACACTCAGCGACACGCATTCCCTGACAGCGAGCTGGGAGGTGACTGATTCCATCACGGTGAAGTCCATCACGGGCTACCGCAAGATGGAGTCTGTTGACGGTCAGGACTTCGACGGCAGCAATGTCGGCTACTACGAATCGAAGCGCGACTACGACGGCACGCAGTTCTCCGAGGAGTTGCAGCTCGTCGGCGCCACCGATCAATGGAAGTACGTGCTGGGCCTCTTCTACTTCGACGAGGATATCGACAGCCTGCGCGTGCAGCAGTTCACGAACACCACCTTCATCCGCGACAACAACTCGTACATGAAGAACCGGAACAAGGCGCTGTTCGGCCAGATCGACTACACGCCGGCCGCCCTCGAGCGCCTCACCCTGACCGTCGGTGCGCGCTACACGGAAGAAGAGAAAGAGATGGCGCGCTTTCTCCGCAACTATCTGAACAGTACCGGCACCTTCGCCATCCGCGACCCGGGCCCGAATCTTGTCCTGCCGACGCTCGAATTCAGCAACACGTCGCTCATGTTCTCGCCGAGCTACCGGGTCACGGACAATCTCAACGTGTATTTGCGGTTCGCCGAAGGCTTTCGCAGCGGCGGCTATGACGGCCAGGCCTCTTCCGCGGCGTCCGCCGCGGTACCCTACAAGTCCGAGGAACTGACCGCCTACGAGGCTGGCGTGAAGTCGCGCTGGCTCGACGATCGACTGCAGCTCAATCTCGCGGCCTTCTACAGCGACTACACCGACATGCAGCTGACTTCGTTCACGGGCACGGTTTCGGCAACCCTGAACGCAGGCAAGGCGAAGATCGACGGCGCGGAGCTGGAAGCGGTGGCACTGCTGACCGAGCGGCTGCGCGCCAATCTGAGTCTCGCCTGGCTGCACTACGATTTCGAAAAGTTCGATCTCGGCCCAATCATCGGCGATGTCTCCGATCGCGCGCGGCTGAACAACGCGCCACGCAACAGCGCCAACCTGAGTCTCGACTACGATTTCCCGGCCTTCAGTTTCGGCGATCTGTCACTGCACCTGAACTACAACTACCAGGACAAGGCGGACGCGATTGCGATCAAGGCCAGCGGAGCCGCGCCGAACTCCGGCCTGAGTGCGCGTGGCCTCCTCGACGCGCGCGTGTCGCTCGCGAACATCGCACTGGGCGAGCGCACCCAAGTACAGGTCGCACTGTGGGGCATGAACCTCACCGACAAGGAGTACTACGACAACGTGGTCGACTTCGGCGGCTTCCGCGGCGGTACGATGGGTTGGCCGCGGACCTTCGGCGCCAATGTCGCCGTCACCTTCTGATGCAATGAGCTCCGATGCTGCGGCTGCACGAGCGCTCGTGGTACCGGCACTACGTGCTCGGGGTGCTGCTGCTCGCCTACATCTTCTCCTTCATTGACCGCCAGATCCTGAGTCTGCTGGTCGGGCCGATCCGCCGCGACCTCGGCATCAGCGACTTCGAGATGAGCCTGCTGCAGGGCTGGGCGTTCGCGATCTTCTACTCGGTCATGGCCATCCCGATCGCCTGGCTCGCCGACCGCGCGAACCGGCGCACGATCATCGCCTGCGGCATTGCGCTCTGGAGCGCCATGACCATGGGCTGCGGCCTCGCGCGCTCCTACGGCTCGCTGTTCCTGATGCGTGTCGGCGTGGGGGTGGGCGAGGCCGCGCTCTCGCCGCCGGGCTATTCACTGCTGAGCGATTACTACCCGCCGCAGCGGATCGCACGCGCTCTCGCGATCTTCACCATGGGGCTGAGCGTCGGCGGCGGCGCGGCCTACCTCATCGGCGGCATGGTGATCGAGGCCGTGACCACGGCGCCCGACGTGGTCCTGCCCGTGATCGGCATGCTGCACCCCTGGCAGACAGTGTTCCTCATCGTCGGCGCGCCGGGATTGCTGGTGGCGCTCCTGATGTACGGCATCCGCGAGCCGGCACGACGCGGGGAGCTGCGCGATGAACACGGCGCGCCACGCGGGGTGTCATTCCGCTTTCTCTGGCGCTTCCTGCTCGAGCGCCGCGGGCTCTACATCGGCTTTCCCATGGGCACGGCACTGCTCGGCGTGTTCAGCTACGGCCTCATGGCCTGGTATCCAAGCTTTCTCATCCGCACCTACGGCTTGTCGATGGGTGAGGCGGGCATGTACTTCGGGCTGGTTTATCTGATCTTCGGGCCACTCGGCACCTACTGGGGCGCACGCACCGCCGAGCGCATGGAGGCCCGCGGACGGCGCGACGCGCACATGCGCTTCACCATGCTCGCGGCGCTCGCCATGACGATCCCCGGGGCGCTGGGGCCGCTGATGCCAACTGCGCCGCTCGCGCTGCTCGTGCTCGTGCCGACCATCTTCCTCAAGTGCAGCTATTACGGCAACACGGGCGCCGTGCTGCAGCTCGTGACACCGAACCAGATGCGCGCGCAGGTCACAGCCCTGCAGATTTTCTTCGGCAATATCGTCGGCATGACGGTCGGCGCCTCGGCGATCGCGGCGCTCACAGATTTCGTGTTTCATGACGACGGAGCGGTCCGCTACTCGCTGGCCATCATCGCGGCGATATTCTGTCCGGCTGGCGCGCTGGTGCTCCGGGCGTGCCTGAAACCCTACACCGCTGCACTCGAGGAAGCGGCCCGGCGCTGACCTTCAGCGATAGTCGGATACCTTCCTGCCCGTCCAGCCGCGAAAGGCGCGGCGGAAGTTGCTCACGTCGCTGTAGCCGAGCAGGAAGGCGATCTCCTTGGGCGTGAGGCCGGTGTACTCGAGATATTGCCGGGCCAGGTCTTCGCGGGTCTCGTCCAGGATGCGCTGATACGTGACCCCCTCGGCGAGCAGGCGGCGGCGCAGGGTCCGATGCGTCGTCCCGAGCTGCTGCGCCATCTGCTCCATCGCCGGAAACTCGCCCGGGGCACCGATGAGCGCGTCGCGGATCTGCGCAGCCAGGGAGCTGCTTGCGGAGATGCGGTTGGCCGTCAGCTGGCATTGGCGCTCGCAGACCTTGAAGACTTCCTCGTTGGCGAGGCTGATCGACGCCTCGAGCCGCGCGACGTCGAAGTGCACGAGCGTCTTCGGCTGCCCGAAGTACATCGGGCAATCGAAGCGGCGCCGATAGGCGGTGAGATCGGCCGGCGCCGGATACGCGAGGTGCAGCGACTTCACGGGAAAAGGCTCGTTTGTCAGCGTACAGGCGAGTTCCATCGCGCGGCTGACATACTCCTCGACCGCAAACGGCAGGAGGCGCCCGAGCGGGAAGGTTTCAGTGATCCCGATGCACCAGCGCCGCTCGTCGATCGTGACCTCGGGCCGGATGATGTGCTCGTTGAGCGTGTAGTACTTCGCCATCACGCTGCGCGACTGGCGCAGCGTCGCGCTGCTGAGCACCGCGTAACCGAGCACGCCGAAATCGCTGATCCGGAACTCCGAGCCGAGCGCGATGCCGAGGTACGGATCGCCGGTCAGCTGCAGCATGTTGCCGATGATGGCGCGGTAATTCGCCGGTGTGCCGCGAAAGACGCCCTGGACCTGCTCCGGCTGCAGCTCAGTGCCTGCAAGCACCTGCCGGGCAGAAATACCCCGCGCGCTCATGCGCGACAAGTAGAAGGCGATTCTGTTGACTGCGAGCAGGCTGCTTGTCCTGGGTGCCATGCTGCGCGTCGCACGCTCGGCCGGAAATGACATGCTGCGGGCAGCTTACGCATCCAGTCGGAGCATGCAAGCCACGGAACCTCCCGCTACCATTTTCGGGAGATCCTCCCAATGACCCTGATTCCTTACGTCCGCCTGATCCGTCAGTTCGCCGAGCGCACGCCGCAGCGCGTGACCGTTGTGCTCGAGGACGAATCGATCACCTGTGAGCAGCTCGAGCGCCGCTCCAACCGCCTGGCACGCGCCTACGCCGCGCAAGGCGTGCGCGCGGGCGACTTCGTCACCCTCTGCCTGCCGAACGCGGCGGAGTATTTCTACGCCTGCGCCGCGGTGTGGAAGCTCGGTGCCGTACCCAATCCACTCGCACCGAAGATGCCGCGCCTCGAGCGCGATGCGATCATTGCCGAGGCGAATCCGTCGCTGATCGTGGGTCTCGGCAACGATGCCGGCGGACACCGCACCCTGCCGTCCGGCTGGGAACCCGATCCGGCGCTGTCCGATGAGCCGCTGTCGGAAAAAATCTCACCACACGAGCGGGCGATGGCCTCAGGCGGCAGCACGGGCCGGCCCAAGCTGATCGTCCCGGCGAACCCTGCCGTCTACGACGCCGGACGGGCGATGTCGCTGTTCACGCCGCGCAATGCCATGCTGGTGCCCGGCCCGCTCTATCACGCGGGACCCTGGAGCGCCGCCTGGGGGGGCATCTTCGCCGGCGGCAAGATCGTGGTGATGCGTCGCTTCGATGCCGAGCAGTGCCTGCAGCTCATCGAGCGTCATCGTGTCGACAAGGTGTTCTTTGTGCCAACGATGCTGAATCGCATCTGGCATCTGCCCGAAGCGGTACGCAAGCGCTATGACGTTTCCTCGCTCGAGTATGTGGGTACCGGCGGCGCGCCCTGCCCGCAATGGCTGTTCCGGGCCTGGATCGGGTGGCTGGGCCCGGAGCGCATGTTCGAAGGCTACGGCCCGAGCGAGCGCATCGGCCGCACCTTCATAACCGGGACCGAATGGCTGCAGCGTCCCGGATCGGTTGGCCGCGCGATGGATGGTTGCCGCGTGCAGATTCTCGATCGGGAGGGACAGGAGCTGCCGCCGGGCGAGGTCGGCGAAATCTACATGCTGCCCGCCACGGGCCCCGGCTCGACCTTCAGCTATCGGGGCGCCGAACGACGCGTCACGGCCGACGGCTGGGAATCCGTCGGGGACATGGGCTGGCTCGACGCGGAAGGCTATCTCTTCATCGCCGACCGGCGCACCGACATGATTCTCTGCGGCGGGCGCAACATCTATCCCGCCGAGATCGAAGCGGCACTGAACGCGCATCCGGCGGTGCGCTCGAGCGTGGTGATCGGTCTGCCGGACGATGATCTCGGCCAGCGCATCCACGCGATCGTCGAGACCCACGGCGTGACGGACGAGGCACTGCGTGCGCATCTCAAAGAGCGCCTGGTGCCCTACAAGTGGCCGCACAGCTTCGAATATACGGGCACACCGCTCTTCAACGAAGCTGGCAAGGTGCGCCGCTCGGCACTGCGCGAGGAGCGGCTGCAGAAGGCGTCATTGCGGCCTGCCTGATTCCGGCAACGCGCGCTCCCGGGTCGATTCCTCTTCACGGTGCGGCCTCAGTGCCTCGGGCAGACTCGCTGCGGCGTGGTACAGGGCATCGACGCAGGCCAGCACCCCCGGACGCAATTCTGGTCCACGCCGGCGAAACAAAGTGAGCGGTCGTGACCATTCAAAGCCCGGCACGCGCAGACGCCGCAACCTGCCGCTCGCGAAATCGGCCTCGAGGAGTGACACGGGCAGAACGCTGACCAGCTTGCCGCTCGCAAGCGCGCTGCGGGCAAACTCGATCGAGGTGGATTCCAGAACGGCGACGGGCGGCGGGAGCGATTGCGCTTCAAAAGCGCTGCGCAAAGCACTCTTCACTTCTCCCAGATTGATGCCTTCGATCCAGGCTTGCGCTGCGAGATCGCGTGCCGAAATGGTGGCTGCGCGCGCCAGCGGATGATCGCGTCCGGTGACTACCACGTAGGACTCGTATCCCAGAACTTCGGAGCTGAGATCCCGGCGCAGTTCAGGCTGCGTATGCAATGCCACCACAATATCCAGATCACCGCGCTCCAGGCGGGGCAACAGATCGACGTCGATGCCGCCCAGGACGTGACAGGCGAGGCCGGGCCGCTGCTGGAGCAGACTCAGTACCGCAGCGGATACCACTCGGCTCGACGCGGTGGCGCTCGCACCGATTCGCAAGGGTGCGACGTCGGGCGCCCGCATGACCTCGAGCTCGCGTTCGAATCCGTGCAGGGCAGCGTCCACGGTGTCGGCATGCCTCAGCAGCAGCTCTCCGAAGGCCGTGGGGCGCGGTTGACGCAAGCTGCGATCCACCAGCCGGACGCCGAGCCGTTCCTCGAGCTGCCGCACCCCCTTGCTCACGGCCTGCTGGGTGCGCCCCAGTTCCTCGGCGGCAGCGGAGAAGCTTCCCAGTCTTACGACCGCCAGGAAGTAACGGAGCTGCTTCAGGTCCACGCCAGACTCACTTTCTCAGCAGCAGACCCAGGATCGACGGCCTCAGCACCATGGCCAGCACACGCCGCAGCTCGGCGGGCGCCAGCGTCACTTCGCACGGCAACAGGCCCGCAAGTCCCGTGAAATGCAGCTCGCCACCCCGGTTGCAGGCGCTCTCCAGCTGCACGTCCAGTTTCATCGCCGGAGTCTTTACACGCATTTTTCAGCCCGCCTCCAATGTCACCTGCCATGGCAAGCGCATCACCGCGTTGCGCCCGGCCGCGCGCCCCGAAATCATTGCCTCCGTCAGATACGAGCCGTTCTGGTACAGGTTCGAGAACATCGAGCCGAGCTCGCCTGCTTCATAAAGGCGCGGAATCGCGCGGCCAGCATGATCCAGCACCTCAGACTCGATGTTGCGCCGCGCGCCACCGCCTGTGCAGACGATGGCTGGCACGATTTCGATAGCGTAATACGGGGGCGCAGCGACAGGATGCAAAGTGGCCGCATTGCGGCCGAACTCCGTATCGACGCCCTCTTTGCAGGCGCGATTGTAGCGACCCACCGTCGCAGCCACGGCGGCAGGGTCGCGACCGATACGCCCCGCCAGATCCTCGATGCTCCCGCTGCGGACAATCCAGCCGCTCTCGATCTCCTTCGCGTTGTCCTCGCTCCAGCCGTAGCCTGCAACGACCGTATTCCAGGTCATTACTTCGGTCACGAGCCGGTTGTGTCGCCGGGTCGTTTCGTCGAACAGCATGTGCATGCGGCCCACGCGATGATGCGGAGTGTCGATGTATTCGCCGTGCAGTTTCTGCTTGTAGTGGGTGAGTTGCCATTCGGCCGTCTCGTCGACGAAGCGCCGGTCGTCGCCTGCAATGTCGATCCAGCTGAAGCTCTGCCAGAAGAGTGTGCGCAGGAATGCCGTATCGTGCCCCGGGAAGCGAAAGCCCGGCCAGATTCCGCCGGACTGCCCCTGGTTGCGCAGGTGCCAGAGGGCCGCGCCCGCCTTCTGCAGAATGCGGATGCCGTCGCCCGTATTTCCTGGCGTGCCAAGCGGAGCGCAGTCAGCGAGGCCGAAATAGTTGCGCTGCATGTCGAGATCGTTCTCGAACCCGCCGCACGCCAGCACGACGGCACGGCGCGCCTTGATGGCGATGCGCCGCCCGCCTCGCAGCGCGATGACGCCGAAAACTTCGAGCGTGTCCGGGTCCTGCACCAGGTCGATGATGGGCATGTCATGGGCAATCCGGATGCGTCGCCGCTTGACGCATGCCTCGAATGCGAGCCACACGCCGCTCGGCACCGGGAGAATCGTGGCCGTGTGGGCTACCGCCCGTTCGGCGCCGTATTCCGGAAACTCCAGGATGCGGCCGCGTTCGCTCCAGCCGGCACTGTGGATGTAGCGCGCTCCCGCCTCGTTCGCTCGCGCTTCGATGAAAGGTTCGAGCTCCACCATGCGCGCCGCCCATGCGTCGAGCATCTCTTCGGAGATCGGATTCGGCCGGCTCAAGGCGCGCTGATAGTCCTTGAGCGCCTCCTTGTCCTTCGCAATCAGCAGCGACTGGCCCGACACACGGCTGTTGCCGCCGGCATGGTGTTCGCCCAGCTTTTCCAGGATCAGGATATCGGCATCAGGATCCTGATCGCGGGCTTCGATTGCAGCCGTCGCGCCGGCGAGGCCATAGCCGACGATCACAACGTCTGCTTCATCATCCCAGTGTTTGACTGCGGCAAGGCTCGCCATGATGTGCACTCACGGTTGCAAGAGGGTGCGGACACTCTGCAGCTGTGGGCGGCTCCTGCCCAACAACTTCAGGTTGTACCCACAACGCGCCGGGCGTCCGACGCGCCTCTGCCCGTAGCTCGCCGCCCGGATCACCCCCCGAGCACCCCGCGCACGAACGGCACCGTCAGCCGCCTCTGTGCCGCGAGCGCTGCATCATCCAGCGTATCGAGGAGCCGATAGAGTGTCTGCATGTCGCGCGGAAAACGGCGCTGCAGAAATCGCACGGTCTCGTCCGGAAGGTCGACTCCGCGCAGATGCGCGCGCAGGCGCAGCGCTTCGAGGCGACCCGCTTCATCGAGCGGCTGCAAGGCGAACACGGGCGCGGCTGCAAACCGCGAGGCAATGTCCCGGAGCGACCAGCCGAGGGCGCCAGGGGGCTCGCTCGCAGCAACGATCAGGCGCGCGCCGCGTTCTTCGAAGTCGCGGAAGATCCGGAACAGGGCCTCATCCCACGGCCTGCTTCCTGCAACGGTCTGCAGATCGTCGATGCACACGCAATCGAGATCGCGCCAGCCGTCGAGAACGACAGGGTCACCCTGCGAGAATTCGGCAAGCGGCACGTAACCGGCACGCGCGCCTGCGGCCGCACGCGCGCACGCGGCCTGCAGCAGATGCGTCTTGCCAGACCCTTCAGGCCCGTGCAGCCAGGCGCAGCCGCCGCGCTCGCCGCCGGCGAGCTCCGAAACGTGACGCACTGCTTCGGCATTCGCACCGGCGACGAAGCTCGTGAAACTCGCGCGGTCGCGCAGCCGCACTCCGAGCGGTAGCTGGCGCATGTCAGGCTCGTGGCGCAGCGGCATGCTGCCAGGCGCGCTGCACGAATCGCCCGACATAGTCCCAGCCGGAAATCAGCGTGGTTGCGAGGGTCACGAGCGACAACGCCTGGATGATCTCCCACGGTGGCACGCCACTGGCGGCGCGCAGCATGGCGAGCACGAGCACGACGATTTGCAGCAGCGTGTTCACCTTGCTGACGACCGTGGGCCGGCCGTTGAGCGGCCCGAACCACAGCCGGTAGATACTGGCACCGACTCCGATCATCACGTCGCGCGCCACTGCAGCGGCGGTGAGCCACACGGGAACGAGACCGATCCAGGTCGCATACACGAAGACGAAGACGAGCAGGATCTTGTCGGCGAGCGGATCGAGAAAGCGCCCGAGCTTCGAAGTCCAGCCGAAACGCTTGGCGAGCCAGCCATCGAGGCCGTCGCTGATCGCGGCCACCGTGAAAACGGCGAGCGCGAGGTCCGCCCGGTCGCGCGCGAGCATCGCAATGATGGGCCAGGTGAGCGCGATGCGCGCGAGACAGATGAGATTCGGCAGGTGCCGCACGACAGCCGCGTACTCAGGGCAACCAGGACAGCGACAGGAGGCCAGGAATCGACGCCGCCGCCGGCACCAGCCGCGCGTGACCGGCAAGCGCCGCGGCGAGCGTGTCGCCCGAACCGCCCGTCACCACGCGAAAGCGCGCGGTGTCGCCCATTGCCTCCTCGATCGAAACGCGCTTGACGCCGCTCACCCGCGCCAGCGCCTGCGAGACGCCCGCGTAGTCCGCGAGAGTGCGCACCCCCGTCACCATCACAATCAATTCACTGTCGGTCGAAGCAACCGGCACGTCGCTCACGCGCACGAACGCGTCGATCGCGTTGTGTACCGCCCCCTCGGGCGTGCCCGACCAGCTTTCGGCCACGTCCGGCGACGTCAACGTCCACTGCCATACTGCGTTGGCGCTGCCGTCGCTGCGTCCCACGAGCACCGCGTCGGCCCCGAGGCGCTGCGCGGCGGGAATCAGCAGGTCGCGTGTAGCGAGAGTCGCAGACCCGAGGTTGAGCAGGGCCGCGGGTACGATCGACACCGGCAGGCCGCGTTCGATCGCGACGGCCTCGACCTGCGCTCTGGCCACTTCCGTCACGGACGCATCCGCGGGCGATTCGAAGACGACGAGCGTCAGCGGTCGCTCGGCAGGCCAGACAGCACGCCCGGCGGCGAGAATGGCACGCTCGATGGCATCCCCGTCGAGCGAGACGTCAGTGCTGCCGTTCGCGCCCGGCCGACTCGAGCGTACGTATTGCTGCGCGTCGCTCAAGAGGAACGCCAGCGCGGAGTCCGAAGCCGCATCGCGCCGCCCCGTCGCTCGCACGAGCGCAAGCCGCATCGCGGCCCGCGCGACCTGTGCAGGCACGGAATCGCGCACCGTGACGTCGTAGACACGTACGGCACGCGTGGCCTCGGCAGTGGCAAAGCTGGCGAGCAGCGCGAGAATCCCCATGTACCGGAAGGCGGCGTGCATTGGTAGGCTATTATAGCGGCATGCCCTCACCTTCCACGCCGGTCACGTACCGGGATGCCGGTGTTGATATCGACGCCGGCGACGAGCTCGTCGAACGCATCAAGCCGCTCGTGCGCCGGACCCGGCGCCGCGAAGTGCTCGGCGGTATCGGCGGCTTCGGCGCTCTCGTTGAAGTGCCGCTCGACCGGTATGTACGCCCCGTTCTCGTGTCAGGCACCGACGGCGTCGGCACGAAACTGCGGCTTGCGATCGATACGGGCCGACACGACACGATCGGCATCGACCTCGTCGCGATGTGCGCCAACGACGTCGTGGTACAGGGCGCCGAGCCGCTCTTCTTCCTCGACTATTACGCGACCGGCAAGCTGCACGTCGACGTGGCGACCGCGGTGATCCGCGGTATCGCGGCAGGATGCGAGCAGGCTGGGGCTGCGCTCGTGGGCGGCGAGACGGCGGAGATGCCCGGCATGTACGCCGGCGACGACTACGACCTCGCAGGCTTTTGCGTCGGCATCGTCGAGAAGGACTCGATCATCGATGGCCGCCTCGTGGCCGAGGGCGACGCCGTGATCGGACTCGCCTCCTCCGGGGCGCATTCGAATGGCTACTCGCTCATCCGCAAACTGGTCGGGCTCGCGGGAGCCACGGCCGAAACACAGCTCGACGGCCGCCCCCTGTTCGATCGCCTCCTCGCTCCGACGCGCATCTACGTCCGCCCGCTCCTCGATCTCGCGCGCCGGATTGCGGTTCACGGCCTGGCGCACATCACGGGCGGCGGCCTGACCGACAACATTCCGCGCACACTGCCCGCCGGCCTCGAAGTCGCCCTGTCGCGCCGCGCCTGGCATCGCGACCCGTTGTTCGACTGGTTGCAGCGTACCGGCAGTCTTCCCGACGCGGAGATGTACCGCACTTTCAACTGCGGGATCGGCATGGTCGTTGTCGTGGCGGATCGCGATACCGAATCCGCGCTCTCGCTGCTGCGCGCGCAGGGCGAAATCGCGAGCGTGATCGGCAGCGTGCGCCGCGGGGACGCCGGGGTTGTGATCAGCGCATGAAGCCTGCGCGGCTCGCGCTTGCAGTCCTGATCTCGGGCCGGGGTAGCAACATGCTGGCCATTGCGCGAGCCTGCGCGCAGCGCGAGATCGACGCCCAGGTCGTCTGCGTCGGCTCCGACCGTGCCGACGCCCCCGGGCTCGATGCGGCCCGGGGCCTCGATCTGGAGGCGTTCGCACTGGCTCCTGTGAGTTTTGCCACGCGCGAGGCCCACGAAAGCGCGCTCAGCGAGCGCCTCGACGCGGCCAGGCCCGATCTTGTGATCCTTGCTGGCTACATGCGCATCCTCGGGGCGAAGTTTGTCGCGCACTATCGTGGCCGGATGCTGAACATCCACCCCTCGCTGCTGCCGAAGTTCAAGGGACTGCACACGCACCGACGGGCAATCGAGGCAGGCGAGACGGAGCACGGTTGCTCGGTGCACTTTGTCACCGAGGAGCTTGACGGCGGGCCCGTGGTGCTGCAGGGGCGCATCGGGATGCGTGCAGGCGAGGATGCAGCGTCTCTTTCAGCGCGCGTTCAGGCGGTGGAGCACATCCTTTATCCGCGTGCGATCGGCTGGATGGCGGCTGGTCGCCTCGCATGGCACGGCGATCGCCCCTGGCTCGACGGCCAGGCGCTCGCTGCCCCGGTCGTGGAGGATTTCGATGCCGAGACTTGCTGACGTCCGCTGCGCGCTTGCGGCGCTGGTCGCAATGCTGGTCCTGCCTGCTGCCCATGCGGCCGACTGGGCACCGACTCCCTTCCAGGCCACTTACACCGTGCAGTGGAAGGGTTTCAACGCCGGCACTTCGAAACTCGAGCTGCGGCGCACGGGCGCCGACACCTGGCTCTACGATTCACGCAACCTCGCGCGCGGCGTCTTCCGCATCGCCATTCCGGACACGGTGACGCAGACGTCCGAGTTGCGTTTCACGAACGGACGCACGCAGCCGCTGAAATTCCGCGGGGACGACGGCGGCGAAGCCACCAGCCGGGATGTCTCGCTCGACTTCGACTGGCAGCGCGGGCGCGTGACAGGAACCGCCGGGGACCGGCCTGTGGACCTCGCGGCGCCCGCCGACGTCCAGGACCCGATGTCGATCCAGATCGCGCAGATGCACGCCGCAGCCACGGGGCATGTTCCCGTGCGCATGCATTCGATCGACAAGAACGAGATCAAGGAATACGAGTTCACGCGGGTGGGCCCCGAGCGGCTCAAGACGGCGCTTGGCGAGCTCGACACGGTCGTCTTCGAAAGCCGCCGGCCGGGCTCGAGCCGCGTGATCCGCCTCTGGATGGCGCCGTCGCTCGGCTATCTTCCGGTGCGCGCCGAGCGTCGCAAGGGCGAGAAGCTCGAGTTCGTGATGGCGATCCGCGAACTGCAGCGCGGCTGACTTCGCAGCAACCCTGAGGCCTTCGGCAACCCTCAGGTCTTTGGCAGGGTGACGCCGCGCTGTCCCTGATACTTGCCGCCGCGGTCCTTGTATGACGTCTCGCAGACCTCATCCGACTCGAAGAACAGCATCTGGGCGACGCCTTCGTTCGCGTAGATTTTCGCCGGCAGCGGCGTCGTGTTCGAGAACTCGAGCGTCACGTGGCCTTCCCACTCGGGCTCGAGCGGGGTTACGTTGACGATGATGCCGCAGCGCGCAAACGTGCTTTTTCCAAGACAAATCGTCAGTACCGAGCGCGGGATGCGGAAATACTCGACGGTGCGCGCCAGCGCGAAGGAATTCGGCGGAATGATGCAGACCTCGGCCCGCATGTCGACAAAGCTCTTCTCGTCGAAGGCCTTGGGGTCGACGATCGTCGAATTGATGTTGGTGAAAACCTTGAATTCGTCCGAGCAGCGCACGTCGTAACCGTAGCTCGAGGTGCCGTAGGAGACGATCTTGCGGCCGCCCACTTCGCGCACCTGTCCGGGCTCGAACGGCTCGATCATGCCGTGCTCCTGCGCCATGCGCCGGATCCACTTGTCGGCCTTGATGCTCATCCTCAGGTCTCCTCGACCACGATCTGCGGAAACGCGCCGCCGGCAGAAGCGCGCTCGCGCAGCGCGAGCGCAGCGGCCGTGCGGCGCGCCATCGCGAAATAGGCTGCCGCACGCGGCGAATCAGGCGCCGCGACCACGGTCGGGCGGCCGCCGTCCGTTTCTTCGCGAATACGGGCATCGAGCGGCAGCCGGCCGAGCAGCGCAACACCGTATTCGCGCGCCATTTCGTCGCCACCGCCTGCGCCGAAAATCTCCTCAGCATGACCGCAGTTCGAGCAGACGTGCAGGCTCATGTTCTCGACGATGCCGAGCACGGGCACCGACACTTTCTCGAACATCTTGAGCCCCTTGCGTGCATCCGCAACGGCGATGTGCTGTGGCGTCGTGACAATCACGGCGCCCGCGACAGGAACCTTCTGCGCGAGGGTCAGCTGGATATCGCCGGTGCCCGGAGGCATGTCAACCACGAGGTAATCGAGCTGGCCCCAGTCCGTGTCACCGAGCAGCTGTGTGAGTGCCTGCGTCACCATCGGCCCCCGCCACACCATCGGCTGTGACTCGTCGATCAGGAACCCGATCGACATCGCCACAACGCCATGACTCCTGAGCGGCTGGATGCGCTTGCCCTGTGCGACTCCCGGTCGCTGACCTGCAAGACCCAGCATCAGCGGCTGACTCGGGCCGTAGATGTCCGCGTCGAGCACGCCGACGCGCGCGCCTTGCGCCGCCCAGGCGAGTGCGAGATTGATGGCGACGGTCGACTTGCCGACGCCGCCTTTGCCCGAGGCCACCGCAACAACGTTGGCGACACCAGCCATCGGCTTCAGCTGACGCTGCACCGCGTGCGCGCGGATGTCGGAGGCCACCTCGAGATCGAGTGGCTCCCTGACGCCTGCGGCGACGAGGTGCGCGGCAAGCAGCGGCTGCAACTCGTGCGCGTACCCGCCAGTCGGAAACCCGTAGCGCAGCAGTACGCGCGCCCTTCCGCCTCCGATCGCCGCGCGCTGCACGGCCTCGAGTTCCCCGAGGCTCACGCCCGAGGCGGGATCAACAAAACCGGCAAGCCCTGCGGCCAGGGCAGTTTCTTCAATAGCAGCCATCTGGGGTCTCCGGTGCCGAACGGCACGTATCCCGGGATTCTAGCGAAAATTGCCGCCGGTTCCGACCGCTGGCACGATGCTCGCATGATCCCGTATGGCATACTCCGTGCCCGGTGGGGGCACCTCAGGTGGGGCACTGGCAATTGTCGAGACTTGACTGGCATGGCGCATTGGCGGGCCGCCCGGAGAGTGGCTGAATGAGCTTCTTTTCAGGCCTGCGCGCCGATCGCCTCATCGCGCAGATCATCTCGACCAAGGGTCCCGACGATCCCGAAACACAGAAGGCCGCCGCCCGCCTGAAATCGATCGGCGGCGCCGCAGTCCAGCCCCTGTTTGCCGCGCTCGCGGATGCCGACAAGAACGCCACCGTGGTATTCGTCGATATCCTCACCTCGATCGTCAACGCGAAGACTTTCGCGGAGTTCACGCGCGGCCTCGTGGAAGGCGGACCGCGTGTCGTCGCCGGCATCTCCTGGGCGCTGTCGAGCAGCCGCACCTACCCGCCGCACCTGCTGCTCGAGGCCCTGTCGCTCGAGGGCATTTCGAAATCCGCGCTGATCGACATCATCTCCGCGCAGAAGCAGCGCTTCAGTGTGCGTGAGCTGTTGAATGCGGCGTACGCGCAGGAACCCAACGAGAAGGCGGCGCTCTTTCGCATCATCAGCGAAGTCGCCGACGCGGGCGCAATTGCGGAGCTGATCGGACGCCTGCAGGGCAAGGACCCGATCGCGCGCCTGCACCTGCTCAACATCCTCGCGCGCTTCAACACGCCGGCCGTGCAGAGCGCGTTGCAGGACCAGCTGAAGGACAACAACAAGCTCGTGCGCGCCGCGGCGCTCGCGGCGCTTCTCAGGATGGACGGCCCGGTCGACATCCGGCGTGTCTGCGAAATGCTGCGCGACCCGGAAATCGACGTGCAGAACAAGGCCATCGATGTCGTCATCAAGGTCAATGACCCGGACACGATCAAGTACCTCGTGCCCGTGCTGAAGGACGAGAACGAGTATGCCCGGCGCGCGGCGGTCGAAGTGCTGAACGAAGTCGGTACCGCGAAGTCGATCAAATACCTGCTCGACGCCATCAAGGACGACGACTGGTGGGTACGCAGCCGTGCGGCCGACGCCCTTGGCAAGATCGGCGGACCGAAGGTGGTCGATGCGGTCCTGCAGCTCATCAAGGATGACGACGAGGATATCCGTCGCGCGGCGATCGAGATCCTGAATCAGACGAAGGACGAGCGCGCGGTCGCGCACCTCATCGAGGCAACGCGCGACCAGGACTGGTGGGTCAGCGAGCGCGCCGTCGATGCGCTTGCCGAAATCGGCAGCAAGCGCGCCGTACCGCGCCTCGTCGAGATGTTGCAGTCGGGTGCGGCCCGCTCCGTGCCGGTGGCGATCCGTGCGCTTGCGAAGCTCGGTGACCACAAAGTAATCGAAACGCTGCTGCCCTTCCTGGCGCGACCCGAAAAAGAGATCCGCGTCGAGACCATGACGACACTCGCGAAACTCGCTGACGAGCGGCGTGCCGAGGCGATCCGCGAGCAGCTGCAGGCGCAGGCTACGCTGCCGGATGCGACCGTGGCCCAGGCTGCCCACCAGGCGCTGCTTGAACTCGACAGCCGCCTCGGCTCGCTCGGTGGAAGCGGCGGCCGAACCTATGCTTCGACACCTGTCTCCACTACATCCGCACCCGCACCTGCGCCCGCACCTGCGCCCGCGCCAGTTGCCGCATCAAGCCGCCCCTCTTCGGCACCTCCGCCGCGGCCTGCCGAGCCGGCCCGCACGCTGCTGATGTCGGAAGCGGAGGTGGCACAGGTCGTGCGCCAGGCCGAGGCAAGTACGCAGCAGAAGCTCGACATCTCGACCCTGAACCCGGGCGATGTGATCGAAGGCCGCTACAAGTACATCGAGCGCATCGGTCGCGGCGCCTTCGGCACCGTGCTGCTGATGGAAGACACCGTCGTGGACGAGCGCCTGATCCTCAAGTTCCTGAACCCGAACGTGGCGCAGGACGAGGAGATCATGAAGCGTTTTGTGCACGAGCTGCGCTATTCGCGCAAGATCACGCACCACAACGTCATTCGCATCTACGATTTCCTCTACATCCAGGGCCTGTACGCCATTTCCATGGAGTACTTCCCCTCGCACACGCTCGGCGCGGAGATCGTCGGCGAGAAGCCGATGGAGCTGAAGCGTGCGATCGGCTTCGCGATCGACATCTGCACCGGGATGACCGTCGCGCACCAGGTCGGCGTCGTGCACCGTGACTTGAAGCCTGCCAACCTGCTGATCAACAACGAAGGGCTGCTGAAAATCGTCGACTTCGGCGTCGCCGCCGCGCAGCGCGAGGGCGACACGCAACTCACCAAGACCGGCTACGTGATCGGCTCGCCGAAGTACATGGCGCCCGAGCAGATCCTGGGCAAGAAAGTCGACCAGCGCGCCGACGTCTACGCGCTCGGCGTGATCGCCTACGAAATGCTCACCGGTGTGCCGCCCTACTCGCGCGGCGATCACATGTCGGTGATGTACCAGCACGTGCAGGGCAAGGCACGCACGCCAAAAGACCTCAATGCGGCGCTGCCCGAGGGTCTCTCGGAAATCATCATGCAGGCCATGTCCGTCGACAAGACCAAGCGGTTCCAGACGATGGAGGAGCTGAAGGCGGCCCTGTCGCCTTTCCGGTAAGACCTGTAGACTTCGTGCGCCCGGTCAAACTTTTCGGTGTTACCCATTGATCTGACAGCTTTTTCGAGCTATTCAGATCGCGCCGGATAGAGTCTTTTCAAGGCAGGAGACCTTGTGGCGCGCATCGACGCCTTCCTGAAACTCGGCACCCAGCAGGGCTGCTCGGATCTGCACCTCGCAGTCGGCGTGCCGCCGATGCTGCGCATGAACGGCGATCTCTTACCGATCAAGTTCCGCGAACTGCGCGATGCCGAGCTCGAGAGTTACGTGACCGAGATTCTGACGAAATCTCAGGCCGAGCATTTCACGCAAGGCCACGATCTCGATTTCTCCTATGTGTCGACCGAGGGTGGACGCTTTCGCGTCAATGTCTTTCGCAAGGACACCGGTATCGGCGCGGCGTTTCGCGCGATTCCGACCGACATCCCGACCATCGACCGGCTCGCGCTGCCCCCGATCGTCAGGAAGCTGTGCGACTACCATCAGGGCATGATCCTCGTGACCGGCTCGACCGGCACCGGCAAGTCGACCACGCTCGCCGCGATGATCGATCTGCTCAATACGACCCGCAAGCTCAATATCGTCAGCCTCGAGGATCCGATCGAGTTCGTGCACCGGAGCAAGCAGAGCCAGGTGATCCAGCGCGAGCTCGGCACCCACATTCCTTCCTTTGCGGAAGGCGTGCGCGCCGCGATGCGCGAGGACCCCGATGTGATCCTCGTCGGCGAGTTGCGTGACGCCGAGACGATCTCGATGGCGATGACCGCGGCGGAAACGGGCCATCTCGTACTCGGCACGCTGCATACGACGAGCGCGACGAAGACGATCGACCGGGTGATCGATGCACTGCCGGTCGAGGAACGCGAACAGACCAAGAGCTTCCTCGCGCAAAGCCTGCTCGCGGTCGTCACGCAGGTGCTCGTCAAGGGTTCCGAGAACCGCGGCCGCCGTGCGATCTGCGAAGTCATGGTGATGACCAAGGCGATCGCGAAGCTGATCCAGTCAGACCAGACCCACCAGCTGCCGAGCCAGCTGCAGACCGGGCGTGACCTCGGCATGCAGCTCCTTGACCAGGCGCTGCTCGCCGCTGTGACCGCGCGGGAAATCGACCCCGACGACGCCTACAACTACGCCTCGGACAAGCGCTTGTTCCAGAAGTTCGTGACCGACACGAGCATGCTGCCCAAGCTCGAAATGCCGGCTGCTGCGCCTGCGACAAACGCGGGCTGAGGGACGCCGCGTGCCGCGCATCGACGAATACCTCGGCGAAATCCTCGATCGCAAGGGATCCGACCTGCACTACATTGCCGGCGACCCGCCACGCATCCGCCTCTTCGGCGATCTCTCGCCGCTGCGGCCCGAGCGCCTCGACCCCGCCGCCGTCAAGGAAGTGCTGTACGAGATCATGCCCCACAAGGCCGTAGCGCGCTTCGAGTCGAAGGACGGCGCCGACTTCGCCTACACACTCGCGGGCCGCGGGCGCTTTCGCGTCAATGTGCTGCGCCACCTGAACGGCATGGGCGCGGTATTCCGCGCGATCCCTTCGAAAGCCCTCACGCTCGACGAGCTGAACCTGCCGCAGGCGGTGCGCCAGCTCTGCCGCGCGAATAACGGCCTCATCCTCGTGACCGGCAAGACCGGCTCCGGCAAGTCGACGACGCTCGCCGCGATGATCGACGACATCAACCGGCGCGTGAAAGGACACATCCTCACGGTCGAGGACCCGATCGAGTTCGTGCACGAGCGCAAGAACTGCCTGATCAGCCAGCGCGAGATCGGCGCGCACGCCGCAAGCTTTGCCGCCGCGCTGCACTCGGCCCTGCGCGAAGACCCCGACGTGATCCTCGTCGGTGAGCTGCGCGATCTCGAGACGATGAGCATCGCGGTCACCGCCGCTGAAATGGGCATCCTCGTGATGGGCACGCTGCACACCAACGGCGCCGCGCCCACCGTCGATCGCATGGTCAATGCGTTCCCTGCCGACAAACAGTCACACGTGCGCACGATGCTGTCCACGTCGCTGCGTGGCGTGATTTCGCAGCAGTTGATGCAGCGGGCCGACAAGAACGGTCGTGTCGCCGCGCTCGAGATCCTCGTCAACACCGCGGCCGTGTCGAACCTCATCCGGCAGGGCAAGCTCGATCAGCTCGAGACGGTGATGCAGTCCGGCGCGCAGGCCGGCATGCGCACCATGGACAGCGCCATCGAACAGCTGCTGAAGGAACGCCAGATCTCGGGCAAAGAGGCCTACAAGAAGGGCATCAACAAGGCCAGGTTCGAGCCGGTGAAAGAGCAGGGATAGGAACGGGCGGCATCGACATTTCACGCGCTATCCGTACAACTCGCAGCCGACACCTCTGGGTGTCATCCATAAGCTGTAAGCTAGCTGCCTTTCACGAAACGCTTTGCCTATGCGAAAGATTCTGGTTACCAGCGCCCTTCCCTATGCGAATGGGCCGCTGCATCTCGGTCACATCATCGAGGCGGTGCAGGCGGACATCTGGGTCCGGCTGCAGAAGATGCTCGGCCACGACTGTCTCTACGTCTGTGCGGAGGATGCGCACGGCACGCCGATCATGATCCGCGCGCAGGGCGAGAGTGTGTCGCCCGAGGAACTGATCGCGCGGGTTGCGACCGAACATGCGCGTGACTACGCCGGGTTCCTGATCGGGCACGACCAGTTCCACAGTACGCATTCACCCGAGAATCGCGTACTGGCCGAGTCGATGTACTTGCGCCTGCGGGATGCGGGCTACATCACGCGCCGGCCGGTGCGACAGGCCTACGACGAAAAAGCCGGCATGTTCCTGCCGGACCGATACGTGAAGGGCGGATGCCCGAAGTGCGGCACACTTGAGCAGTACGGCGATTCCTGCGAGAACTGCGGTGCCACCTATTCGCCTGCAGATCTCGTCAACCCGGTGTCGACTGTCACGGGCACCGCGCCTGTGTGGCGCGAATCCGATCACATTTTCTTCCGGCTGGGCGCCTTCGAGGAGATGTTGCGCGGGTGGCTCGCGACCGACGCGCTGCAGGCCGGCGTGCGCGCGAAGCTCGAGGAGTGGTTCGACGCGGGGCTCAAGGATTGGGACATCTCGCGAGATCACCCGTATTTCGGCTTCGGGATCCCCGGCGAGCCCGGCAAGTACTTCTATGTGTGGTTCGACGCGCCGATCGGCTATCTGGCAAGCCTGCGTGCGCTATGCGACCGGACCGGTCGCGATTTCGACACCTACATGCAGCCCGAAAGCACCGCCGGGCTCTATCATTTCATCGGCAAGGACATCAGCTACTTCCACACGCTCTTCTGGCCCGCCGTGCTGCAGGGCTCCGGCTTTCGCAAACCGACGGCGGTGTATGTACACGGCTTCCTGACCGTGAACGGCCAGAAGATGTCGAAGTCGCGGGGCACTTTCATCACGGCGCGTCGCTACCTCGATCATCTGCCCGCCGAACCGCTGCGCTACTATTTCGCGGCCAAGCTCGGCCCGGATCTCGACGACATCGACCTGAACCTCGACGACCTCGTCGCGCGCGTGAACTCCGACATCGTCGGCAAGCTCGTCAACATCGCGAGCCGCTGCGCCGGCTTCGTCACGCGTGCAGGCGGCACACTCGCGGCGAGCCTGCCTGACCCCGAACTCTACGAGGAGATCGCCGGCGCGCGCACACGCATCGCCACGCTCTTCGAAGCGCGCGACTATGCGGCGGCGATCCGCGAGATCATGCTGCTCGCCGACCGCGCAAACCAGTATGTCGATCACCACAAGCCCTGGGCGCTCGCGAAAGACCCGGCGCGCGCGGCGGAGACGCTTGCGATCGCAACGCAGGGCGTAAACCTCTTTCGGGTGCTCATGACCTGCCTTGCCCCCGTGCTGCCACACATCGCCGAGGAGGCCGGCCGTTTCCTCGGCACGCCGCTCGATCGCTGGGACGCCGTGGCGACCCCGCTCCTTGGCGTTGCCATCAACGAGTACCGGCCGCTCGCGACGCGGCTCGACCCGAAAGGCGTCGCGGCCCTGCTCGCGACCGAAGTGCCTT
>DAORVK010000016.1:53469-59810 GCA_035433705.1 Steroidobacteraceae bacterium
CGCCCGCGACAGCGCCCGCAACACCGCCCGCGGCGCGAGCCGCTGCGGGGGTCGCGGATATCAAGGACTTTGCGAAGCTCGATCTGCGCGTGGCGAGAGTCCTGAGCGCATCGTCCGTGGATGGCTCGGACAAACTGCTGCGCCTCGAACTCGATCTCGGCGATGCCCGTCGCACCGTCTTCTCGGGCATCCGCGCAGCCTACGATCCGGCACAGCTCACGGGGCGCCTCGTGCTGATGGTCGCCAATCTCGCGCCGCGCAAGATGCGCTTCGGCACGTCGGAAGGCATGGTGCTCTGCGCGAGCGGCAAGGACGATGCAGGGGGCCTGTACCTCCTCTCGCCCGACAGCGGCGCCGTGCCCGGCATGAAAGTGACGTGACACGAGCCGAGGCCATCGACGCGCTTCTGCCGCAGACACAGTGTACGCGCTGCGGCTTTGACGGTTGTCGTCCTTACGCCGAGGCCATCGCGAGCGGCGAGGCTGAAATCAACCAATGCCCGCCAGGCGGTACCCGCACGATCGACGCCCTGGCCCATCTGCTCGGCCGATCAGCGCTGCCGCTCAACCCCGCGAATGGCGTGCAACAACCGGAACGCGTCGCGTTCATCGACGAATCCCGCTGCATTGGCTGCGCCAGGTGCCTGCCACCCTGTCCGGTCGACGCGATCATCGGCGCCGGACGCCGGATGCACACCGTCGTGGCAGACCTCTGCACCGGCTGCGAGCTGTGCATCGCGCCTTGCCCCGTCGACTGCATCTCGATGGTGCCGCGGCCTGCAGCGTCGCCGGACCCGCCCGCCGCCGACGGGAACCGGCAGCGCTACACCTCGCGCAACACACGCATTGCGCGCCGCGCCGGCGAGCGTGCGGGCCTTCTCCACGCCCGCAAGGAACTGGCGCGTTGATCAGGAAAGCTGCGGCGAGGAAGTACGCGCCCATGACTCCCGCACGGCGACGAGCCATCTTCGGGCAGCTGCGCGCAGCGAATCCACATCCGGCCACGGAACTCGGGTATTCGACGTCTTTCGAGTTGCTCGTCGCCGTCGTGCTGTCGGCGCAGGCGACCGACAGGAGCGTCAATGCGGCGACCCGCAAGCTCTTTGCCGTCGCCAACACCCCGGGGGCAATTCTCGCGCTCGGCGTCGTGGGCCTGTCCCAGTACATCCGCACGATCGGGCTATTCAACTCGAAAGCGAAACACATCATCGAGACCTGCCGGCTGCTGATCGAGCGGCACGGCGGAGAGGTGCCGCGCGAACGCGCGGCACTTGAGGCGCTGCCAGGAGTCGGGCGCAAGACTGCAAACGTGATCCTGAACACGGCTTTCGGCGAGCCGACGATTGCGGTCGATACGCACATCTTCAGGGTTGCCAACCGGACCGGGCTTGCTGTCGGGAAGACGCCCCGCGAGGTGGAGGACATCCTCGTCGCGACGACGCCCGCGGAGTTCGCGCGCGACGCGCACCACTGGCTGATCCTGCACGGTCGCTATGTGTGCACGGCGCGCAAGCCCGATTGCGCGAACTGCGTGATTGCGCGCTATTGCGACTTGCGCGGTATATAGAGGTCGGTCAGCGTGCCCTCGAAAGCTTCGGCGGAGAGACCGACGGATTCAGACAGCGTCGGGTGCGGATGGATGGTGAGGGCGATGTCCGCGGCGTCGGCGCCCATCTCGATCGCGAGCGCCAGCTCGGCGATGAGCTCGCCGGCGTTCGGCCCCACGATGCCGCCGCCCAGCAACCGGTGCGAGTCGGGGTCGAAAAGCAGCTTCGTGAACCCTTCCTCGCGCGCCATCGACAGCGCACGCCCGCTCGCAACCCAGGGAAAGTTGCCCTTCGCGGCGCGGATGCCGCGCGCCTTCGCATCGGTCTCGGTGAGCCCGACCCAGGCCACCTCCGGGTCCGTGTAGGCAACCGACGGAATCACGCGCGCGTCGAACGCACGCTTCTGCCCCGCGGCGACTTCGGCCGCCACCTTCGCCTCGTGCGACGCCTTGTGCGCAAGCATCGGCTGCCCGACGATGTCGCCGATTGCGAAGATGTGCGGCACGTTGGTGCGCATCCGCCTGTCGACGGCGACGAAACCGCGATCGTTCACGGCGAGCCCTGCCGCGTCGGCACCGATGCTCTTGCCATTCGGCACGCGCCCGACGGCGATCAGTACGCGATCGTAAAGCTCCGGGGCGGGCGCGTCAGGCCCCTCGAATGTGACGCGAATACCGGTCTTCTCCGCCGCCATCGCCGTGACCTTCGTGCCGAGCAGGATGCGCTCGTAGCGCGCGCGCAGGCGTTTCTCGAGCGGTCGCACGAGGTCGGGGTCAGTCCCCGGCATCAGCTGCTTCGTCAACTCGACGACGCTCACTTTCGATCCGAGCGCCTCATACACACAGGCCATCTCGAGACCGATGATGCCGCCGCCGACGACCAGCAGGCGTGGCGGCACGTCGGCGATCTCGAGCGCCCCGCTCGAATCCATGATGCGCGCATCGGCCGGCGCAAACGGCAGACTCATCGGCTCGGAGCCTGCGGCGATGATGCACTGCTCGAAATGGATGCGCTCGGTGCCGCCATCGTCACGAGTCACTTCGAGCAGGTGCGGACCAGTGAAACGCCCGCTGCCTTGCACGATCTCCACCTTGCGCTGCTTCGCCAGCATGATCAGGCCGTTCGTCAGGCGCCGCACCACGCTCGCCTTCCACTTGCGCAGCTTGTCGAGATCGATGCGCGGCTTGCCAAACACGATACCGTGGGGCGCCATCGCGGCAGCGTCCTCCAGCACCTTCGCTGCATGCAGCAGCGCCTTGGATGGAATGCAACCGACATTCAGGCAGACGCCACCGAGCATCGGCCAGCGCTCCACGAGCGTCACCTGCAGACCGAGATCCGCGGCGCGAAATGCCGCCGTATAGCCGCCCGGACCCGCGCCGAGCACAAGCAGCTGCGCGCTGCGATCCGCGCGAATGTCCTCGGGCAGCCCCGACAGCTGCAACAGCACTTTCGTCTTGAGCGATTCCTCGGACGCCAACACCGGCCTTGGCTCGGCTTCGGGTCTGTCGCTGGCGCGCCGCCCTTCTGTCACCGGCTCCGGCGGCGCAGCAGCCCCGCCCACGTCGAGTCGCGCGATGACCGAGCCCGCCGAAACCCGATCACCCTTGCGCACGGTGATCTCGACCAGGGTACCGGCGAGCGGACTCGGTACGTCCAGGGTCGCCTTGTCGGTCTCGAGCGTGATCAGCGGCGTGTCGACTTCGATACGGTCTCCGGCCGCCGCGAGCACGTCGATGACAGGCACATCCTTGTGTCCCCCGAGATCGGGGACGAGGACATCGCTTACGCTCACGGCACGGCCTCGAGCAGCGCCTGCGGATTGGCGAGCTGGGCAGCGAGGTAAGTGGTGAAGCGTGCCGCGGCCGCGCCGTCGATCACGCGGTGATCGTAAGAGAGCGACAGCGGCAGCATGAGACGCGGTACGAAGCCGCCCTCACGATACACGGGCTGCAGGCTCGAGCGCGACACGCCGAGTATCGCCACTTCCGGCGCATTGATGATCGGCGTGAAGGCCGTGCCACCGATGCCGCCAAGGCTCGAGATCGTGAAACTGCCACCCTGCATGTCGGCTGCCGGCAACTTGCCGTCACGCGCCCTGGCTGCCAGCTCGGCGAGCGCGCGTGCGATCTCGTAGATGTCCTTGCGATCCGCGTCGCGCACCACCGGCACAAGGAGTCCGTTCGGCGTATCGGCCGCGAATCCGATGTGGAAGTACTTCTTGTAGACGAGATTCTGCCGCGACTCGTCGAGCGAGGCGTTGAAGATCGGAAAATGCTGCAGCGTCCGCACGCACGCGCGCACGATGAATGCGAGTGGCGTGAGCTTGACACCCGACTTCGCGGCCTTTGCCTTGAGCTTTTCGCGGGTCGCCTCGAGGTCCGTGATGTCGGCCTCGTCGAACTGCGTGACGTGCGGCAGGTTCACCCACGACGCGTGCAGACGGGTGCTCGAGATCTTCTGGATGCGGCCGAGTGGTTTCACTTCGACGGCGCCGAAGGCGGCAAAGTCGACCGCGGGCACGACCGGCAACCCGGAACCACCGGGTAATGCCGCACCTGCGGCCCCGCCGCCCGCAAGCGCACGCTTCACGTACGCCTTGACGTCGTCAGCCGTAATCCGGCTCTTGGGACCACTTCCCGTCACGCGCCCGAGGTCGACGCCGAGCTCGCGCGCCAGTTTGCGCACCGACGGACTCGCATACGCTCTCGCGAAGCCCGCTTCGTCGATCGGGGCTGGCGCCCCTTGCGCCAGCCGTGCCTGCGCGGGAGCGGGCGTGGCGGGCGCAGGCGCCGCCTGGGCGGCTACGGGTGCTGCCGGAGCGGGCATCGGTGCTGCCGGGGGAGGCGCCGCCGCCGCCGGCCCCGGCGCGGCGGGCGCGGCGGCCGTCTCGGGGACCGCATCGGCCGCTCGCACGGTTACGACGAGATCACCCGGGTTTATGGTGGCACCCTTCACGACATGCACGATTTCGATGACGCCCGCGGCAGTCGCCGGCACATCCATCGTCGCCTTCTCGGTCTCGAGCGTCGCAAGGGGCGTCTCGAACTGCACCGCGTCGCCTGGCTTCACGAGCACATCGATCACTGCGACGTCCTTGAAGTTGCCCATGTCGGGCACGCGCATTTCGATAAGCTGGCTCATGCGGCGCTCACGACTTGAACGGGTCCGCTTTGGCGACGTCGATGCCGTACTTCTCGATCGCCATGGCCGGCGTCGCGCGATCCACCTTGCCCTCATCGGCGAGCGCCTTCAGCGCCGCGAGCACGATGAAGTGACGGTCGACCTCGAAGTGCTTGCGCAGCTGCGCGCGCGAGTCGCTGCGCCCGTAACCGTCGGTGCCGAGCGTGACGTACTGGCCGCTCACCCACTTGCGGATCTGATCGGGCACACTGCGCATATAGTCGGTGGCCGCGATCACCGGCCCCTCGCGATCCCTGAAGCATTGCTGCACATACGGCACGCGCGGTGTATCGGCCGGATGCAACAGGTTCCAGCGCTCGCAGTCGAGCGCATCGCGACGCAGTTCGCCGAACGACGGCGCCGAGAACACGTCCGCCGGAATGCTGAAGTCCTTCTCGAGAAGCTCCGCCGCGGCGATCACTTCACGCAGGATCGTGCCCGCACCGACGAGAGTCGCGCGCACGCGCCCGCGGCCGCCGATCTGCAGCAGGTACAACCCCTTCAGGATGCCCTGCTCCACCCCGCGCGGCATGGGCGGCTGCACGTAGTTCTCGTTCATCGTGGTGACGTAATAGAACACGCGCTCGTGCTCGACGAACATGCGGCGCAAGCCATCGTGAATGATGACCGCCAGCTCGTAGGCGAAAGTCGGATCGTAACTGATACAGCTTGGCACTACGCTCATCAGCAGATGGCTGTGACCGTCCTGGTGCTGCAGGCCCTCACCCGCGAGCGTGGTGCGCCCCGCGGTCGCCCCGATCAGGAAGCCGCGCGTCTGTTGATCGCCGGCCGCCCAGACGAAATCGCCGGTGCGCTGGAAGCCGAACATCGAGTAGTAGATGTAGAACGGCACCATGTTGATGCCGTGGTTGGCGTAGGCGGTGCCTGCGGCGATCCACGAGCACAGCGCGCCCGCCTCGTTGATGCCCTCCTCGATCATCTGCCCGGTTTTCAGCTCCCGGTAGGACGCGAGCTGCTCGGCATCCTGCGGTGTGTAGAGCTGACCGACCGAAGAATAGATGCCGATCTGGCGGAAGAGCCCTTCCATGCCGAATGTACGCGCCTCGTCGGGGACGATCGGCACGATGTTCTGGCCGATGTTCTTGTCCTTCAGCAGTGTCGTGAGGATGCGCACCAGGGCCATCGTGGTGGAAATCTCGCGATCACCCGTGCCCTCGAGCATCGGCTGGAACGCCTCGAGAGCGGGGATCGTGAGAGGCGCGGCGGTCTCGCGGCGCACCGGCAGGTAGCCGCCGTGCACCATGCGCCGCTCGCGCATGTAGCGCATTTCCTCGCTGTCCTCGGCGGGGCGGCAGAACGGCAGGCGCGTGATCTCGTCGTCGGAAATCGGGATGTTGAAGCGGTCGCGGAAGACGCGCAGGTCTTCATCCGAGAGCTTCTTCGCCTGGTGGGTGACCATCTGGCCCTCGGCCGACTTGCCGAGGCCGAAGCCCTTGACGGTCTTCGCGAGAATCACGGTCGGTCGCCCCTTGTGCGCAACGGCCGCGGCATACGCGGCGTACACCTTGCGCGGATCGTGGCCTCCCCGGTTCAGGCGCCAGATCTCCTCGTCCGACATGTTCGCAACCATCGCCTTGAGCTCGGCGAACTT
>DAORVK010000017.1:0-58906 GCA_035433705.1 Steroidobacteraceae bacterium
CTGATCCGGTGCTACCTTTGCAGCTATGTGAGTAGCTGGTGTGTAGCTAAACGTGTAGCTGAATACTCGACAACAACTTGTCCGCGTGCTGCGGCAGCCACACATCGGAATCGAAGACATGGCCGACAATCCCCGCCCGCCAGTACCGTGCGTGCAGATCTTGCGTTTACCGCAGGTCTGCAGAGCCACTGGCCTGGGACGCTCGATGATCTACCAGCTCGAATCCGAACGCCGGTTTCCGTGCCGTGTGCGGATCGGAGCGCGAGCCGTGGGCTGGGTGGAGGCGGAGGTGCAGGGATGGCTGGCGGGGCGAATCGAGCGGCATAGGGCGAGCGGACCGTGCATTGCGGCACCGATCGCTCCCAGCCGGGAATCTCCCCGTCGGGGCGCCAACCGCTCTGCGCCAAGAATAGCCTTAAATAAGCAACATACTGATTTACAACAACGTTTGTTTGGCGCTGATTGCCTGCCCGGGCAGCCCCTTAAATAGCGCCAAGGCTGCCGGGACTGCAGACTCCATCGCGGTTCACAGGATTCGTTCATTTCGTTCGTTTCGAATAAGCGCTAAGATACCTCTCCAAGGTAGTCGGGAGAGCCGTCATGTCTTCAGCCAGTCAGCGCCCGCCGCAGTTTCCAACCGAAGACGAAATGACCCAGGCCAAGGAAGCGGGTCGGCAGCTCGCACGGATGCTTCCCGAAGGTGAGCACCCGCTTCGGCTTGTTACGGAAAACAACCAGCACGAAATGATTTCGATCCCGCCGGGAGCCGTACGCCTGTTCCTCGATGTGTTGACCCAGCTGGGCCAGGGGCGTGGTGTGACGATTCTCCCGAAGAAGGCGGAATTGACCACACAGGAAGTCGCGGACTTTCTGAATGTATCCCGCCCCTACGTGGTCAAACTGATCGAGTCGGGTGCTCTTCCGGCGCGCGCCGTGGGCACGCGTCGACGCGTTGCATTCCAGGACCTGATCAAGTTCGACGAGGCAGATCGCAAGCGCCGCCGTGCCGCGCTGAATGAGATCGCCCGGCTCGATCAGGATCTGGGGATCTGAATCGGCGCGCATGAGCAGTTTCGCGGCAGTGCTGGATGCCAACGTCCTCTACAGCTATCCGCTGACGAGCGTGCTGCTGGAGCTTGCTGAACTTCGGCTTTACCGGCCGATCTGGAGTGTCGACATCCAGGAGGAGTGGCTTCGCGCCGCCAAGCGCAACCGCCCCGACATTGCTCCTGAAAAGCTGGAACGCCGCCGTGCTGCCATGGACGAAGCGCTGCCGGATGCTTGCGTAGGTGGATACCGTCGCCTGATAGCGATTCTGGAACTTCCTGATCCCGACGACAGACATGTGCTGGCCGCCGCGATTCGAGCCAAGGCGCAAGTCATCGTCACGTTCAATGAGAAACACTTCCCGGCCGACGCGCTGGCGGAGTACGACCTCATCGCGCAGCACCCAGACACCTTCCTTCGTCATCTGATTGACCTGGCACCGAGTGCCGTTCGCGCACGCTTGGAAGAAATGGTAGGCGCGCTGAAGAGCCCGCCAATGACGGTGGCGGACTACATTTCACTGCTGGAGCGCCAATCGCTCCCCGAGTCTGCGGCGGCACTGCGCGAATTGTTTGGCGCAAACTGAGCGTCGGTGAGCCATGTAGCTAGCGTTGTAGCTAGCCCAAACCCGAACTGATCAAGTACCAAATGAATCAATCGCGTACGGCTGCTCCCCGCGAGCAGGTGCAGAACATCGAATAGGTTTCGGGGGCGTCCGCGGTGCGCATCGGTGCACGAGCTGGGGGCTGGGTGGAAGCGGAAATTCACTCGTGGCTGTTGATTCGCATCGAACAGCACCGCGCGAACATGTCGTCGGGCGACGGCCCAGCGCTTGGCTTCGAAGCCGAGGTTGGCCGTGGTAGCACTGTCTCCAGTGCTCCTGTTGTTTCTTCTCGCCATGGCACTTCCCTATCGATCGAGCGCCAGCATCCTGACGAAACCGGCGATCCGCTCCGCCTCGGCGCTGGTCAGATCATTCGGAATATTGACCAGCGTCACGACAAGGCCCGGCCGAACGGGAACCGAGGAGCGATAGGTTCCCGTAACTTCATCTGGGGCTTGCTCCGTGGCGTCCCTCGCCACAGGCTCGCTGTTCACGGATCCCTGGTCCTTCTTGCGGGGCGCGCTGGTAGTGCGAGTCTTGATCGTGAAGTTCGCAGGATGCTCGCGCCAGGTGAGGAATAATTCGACCGCTCGCCGAACTCGGCGGCCGTACTCTTTCAACGACGTGGGATTGAAGTCTTTGGCGCGCTTGTTCGTGAAGCGCTTGATGGCAGTGTCGAGGTCCAGCTGACTCAGGTCGGCCTTCTCCACGTCAGACAGGATTGCGAGGACATTTCTCGTCGCGACAGCCAGAGCCTGGGCGGTGGCCGCCGGCATGAGCCCCTTGTCCCCGGCATGGTCGAGGAATTCCAGCAGATCGTCCGCCGAATACCCATTTGCCATGACAATATTCCTACGGTATATTGACCCTCAGACGCAAATATAACGTATTGGTATGGCCGACGCAAACACCCACTACCCGCGGGTCATTCAGCCCCAGCTAAGCGCCGACCTGCGCCTATACCCGGTGGTTGCGGTGATGGGAGCGCGGCAGGTCGGCAAGAGCACCATCTGCCAGGAAATCGCTGAAGCGCATGGCTTCGCGAGACGAACGCTCGACGACCGCGATGTTCGCGAACAGGCCATCGCAGACCCCGAGGGATTCTTGGCGGACTTCGGAGACGGTGGGGCTTTCATCGATGAAGTACAACGGGCACCCGACTTGATGCTGGCCATCAAGGGGGTCGTCGATCGGGACGGACGGAACGGCCAATACCTGGTCAGTGGGTCAAACCAGCCCAAAGTCGGAAAGTCGGTGAGCGACTCCCTGTTGGGACGCGCGACCTACCGCACGCTCCGCCCCCTGACGCTGAGCGAACTGCGGTTTGACGAGGAGCTCAGGGGTTGGGGCTTCCTGTTCGGGCCCGACGAAGCGGCGATCATCGCCGAACTTGAACGACGCGCCGCCTCCAGCGGGGCATTGGATTGGCAAACCGTCGCCAGCACGGGAGGGTTCCCTCGGGCCGTGGCAGCCCCGGCCGATCAACGCCTGCGCGCTCTCAACGATTACGTGGAGATCTTTTCGCGTCGCGACATTCTTGAGATCCTCGAAGTCGAGTCAGCCCCGAGACTGGAAGCCTTCGTGCGATTGACAGCCGCGCGGACGGGGCAGGAGCTCAACGTGACAGGCCTGTCCAACGACCTGGGCACGCCGGTCACCACCATCCGACGATGGCTTCAAGCACTCGAGCGCAGCTATCTCATCGAACTCATCCCGCCGTACTCGAGAAATTCAGGCCAGCGCGTGATCAAGGCGCCGAAGCTGTTCAGCGTCGATGCCGCGCTCGCCCTGGCAGCCTCGCGAGAGATCGCCCCAACGGGCTTCCATCTGGAGACCATGATTGCCAGCGACCTGCTCGTCTGGCGGGATGGCTCACCGACCCGTGATCTCCACCACTGGCGACTGAGCTCGGGTCAGGAGGTCGACTTCATTTTGGAGGAGAACGGGCAGCTGCTACCCGTCGAGGTCAAAGCAGGCAACGCGGTCGGTACAGATGAAGCGCGGCACCTGGTCACTTTCCGCGAGCGTCATGCGAATACGCCGCGGGCTGTCTTGTTGAGTTGCGATCCGCAGATCAGAGTAATCAGGCCGGGCGTACTCGCGTGTCCATGGTGGGCGGTCATGTGACGCGACGCCTGACTCGGCTGATTGCAACGTTAGGGCTCGGCCAGTTCCAATCCTGGCAAGTCAGGCTTGCCGTGACTCGGCAGATGCAGAACATCGAATAGATTTCAGGGAGTTCCGGAGACGTCCGCCATCGATCCTGTAACCGATTGAGTTGTTGCCTGTTTTCCCCGACATCGTCGATAGTCGTCCGACCTGATCCGGGGCTACCTTTGCAGCTGAATGCGTAGCTGGTGTGTAGCCAGGCGTGTTGCTGGAGACTCGTCAAGCAAGTTTCTGCTTGTCCAGCTACATACCGCGGATCGACGAGGTAACGGCCATGGAACACGCGAAGCTGACAGCTCTCGAAGTCGAACGCGCCCACCGCGCCGGCAAGCGCTTGTTGCTGGGCCAGCTCGAATCCGAACGCCGGTTTCCGTGCAGGGTGCGTATTGGGACGCGTAGAGCATTACTGGGCGGCCGGGTGCTTCGATGCGGCACGCGCGAGACCCCGTATGCGCCACGCCAGGAAAAGCCTTGAATAAGCAACCCGCTGATTCACAATGTTTTTGTTCTCCTCTGATCGCCCGCCCCGGCAATCACTTTAATGAGATGCCAGGTTGCTCCGACCCATCAGATACGGTAAATTACCGTACCCATTGAAAGATACCGCGATGACCACCACATCCGCCCGTTTCGACCTCAAGCTGGATTCAAGCGAGAAGAAGGTCGTCGCGCGGGCCGCTGCGCTCATGGGAACGACAATGGCCGGCTTCGTGCGTGCGGCGGCCAAGGAGAAGGCGCAGGCCCTGCTCGAACGCGAAACCCGCGTCGTGCTCGGCGAGCGGGATTTCGCACGCTTTGCGGCGGCTATCAGCGGGCCTTTCGAGCCGAGCGCACACTTGTCGCGGGCGCTGAAGGAGGCGCGGCGGAAAGTCCGTCGTGCTTGAGGAGCGCACGCTCGACGTCGACGTGCATGACCGCAACGGTTTCGACTGCGGTGTCCCGGAACTCAACGATTACCTGAAACGCCTTGCCGAGCAGCACCGACGCAAGGGCGTCAGCACGCCCTTCGTGCTGGTGGATACCGACGCCCCAAGCAGGATTCTTGGCTATTACTGCCTGAGTGCGGCCCAGGTAGATGCTGCGGAACTGCGGGAAGGTGACCGCAAGAAGCTGCCTCGCTATCCGGTGCCGTGTTTTCGCCTGGGCCGATTGGCGATACGCAAAGACCTGCTCGGGCAAGGCATCGGCAAGTTGTTGCTCGCCTGCGCCGTTGATCGTTGCCTGAAGGCACGAAGCGATGTGGCAGCCTATGCGCTGATTGTGGACGCGAAGGATGAGAACGCCAGGCAGTTCCATGAGCACTACGGATTCACGGCATTCGCCGGCGAACCCATGACGCTCTACCTCGGGCTTGGTAGCTGACGGCTGATTGCAAGGACTGGGCCCGGCCAAATGAAACCCCGGAGCCTGTAACCAAGGATGTAACCAAACCAATCCGGAGCTACCCCGAACCGATATAAATCAACTCGCTACAAGCACCGTGCGCGAGCAGGAGAGGTGAGTGGAGATTCCATCCCCGCCTGCCAGCAGCTTCCGCTTCACCTTGAACGTATCAGCAAAAGCTGCCGTCCCGGGGTACCTCGATGGCAGTCACGTGGGGGCCAGCCCCGGCCACGAAGTCGACTTCCTGCCCCCGGTCATGCCAGTAGTACAACTCGCACTCACCCGCTGCCGCGGCATTCCCGATCTGACCGCACTTCTCCCAGGCTCATTTCGGCAGTGACTGTCATCAGCGCGGTGTTGAGCACCTGCCCCGAATACCGACATGCCAGCTCGAACAACCGCTGCAGCAATGCCCGCTTGTCCACGCGGGTGAGTAGCAGTACGTCGTGCGCAATGGACTTCCCCGCGGCCTTGAAATGCCGGCAGTCGCACCCATCTACAAGGCATTGGTCAACCCATGGATTCAAGGAGCAATGCCATGCCGCGTTTGTCTGTCTACGATCCGTTCGCCGAGGTGTTCCCGGAGCTGTTCCGCCACGTGCTGCAGCCGATCCGCCCGACGGGTGCCGAGGCGCTCGACATCAAGCTCGATGTGAAGGAGACGGATTCCGAATATACGGTCGAAGCCGAGATGCCCGGTGTGAAGAAAGAGGACATCCACGTCCAGATCGACGGCAACCGCGTCGCGATCCAGGCCGAGACCAAGCGCGAGTCGGAGCAGAAGGACGGCGAGCGCGTGCTGCGCAGCGAGCGCTATTACGGCTCGGTCGCCCGCAGCTTCACGCTGGCCTCCGAGATTGACGAGCCCAGGGTCAGGGCCAAGATCGACAACGGCGTGCTGTCGCTGGCGCTGCCGAAAAAGAAGGCGCCGACCTCGAAGCGCATCACGGTCGAGTAGGTTCCAGGCTCGTCAAGCGGAGTCCCGCGCGAATAGACTCCCGCCTCCGAGTCCTCTTCGGCCACTGGAACGACGCGAACGATGACCGAGTCCCCCGCCCCGTCCCGCGGCCGGCTGTACGTCATTGCTGCCCCCTCGGGTGCCGGCAAGACGAGCCTCGTGAAGGCGCTGCGCGAGCGCCGGCCCGAACTCGAGGTCTCGGTGTCGTACACCACGCGCAAGCCGCGGGCGACCGAGGTCGACGGCCGTGACTACTCTTTCATCACGCCGGAACGCTTTCGCGAGCTGCTCGCCGAAGATGCCTTCCTCGAGCACGCTGACGTGTTCGACAACCACTATGGCACGAGCCGTGAGCGCGTCGAGCGCGCGCTCGACGCCGGCCGCGATGTGATCCTCGAGATCGACTGGCAGGGTGCCCGGCAGGTGCGCGCGCGCATGCCCGACTGCACGAGCATCTTCATCCTGCCGCCCTCGCGCGCCGAGCTCGAGCGGCGCCTGCGCGCCCGACGCACCGACGACGATGCCGTGATCGCGCGGCGCCTGCGCGACGCGGTCGAGGACATGTCGCACAGCGGCGAGTTCGATCATGTTGTCGTGAACGACGATTTCGACGCGGCAGCCGCCGCGCTCGAGCGCATCGTGGGCCGCGACGCGGGGAGCAGTCGACGCGCGTGAGCGCGGCCCGGCCGGACGGGCGAATTCCAGGATTGCAGCCGGATGCGGTATAGTTACCGACCTTTCGCCCATTTTCCCCAGGTTGAGACATGGCCCGCGTAACCGTCGAAGACTGCCTCCAGAACGTCGATAATCTCTTCCAGCTCGTGCTGCTCGCCTCGCAGCGCGCGCGCCGGCTTGCAAACGGCGCCGAACCCACCGTTCCCCGGGAGAACGACAAGCCCACCGTGGTCGCGCTGCGCGAAATTGCCGAAGGCACGATCACGGCCGAGATGCTCAAGGAGCCCGAGCCGGAGGTCGAGGCCCTGGTGCCAGAGGCGGACAATCAGTCGATGTTCCGCGCACCCCAGTTCGGCCTGGGAGACTGACCGGCCGCCTATCGTCTATGGATTACGCGTCTTCGCTCCTGGGACTGCTTCCCGGTGCAAGGCGCACTCCGGGGCTCCGCGGCCTGCTTGCCCAGGCCGCAACCTATCTGCCTCCCGCCGACGTCGAGCGCATCCGCGAAGCCGCCGAGTTCGGCGCGAGCGCCCACAAGGGCCAGAAGCGCCTCTCGGGCGAGCCTTACATCGCCCATCCGGTCGCAGCGGCCGACATCCTCGCGGACCTGCGCCTCGATGCCGACACGATTGTCGCGGCGATCCTGCACGACGTCATCGAGGACACGCCGATCGCGAAGGAGGATCTTGCCGAACGCTTCGGCCCCGCGGTTGCCGGGATCGTCGACGGCGTCACGAAACTCGACCAGATCAGGTTCAAGAACCGCGAGGAAGCGCAGGCCGAGAGCTTCAGGAAAATGCTGCTCGCGATGGTGCGCGACCTGCGCGTGATCCTCGTGAAGCTCGCCGACCGAACCCACAACATGCGCACGATCGATGCGATGGCGCCCGCGCGCCGTCGCGCGATCGCGCGCGAGACGCTCGAGATCTACGCGCCGATCGCCGAGCGGCTCGGTTTGTACGGCCTCAAGCTGGAACTCGAGGACCTCGGCTTCCAGGCCGCGCACCCGCAGCGCTACCGCGTGCTCGAACGCGCGCTCAAGCGTGCGCGCGGCAACCAGAAGGAATTCCTCGGCAAGATCGCGGCGCAGCTGCGCACCGCGTTCGGCAAGGCGGGCATCGAGGCAACCGTGGAAACGCGCGAGAAGCACCTCTACAGCATCTATCGCAAGATGCAGCGCAAGCGCACGACGCTCTCGGACATCGTCGACGTCTACGGACTGCGGATCATCGTCGACAGCGTCGACACGACCTACCGCGCACTCGGCGTCGTGCACGGCGTCTACAAGCCGATGCCGGGGCGCTTCAAGGACTACATCGCCATCCCGCGCGTGAACGGCTACCAGTCGCTGCACACCACGCTCTTCGGTCCGAACGGCGTGCCGATCGAAGTGCAGATCCGCACCGCCGACATGCACCTCGTTGCCGAATCCGGCATCGCTGCGCACTGGAAGTACAAGGCGGGTGACATGAGCGTCGCGCAGCGCGAGCGCACGCGCCAGTGGCTCTCGAATCTCGTCGAACTGCAGGCCGAGGGCAGCAGCGAGGAATTCCTCGAGAGCGTCAAGGTCGATCTCTTCCCCGACAAGGTGTACGTATTCACGCCGAAGGGCGAGATCCTGCGGCTGCCGCGCGGCGCAACCGTGGTCGACTACGCCTATGCGGTGCACACCGGTGTCGGCAATCGCTGTGTCGCGGCCAAAGTCGACCGGCGGCTCGCGCCGCTGCGCACGGTGCTGAGGAATGGCCAGACCGTGGAGATCATCACGGCCAAGGGCGCGATGCCGAACCCGGCGTGGGTCAACTTCGTCGTGAGCGCGAAGGCGCGCAGCGCGATCCGCCAGTACCTGCGCGGACTCAGACGCTCGGAGGCGATCGAACTCGGCTCGCGGCTTCTCAATCAGGCACTCGCGGAGTTCAAGTCGTCGCTCGAGGAGGTGACTTCCGCCGCGATGCAGGCCGCACTCGGCGAGCTCGGCATGAAGGATCGCGACGAACTGTTCGAAAAGGTCGGCCTCGGAGAGCGCCTCGCACCACTGATTGCGCGCCGCCTGCTGCCGACGACCCAGTCGGCGGAGGAAGCAGGCGGTGGTGTGCTACCGCCGCTTGCCGTGGCCGGCACCGAGGGGCTGCTCGTCACCTACGCACGTTGCTGCTTCCCGATCCCGAACGATCCGATCATCGCCTTCCTCTCGACCGGCCGCGGCATCGTCGTGCACCGCGAAGGCTGCGTGAACGTCGAGGATTACCGCAAGCACCCGGAGAAATGGCTGCCGGTGGTGTGGGAGGGGAGCATCGAGCGCTTTTTTGCCTCGCAGATTCGCGTCGATGTCGCGAACAAGCTCGGCGTGCTCGCCGCGGTCGCGGCAGCGATCTCGACCACCGAGACCAATATCGACCACGTCTCGATCGAGGAGCGCGACAGCGAGTTGTCGGTGCTGCTGTTCGAGGTGCGGGTGCGCGACAGAAAGCACCTCGCGGGCCTCATGCGCACGATCCGCCGGATGCCCGATGTGCTGCGCGTCAATCGTACAATCGCTTCCCACTCACAAAGCAAGGCCCGCACATGACCCGCAACGCAATCCACACCGACAAGGCGCCACAGGCAATCGGCACGTACTCACAGGCAGTGCGCGCCGGCGATACCGTCTACATCTCCGGCCAGATTCCGTTCGATCCGGCCACCGGCAAGCTGATCGAGGGCGACATCGACGCCGAGATCCGCCGCTGCTTCGACAGCCTGAAGGCGATTGCGCAAGCGGCGGGCGCAGGTCTTGACCGCGCGGTCAAGTTCACGGTGTTCCTCACCGACCTCGTGCACTTCGCCAGGGTCAACGAGATCATGGCGACTTACGTGGAGAAACCCTACCCGGCGCGCGCCGCGATCGGCGTCGCACAACTGCCGCGGGGCGCGCGCGTCGAGATCGAGTGCGTGCTGCACCTCGGTTGACCGCTGCCGAGCAGCGCCCGGTCACGGCGCTGCGGGGTGTGGGGCCGGCGCTGGCCGAGCGCCTGCGCCGGCTCGGCGTCGCACAGATCCAGGATCTGCTGTTCGTCCTGCCGCGTACGTACGAGGACCGCACCCGCATCCTGCCGATCGGCACACTCGTGCCAGGCCTGCGCGCCAGCATCGAGGGCGAAGTACAGCTGACGGAAGTGGTATTCCGGGGGCGGCGCCAGCTGCTATCGCGCCTCGCCGACGGCACCGGCCACGTGACGCTGCGTTTCTTTCATTTCTCGGCGAACCAGCAGACCGGGCTCGCGCGCGGCGCGCGGCTGCGCTGCTACGGCGAGGTGCGTCGCGGCCCGCTCGGACTCGAGATGGTGCATCCCGAGTACCAGCGCATCTCCGCCGAGGCGGCCTCGCTCGAGGAAACCCTCACGCCGATCTACCCGACCACGCAGGGCGTGGCGCAGGGGCGCTTGCGCGCCCTCGTCGCGCAGGCGCTCGGCGAGCTGCGCTCCGCCGGCGTCCGCGAGTGGTTGCCGGCCGACATTCTCGAGTCGCTGCACCTGCCTGCGCTCGCGCGTTCACTCGAGTACGTGCACCGTCCGCCGCGCGATGCACGGCTCGAGGTACTCGCCGCCGGCCACCATCCCGCGCAGCGCCGTCTCGCGTTCGAGGAACTGCTCGCGCACCAGCTTGCCTTGCGGCTCGCGAAGGAAACCTTGCAGTCGGCGCCGGCGGCCGCGTTGTGCGATACGCGGGGGCTCGAGGCCCGATTCCTCGGTGCGCTGCCCTTTACGCTCACCGCCGCCCAACAGCGCGCACTCGATGAGGTCGATGCCGATCTCGCGGCCGCAAGGCCGATGATGCGGCTCGTGCAAGGCGACGTGGGCTGCGGCAAGACGGTGGTCGCTGCTGCCGCCGCGGCGCGCGCGGTGGGCAGCGGCGCACAGGCAACGCTCATGGCGCCGACCGAGCTGCTGGCCGAGCAGCACTGGCGCAGCTTCGAGGCCTGGTTTCGCCCGCTCGGCCTGCCCGTGGCGCTCGTATCCGGATCGATGGGAGCGAGAGCCCGCCGCAGCGCGCTCGCAGCAATCGCCTCCGGCGAGGTTGCGCTGATCGTCGGGACCCACGCGCTCTTTCAGGAGGGCATCGAATTCGCGCGCCTCGCGCTGGTCATCGTCGATGAACAACACCGCTTCGGCGTGCAGCAGCGGCTCGCGCTGCAGGAGAAGGGCGACAGGCGCGGCGAGGCCCCTCACCAGCTGATCATGACGGCGACGCCGATCCCGCGCACCCTCGCAATGACTGCGTTCGCGGATCTCGACCTGTCGGTGATCGACGAGCTGCCGCCGGGCCGCACCCCCGTGAAGACCGTGACGGTCCCCGAGGAGCGGCGCGCTGCCGTGGTCGCGCGCATCGAGGCGGCCTGCCGCGCAGGACGCCAGGTGTACTGGGTCTGCCCGCTGATCGAGGAATCGGACGAGTTGCGCTGGCAGGCAGCCGAGGACACCGCCGCACAGCTCGCCGAGGCGCTGCCCGCCGTGCGCATCGGTCTCGTACACGGGCGCATGCCCCCGGCGAAGAAGGAGCAGGCGATGGCCGCCTTCAAGGCGGGCCGCATCCAGCTCCTGGTCGCGACCACCGTCATCGAGGTCGGTGTCGATGTGCCGAATGCCTCGCTGATGGTGATCGAAAACGCCGAGCGCATGGGGCTCGCGCAGTTGCACCAGCTGCGCGGCCGGGTCGGCCGGGGCGTGCAGGAAAGTTCCTGCGTGCTGCTCTATCGCCAGCCACTGTCTGCAGTTGCGCGCGAGCGGTTGCGCGCGATCCGCGCCTCGAACGACGGCTTCGGGATCGCACAGCGCGACCTCGAGCTGCGCGGCCCGGGCGAGTTGCTCGGCACGCGCCAGACCGGGCTCGCGCAGCTGCGCGTCGCCGATCTGTCGCGCGACTCGGATCTGCTGCCGCGCGTGCAGCGTGCGGCCGAAGTGATCCTGGCCGATCACCCCGATATCATTGCACCGCTCACCGCGCGCTGGATCGGCGAAGGTGAGCGCTTTGGCCGGGTCGGATGACCCGCGAGGACCCGTGACGACCGCAACAGCAAGCCCCGCAGTCGAACTCTGGCTGCCCACAGACGCGCTCAACTGCTACGAGGGCGATGCGCGTCTGCGCTCATGGCTCACCACCACCGGGCTGCTGACAGAGCGCGTGCGTGCGGCGAGCGGTGCGGCGTTCAGCCTGCAGGTGCTCGCGGAACAAGTGCATGACGGCGAGCACCGGCGCGTGATCCTGCTTGGTACGCGCACGCAGCCATGGATCTATGCGGAGACGTCCATCGCCGACACGACGCTCGTGCGGCATCCGTGGCTTGCGCGCATGGGCGAGGTGTCGCTCGGCGAGACGCTCGCGGCGCACGGCGCGACGCGTTCCGATTTCGCCTACGCGCGGTTGATGCCCGACACGCCGCTCGTTGCGCGCGCACTCGCGCACACGGCGCACGTGCCGCAGCCGCTCTGGGTGCGGCGCTCGGACTTCGCCGTACAGGGCGCGCCGCTCACCGTGCAGGAAGTGTTCCTCCCGGACATCGGCCACGCGGCGCCGCCGACGTGACCGCAAGAAGCGTCGCACGCCGGCTCGAGGCTTATGCGCAACTGATGCGCCTCGACCGCCCGATCGGCACCTGGCTGCTCCTCTGGCCGGTACTGTGGGCCCTCTGGATTGCAGGCGCAGGACGCCCTCCGGAGCGGGTACTGATCATCTTCGTGCTGGGTGTCTTCGTGATGCGCGCGGCGGGCTGCGTCATCAACGATTTCGCCGACCGCAACATCGACCCGCAGGTCAAACGCACGCGTGACCGCCCGCTCGCGGCGCGCCGCCTGTCCCCGTACGAAGCCCTGGTGCTGTTCGGTGTGCTGATCGCGATCGCACTCTGGCTGGTCACGAGGCTCGATCCGCTCACGATCAAGCTGTCGGTGGTCGGCGCGCTGCTCACCGTGAGCTACCCGCTGATGAAGCGCTGGTTTCCGCTGCCGCAGTTCTACCTCGGCCTGTCGTTCGGCGGCTGGGGCATCCCGATGGCGTTTGCCGCCACGCTCGGCGCGATCCCGCGGGTCGGGTGGGTGCTGTTCCTCGCGGCTGTGCTCTGGGCCATGGTGTTCGACACGCTCTACGCGATGGTCGACCGTGAGGACGACCGCAAGCTTGGCGTGCGATCGAGCGCGCTGCTCTTTGCCGACATGGACCGGCTGATTGTCGGCGCGATGCAGGCGATGATGCTGTTTGCGCTGTATCTCGCGGGTCGCAGCATGGAGTTCGGTCCGTGGTATCGGGCGGGCCTCGCGGCGGCCGCGATTTTCTTCCTGTGGCAGCAGTGGATCATCCGCAAGCGCGAGCCGACCGCGTGCTTGCACGCGTTCCTGAACAACAACCATGTCGGCATGGTTATTTTCATCGGCATCCTGCTCGATCACGTTTACCGGGTCTGAGGCGGCTCGGCGCCCGCCGCGACCCACAGCTCGACGCTCGCGGCCTGTGCCGCCCGCAGTACCCGTGACGCCTCGCGCGCGGTGCTGCCGGTCGTGAGCACATCGTCGACGAGGGCGACGCGCACGCCGTCGAGGGTCGTGCCAGGCCGCACCCGAAAAGCGCCGACCACGTTGCCTGCGCGCGCCGCGCCCCGCAGATGACTCTGCTCAGCGGTCGCGCGGCAGCGCTCGAGCACCCGCGCATTGAAAGGCAAGCCGAGCGACCGGGCCGTGTACTGGCCGATGACGGCGGCCTGATTGAAGCCGCGCTCGAGATAGCGCCCACGGTGCAGCGGTACTGGCACCACGAGATCCGGCAAGGGCTGCGCGCGGTCACGCCGGTGTTGCGCGAGCAGGAGCCCCAGCAGGCGCCCGCACGCCGTGTCCCCTTCGAATTTGAGGGCACGCACGCAGTGGTCGATCGGCCAGGCGTAGCGATGCGGGACCACGAGCAGTTCCCATGGCGCTGCCCCCGACGTGAAGCGCCCGGCGCCGGCCTCCCCGATCGGCTGGAAGGCGGGCAGCACGGCCTCACAGCCGGCGCAGAGATCGAGCGCGTTGCCAGTGGCGTCGCTCTGGCCCCGTGCTCCGCAGAGAAGACACGCAGGAGGCAGGCACCATCTCTCTGCCGCACGCAGCCAGCGTACTTTGGACATGCACCGAGTCTCGCCGTCCGTGCCGGCCGCGTCACCGCGCAAATCGGCCCTCTTTGTCGGGGTTCGGGCGTCGCCGCGCAAGGCGCGGGTACACTGCCGCCCGATGTCGCCGCCCGAATCCCCCTCACACGGACTGCCGTACCCTGCGCTCGACCGCGCCGCCGTCGCCCGTCATTTCACGCGCGCGGCTGCGGGCTTTGACATCGCCGCGGCGCCTCTGGGCGAGGTGCGCGAGGAGCTTCTGTCGCGCATCGGATTCTTCGGCATCACGCCTGGAGTGGTCCTCGACCTTGGAGCTGGAACCGGACAGGCGGCCCGCGCGCTGCGGCGGCGTTTTCGGCGCGCGTTCGTCATCGCGCTCGACGCCTCACCGGCGATGCTCTCGGTCGCCGCACGCCGTGCACGCTGGCCACGACGCTTCGAGCGCATCGCGGGCGATGCCTGCGCCCTGCCGCTGCGCGATGGCAGCTGCGATCTCGTGATCGCAAACCTTTCCCTGCCCTGGTTCGTGATTCTCGATCTCGCGCTCACCGAAGTGCGACGCGTGCTCGCGCCGCGCGGCCTCTTCCTTTTCAGCACACTGGGCCCGGCCACACTGCGCGAGCTGCGCGAAAGCTGGGCAGCCGCGGATCGCGCGCCGCACGTGCACGACTTCGCGGACATGCATGATCTTGGCAGCGCGCTCGCGCGCGCCGGCTTCATCGAGCCCGTGCTCGATGTCGAGCAATTCACGCGCCGCTTTCACACGCTGCACGAAATCGCGACCGCACTGCGCGCGACCGGCACGCAGAACGCACACGCGGCGCGCGCGCGCGGACTGACGGGACGCGGGCGCTTCGCTGTCGCGCAGGAAGCCTATGAACGGCAGCGCCTCGAGGGCTTGCTGCCCGCGACCTTTGAAGTGGTGTACGGTGCGGCGTTCGCGTGCGAACCACGCGGGGAGCGCGCGAACCGCCTCTAACTCGTTGACTTGTCTCATAAAACGTCCGAAGCTACACTGCCACGTCGCCAGTCAGGCCGAGCGCCGCAATGCCCGCCCACGCCGTCAGGATCGCCCTCGCACCACATTGTTCGCTCTCGCCGTCCGGTGCGTGGTCATTCTTCCTCGGCACTTGCGGCGTATCCTTCGGCATCGCGGGACTCCTGACGCTGCGCGGCTATTGGCCGGTGCTCGCGTATGCGGGGCTCGAAATGCTGCTGCTCGGCTGGGCACTCCACGCGAGCCTGCAGCGCCGCCATCGCATCGAGATGATCGTCGTCACCGAGGATTCCGTGGAAATCGAGACGCACGAGCGAGGCGCCGTGAAGCACACCGTGTTCCCGCGCCACTGGGCACGCGTTAGACTGCGCGACCATGTCGCGTCGCTTGCGCCCACGCAACTCGTGATCGAGGCAGCGGGCAAGCGGCGCGAGATAGGCAGTTTTCTGACCGAACAGGAACGACAGCAGCTTGCGACGCGTCTTGCGCCGCTCATCGGCAGATTGGCCGAGTCGCCGCCGCTCCCGTCCGGCAAACCTCGAGGCTGATGACAATAATGACCAGAACCATGCAGAAATCCGGTGCGGCTCTCCTTGGCTGTGCCTTCGCACTGCTCGCGATGCCCGCTCACGCGGCCTCCGGCTGGGGTCTCCTCAACATGCCGGAAGGTGTCACCGAGCTATCGAGGAAGATCTACGACCTGCACATGATGATTTTCTGGTGGTGCGTCGCCATCGGCATCTTCGTGTTCGGCTGGATGATCTGGGCGATCGTGGCCTTCCGCAAGTCGAAGGGCGCGGTCGCAAACACGGCCATGGTCCACAGCACGAAGGCCGAAATCGTCTGGACGCTGATCCCGGTCGTCATTCTCGTCGCGATGTCGGTGCCGTCCGCGCGGGTGCTGATCGACATCGAGGATGCGCGCAATACCGAGCTCACCGTCAGGGTTACCGCCTATCAGTGGAAGTGGCAGTACCAGTATCTCGGCACGGATGTCAGCCTTTACTCGACGCTGGCGCACGAGAGCAACACTGCGCGTCAGCTGCAGTCCGGCATCGACCCCGAGACCGTGCCGAACTATCTGCTCGACGTCGATCACCCGCTCGTCGTGCCGGCAGGCACCAAGGTGCGCCTCCTGATCACCGCGCAGGACGTGATCCACGCCTGGTGGGTACCGGATTTCGGCATGAAGAAGGACGCGATCCCGGGCCTCATCAACGAGATGTGGATCAAGGTCGACACCGACAAGACCGGCCGCTACCGCGGCCAGTGCGCCGAGCTCTGCGGCCGCGACCACGGCTTCATGCCGATCGTCGTCGACGTGCTGAGCAAAGGTGATTTCGAGGCATGGCTTGCCGCGCAGCAGGCTGCCGTCAAGCAGGCTGCGGCGCCGAAGACCGCTGCCCCTTCCATTTCCTAGAGAACCGCACATGGCAACACACGCACAGGCCGCCGCTCACGACGATCACGACCACAAGCCGCAGGGATGGCGCCGGTGGGTGTTCTCCACGAACCACAAGGACATCGGGACGATGTACCTCGTGTTCGCCTGCACGATGTTCTTCGTCGGCGGCACCATGGCCCTCGTGATCCGCGCCGAGCTGTTCCAGCCGGGCCTGCAGTTCGTCGATCCGCAGTTCTTCAACTCGATGACTGCGATGCACGCGCTCGTGATGATCTTCGGCGCGATCATGCCCGCCTGGGTGGGGCTCGCGAACTGGATGATCCCGATGCAGATCGGCGCGCCCGACATGGCGCTGCCGCGTCTCAACAACCTCTCGTTCTGGATCCTGCCGTTCGCGTTCACGCTGCTCCTCGGCACGCTGTTCGTGCCGGGCGGCGCGCCAGCCGGCGGCTGGACGATGTACCCGCCGCTCGCGCTGCAGGGCGGCGACAGCTTCCCGATGCTGATCTTCGCGATTCACCTGATGGGTGCCTCGTCGATCCTCGGCGCGATCAACGTGGTCGTCACGATCATGAACATGCGCGCACCGGGCATGAATCTCCTGAAAATGCCGCTCTTCGTGTGGACGTGGCTGATCACCGCCTATCTCCTCGTCGCGGTGATGCCGGTGCTCGCCGGCGCGGTCACGATGCTGCTGACCGACCACTTTTTCGGCACGAGCTTCTTCGCAGCCTCGGGCGGCGGCGACCCGGTGATGTTCCAGCACATCTTCTGGTTCTTCGGGCACCCCGAGGTCTACATCATGATCCTGCCGGCGTTCGGCGTCGTGTCGGAGATCATCCCGACTTTCTCGAGAAAGCCGCTCTTCGGCTACGAATCGATGGTGTACGCAACCGCGGCGATCGGCTTCCTGTCGTTCATCGTCTGGGCGCACCACATGTTCACGGTGGGCATGCCGCTCGCCGGGCAGCTGTTCTTCATGCTCGCGACCATGCTGATCTCGGTGCCGACCGGCGTGAAGATCTTCAACTGGTGCGCGACGATGACGCGCGGCTCGCTCAGCTTCGAGCCGCCGATGCTGTTCGCGCTTGCGTTCCTGTTCCTCTTTACGATCGGCGGCTTCTCGGGGCTGATGCTCGCGATCGTGCCGGCCGACTTCCAGTACCAGGACAGCTATTTCGTGGTCGCGCACTTCCACTACGTACTGGTGCCCGGCTCGCTGTTCGCGATCGTCGGCGCGGTCTACTACTGGCTGCCGAAATGGGTCGGCAGGATGTACGACCAGAAGCTCGCCACGTGGCACTTCTGGCTGTCGGCAATTTTCGTGAATGTGCTGTTCTTCCCGCAGCATTTCCTCGGGCTCGCCGGCATGCCGCGCCGTATTCCCGACTACGCAACGCAGTTCGCCGACTGGAACATGGTGTCCTCGATCGGCGCGTTCGGCTTCGGCTTCTCGCAGCTGCTGCTGCCGTACATCGTCATCAAATGCGTGAAGGCCGGCAGCAAGGCGGCTGACCGCCCGTGGGACGGTGCGCATGGCCTCGAGTGGGAGCTGCCCTCGCCGGCACCCTTCCACAGCTGGGAGTCGCCGCCGTCCGCTGCCATCATCGCGCGCGGAGCGGAACATTGAGCGACCGCACCGGCGATGAGATGCGACGGCGGGTCAAGCGCGGGGCGATTGCGCTCGGCCTGCTGGCGTTCGCGCTCTATGTCGGCTTCATCGTAATGTCGGTGGCCCGGGGCGCGGCGTGATGCAGCCACGCGAGCAGCTGCAGCGCGACAACGCGCGCCTGACCGCAAGGCTCGCGTTGATGGCGCTCGGCAGCTTCGCATTCGGCTTTGCGCTCGTGCCGCTGTACGACGTGCTGTGTGCCGTCACCGGCTTCGGCGACCAGAAATCGCTGGCGCGGGCTTCGGAGGTCGCGCCGCAGGCAACGGACGTGAATCGCACTGTGACGGTCGAGTTCGTGGCGGACCTGCCGAATGTCGGCAGCTGGGAGTTTCGCCCGATGCACACCTCGATGCAGGTGCATCCGGGGAAGCTCTACGAAACCGAATTTGTCGCGAAGAACCTGACCGGCCAGGATACCGTGGCGCAAGCGGTGCCGAGCATCGCGCCCGGCAGCGTCGCCGGCTATTTCCACAAGACCGAATGCTTCTGCTTCACGCCGCAGAAGTTCTCGAAGGACGAAGAGCGAGTGCTGCCCGTGCGCTTCATCGTCGACCGGGCACTGCCGCAGCACCTCGATCGCATCACCCTGGCGTACACGTTCTACGATCAATCGATCCGCGCAGGACAGAAATAACATGGCAACCGCACACGCTCCCGCCGCCGACAAATACTACGTTCCGCACGGCAGCCACTGGCCGATCGTCGGCTCGGTATCGCTGTTCCTCATCATGGCCGGGGCGATTGCGTATCTGAACGAGTGGTTTGCGGGCTGGGTCTTCCTGCCGGGCGCGCTGCTGCTCGCCTGCATGTTCTTCGGCTGGTTTCACGACGTGATCGGCGAGAGCCGCAGCGGCGTGTACAACCACCAGGTCGATCGCTCGTTCCGCATGGGAATGATGTGGTTCATCTTCTCCGAGGTGATGTTCTTCGCGGCGTTCTTCGGTGCGCTCTTCTACGCCCGCTCGCTCGCGGTGCCGTGGATCGGCGGCGAGGGCGTGAAGGTATTCAACAAGCTGCTGCTGTGGCCGAACTACGATCCGTCGTGGCCGACCAACGGCCCCGCGCGCATCGGCGGTCACGAGGATGGCTCTTTCCAGATCATCCCCGCGTTCGGCCTGCCGGCGCTCAACACCGCGATCCTGCTCACCTCGGGCATCACGATCACGATCGCGCACCACGCGCTGCAGGCGGGCAAGCGCACGCAGCTCAAGATCTTTCTCGCCGCCACCTTCGTGCTCGGATTCCTCTTCGTCGGCCTGCAGGCCGAGGAATACATGCACGCCTACAAGGAGCTCGGCCTCAGGCTCTCGACCGGCATCTACGGCTCAACGTTCTTCATGCTCACCGGCTTTCACGGCCTGCACGTCACGATCGGCGCGATCATGCTCGTGATCATCTGGCTGCGGGTCATGAAGGGGCACTTCACGCCGAAGAGCCATTTCGCCTTCGAAGGCGTCGCGTGGTATTGGCACTTCGTCGACGTCGTCTGGCTTGGCCTCTTCATCTTCGTCTACTGGATCTGAACCCCCCGCCATTGGAGCGCTGGTGCCGGGTTTTCGGTTATTCGGTTATTGGTGCTCGGGTACCAGGCAGCAACGCATGGCGGGGCGCTCGTACCTGAAGGCGTGCGAATCAAGGCCAGAAGAGCCGCGGTGACACGCAGGCGGTTCCAGTCGCCGCAACCGATCGGAGAGCTTGATGACCAGTCGCCATGCCGGCTCGTGCCTCTGCGGCGCAGTCCGCTTCAGCATCGAAGGCGAATTCGAACGCTTCTACCTGTGTCATTGCAGCCACTGTCGCAAGGACACCGGTTCGGCTCATGCGGCCAACCTGTTTTCGGCCACGGCCCGCCTGCAATGGCTCTCCGGGGGCGACAAGGTCACCACCTACGCTCTTCCAGCGACGAGACACACCCGGTGCTTCTGCCCGATCTGCGGATCAGCGCTGCCGCATGCGGCGGGCGAATTCCTGGCGGTTCCTGCCGGAAGCCTCGATACGGATCTGCGCAGGAGGCCCGACGCTCACATCTTCGTGACAAGCAGGGCATCGTGGGACAAGGCGCTCGAGGATATCCCCGCTCACGAAACGTTCCCCGAATGAAAGCGGCTTACAAGCCGTGCGGGGAGATCAGCCCGAAGTACCAGGCGAGCATCAGCAACACGAAGAGCGCAACTGACAGCGAGATGCGCCAGGTGAGTGCGCGTACCATCTTCTTCGGGTCACGCCCCGGCGCCGAAAGGTGAAAAAGCGCGCTGCCGAGGCTCACGACGATGCCGATCAGCGCGATGAAAACGAAAATCCGGATGAGTTCCACGCGAGGTGAATTATAGGCACGCGCCGCTCCCGATGCTCCCTGTACTTCGCGGCGGCAAGCCAGCAAAATGCCCGACCCCTGTTCCCCGGTCCGCGAATTTGCCGCTTTCGATCCCCATCGGTTCCCGACGGGTGTTCACACCCTCGATCTGGATGACGGCGCTCAGCGCGCTCGCGATCGTCGCGTTCATCGGGTTCGGGCGCTGGCAATGGCATCGCGGCGTTGCAAAGGAAGTCATCTGGAAGGAGTTTTCGGCCGCGCAAGGTCACGCTGTGCCACTCGGAACCCGTGCGCTCGGGACTTTGCCGCGATTCGCACGCGTGCAGCTCGAAGGCCGCTATGACGGCGGGCGACAGTTCCTCCTCGACAACCGCACCCTGGACGGCGCTGCGGGTTATGAAGTGCTGACGCCCCTGCAACTCACTGGCGGTCGCTGGGTGCTCGTCAATCGTGGCTGGGTGCCTTTCTCTGGCTATCGCGACCGCTTGCCGGATGTCTCACTGACGGACACAGACCAGCCCGTGACGGTGACAGGTCGCGTTGATACGCTGCCCGTCGAGGGCATGGCATCGGGCCACTCGGCGCCGCCAGCCGGTGCTGCATGGCCGAAGGTCACCAGCTTTCCACACACCGGCGAGATCGGCGCAGCACTCGGTCACCCGGTCGAAGAGCGGCAGGTCCTGCTCGACCCATCAATGCCCGATGGATATGTGCGAAGCTGGCTGCCGCCCGGCGTGCCACCCGAACGACACTATTCGTACGCAGCCCAGTGGTGGCTTTTCGCTGCCACGGTCGGGGTACTGTATGGACTGCTCAACCTGCACAAGGTGAATCGATGACGACTGCCAACGCGCGAGGCATGCGCACTCTGCTCGGCCTCGCGGCGCTGTTCTTCGTGCCGCTCTTTCTCGCCTTCGCACTCTACTACGGCGGCGGCTGGCGGCCCGCGCAAAGCACCAATCATGGTGTACTGCTCGCGCACCCTGTGAAGATCACGGCGCCGTGGCCGCCAGCCAGGTGGACTCTTGTGCAGGTCAGCACGGCGCATTGCGCCGATGCCTGCCGCAAGACACTTTACGTCACGCGCCAGACCTGGCTTTCGCTCGCGAAGGAACTCGACCGCGTGCAGCGCGTCCTGATCGCGCCAGGCGATTGCTGCGAAGCCGCGTTCCTCGCGCAGGAACACCCCAGCCTCCTCCGGATCGATTCGACGAGTAGCGCGGGCCGCGCGCTGCTTGGCGCGCTGCCTGCGGGCACGCCCGACCAGACGATCTGGCTCGTCGACCCTCTCGGCAATGTGATCATGACTTTCGATTCCCGCGACAATCCAAAGGGCCTGCTCGCGGATCTCAAGAAGCTGCTCAACCTCTCGCACATTGGCTGATCTCACCATGCGTATTACCACGACCGCTGCACTTGCCCGCCGTCTCGCCCTCCTCGCGCTCTGCCTGTGTTTCGGTGTCGTGGTGCTCGGCGCCTATGTACGCCTGTCCGATGCAGGTCTCGGTTGCCCCGACTGGCCCGGCTGCTACGGCCATGTAACGCCGACCGGGGCGCTTGCGAAGGGCGTCGAGCTCGACGCCGGCAAGGCGTGGCGCGAGATGATCCATCGCTATGCGGCGAGTACGCTCGGGCTGCTGGTCGTCATGATCGCCGCCATCGCGGTCGCGACGCGCGCGCAGCGTCTCGTGCCGCTGCGTCTGGCGCTCGCACTCGTGGCGGTCATCATCTTCCAGGGCATCCTCGGCATGCTCACGGTCACCTGGCTGCTGAAGCCCCTGATCGTGACCGCGCATCTCGTGTTCGGACTCACGACGCTCGGGATGCTCTCGTGGCTGTGGCTCACGCTGCGACCACGGAGCAGCATGGCCGACGCACCCCGGCTCGTGCGCCGCTGGGTCCTCATCGGCATCATCGCGCTCGCAGTGCAGATCGTGCTGGGCGGCTGGACCAGCAGCAACTACGCGGCCATGGCCTGCCCCGATTTCCCCCGCTGCCAGGGCGCCTGGTGGCCGCCGATGGACTTTCGCGATGCATTCGTGCTGTGGCACGGGCTCGGCATCAACTATGAGGGCGGCGTACTCGACCATCCGGCACGTGTCGCGATTCACTTCGTGCACCGCCTTGGTGCCTTGGTTGCGACAGTGGCGCTCGTGATCGCTGCCGGCACCGCACTCTGGCGCGTGCGCACGCCTGGCGCCGTGCGTGCGGCGGTGTTTGTCGTCACCGCACTCGCGCTGCAGCTCGCGATCGGCATTTTCATGGTGCTGCGCGCCTTCCCGCTGCCGCTTGCCACCGCCCACAACGCGGGCGCCGCACTGTTGCTGCTTGCCGCGGTGCTTCTCTACCGCCGGGTGCGTGCATGAACTGGCGCGATTATTTCGAGATCACGAAGCCGAATGTCGTCTACCTGATCGTCTTCACGGCGATCGTCGGCACACTGCTCGCCAGCCCCGGCTGGCCGCCCCTCGGGCCGCTCGTCTGGGGCAACCTCGGCATTGCGCTTGCGGCAGCGTGTGCGGCGGCCGTGAATCATGTGCTCGACCAGAGCATCGACGAAAAGATGGCGCGCACACGCAACCGTCCGCTGCCGAAAGGGCGCATCACCACGGCTCGCGCGCTCACCTTCGCGGGTGTGCTCGGCGTCGCCTCCATGCTGATCCTCTGGTTGCTCGTGAACCCGCTGACCGCGGTGCTCACCTTCTTCTCCCTCATTGGCTACGCGGTGATCTACACCGCGTGGCTCAAGCGCGCCACTTCGCAGAACATCGTCATAGGCGGCGCGGCCGGTGCAGCGCCCCCGGTGCTTGGCTGGGCGGCAGTCACCAACTCGATCGACCCGAATGCGTTGCTGCTGTTCCTGATCATCTTCGTCTGGACGCCACCCCATTTCTGGGCGCTCGCGATCGCGCGCAAGGACGATTACGCGCGCGCGGGCATCCCGATGCTGCCCGTCACGCACGGAGTCGCCTACACCCGCCTGCAGGTACTGATCTACACGGTGCTGCTCGTGCTCGTGACACTGATGCCGTTCGTCACGGGCATGAGCGGGCTCATCTATCTTGCGGCTACGCTCGTGCTGAACGGCATTTTCCTCTACTACGCCCTTGCAATGAAGTTCACGGACCGGCAGGAGCTGCCGATGCGGGTGTTCAAGTTCTCGGTGACCTGGCTGCTGTGGATCTTCGCCGCGCTGCTGGTGGATCACTACATTCCCACGACGCAGGTGTTCGCCGCGGCCAGTTGACGAACTGCTGCCTTCGTCGCAATGTGGCCGACGGGGGGACCAGATGCAGGTGACGCCCGAGACAGGATGGGCGGCGCGCGCAGCGCGCTGGCATCCGGCAGCTGCAGCCGCAGCCTTCTTTCCAGTGCACTTCGCAGCGACAGCGATCGGCAACGAGCTGCTCGTGGCGACTCCGAGCGCCGCCGCGTTCTGGCCGGCGAGCGGTACGCTGATCGCCGCGCTGCTGCTCTTCCCGCGACGCGCGTGGCCTTGGCTGTTCGCAAGCGGCTTCCTCGCGGAGTACAGCGCCTATACGGGATTACAGCACGTCTATCCCGCCCGCACCGCCGCCCTCATCGGCCTCGTGAACATCGGGCAGAACCTGCTCGCGGCCGAACTGGTCGGGCGCTGGATCGGGCCGCGCATCGACTTCGCAGCCGTGGTGCCGACTGCGCGCCTCGTGCTGCTGCTGCTCATCGCGACATTCTTCGGCGGATTCGGCGGTGCTGCCGTGCTCGTCTGGTCGGGCACGGCGCCGGATTTCTGGAACAACCAGCAGGCCTGGTGGCTGAGCGGTTTCCTCGGCGCCGCGATCGTCGTGCCGCTGATCCTCTCGTGGGCCGAACGGGGTTTGCGCTTTGCAACCGGCCAGCGCCGCCGGGCCGCAGGGCTCGCCCTCCTGCAGCTCGCGATCCTCATTGTCGTCGTCTGGCACGTGTTCTCCGGTCAGTTCCACTTCGAGCTGGTCGCACTCGACTCGCCGTTCCTGATCTATGCGGTGCTGCTGTGGATCGTGTCGACGGGTGGCACGCGGCGCAGCACGTTTGCGCTGCTGCTCGTGGCCGCGATATCGCTCGACTACACCCTCACGGGCAGCGGGCCGTTCAGCGGCGCGAGCAGCGCACCTTTCGGCCCAATCCTCAACCTGCAGGCCTTTCTCGTGCTGGTCGTGGTGCCCCTGCTGGTCGTGCAGGCTTCGATCGCGGAGAAGCGTCTTGCGCTCGCGCGCGTCAGCGCGAGCGATGAACGCTACCGCGCGTTCGTCAGTCACAGCTCGGAGGCGATTTTCCGCTTCGAGCTGTCGCAGCCGATGCCGCTTGTGCTCGCGGCGATCGAGCAGCGCCGCTGGCTCGACCGCCATGCGTACATCGCTGAATCGAACCAGGCATTCCGCGCGGCCACCGGCAACGGCACGCAGGGAGAGTTGCTCACGCGTCATCCGGCCTGGCTCGAGCGCTGCCTCGCCACCGTTCCGGACGCGATCACCTCCGGCGGACAGGCGCAGAATGTCGAATGCGTCCTGCCGGGCCCCTACGGCCTCGATCGCACACTGCTCGTTTCCCTGTCGACCGAGGTTGAAGCCGGCGCCTTGCAGCGGGTCTGGGGGGTCGCGCGCGACATCACGCAGCTGCGGGCCGTTCAGCAGCAGCTCGAGCTGCAGCAGCGCGAACTGCGCGCGCTCGCCGCCGAGCTCACGCTCACCGAGGAGCGCGCCCGGCGCCGGATCGCGGCCGATCTGCACGACGGGCTCGCGCAAAGCCTGGTCGGGCTCAAGATGCACATCGCGGCCATCCGTTCGGCAGTCGTTCAGGGCCGTCCGCTGCCCGACCTTTCGGCCCTCGAACTGACGATCGCGGAATCGACCGCGCAGGTGCGCTCGCTGATGACGAGCCTCATGCCACCGGGCCTTTACGACCACGGGATCGTGGCGGGGCTGTCCTGGCTCGCAGACGATTTCGGCAAGCGTCAGCGCGCGGAAGTGCATTTCGAGGACGACCAGCAACCGAAGCCCCTGAATGAGCCGACCACCGTGCTCGTGTATCAGGCGGCGCGGCAGCTGCTGCAGAACGTGGCGCGTCATGCGCAGGCGCGCGTCGTGACGATCCGCACCAGCGTTGTCGATCATCGCTTCGAGCTGACCGTCTCCGACGCAGGCGTCGGCTTCAACGTCTCGGACCTCAGCTTCCTGCCGACCCAGCGCGGCGGCTTCGGGCTCTACAGCATCCGTGAGCGCCTCTCCATCATCGGCGGCACCATCGAGATCGACTCCGCGCCAGACCGGGGCACGCGCGTACGAATCACCGCACCGCTCCAGCCGGTCGCGGAAGTGCCGGCGCGGACGGGCAGCGCCGGAAGCCGGGGGAGCTGAGCGTGCTGATCGAGCGCATCTGGACAGGAAACGACTACCGCAACTTCCATTACCTCGTGGCGTGCCCCGAGACCGGCGAGGCGCTCGCGATCGACCCGCTCGACTGGCGCAAGTGCCTCGACGCCGCGCGGGCGCGCGGCTTCAAAATCACCCAGATCCTGAACACGCACGAACACCGCGACCACACCGGTGGCAACGAGCCGCTGCGTGCACAAACCGGCGCGCGAGTGCTGGCGCACGCGGGAGCCGCGGCGCGCATCGGTCACGTCGACACGGGACTGTCCCGCGGTGACATCGTGCGCGTCGGGCGCACTGTCGAACTCGAGTGCCTCGACACGCCCGGCCACACCCTGGCACACGTGTGTCTCTATGCGCGCGGCGATGTCCCGGCGCTCTTCTGCGGCGATACGCTCTTCAACGCCGGCGCCGGCAATTGCCAACATGGCGGGCACCCCGAATTGCTGTATGAGACCTTCTCGCAGCAGCTCGCCCGGCTGCCAGATGCGACCCGGGTGTATCCGGGACACGAGTATTTCGAGCGCAATCTCGCCTTCACGCTCGACCGTGAGCCAGGCAACGAGGCGGCCGCCGCACTGCATGCGGCCGCCGTGCATCAGGACCCCTCGGCCGCCCCGATCACGACGCTCGGCGAAGAGAAGCGCATCAACACGTTCCTCAGGCTGCAGAGCCCGCAGATCGTCGCGCGCCTGCGCGAGGCGCTCCCGGAGTTTCCCGAGAGGCCGACGCCGCGCGAGGTGTTTGTCGCGCTACGCGACCTGCGCAACCGCTGGTAGCAGCCCGCCGCCGCGCTCAGCGGGTGGCGGGCGGCGCCTTCCCGACGGGTCGCGACGTCAACGGCCGATGGCCGGGCTGGTCAGCGACCCTGTCGAGCCAGGCGCGCACGTGAGGAAACGGCGCCAGGTCGTGCCCGCCTTCGTGCGCCACGTGCGAATACGCGTACAGCGAAATGTCAGCGATCGTGTAGCGCTCGCCGACGAAGAACCGGCGCGTGGTGAGGTGACGCTCCATCACCGTGAACGCCGCGCGCCCGCGCTCGAGGCGGTCCGGCAGTTCAGCACGACGCGGCGAGCCCACCGGCAGGTGCTTCACGATATAGCGCGGCGTGGCGACATAGGGCTCGTGGCTGTATTGCTCGAAGAACATCCACTGCAGCACCTGCGCCCGCGCGAGGCGCTCGTAGGGCACGAGCGGGGACCCTTCCGCCAGATACCAGATGATCGCATTCGATTCCGCGAGGCAGGTGCCGTCGTCCAGCTCGAGCAGCGGAATGCGCCCGTTCGGATTGCGCGCCAGAAACTCCGGTGTGCGTGTCGCGCCGTGCAGGATGTCGCACTCTGTCCATTCACAGGCAAGCCCGAGATGTGCCAACGTGAGCCGCACCTTGTAGCCATTGCCGGAATCCAGGTAGTCGTAGAGCTTCATCGCTTTTGCCTCCCTCCGGATAGCATAATCGCGTCATGGACTCCGTGTTCTACCGGCGCGGCTTTGCGCTCGCCGCCACCCTCACCGTCGGCTATCTGCTGTGGCGGATTTTCGCGCCGTTCACGGGCGCCATCGTCTGGGCGGCATTCCTCGCCTTCATGCTCCACCCGCTGCACCAGCGCCTCACCCGCCGCCTCAAGGGCCGCGCAGCCCTCTCCGCGGGGCTGATCACGCTACTGACCCCTCTCGCGATCCTGGCGCCGCTGTCGATCCTCGGTGGCGTGTTCGCGGCGCAGGCTGCGGAGCTCGCCGCGAGAGCGCAGGGCTTCTTCCAGCGCCTCGGCGCCGGCGGGCTCGCCGAGCTGCAGCGCTACCCGCTCATCGGGCGCCCGCTCGCATGGCTCGAGGTGCACGCGGGCTTCGGCGAGGCGCAGCTGCGGGAATGGCTGTTGTCGGGCGGCCAGTCGTTCCTCAAGTGGGGCGCCTCGCTCGGCGGCAACGTCGTCGTCGGCGCGCTCGGCACCGCGGTCGGCTTCGGCATCGCGATCGTGCTGCTCTATTTCTTCGTACGTGACGGCGTCGCGTGGTCCACCCGCGTCATCAGGCTGATTCCGATGGAACCGGTGCGCCGCAGTGGTCTGATCGCGCACCTTGCGCAAGTCACCCGCGCGGTGGTTTTCGGCAGCGGCGCGACGGCGCTGCTGCAGGGCATCGCGGTCGGTATCGGCTTTGCCATCGCGGGCCTGCCGACTTATGTGGTGTTCGGTGTGCTCACCGCGCTCCTGTCGCTGCTGCCCATGGGCGGAGCGGCGCTCGTCTGGGTGCCGGGCATGCTCTACCTCGCCGCCGCCGGTCGCTGGGGCATGGCGGTCTTTCTTCTGATCTGGGGAGTCGGGGTGTCCTTCGGTGACAATGTCGTGCGCCCACTGCTCGTTTCGCGCCACGCAGAAGTTTCGACGCTCACCGTGTTCATCGGCGTGCTGGGCGGCGCGGCGGCGTTCGGCGCGATCGGGCTCATTGTCGGCCCGCTCGTCCTCACGCTCGCGAAAGCGCTCCTCGATTACATGGATGAAATGCTCGTGCGGCCTGCATAATACGCGGCTCCATGGACCTCTCCCCGATCCTCTCCCCGCTGAATGACGCGCAGCGCGCGGCGGTCACCGCCCCCGTCGGTCCGATGCTGGTGCTCGCTGGCGCCGGTAGCGGCAAGACGCGTGTGCTCACCCATCGCGTCGCGTGGCTGATCCAGGCCGAAGGCGCCTCGCCCCACAGCATCCTCGCCGTGACCTTCACGAACAAGGCCGCCGGCGAGATGCGCGCACGCATCGAGGGCCTGCTTGGCGTACCGGGCGGCTCGCTCTGGATCGGCACCTTCCACGGCATCGCGCACCGCCTGCTGCGCCTGCATTGGCGCGAGGCCGGACTGCCACAAGGCTTCCAGATCCAGGACGCCGAAGATCAGCTGCGCATGGTGAAGAAGCTCCTCAAGTCCCAGGGGCTCGACGAGTCGCGCTGGGTTCCGCGCGAGGTCGTGTGGTTCATCAATCACCAGAAGGACGAGGGTCTGCGCCCAAAGGCGCTCAAGGATGGCAACGACCCCACGCGGCGGCAGCTCATCAAGCTCTACCAGGATTATGAGGACGCCTGCGCGCGCGGCGGTATGGTCGACTTCGCGGAACTGCTGCTGCGCGCCTTCGAGCTGCTGCGCGACCAGCCGGAAGTACTGCGCCATTATCGCGCCCGCTTCCACCACGTGCTGGTCGACGAGTTCCAGGACACGAATGCGATCCAGTATGCGTGGATGAAGCTGATCGCAGGCAGCGAGGGCGCGCCGTTCATCGTCGGTGACGACGATCAATCGATATATCGCTGGCGCGGCGCGCGGGTCGAGAACCTGCAGCAGTTCCGCCGCGACTGGCCGCAGGCGCAGCTGCACAAGCTCGAGCAGAACTACCGCTCGACCGGCAACATCCTGAAGGGCGCCAACGCGCTTATCGAGCACAACAGCGGCCGCCTCGGCAAGAACCTGTGGACGAGCGGCGGCCACGGCGAGCCGCTGCGGCTGTATGCAGCGTTCAACGAACGCGACGAGGCGGATTTCGTGTCGCATCGCATCCGCGAGTGGGTGCAGCGGGGCGGCGCGCGGCGCGAAATCGCGATCCTCTACCGCTCGAATGCGCAGTCCCGCGTGTTCGAGGAAGCGTTCCTGTCGGCGCGCATTCCGTACAAGGTTTACGGCGGCTTGCGATTCTTCGAGCGCGCCGAGATCAAGGACGCACTCGCCTATTTGCGTCTCCTCTCGAACCGCGACGACGACGCCTCGTTCGAACGGGTCGTGAACCTGCCAACACGCGGCATCGGCGCGAAGACGATCGACGAGCTGCGGCAATCCGCCCGCGCCGCGGGTACTTCCCTGTGGCAGGCAGCGCGTGCGGCGGTCGCCGCAGGGGCGCTCGGGGCGCGCGCCACCTCGGCGCTCGCCGGATTCCTGCAGCTGATCGAGCGCATGGCGGCGGACGCTGCCCCCTTGCCGCTGCACGAGCAGGTCGACCACGTGCTCGCCACGAGCGGCCTCGTCGAACATCACCGCAGGGAGAAGGCCGACCGCGGCGAGGCGCGCGTCGAGAACCTCGAGGAGCTCGTGAGCGCCGCGCGCGGCTTCGAGCCGGAAGGCGATCTGCCGCCGCTCGACGCCTTCCTTGCGCACGCTGCCCTCGAGTCAGGCGAGGGCCAGGCGGAGGAGTGGGAAGATTGCGTGCAGATGATGACATTGCACACGGCCAAGGGGCTCGAATTCCCGGTCGTGTTCCTCTGCGGCATGGAGGACGGCCTCTTTCCGCACCAGCGCTCGCTCAATGACCTCGACGGGCTCGAGGAGGAGCGGCGGCTCTGCTATGTCGGCATGACCCGCGCAATGCGCCAGCTCTATCTCAGCTTCGCCGAGCAACGCCGCCTGCATGGCACCGACAGTTACGGCCAGCCGTCGCGCTTCATCACCGAGATTCCCGAAGACCTCCTCGAGGAGGTGCGGCCGCGGATCCAGCTCGGTCGTCCGTTCGCGCGACCGGCCGGCCATTCGCACGCACGCGACGCCCAGGCAGCGCCGGCCTACACGCACTCGCAGGCGGGCCGCCGCGCCGTCGCGGCCGAGCCCGTGGCGCCGGGCATGCGGCTCGGGGCGCGCGTGCGACACGGCAAATTCGGCGAGGGCACCGTGCTCAACGTCGAGGGGCAGGGCCCGCAGGCGCGGGTGCAGGTGAACTTCGAACGGCAGGGCACGAAATGGCTCATGCTCGCGTACGCCAATCTCGAGGCCGTGTGACGCAATGAAGATCGTGATTCTCGGCGCCGGGCAGGTGGGCCGAACCGCCGCGTACCACCTCTCGCGCGAAGAGGCGAACGACGTCACTGTCGTCGATACGAACCAGGAGGTGCTCCGCGACCTGCAGGGGCGGCTCGACATCCGCACCGTCGCCGGCAACGCATCCTATCCCACGGTGCTCGATGCGGCGGGCGTCGCCGACGCCGAAGTGCTGATCGCGCTCACGAACAGCGACGAAGTGAACATGCTCGCGTGTGAGGTAGCCTACACGCTCTATCGCACGCCGACCAAGATTGCGCGCATCCGTTCGGCCGAATACACCAGCAATCCCAGGTTGTTCTCCGATGAAGCGCTGTCGGTCGATGTGTGGATCAGCCCCGAGCAGCTCGTCACCGAGTATGTCGAGCGCCTGATCCGCTATCCGGGCGCGCTGCAGGTGCTGACCTTCGCCGCAGGTCGCCTGCGCCTCGTCGGCGTTCGCGCCGGCGGCAGCGCACCGCTCGTCGGCCATCCGATCCGGATGCTGCGTGATCACCTGCCGGATGTCGAGGTGCGCGTCGTCGCGGTGTATCGCGACGGCCGCAGCCTCGAGCCCGGGGCGGAGCTCGTCCTCAAGGAAGACGACGAAGTGTTCTTCCTCGCCGAGCGCGATCAGGTCCGGCGTGTCATGAGCGAGCTGCGCAAGGAAGACAACCCCGCGAAGCGGGTCGTGATCGCCGGTGGCGGCAGTATCGGATTTCGCCTCGCCCGCATGCTCGAGAAAACCCACCATGTGAAAGTCATCGAACGCGACCCGAAGCGCGCACGCCACATTTCCGAGGTGCTCGAGCATGCGATCGTGCTGCACGGTGACGCTGCCGACGAGGAGCTCCTGATCGAGGAGAACATCGACAGCGCCGATGTGTTTGCTGCGCTGACGAACTCCGAGGAGGCCAACATCCTCTCGGCCATGCTAGCGAAGCGGCTCGGTGCGGCGAAGGTGATGGCCCTCATCAACAAGCCCTCCTATGCCGAACTGATGGAGAGTGGCAGCATCGACGTGGCGATTTCCCCGCAGTCCGTCACGATCGGTTCACTGCTTGCCCACGTGCGCCGCGGCGACATTGTGCGCGTGCATTCCCTCAAGCACGGTGCGGCCGAGGCGATGGAGGCGATTGCGCACAGCGAGGGCGGCCGTTCACGCGTCGTCGGCGTCGCGGTCGGCGAGATCGCGCTGCCCGACGGGGCGCGCATCGGCGCCATCGTCCGCGACCAGAAGGTGATCATGACGCAGGACAACACCGTGGTGGAGGAAGGCGACCACGTGATCATCTTCCTCGCCGATCGCCGCCACGTCGAACAGGTGGAGCGGCTGTTCATGACGGCGACGCCGCGGTAGCGAGCTGTGTTCGCGGTCCTGCATGTCCTGGGGCTGATGCTGGCGTTCTTCGCGATCACGTTCGTGCTGCCGATGGTGTGCTCGCTCGTGACGGGTGACGGCATGCTCGGCGATTTTGCCGCTGCGGCCGGCCTCAACGTGCTCGTGGGACTGGCGCTCGCGTTCGCCTTCCACCGCTATCGACGGGAACTCAAGGCGCGCGACGGCTTCCTGCTCGTAACGCTCGTCTGGGTGATGATGTCGGCGGCAGCGAGCGTGCCATTGATGATGGCGATTCCCGGCCTGTCCTTCACCGACGCGTACTTCGAAGCGATGTCGGGGCTCACGACCACCGGCTCGACGGTGTTGACGGGGCTCGATGCCCTTCCTCCTTCGGTGAACCTCTGGCGGAGTGCGCTGCACTGGTTCGGCGGCCTCGGCATCATCGTGCTCGCGGTGGCCGTGCTGCCGCTGCTTGGCGTCGGCGGCATGCAGGTATACAAGGCCGAGAGCCCGGGGCCGGTGAAAGACGAGAAGCTCACGCCGCGCATCACGCAGACCGCCAAGGCGCTGTGGCTCGTGTACACGGGGATCACCGCGGCCGGCGCGATTGCGCTGCACGCTGCCGGCATGACCTGGCTCGACGCGATCTGTCACGCCTTCTCGGCGATCGGACTCGGCGGCTTCTCGACGCACGACTCCGGCATCGGCTACTACAACTCGGCGGCGGTCGAGTTCGTGCTGATCCTGATCATGCTGACTGCGTGCATGAATTTCTCGCGCCATTTCATGGCGGTGCAGAAGCTCTCATTTGCTCCCTACCTGCGCGATACCGAGGCGAAGGCGATCCTGATCGTCCTCGGCACCAGTGTCGTTGGCATTACCCTGCTTGTCTGGGCAAGCGGTCACTACCAGCAGTTCGCGACGACGCTGCGCCACGTCGCGTTCAGCGTGGTTTCGGTCGCATCGACAACCGGCTTCGTCACCCAGGACTACGAGAAGTGGCCGATATTCGCACCGGTCTGGATGCTGTTTCTCTCCTGCATCGTCTGCAGCACCGGCTCGACGGGGGGCGGCATCAAGATGTTCCGTACACTGCTGCTCGAGCGGCACGCAGTGCGCGAAATGAAGGTGCTGCTGCACCCGCGAGCGCTCGTGCCGATCCGCATCGGCGGCCACGTGATACCGGAGCGTATCGTGTACGCCGTGCTCGCCTTCATCTTTCTCTATTTCGCGACGATCGCGGTGCTCACCTTCACGCTGCTGCTCTCCGGTCTCGACCTCGTATCATCCTTCAGCGGTGTGGTGGCCTCGATCAACAACCTCGGCCCGGGGCTCGAGCTGGCGGGTCCCTCGACCCAGTACCAGAAGTTCACGGACTTCCAGACCTGGGTGTTCACGACCGCGATGCTCCTCGGCCGCCTCGAGATTTTCAGCGTACTGGTGCTGTTCACACCGGCCTTCTGGCGAAAGTAAAGCGGACTTTAGAATAGTCTTGACTAAACTGAATATGCATTTAGAATAGTCAGATGCGCTATCTGGGCCACGCTCTGCAAAGGGACCTGCAGAAGAAGATGGTGCTGCTCGCGGGGCCGCGGCAATGCGGCAAGACCACGCTCGCGAAATCCCTGCTGGATGCGCGCGGGCAGTATTTCAACTGGGATATTGCGGGCGATCGCAAGATCATTCGCGAGATCGCGTGGCCCAAGGACGCTTCGCTCGTCGTGCTCGACGAACTGCACAAGGCGCCCAAATGGAAGAATCTGCTCAAGGGCGTGGCCGACGAGTTTGACAACAAACCGCCGGTGCTGGTCACCGGCAGCGCCCGCCTCGATGCCTTGCGCAAGGCCGGGGATGCCTTGACCGGCCGGCATTATTTTTACCGGCTGCATCCGATCGACGTCGCGGAATCGGCGCGTTTCCTGCCGGAACTCGCGCTCGAGGGGCGAGTGCGACGCCTGCTCGAGACCGGCGGGTTTCCCGAAGCGCTTCTCAACCCCGGGGAGGCCGCGCGGCTGCGTAATGATCGAATGGAGATTGTCACGCGCGAGGACCTGAGAGATCTCGCCCGTATCAGTTCGTGGCGTGGGGCCGCGGATCTCGTGGAGCTGCTGCGCGAACGCGTGGGCAAGCCGGTCAACTACGACAATCTCGCCCAAAGTCTCGGCATATCGCCTCCCACGGCGAAGTCATGGGTCGAGTTGCTGGAAAGACTGTACATCGTTTTCCTGCTGCCGCCTTACTCGAGTCGACTTTCGCGCAGTATTCGCAAAGACCGCCGGGTGTATTTCTTCGACTGTGCCGCCGCCTACGATGACAGTAGCGGGGCGCAGCTCGAAAACCTCGTCGCTTGCGGCCTGCTCAAGTTAACGCAGTTTCGCAGGGACTTCGCAGGCGAGAACTGGGGCCTTTTCTATCTGCGCGACAAGGAGCGGCGCGAAGTGGATTTCGTCGTCACCCGCGACCGGCGGGTGCACTGGCTCATCGAGGTCAAAAGGTCCGACGACAAGCCCGGCGGGAGCCTCCAGTACTACACGAAGAAGCTGCAGCCCAGGCAGTCCCTGCAGCTCGTGCTCGATCTCGGTCGCGCCCAGGAGAAAGCGGGAATCAGGATCCTGTCGCTCGGACCGTGGCTGCAGGATCTGCCGTTCGATGTCGGCGGGATCGGGGGGTCCCTTGTCCGCGACGCCGGAACTGTCCGCCTTTGAACGGACCCTGCGCCTGCTCACCCGCGTCCGCGCGGGTGAGGGCGAATGCATTGCGCTCTTCGCGTCTCACGCCTTCCTGATCATGGCCTCGTACTACGTGCTGAAGGCGCTGCGCGAATCCTTCCTGCTCGCAGGCGCCGCCGCGGAAGTGCGCAGCTACGCAGTGGCAGCGAACGGCGTGGTGCTGCTGCTGCTCGTACCGCTCTACAGCGCCGTGCGACGGCGGATTGACGGGCCTGGCCTTGTGCGAGCCGTCAGTGCGTTCTTCGCAATAAATATTCTCGCTTTCGCGCTCGCGTATCCGTTTCGCGCAGGCAAGTGGTTCGGCATCGTGTTCTTCATCTGGGTCAGCGTGTACGGGCTGATGGTGGTCGCGCAGTTCTGGGCGCTCGCCGCGAGCCAGTTCAACACCAAGACCGGCCAACGGCTCTTTCCCGCGATCATGCTCGGCGCGACGCTCGGCGCACTCGCGGGCGCGCAGCTCACCGACCTGCTGATCGTGCGGCTCGGGCCTTTCCCATTGTTGCTGCTGGGAGTCGCGCTGCTCACGGCGAGCATCGCTCTGATCCGGCCTGAAGCCGACGCAATCCCGACGCCCTCGCGCCCGCAAGCCAACGCGGGCGAAGAACCTCAGCGCGTCAGCTCGGTGCTGGGCGGCTTCCAGGTCGTCTTCAGGAGCCGCTATCTGCTGCTGGTCGCAGCGTTTGTCGTACTGCTCAATTGTATCGGTTCGACCGGCGACTACCTGCTCGCGGCGTTGATCAAGGCGCGCGCCGAGTCGCTCGCGGGCGCCGCCGCCGCGCTCGCCGATCGCGAGGCGATCATCGGCTCCCTCTACGCCCGATTTCAGCTTTGGGTCACGCTCGCCGGCGTGATCGTGCAGGCGCTGCTCGTGTCGCGCATCTATCGCGCAGTGGGTGTGCGCGGGGCGCTGCTCGTACTGCCGGCCATTGCGCTGTTCGTCTACGGCGCGATCGCGTTCGTGCCGGTGTTCGGCATGATCTACGTTGCGAAGATCCTCGAGAATTCGACCAACTATTCGCTGATGAACACGACGCAGCAGACGCTCTATCTGCCGACGGGTGCCGCCGGGAAGTTCGACGGCAAGACGACGATCGACACGTTCTTCTGGCGCTTCGGCGACATCCTGCAGGCGGGAGTGGTGTTCGTCGGCCTCAACTGGTTCGGCATCGGTACGCGCGGCTTTGCGCTGCTGAACACGGCACTCTGTGTCGTGTGGTTGTTGCTCGCGGTGCTGATTGGCCGCCGCTATACCGCGCTCGCGCGCGCCGAGACGCACAACACCGCGCCGACACGTCGGCGTCAGCCGGATGACCTCGTGGTATACCCCGGTCGGCCGATCGATCACCGGCTGCCGGCGGAAACCTTCTTCGACCCCGACCCCGGCGACGTGCTCGTCTTCGAGGCGCGCCTGGCGAGCGGTGCACCGCTGCCACACTGGCTCGAATTCGACGCGGCAGTCGCGCGTCTCAGCGGTACGGCACCTCACGGCGGCATGATCGAAGAGCGCATCGAGATCGTCGCCTGCGATATGGATGGCGCGACCGCCACGGCCGTGTTCACGATGCGTCGGGCAACAGTCTGAGAGCGCCCTGCTCGATGCGGCGCACGAGCTTCACGCGCCGCCGCTCGACGGCGCCGATCTCCATGCCTGTAAGTCCCAGCTGCAGCTGCCTGCCCCGGCGACGCACGCCGCGATGCGGGTCGATGTTCACACCCGGGGGTCGCGGCTCCCAGGTGTCGCCGACGAGTTCGTACTGCACGATCACCGCAAGCCGCGCGCGCAGCTCATCGAGCGTGAGCGTGCGCAGGCGATCAGCCAGCGCGCGATCGACAGCGTCGACGTGCAGGTCCTTCCAGAAGATGCCGACGTCGCTTTCCTCCGAGTCGAACGCGACACCGTTGTCGATCGCCCACGCGCGCACCGCGGCTCCTTCCCCGGTGAGCATCACGTTGCCGCGGTTCGAGTCCTTGTGCTCGATCAGGTAGGTGACCACGTTGAGGCGGCTGATGGTGCGCGCGTAGGCGGAATCGGCCGCGAAACGCGCTGCATCGATCTTGAGCGGGTGCGGCTTCGCCCCGTCGAGCCAGCACTGCACCATGTAGAACGTGGCAGCCGTGCCGCGCCACGCCTCGACGGCCGCTGGATCGATCAACCTGAACTGCGCGAGGGGCGCCGAGCGCAGTGCGATGGCCGGAACGACCTGCTCGTCCGCCGGGAAGAGCAGGCGCGAGATTTCGTAGGCAGCGAGCTCGTAGCGCGGCTCGTTGTTGAAGGAACTTGCACCCGCGCCGGCGCGTCGCACCTTGATCCTGAAAGCCGCCGGATCGGCCGCGGTGTGCGCCATCGCCTTGCGCGTGATGTCCTTTTCGAAGCGTACCGGCTTCGCATCCTCGATCACGAGATCGGGCGTGGTCAGGGCATCGAGCGTGCAGGTTCCGTCGCTTGCGTGCGCTGCAGCAAGGAGCCCCGTTAGAAGCACAACGCCCGTGATCCAGCGGACTCGTACCGGTGTCTTGTGGCTCATTGAATCCCCCTGGATGCTCCCCGCTTCGGCCAGCAGACGTCGAAAGATCTTACACTTCGGTCCCAGGAGAGGTCATTCGTCGCATCCAGGGCCTGTCAATTGATTGATCACAAAGGAGGCTCGTTGCGATGGCATCGAACTTGCTGCATCTGTGTCTCACAGGGACGAGAAGCGTCCGGGGCACCCGATGCCCGGCGCGTCAACAAATGAGGGGATTGGCCATGATCCGGTCTCACAGCACCTCAGGGATTTTCGCGGGCATCACGGCAGCCTTGTTGACCCTGGTTTTTCCCTTGCCGGCGATGGCCAAGCGCATCGCAGTCGATTTCGAACCCGCCGCCTTCGCGAGAGAAGGCTCGGGCTGGGTCTTCAGTACAGGGATCCTCTACGACCAGGCGGCGGTCGACGCAGGTGCGAACCGCTCGATGCTGTTCAGCCTTGCGGGTTCTTACGATCCGGACCAGAGCGACCCGTCCAACCCCGATGTGAACTTCGCATTCGACCAGAATGCCGCGTTGCGAGTGGGAGGGTCCGATTACAGCTTCGTCTGCATGTTTGCCAATCTCTCCTTCTCGTTCTCCCAATCGGGCAGTTGCGGGACAGCCGGTGATCCGTCGTTCTCCCTGCTGCCAATCGACGGCCTGAGCGTCATCAACACGACCAATGCAGCCACGGGCGGTTCGGTCTCCTCCTTCGAGGGCTTCTCGGTGGGCATACCTGCTGAAGGTCAGCCCGATTTCACGGCTCCGTACGACATCAATGCCGCCGTTCCCACGATGCGCCTCTGGTGGAACGATCTGGCAGCTTCCTATGACGAGTTTGGGAACCCCGTGGGTCCTTCATACTCGGTGCAGACCTTTATCTACTTTCTCGGCGGCGGCAACTTCGACCTCGATGTGCGTTACGGGATCGAAGGCGACACGGGTTTTCCCGGGGTCGAGCGCGCGTTCGTGGTTGACGGCCAGACGATCTTCAGCAGTACCAATCCTGCCCTGGAAGATGGCGACTACTTTTATCGATTCCGTGGCGGCCTGCTGCAAGGTGGAGGCACACCTCCACCGCCAACCAACGTACCGGAACCAGGTTCCCTGGCACTGATGTTGGCGGGTCTCACGGGCCTCGCAGCGGTGCTGCGCCGCAAGCGGTGCCGCCCGATTTCGGCGCCGTAGTACGACCCGCGACCGTACTCGCCCGTTGCGGCATTGTTCGCAACGCCGCCGTTCATTAATGTCGGCCGGCCGTGGACACGTTCCGGATATTCCTTTCGTCACCGGGTGATGTCGCCGAGGAGCGGCTGATCGCCCGCCGCGTCATTGAACGGCTGCGCAGCGAATTTGTCGGGCGCGTGGCCATTGATCCTGTGTTCTGGGAGCACGAACCGCTCGCGGCTTCGGCGTCGTTTCAGGACCAGCTACCGCATCCCGCTGACGCACATGCCGCGATCTGCGTACTCTGGTCGCGACTCGGCACCCGTTTGCCGGGAAGTTTCCGCAAGCCCGACGGCAGCTCGTACGCCTCCGGTACCGAGTTCGAATTCGAGGACGCACTTGCGGGGTTTCGACGCAATGGCCGGCCGACGCTGCTTGTCTACCGCAAGACCGCGCCGCCTCTACTCGACGCCGATGACGATGCGCAGTCGCTCGATCGCCTGCAACAGAAGCAGGCGCTCGATGCCTTCGTGAGACGCTGGTTTCACGATGAGACGGACGGCACGCTGCGCGCGGCCTTTCATCCCTTCGCCAGCGTCGCGCAATTCGAAGAGCTGATCGAGGTCCATTTGCGCAAGCTCATTGCGCGCGCGTACCCGGAAGCGGTCGGCGCAGTGCGCAGTGATGTGGTGACCTGGCGCCACGAATCCCCGTTTCGCGGCCTCGAAGCGTTCGGCTACGAGCACTCGCCCGTGTTTTTCGGGCGTACGGCGGCTATTGGCGAGATGATCGCGGCGCTACGCCGGCAAGACGCGTCGAACCAACCGTTCCTGCTGGTCATTGGCGCGAGCGGCAGCGGCAAGTCATCGGTCGTCCGCTCCGGTCTGTTACCTCTCCTCACGCAGCCTGGCGTGATTGAGGGCGTTGCGCGCTGGGATCGCATCGAAATGCGCCCACGGGACCGGCGCATCGACCTCAAGGCGCTGCTCGTCGATACAATCGCCGCAGGCGCCGGGCTTCAGGCACGGGATGTGCGGGGCTTGCTCGCCTCGCTTGAGGTCGTGGCAGCGACGGACAGGAGGATCGCCCTCGTCATCGATCAGCTCGAGGAAGTGTTTTCCGACGAGCGCATCGATCACGGCGAGCGGGAACGCTTCTTCGCGCTGCTCGCACGGATCGCCTCCACGCGCGCCATCTGGATCGTGGCGACCCTGCGCAGCGACTTCTATCCGCGTTGCGTCGAACACCGTGATCTCGTTGCGCTCAAGTCCGATAGCGGCCAATACGACCTGCGTGCGCCGACGGCGGCCGAAATCGGCCAGATCATCCGGCTGCCTGCAGCGGCGGCGGGCTTGCGTTTCGAGGCACGGGTCGAGGGCGGAGAGACGCTCGATGAAGTGCTGCGCGACGAGGCAGTCCGCAGCCCCGAGGCCCTGCCGCTGCTCGAGTTCGCGCTGGATGAACTCTACGAGCGGCGCGCCTCCGACGGCACGTTGACGTTTGCTGCCCTGCGCGAGATCGGCGGCGTCGAAGGCGCCCTTGCGCAGCGCGCGGAAGCGGCCTTCAGCGAACTTTCCGAGTCGACGCGCACCAGTTTGCCGGCTGTACTGCGAAGGCTGATCGCAGCAACGACCGCTGGCGGTCACACCTTTGCCAGGCGCAGTGCGCCGGCGGACGAGTTCAATCCCGGTCCCGAACGGAACCTGGTGCAGGCGCTGGTCGAGGCGCGTCTGTGCGTTTCCGAGCTGGGCGCAGACGGCAAGCCCGTTGTGGGAATAGCCCATGAGGCATTGCTGCGGCACTGGCCACGCGTGCACGAGTGGCTCGAGGCCAATCGCGACATGTTACGGGCACATGGCCGGCTCGCCGCGTCCGCCGATCGCTGGGAACAGGAGGGGCGGCGGCCTGACCTGCTGCTCGCAAGCGGTCGTCCGCTGGATGAGGCACTGGCGGTGATTGAGGCTGGCGTCGAACTCGGCGTCGCCGAGCGGGCGTTGATTGACGCGTCGCGCGCGCGCGCGCTGCGCGCGCGACGACTTCGCGTAGCGGCCGTCACCGGTCTCGGTGTACTTGCCCTCGCGGCAAGTGCCGCGGCAGTAATCGCCACTTCGCAGCGTCAACGGGCCGAAACGGAAGCATCTACCACGCAGGAGACCATGAACTTCATGGTTTCGCTGTTCACGCTCGCAGATCCGACGAAGGCGCGCGCCAACGAGTTCACTGTTCGCGAAATGCTGGATCGCGGAGCCGAGGACGTGCGGCGGCAGCTGCGCGACCGCCCGGCCGTGCGTTCGAGCCTCATGACTGCGATGGGGCGCGCCTATGTCGGGCTCGGGTTGCCGGAGCCGGCGAGAATCCTCCTGATGGATGCTGTCGAGACGCGTCGCAAGCTGACAGGCGATTCTGCCCGCTCGACGACCGAATCCCTCAGCGCCCTCGCTGCGGCCACGTTCCTGGCCGGGAAGTATGAGCAGGCCGAGAAGCTCTACCGGGCCGCGCTGTCCGCCTCACGCAGACTGGCCCCCGCGGGTGATTCGTTGGTCGCTGACAACCTGAATGGCCTCGCGAACGCGCTGACCGAACTGGGTTCGGACGGGGAAGCAGAGAAGAACTATCGCGAGGCCTTGATGATCGACCAGCGCGTGTTCGGTGTCGGGAGCGTCGAGACTGCGCAAACCCTCCAGGGGCTCGGACGCACGCTCTACTTTTCAGGGCGATACGAGGAAGCCGAACGGCTGATGCTGCAAGCCCTGCGGATCAGAAGGCTTGAACTGGGGCCAGCGCATTGGAAGGTCGGTGATGCGGACAACGACCTGGGCGCTCTCTACTATCAGATCGGGCGATATGATGATGCGGCGGCTTACTGGCAAGAAAGCCTCACAATTTCCGAGAGATGGGCGGGCAGGGATCATCCGGAAGTGGGCACCGTCGCCAACAACATCGGTCGCAGCCTCTTGATTGCAGGCAAGCCTGCGGACGCCAAGCCCTACCTGGAAAAGGCGCTGGATCTCTGGCGGCGGACACGGCCTGCGGATCATGACCTGGCCATTCCGCTCAACAGCCTCGCGATGATCGACATTGCACGGCATGACTACGGGAGCGCCGAAACGAAGCTCGATGAGGCACTGAAGATCTGCGAAGTACGCAGCTTCTGGCTGACGGATCAGGTGCTGACCAACCTGGCCGACGTATACGCAAGAACAGGTCGAGCCGCGCAGGCGGAAAAACTTCTGACACGCGCCCGCGCCCTGTTGGCAAAGCAGTACCCGCACGACACGATGCCCGACGAGGCCTGGCGTTACGCGCTGCAGGATGCGGTGCTCGCAACCAGCTATGCGGCGGAGAAGAAATATCCGCAAGCGCGCAAACTCCTGACCGATGCGCTACCGGTTGTGCGCAAACGCTTCGGCGCCGGGCGATACTACACGCGCGATCTCGAGGAGCGGCTCGCCCGCCTGCCACGCTGACACCGGAGATACGAGACCCGCATGGACCTGCCCGCCGCCATTCCGCTCGTCATCGGCGTCACCGGTCACCGCGATCTCGTCGAGGACGAGGCACCCGCGATACGCGAACGGGTGCGCGAGTATCTGTCCGGCCTGCGCGCCCGTTGGCCGAACACGCCGCTGATTGTCGCCTCGCAGCTCGCCGAGGGCGCCGACCTTCTCGTCGCGGAGGAGGCCCACGCGCTCGGCCTCGAACTCGTGTTCCTTCTACCGCTGCCGCTCGCCGACTATCGTGCACAGTTTTCGGGCGAGGCGGCCCAGGCCCGCTTCGATGCGTTGCGCGCTGTCGCGCGAGTCGTGGATCTCGCGACCGTGGAGTCCCCCCATGATCGCGATGCGTTATATGCGCTCGCCGGAGATTTTCTGGCGCGTTACAGCTTCATCCTGCTCGCGTTGTGGGACGGCAAGCCGGCGGCAGGCCCCGGCGGCACCGCCGCGGTAGTCGACTATCGCTTCGCCTCGCGCGGCGGTGCGCGGCCGGCGACACAGGAGCTGCGCGACATTGCACTCGGCGAAGCCGACAACTCGCTCGTCTACCACATCCTGGTATCGCGGGCACGCGTGAACGGCGAGCCGACGAACGGTCATCAACCGCTTACGACGGGCTATCTGCACGAGTATGCGGGCGGGCGTTCGGCGCTGCAGGACACGATGCCCGATCAAAGCCGGCGTGTCCTTGACCGCACCGAGGAGTTCAATCGTGTTGCGTCCCGCGGGTTGCTGGCAAACAGGATCATCGCTCCGACGCCGCTCGTCGGTGCGCCCCACGCCGTGAACCGTTGCGCGCGCCTCATCGCGGTATCCGACCATCTCGCGACGCTCTTCCGCCACCGCCTGATGCGGATCACGGCGTGGACCTACGGCATCGGCGCGGTGATGGGTTGCGCGTTCGTGCTGTATTCCAAGATTCCGGCGATGTGGGGACTCATCTATGTGTTCTTCGGCGCCGCGCTCGCTACCATCGCGCTCAGCCGTTACGCGGAGCGGCGCGGCTGGCATCGCGACCATCTCGAGTACCGCGCGCTCTGCGAGGGGCTACGCGTGCAGTTTTATCTCCGTGTCGCAGGCGTACGCGACGAGGGCCGGTTGCATACCGGCGACGAGAGCTTTCTGCGCCGCCAGGACCCGGAACTCGACTGGATCCGCAACGGAATGCGGGCCGTCGACTTCGAGATGCACGATGCGGGTCGTGACGGCATTCTGGGTGGCATCGAGCACGCGCTCGAGGCCTGGGTGGGCTCACTCGATCCGGTCAGGGATCTCGGCGCCGGTCAGCTCGCGTACTTCTGGCGCGCGGGCGAGCGCCGCCACCGCATGATCACGCTGACCGAGCGCACGGGGGCGACGACGCTGGTGCTCGGGCTCGCAGCCGCCGCCGCCCTGTGCTTCATCCCCGTGCTGCACGTGGCCTACGTGAAGACGCCGCTCGTCGTGACGATGGGCTTGCTGCCCCTTGTCGCGGGCATCCTCGAGGCCTGGCTGCAGAAGACCGCAGCCAAGGAGCTCGCGCGCCAATACGCGTACATGTACCGGTTGTTCGATGAGGCACGCACGCAGTTGCAGGGCGATGCGAGCGACGACCATCGGCGCTCGGTGCTGTACTCGCTCGGCCGCGCTGCCCTCTCGGAGCAGGCCACCTGGGTGCTGCTCAACCGCGACCGCAAACTGCGCCACCTGCCCTCTCACTAGGAGAACCCATGCCGGGCTCGGATGAAGACGTCGAGAAAGTGCTGCTGCCGATCGCGCAGAAGGACTACGGCGCAGATTTCCGCCTGCACGCGCTGCGTGAATACGAGCTGTACGTCGAGATGGCCGACCGGGTCAGCAGCCGGCGCATGCTCGCCAACTCGTTCTTCGTCGGCATGAACACGGCTGTAGTCGGCGCCCTGGCGATCGCGCTCAAGGAAGGCCTGATCCAGTCGCGTACGTTGGTGGTCGCGCCCGCGACCGCCGCGGTGCTGATGTGCGTCGCGTGGTGGATGATGGTGCTGTCGTATCGGCAGCTCAATGCCGGGAAATTCCGGGTGATTCTCGCGATGGAACGCCACCTGCCGTTCGCACCGTTTGCGGCCGAGTGGAAGGCGCTCGACGGCGCGAGCTCGCGGCGCGAGTACCTGCAGACGACGAAGGTGGAGCTGCTCGTGCCTTGGCTCTTCGCCGGGATTCACGTCGCACTCACGATCGCGATCCTGGTGAAGGCCTTCTGAGCGCCCGTCAGCGGTTGCCGAGCAGCGCATCGCGCCGCGCGAGGATCGCCTTCAGCTGTGCCCGGTCGAGCAGGGGCCCGAACGCCGCGGCAAGTTTCCCCGCATCGAGCGTGCGCAGGCGCCGCGCGAGCTCCGCACCCACGGAGGGTCTCGCGACGCGCGCGTCGAGGCGGCGGGAGGCGGTGAATGACGCCGCGTGATCGATCAGACGCGCGAGGCCGTCCTCGCGGCCAAGCATCACGTTGTCCGATCTGCGCGCAGGATTGCCCATGAGCGCGTCGAATGCGCGCATCAGCTGGTACTGCGACTCGAGACTGCACCACCGCGGCAGGCGCAGTTGCTCGCGCTCCGTGACGGCAGCGCTCACAGTCTTCTCGATCCAGAACTGCAGCGCGCCCGGCGTGCCGTCGATCGTGCGCGCGACGGTCACCGGCACCATGTCGATGCCGAGCAGGCGATCGAGACGATAGGCGGCCACTTCGTTCTGCCAGCGCCCGGCGAGCGGCGCCGTGATGAAAAGCGCGCGGAGCTTCACGTCGCTCCGTTGCAGCGTCAGGAGCTGCGTGCCCTCGCGTACAAGTGGCGGCGCCTCCTTCGCGACGACATCGGCCGCGTGCAGGAACTCTTCGAGCTGATCGTCGGTGAGGCCGCCCGGGCGATCGCCGACACGACGCGCCTCGGGCTCGGGTGTCGCGCGCTCGTCGGGCTTTCGGGCATAGATGACGCTGCGTGCATCGCCCTCGATGACGAGCGCCGAAGGCTGCCCGTGATACTCGGGCAGCATGCCGGTGTCGATCATCGTGACGCGGCCGTCCATGCGGATCGTGACGCGTTTCGTTGCCGTGATCGTGTGCCCGATGACGACGCTCGTGCCCGAGAACTGCCCGAGTACGGTCGACACCGTGTCGGTCTCGAACGCACTGTTGCACATCGCCGTGCCCCGATACCAGAGCGGACCCGCGACGCTCTGCACGGGCGACGCCTCGGTCCGCTGCAGGGTCGCGACCAGTGCGGTGAGGCGATCGCGATCGGCGCCTGTGTAGGCGACGAGCCGCTGCGCCGCGAGCGCCACCCGCGCATCGTCATCGGTATCGGCATCGAGGAGCCCCGCGGCAAGCAGCGCGTGCCAGGCGGACGTGTAGTCGACGAGGTCCTGGTGGAGCGAGGTGGTATTGATCGCCGCGAGCGTCCCGGTCGCAAGACCAGGCGGCAGACCGCCGTGGGTGAACAGCACGCCGTTCACGCGCACCATCAGCGGCCGGGCGAGGAGCCACCGTCCTGCCTCTCCAGAGGCGCTGAACTCCTGCTGGCGGGCAAACCAGCCGCGCGGAAACCTCTTGTCGAATGCGGCGCGCGCCGCGCCCTCGGCAAGCCCCGCAAACTCCCCGTGTGAGCGCAGCGCGAGAAAGGCCGCGTCGCGTGTCGCTGCGTCCTCCTTCGCGGCAAGCGCGGCGTAGTCGGGGGCGACGACATAGCGCAGATCGCCGCTGAGGTTCATCAACTCGTGGTTGCCGAGGGTGACGAGCACGCGCCCGCCCGCCACCGGCGCCTCGGTCTCGAGCCGCCGCAGTAGCGCGATCACCGCGAGCGACTCGGGTCCACGATCGATCAGGTCGCCGGTACTGACGAGGAAGCTCTCCCCGCCCGCCCAGTGCCCTGCAGCGTCGATGAGACCCGTCGCGCGCAGGATTGACTCGTACTCGGCGAGCGCACCGTGGACATCACCGATCGCGACGATCCGCGCAACGCCGTCACACGACCACGGCTCCCCGCACTTCGGCCCCGCCTGCGCCGCAAGCGGCGCAACGAGCAGGGCGAAACACAGGATTGACGTCAGCCGCAGGCGCATTCGCCTCTTGCCCTCAGCTTCTTATATACGCCTCGAGCTGCTCGATCGTTTCCCGCTGCTGGCCGAGGATCGCCTTCACGAGGTCCCCGATCGACAACACGCCGACCACCCGCCCCTTCTCGAGGACTGGCAGGTGGCGAATGTGCCGGTCGGTCACCAGGTGCATGCAGGCATCGACTGTGTCGTCGGGCGAGACGGTGACGGCCGGCGCGGTCATGATCTGCGAGATCAGCGTGTCTCGCGAAGCGCGCCCGAGCAGCGCGACCTTGCGCGCGTAGTCGCGCTCGGATATCACGCCGAGCACTCTGTCACCCTGCATCACGAGCAGCGCGCCGATTTCATGTTCGGCCATGCGCCGCAACGCTTCGAGGACGGTGGCTTCGGGGCCAATGGCGTGGGTCTCATGGCCTTTTCGATCGAGTACGTGACGCACCAGCATGACGAGCCTCTCCTCTGTGCTACGTGTTCTGTTCGCTCGCGATCACCGTGAGCACCGCGCCGTCAACGCCGGTCACGCGCACGCGCGCGCCGGTGGGCAACGTGGGCCCGGCAACCTTCCACACCGTATCTCCCACGCGCACCTTGCCAAACCCCTGCTGGATCGGCTCGACAAGCGTGAATTCCTGGCCGATGTAGTGCGCGCCGCGCTGGTTCAGGCCCGGCTGCGTCGACTCGTCCGGATTGCGCTTTGCGTAGCTGCGAAACGCGACGATTGCAGCGACCCCAAGGGCGCCGAACAGCACGAGCTGCAACTGCCACGGCACCGGAATGACGAGCACCAGCGCACCCACGACGGCGGCGGAGACCGCGAACCAGATCGCGACGGCGCCCGGCATGAAGGTCTCCAGGGCGGCGAGCACAGCGGCCGCAATCCACCAGTGCCACCACTCGAGCTGCATCAGGAACTCCCTCACGGCGATCCTCGCGTGCGGGGCGCGGCGCCTTCGCCCTGCTTCGACATGGCTTCCTTCGCGATCTCCGCGATACCACCGAGGCTGCCGAGCAGTGCGCTCGCCTCCAGCGGCAGAAACATCACCTTCTGGTTAGGCGAGGTCGCGAAATCTTTCAGTGCCTCGACATATTTTTGCGCAACGAAGTAGTTGATCGCCTGCACGTCGCCCTTTGCGATCGCTTCCGACACCATCGCGGTCGCGCGCGCCTCGGCCTGCGCGAGTCGTTCGCGCGCCTCAGCCTCGCGAAACGCCGCCTCCTTGTTGCCTTCGGCGGCGAGCACGACGGACTGTTTCTCGCCCTCGGCCTTGAGGATCGCCGCCTGCCGGAAGCCTTCGGCGTCGAGAATGTTGGCGCGCTTGTCGCGCTCGGCTTTCATCTGTCGCGCCATCGACTCGACGAGGTCGGCGGGCGGCTGGATGTCCTTGATCTCGATGCGGGTCACCTTGATGCCCCACGGCGTCGTCGCATCGTCGACGACCTTCAGCAGGCGATGGTTGATCTCGTCGCGCTTCGAGAGCGTCTCGTCGAGGTCCATCGAACCGACAACGGTACGGATGTTGGTCATCGTGAGGTTGATGATCGCGAGGCGCAGGTTGTCGACCTCATAGGCAGCCTTGGGGGCGTCGAGCACCTGGAAGAACACGACGGCGTCGATGCTCACCATTGCGTTGTCCTTGGTGATCACCTCCTGTCGCGGCACATCGAGCACCTGCTCCATCATGTTGATCTTGCGGCCGACGGCCTCGACGAAGGGCACGATGAAGTGAAAGCCCGGCCCCATCGAGGTCTTGAAGCGGCCGAAACGCTCGAGTGTGTACTCGTAGCCCTGCGGCACCGTGAGCCAGGCCTTCGAGGCGATGACGATGATTGCGATCAGCAGAATGACCGGTAATACCCCGATATCGAACATGGAAGCCCCTCTCTGTGTCGCGAAATGGCGGCAGCCCGCCGCAGCCCCATTCTAGCCATGTGGCGGCCGTGATGCAGTTCAAGGTCCGGCAGGGGCAAAACCCGCACCATTGCGCCGTGTTGCACCCCGATCCCCGCGCCATCGACGTCCCGCCAGACCACTTCGAGGTCACGGAGGACGACGTGCTGCTCACCGCCGTGCTCGACGCGTCGCTCGCAGTATGCTTCTACGACGCAGTCGAAGAGCAGGGTGCCCTGCTGCACCTTCGCTTCATAGCTCGCGGCTCCAGCCAGATGGAGGCCACCGACCGCACGCTCGCATCGGACCTGCTGCTGCTCGACCGCTGCGTCGAGCGGTTTCGCGGCGCGATGGAACGGGGCGTCGACATACAGGGCAAGATCGCCGCAAGCGTCGAGCCCGGCGAGACGGCGCGCCTGACGGCGGACGCGGTGCTCGCGTTGATCGGCGAGTACCTGAACGACGCCGGAATCCGCATCGTCTCGCGCGAAATCGAGCATGGGCGCCCCTGCCGCTTGCGGTTTCGCCCGAGCATGGGGCAGCTGCGCATCGAGTAGCAGGCATTGGGGCATTGGTGCCGGGTTTTCGGTTATTCGGTTATTGCGCGCTCTGGGCGCAATAACCGAATAACCGAAAACCCGGCACCACCGCTGCGATTTCGGCCACAATCCCCGGATGCGCCCCGTCATCACGCTGCTCGCCGCGAGCCTGATCGCGGCCCCGCCCGCCTCGCAAGCGGCCGACACCCGCCTGCAGGCGCTGTTCGATTCGGCCTGGGAAGCGGACCTCCGCGACAATCCCGTCTACGCCGACTACCTCGGTGACCACCGCTACGCGGCGAACTGGCCCGACCTGTCGCCTGCGGCCTTCGAGGCGCGTTACGCGCGCTATGCAGCCACGCTCGCGCAGCTGAGAGCCATTCCGCGCACGGGCCTGTCCAAAGCCGACCAGCTCAATGACGACCTCTTCGCGCAGGACTTCCAGCGCCGCCTCGATGCGCAGCCCTTCAAGCCCTGGCTCTACGAGGCGATCCGGCCCCGCGACGGCGTGCAGACCTCGAGCGAACTCGCGGAATTGCTGCCTTTCGCGACCGTCGGCGACTATGAGGCCTGGATCGCGCGTCTCGGGAAGATGGGCACCTACATCGACCAGAACATTGCGCTCCTGCAGACGGCCATCCGCGAGAAGCGTACGCAGCCGCGTTCGATCATGGAGCGCATTCCCGCGCAGCTCGCGAAGCAGATTCCGGACAGCGCCGAGGACAGCCCGTTCTTCGAGCCCTTCAAGCGCTTCCCCGACAGCATCGGCGCGGAGGACCGGGCACGGCTGATCGGTGCAGCTGGCCGCGCGATCGACGAACAGGTCATCCCGGCGTTCAAGCGCCTCGACAGCTTTTTCCGCGAGAAATACCTGCCGGCGAGCCGCACCACGGACGGCATCTGGGACACGCCCGATGGCCTCGCCTTCTACGCCAACCGCACCGCCTTTCACACGACGACCAACCTCACGCCCGAGGAGATCCACGCGATTGGCGTGCGCGAGGTGGCGCGCATCCGCGCCGAGATGGACACGGTCATCAAGCAAGTCGGTTTCCAGGGCAGCTTCGGGGAATTCCTCACGTTCCTGCGCACCGACCCGCAGTTCTACTACAAAACGGGCGACGAGCTCTTCGAGGCGTATGCCGCGATGGCGAAGCGCATCGACCCCGAACTCGTGAAGTTCTTCGGCAAGCTCCCGCGCACCCCATACGGCGTGCGGCCGATCCCGATGACGAGCGCGCCCGACACGACGACCGCCTACTACCAGGGCCCGGCGCTCGACGGCAGCCGCGCCGGCTACTACTACGTGAACCTGTATCGACCCGAAGTGCGGCCGAAATACGAAATGCCGGTGCTCACGGTGCACGAAGCGGTGCCGGGCCATCACCTGCAGATCGCACTCGCGATGGAAGACAGGAGCCTGCCGCTCTTTCGGCGCAATGCCGATTTCACGGCGTACGTGGAGGGCTGGGCGCTCTACAGCGAGCGCCTGGGCGAGCAGATGGGCCTGTATGACGACCCGTACGCGAAATTCGGCCAGCTCACCTACGACATGTGGCGCGCCGTGCGCCTCGTCGTCGATACCGGCATTCACGCGAAGCAGTGGACCCGCCAACAGGCGATCGACTACTTCAAGGCAAATGCCGCGAAGTCCGAAGCCGACATCGTCAACGAAATCGATCGCTATATCGCATGGCCGGGGCAGGCGCTCGCGTACAAGATCGGACAGCTGCGCATCCTCGAACTGCGTCGCGAGGCGCAGGCCACTCTCGGCGAGCAGTTCGACCTTCGCAGCTTCCATGATGCCGTGCTCGCGACCGGGCCCGTTCCGCTGGACGTGTTGTCGGCGCACATCGAGCGGTGGATCGCGGAACGGGGAAAGACAGGCTAAGGGCCAGGCACCAGAGAAGAGAAGACCGTTTGGCTGAGTATGTCGTGCACGTGGCTTGGGAGCGGGGCGGAGCAGCGTTCGTCGACAACCGCTACAGCCGCGGGCACGTGTGGCGGTTCGATGGCGGCGTCGAGGTGCCCGGGTCGTCATCGCCACACGTCGTGCCGTTGCCGCACTCGGTCGAGGCGGCGGTCGATCCGGAGGAAGCCTTCGTCGCGAGCCTGTCGAGCTGCCACATGCTGTGGTTCCTCTCGATCGCCGCGGCACGTGGTTTCGTCGTCGACCGCTATGCCGACGAGGCGGGCGGTGTCCTCGGCAAGGACGCGGCGGGCCGGATGGCGATGACTCGCGTGACGCTGCGCCCCGCGGTGCAGTTCGGCGGCGAGCAACGGCCTGCCGCCGACGACATCGCAGCGATGCACCACGAAGCGCACGAGAAGTGCTTCATCGCGAATTCCGTGCGTACGGACGTGCGCGTGGAACCCAGGGGCGAGCAGCTGACAGCCAGTAGAGACCGCGGGCTCTGACGCCGCGTCTACGGCCGCAGCGCGAGGTCCTTGCTGTACACGACATTGAGCACGTTGTCGTACCAGCCCGCGACCTTCGGGCTGACGAGGTGCTTGTTGACGTAGAAGTAGAGCGGCAGGAGCGGCGTATCGGCGAGCATCACGCGTTCGCCCTCTTCGAGCAGCGCGCGGCGTGCGTTCGTGTCGGCGGTCGACGAGGCGCGGCCAAGCAGTGCGTCGTACGCCGGGTTCGAATAGCGCGGCAGGTTGATCCCGAAGCCGCTCTTGAGGTACTGGAGAAACGTATAGGCGTCGTTGTAGTCGCCGCTCCAGCTCAAGCGGAACATCTCGACATTGCGCGCATCGATGTCCGCCATCAGCGAGCGGAACTCGACGGCCGTCAGCTGCGCTTCGACGCCGAGCGCCTCCTTCCACATCGCCGCGATCGCCACTGCGAGACGGCCGTGCACTTCGCCGCTGTTGTAGCGCAGCTCGAAACGCAGCGGCTTTGCCGCGCTGTAGCCCGCCGCTGCGTAGAGGCGCCGCGCTTCGACGAGGCGCTCGGGAAGAGGGCGCCCCGCGTAGTCGAAGCTTTGCGAGGTGTAGTCGTGCACGCCCGGCGGAACCCAGCCGTAGGCTGGCAGCTCGCCCACCCGCAGCACGACCTGCGCGAGCTGCTCGCGGTCGATCACGAGCGAGAGCGCACGGCGCAGACCCGGCGCGCCCTTGAAAGGCGCGCGATCAAGCGCAAAACCGTAGTAGTAGGTGCTGAGCTGCGGCGAGACGTGCAGCTCTGCAGCGTAGTCGCGCTGCACGATGTCGTACTGACCGCGCGGCACGACGGCCGTCACGTGCAGGTCGCCGGCGCGGTAGCGCGTGAACTCGGCGCTCTCGTCCGGGATCTGCAGGTACTTCACGCCGTCGAGCCGGGTCGCGGCATCGTTCCAGTACTTGCGGTTGCGCACCACCGAGATGGCCGAACCGGGCAGCCAGTCGGCGAGCACAAAGGCGCCGTTCGAGACCATGACGCCAGGCCTGGAGAAGCGCGTGCCCTCTCTGGCGAGGGTAGGGCGATGCACGGGACAGGTGGAAGGGAACGACAGCAGGCCCGGCAGGTACGGCGCGGGTGCCGCGAGGCGCACGATCACGGTCGCCGCATCGGGCGCGCTGACGCCGAGCGTGGCCGGCGCTGCACGGCCGGCGACGATTTGGGGTGCGTTCTCGACGACGTCGATCAACTGCGCGTACTGCGATGCCGTGGCCGGGTCGACCAAACGGCGCAGGGCAAAGACGAAGTCTTCACCTGTGACACGATCACCGTTTGACCACCGCGCATTGTCGCGCAGATGAAACGTGTAGATCCGCCCGTCGGAGCTCACGTCCCAGGTTTTCGCTACCCCGGGAGTCGTGCTCGCGTCCTTCGCGAGCGAGGTCAGGCACTCGTACAAGTCGCGCAACACGACATGCGCTTCGACGGAGCGCGCCTTCTGCGGATCGAGCGAATCAGGCTCGGGACCGTTGCCTCGCAGGAGTATTTTCGCGGCCGTCGGCGCGGGCTCGCGCGCGCAACCGGCAACCGTACCGATGATGAGTGTCGCGACCAGACCGGCCGCGGCAAGCAGCGCGCGGCGCGGCACCACCGCGAACGGCGCGCTACGCGGCGCGCCCACGGCGCTTCAGGTGAATCATCAGGATCGAAATGGCCGCAGGGGTGATGCCTGGAATGCGCGCGGCCTGCCCGAGCGTGTCGGGGCGCGCTTCCGCGAGCCGCTGACGCGCCTCGTTCGAGAGACCCCCGATGGCGAGATAGTCGAGATCGGCCGGCAGGTGCAGCGCCTCGCTGTCGCGCTGGCGCTCGATCTCCGCATGCTGGCGCTCGATGTAGCCCGCGTACTTCGCGCGCACCGTCACCTGGGTCGCCACTTCGCGCGCAAGACGCTCGTCGCCGGCAAGCAATGCGGCGTCGGGGCCCTCGGCAGCGCCGACGAGATCAAGCAGCCCCTCGTAGCTCACTTCGGGCCGGCGCAGCAGCTCCATGGCGGTCAACCCGCGCACGCGGGTGCGCTCGAGGCGCGCGACTTCGGTGTCGGCCGCCGCGCGCTTCGCCTCGAAAAACGCCCAGCGCGTGTCGTCGACGAGGCCGAAATCGCGGCCGAGTGGCGTCAGGCGCAGGTCGGCGTTGTCCTCGCGCAGCAGCAACCGGTGCTCGGCGCGGCTCGTGAACATGCGATAGGGCTCCGTCACGCCGCGGGTGACGAGATCGTCGATCAGCACGCCGAGGTACGCCTCGCCGCGCTTTGGCAGCCACGGCGGATCGCCCTGGGCCGCGCGCGCGGCGTTGATGCCCGCGACGAGGCCCTGCGCCGCCGCTTCCTCATAACCGGTCGTGCCATTCACCTGCCCCGCGAAATACAGGCCCGCAAGCAGCTTCGTTTCGAGGCTCGCCGCGAGACCGCGCGGATCGAAGTAGTCGTATTCGATCGCATAGCCCGGGCGTGTGAGGTGTGCGCGCTCGAGCCCGGGTATCGTGTGCACGAACTCGACCTGCGCATCGAACGGCAGGCTCGTCGAAATGCCGTTCGGATAGACCTCGTGCGTGTCGAGCCCTTCCGGCTCGAGGAAGATCTGGTGCGAAGCCTTGCCCGCAAAGCGGAAAATCTTGTCTTCGACCGACGGGCAGTAGCGCGGCCCCACGCCTTCGATCACGCCGGTGAACATCGGCGAGCGGTCGGTCGCGGCGCGGATGATGTCGTGAGTGCGCCCGTTGGTGGCCGTAATATGGCAGGGGCGCTGCACGGGGTGGTCGATCACGCGGCCGAGGAACGAGAACACCGGCGCGGGATCATCGCTCCACTGCTGCGGCAGGCGCGAGAAATCGATCGAGCGCCCGTCGATGCGCGGCGGCGTGCCGGTCTTCAGGCGCCCGACGCGAAACGGCAGCTCGCGCAATCGCGCGGCGAGGCGGTTCGATGGCGGATCGCCCGCGCGCCCGCCCTGGTAGTTGTCGAGCCCGACATGGATGCGCCCCCCGAGGAACGTGCCGACGGTGAGTACGACCGCGCGCGCCCGGACCACGATGCCGGTCACGGTGACGACGCCGTGTACGCGGCCACCCTCGACCACAAGATCGGCCACTTCCTGCTGGAATATCGCGAGATTCGGCTCGCCCTCGAGCATCGAGCGAATCTCGCGCCGATACAGCGCGCGATCGGCCTGCGCGCGCGTGGCGCGCACCGCGGGACCCTTGCTCGCGTTCAGCGTGCGGAACTGGATGCCCGCGCGGTCGATCGCGCGCGCCATCGCGCCGCCGAGGGCGTCGATCTCGCGCACGAGGTGGCCCTTGCCGATGCCGCCGATCGCAGGATTGCAGCTCATCGCCCCGAGCGTCTCGATGGCCTGCGTAAGGAGGAGCGTGCGCCGGCCCATCCGGGCCGAGGCGAGTGCGGCCTCGGTGCCGGCGTGGCCGCCACCGACCACGATGACGTCGAAGATTTCCATAGACTTCAAAGGCTTGATGCCAAGCCCCCATTGTACGGCATATTGCGCGGATGACGGCCACCCACGATCCGGCTTGAAGCACTCGATCGCGCGGGTCGTGGCGCTGGCGCTCATCGCCGTGCCGGCCGCAGGGATCGGCGTGGCGCGCGCCGTCGACTTCTCTCCCTGCCAGCTCGTGCACCCGGCCGGTATCGCGACCGTCGCGGCCGATTGCACGCGAATCGCGGTGCCCGAGGACCCCGCGCAGCCCGCAGCGCGGCGGATCGAGCTCTTCGTCGCGCGCGTGCCGGCGATCAGCGCGCGCAAAGCCGCAGATCCGCTCTTCATTCTCGCGGGGGGTCCGGGCGCTGCCGCGAGCGAATTCTACGCTGGCGTCGCGCCTGCGTTTGCGCGCGTCAACCGCGAGCGCGACATCATCCTCGTCGATCAGCGCGGCACGGGCCGCTCGAACGCACTGCGCTGCGATTTCGATGATGAAGCCATGCTCGCTGCCGGTGAGGACGAGATCGCGGCGCTCACCCGCCGCTGCCTCGCCGAAGTATCGAGGCATGCGAATCCGGCGCTGTACACGACGAGCCTCGCGATCCGCGATCTCGACACGGTGCGCCGCGCGCTCGGCTACGAGCGCATCGATCTCTACGGCGTCTCCTACGGCACGCGCGTCGCGCAGCACTATCTGCGCCGTTACGGCGCCCACGTGCGTGCCGCGATCCTCGACGGGGTCGTGCCGCCCGAGCGGATCCTCGGCCCCGACATCGCGCTCGATGCCGAGGACGCCCTCCGGCGCGTGCTCGAACGTTGCGCCGCCGAGCCGAAGTGCCGCGAAGCTTTCGGGGACCCGGCCGTGCAGTATCGTGCGCTGCGCGCGCAACTCGCCGCGGGCCCGGCTACGGTGTTGCTGCCCGCGCCCCGCACCGGCGAGCGCGTGGCGCTCGAATTCGGCGCTACCTATCTCGCCACCGTGCTGCGCCTCTCGACGTACAGCGCCGAGCAGGCCGCGATCCTGCCGCTGGCGCTCTACGAGGCGCACATGCACCGCAACTTCGTGCCGCTCGCGGGCCAGTTTCTCCTGATGACCGATGCGCTCAGTGGCCAGATGGCCTATGGCATGCACCACAGCGTCGTCTGCGCCGAAGACGCGCCGTGGTTCGGTGCGGCGAAGATCGACCGGGCCGCGCTCGCGTCGACTTTCATCGGCACGCTGCAGCTCGACGGTCTTGCGGCGCTGTGCCGCATCTGGCCACGCGGCGTGGTCGACCCCGACCTGCACGCGCCGCTCGTGAGCAACGTGCCGACGCTGCTGCTCTCCGGCGGCGCGGATCCGGTCACTCCGGCACGCGACGGCACGCGCGCCGCGAAGGGGCTCCCGCACTCGCTCCAGGTGGTCCTCGAAGGAATGGGTCATGGCCAGATCGGCGCGCCCTGTGTCGATCGGCTCGTAGCGGATTTCCTGAGTGCGGGCACGACGACCGGCCTCGACGTCGCCTGTGTCGAGCGCGTGCGCCCGATGCCGTTTTTCACGACCCTCGCGGGGCCGCCGCCGTGATCGAGGCCGAAGGTCTCATGAAGTCCTTCGACGGTGTGCAGGCCGTACGCGGAGTGTCGCTACGCGCCGGGGATGGGGCGATCACGGGCCTGCTCGGCCCGAACGGCGCGGGCAAGTCGACCACACTGCGCATGCTGTGCACCGTGCTCGCGCCTGATGCGGGCGAGGCCTGGATCGACGGCGCGCACACCGTCCGCGAGCCTCTCGAGGCACGCCGCCGCCTCGGCGCGCTGACACATGACTCGGGGCTCTACCCGTACCTCACCGCGCGGGAGAACATCCTCTATTTTGCGGAGCTGCACGGCATGGCGCGGGCCGCGCGCGAGCGGCGTACCGATGAGCTGATCGAATGGCTCGAGATGCAGGCCTTCGCGAACCGGCGCGCGAAAGGCTATTCGCAGGGGCAGCGCATCAAGACCGCGCTGGCGCGCGCGCTCGTGCACGGCCCGCGCAACATACTGCTGGATGAGCCCACCAACGGCCTCGATGTGATGGCGGTGCGCAACCTGCGCGTGCTGCTCGCGCGCCTGCGGGATGCGGGCCACTGCGTGCTCTTCTCGAGTCACGTGATGCAGGAAGTGTCGGCGCTCTGTGACGTCGTGATCGTGCTTGCAGGCGGCAGCGTCGTGGCGCGCGGCACGCCGGCCGAGCTGCGTGCTGCGACAGGGTGCGATACGCTCGAAGACGCCTTCGTGCAGTTGATCGGCAGCGACGAAGGGCTCGGTTGATGGCCGCGCGCCGCGCGTTCGCCACGATCGCCACGGTCTGGCGCAAGGAAGTGCGCGAAAGCCTGCGCGACCGCCGCACGTTGATGTCGGCCCTGCTCTTCGGGCCGCTCTTCGGCCCGTTGATCCTCGCGGCCTCGTTGCAGTTTCTGGTCCACCGCAGCGCCGAAGAAGCCGATCAGCGCATTGAACTTGCGGTGCGCCACGCCGAGCGCGCGCCGAATCTCGTCGCCTGGCTCGAGTCGCGCAACGTCGCCGTAACGAAAGTGATGCTCGAGGAGGCCGCGACGCGACGCGCGGTGCAGGATCGGACCTGGCCGCTCGTACTCTCCATCCCGGAGGATTTCGCGACGCGGCTCGAGGCGGCGCGGCCAGCGCCCCTGCAGCTCTACAGCGACGCCTCGGCCGGGCGTGCCGATCGCGACAGCGCGCGCGTCAAGGCGCTGGTCGGGCAGTACGGCGCGAGCATCGGGCGCCTGCGGCTCCTGGCGCGCGGCGTGGATCCGCTGCTGCAGGTGCCGCTCGCGGTGCAGGACATCGACGTGTCGACGCCGCAGAGCCGCTCGGTCACTGTGCTCGGCATGCTGAGCTATCTCGTGCTGCTTGCGATGATCCTCGGCGGACTCTATCTCGCGATCGACGCCACTGCAGGCGAGCGCGAGCGTCATTCGCTCGAGCCGCTGCTTGCGACACCGGTGCCGCGCGAGGCGCTGATCTACGGCAAGATCCTCGCCTCGGCGTCCTTCATGCTGCTGTCACTCGCGCTCACGGTGATCACCTGCGCGGTCGCGCTGCGCTTTGTCGATCTCGAGAATTTCGGCATGACGGCCCGCCTCGACGCCGGCGTCGTTGCAGGCATCGTGCTGGCGACCGCCCCGCTCGCACCCGCGGCGGCGGGACTGATGACGGTGGTGGCCTCGTTCACGCGCAGCTATCGCGAAGCGCAGGCCTGGCTCGGCGTGGTGATGCTCGTGCCCACGCTGCCGATCGTGTTCGTGGGTCTCGCCGATCTGCAGCCAAGTCTCGGCCTGATGGCAGTGCCGTCGCTCAGCCAGCACTTCCTGATCACCGCGCTCCTGCGTGGCGATGCCATTGCGCCCCTCTACGCGCTGGTCTCGGTCGCTACGAGCCTCGCGCTCGGCGCGGCGCTCGCCTGGCTCGCCGGTCGCCTCTATCGGCGCGAATCCCTGCTGGGATGACGGTATTCTCCCCGGCATGAAGCTCGACCTGATCCAGACGGTGGCTTTCGCCGGCCTCGCGCTCTTTGCCGGTTACGGCTTGCGCCGCGCGATACCGTTACTCGCGCGACTCAATGTTCCCGCTCCCGTGATCGGCGGCCTGATGGTTTCCATTGCGGTGCTGATCGCGCGCGCGCAAGGCCTGCCGTTGCCGCAGTTCGATCCGACCCTGCAGAAGCCACTGATGATCGCCTTCTTCACGTCGATCGGCTTTGCGGCCAGCGTGAAGCTGCTGCGCATCGGCGGGCCGCAGGTCGCGGTGTTTCTCGCAATCGGGAGCGTGTTTGCCGTGCTGCAGAACGTGGTCGGCGCGGGCGTCGCTGCGCTCTTCGGCTTGCCGCCGCTGTTCGGCGTGCTCGCGGGGTCCGTCACACTCACCGGCGGGCCCGCAACCGGCCTTGCCTTCGCGCCGCTGTTCGAGCAGGCGGGCATCGAAGGAGCCGCTGCGATCGCCATCGCGACCGCGATGGCCGGCATCGTGATCGGCGGACTCGCGGGCGGCCCGATCGCGACCTGGCTCATCGAGCGCTACGACGTGCGCGGCCCGAAGCGCCGCGCCGGTGCGCCGCCGCCCGATGCGATCGACATCCAGCCCGTCGACCCGCCGCCGCACGCCGAGGGCGACGACGAATCAGCCGAGGCCTACAATGCCCTGAAGACACTCGTGATCGTGCTCGCCGCGATGTGGGTGGGAGAGTGGATCAGTGCACTGATCGGCGCGACGGGAATCACGCTGCCGGCCTATATCGGCGCGATGGTGGCCGCGGCCGCGCTCCGCGGCATCGACGACTACACGGGCTGGCTCGGCCTCTCCCACCGCACGATCGATACGCTGGGCGCCATTGCGTTATCGCTCTTTCTCGTGATGGCGCTGATGACGCTCGACCTCACGCAGCTGGCGGGCCTCGCGCTGCCGCTGATCGTGATTCTCATCGTGCAGCTCGCGCTCGTCGCACTCGCCTGCTGGCCGGTGTTCAGGCTGATGGGGCGCGATTACGACGCGGCAGTGATGGGCGGCGGCTTCGTCGGCTTCATGCTCGGCACGACCGCGAATGCGATGGCCGTGATGCGCACGCTGGTCGAGCGCTTCGGCTCGGCGCCGCGCGCCTTCCTGGTCGCGCCGCTCGTCGGCACCTTTTTCATCGACTTCACGAACGCGCTGATCATCACTGTTTTCCTGAACCTCTTTGCATGAGGTTGCGGCGCGCGCGGGCTGGGCGGGGTACGCGCTGCGATAGCGATCAGCCGGTGATGCGCACCCATTCGAGCAGCGCATCGT
>DAORVK010000018.1:0-16124 GCA_035433705.1 Steroidobacteraceae bacterium
TCGTACCGCTTCCCCCGCTCGAGCCACTGCTCGGTCCCGAGGAGTTCATTGAGCGCCCTGAAATCGAGCATCTCCCCGAGCATGGCTTGCGTCGTGCCATCGCGCTTCAGCGTCTCGAGATAGCGCTGCGCGGCGAAGGTCTGCACACGGACCATCGCGCCGGGGAAGATCGCGATCGAGAAGCCGAGCCGCTCAAGTTCCCCGGCCGGCAGTAGCGGGCTCTTGCCGCCCTCGACCATGTTGGCAAGGAGTGGTGCACGCCCCTTGAAGCGCGCGAGCGCGCGCTGCATCGCCGCGAGGTCTGGAAGGGCTTCGATGAAGAGGATGTCAGCTCCTGCAGCGAGATAATCTTCGGCGCGGTCGAGCGCCGCATCGAGCCCCTCGACGGCCAGTGCGTCGGTGCGGCCGATGACCAGTGTCTCGTGGCTGCGACGCGCGTCGCAGGCCGCGCGGATCTTGCCGGCCATTTCCCGTGCGCTGACGAGTGTCTTGCCCGCGAGGTGCCCGCAGCGCTTCGGCAATTGCTGATCCTCGAGCTGGATGGCAGAGGCGCCGGAGCGCTCGAAGAGCTGCATCGTGCGCTGCACGTTGAGCGCGTTGCCGAAGCCCGTATCCGCATCGACGATGAGCGGGATCGCGACGCGCTCACGAATCTGCGAGACGACTTCGGCCACTTCGCTCATGCCGACGAGACCGATGTCGGGGCGGCCGAAGCGCGTGTAGGCAATGCTCGCACCGGAAAGATAGGCGGCGCAGAAGCCTGCACGCTCGATGAGACTGGCCGAAAGGGCGTCGTAGCAGCCGGGCGCCACGAGGATGCCGAGCGCGGCGAGGCGCGTGCTCAGGGAGTCGGTCATATAGATGATTTTCCGTGCAGCCGCTTGTGCAGGTTCGGCAGGAGGCCGCCGTCGGCCACGATCTCGAGCAGGAATGCAGGCACGGGCTCGCCCTGATACTCGCATCCATTCGAGACATCGCGCACGAGGCCCGTCGCGAGATTCACTTCGAGCCGCGCGCCGTCAGCGATCTGCCCGGCGTCGGGTACGACCATGACCGGCAGGCCAAGGTTGAAAGCATTGCGGTAGAAGATGCGGGCGGCGGACCTGGCGAGCACCACCGAGACGCCGAGAAAGCGCAGCGCCTGCGCAGCTTGTTCGCGCGAGGAGCCGATGCCGAACCCTTCACCCGCCACGAGCAGGTCGCCGCGGGCGACTTCCCTGGCAAACTCCGGGCGCACGGCTTCGAGGCAATGCTTCGAGAGTTCCTCGAGCGGCTTGCGCATCGCGTGGCCGGGTGCCAGCAGATCGGTATCGATGCGGTCGCCGAAGACCCAGGCGCGGCCGAAGATCGGTGCAGTCGCCGCGGTACTCATGCCACGGCCTTCGCAGCGAGGAATTCGCGAGGATCACCGATCGTGCCGCGCACCGCCGACGCGGCGACCGTGTAGGGGGAGGCGAGATAAACCAGGGCCCCGGGCGAGCCCATGCGTCCCTTGAAGTTGCGCGCCGTGGAGGCGATGCATACTTCGCCGCTCGCCAGCACGCCGGTGCCGTAGCCCGCACACGCGCCGCAACCGGTGGGAAGCAGAATGGCGCCGGAATCGACGAGCGTCGCGAGCGTGCCGTCGGCCGCGGCCTCACGCGTCGTGCGTGTCGAGGCGGGCGCGATCAGGAGACGCACGCCGTTTGCGACCTTGCGCCCCTTCAACACCTGCGCCGCCATGCGCAGGTCGGACAGTTTCGCGCCCGTGCACGCGCCAATGTACGCCTGGTCGATCCGCACGCCCGTGTGCACGTCGACCGCAGCACTGTTCGCGGGGCTATGGGGCGCAGCGACCTGCGGTGCGAGCACGCTCGCGTCGAACTCGCAATGCCGCTCGTACACGGCGTCCACATCGGACCGCCACGCGAGTGCATCCTCACCGACCGGATGACCACCCTCGCGCAGCGCGATGAGCGTTTTCACGTCCGGCGCGATGATGCCCGTCTTGGCGCCGAGCTCCGCCGACATATTGCAGAGCACCAGCCGCTCCATCATCGAGAGCGCGGACACGGCGCTGCCGGTGTATTGCATCACCTTGTAATCGTTGCTCATGCCAAGCTGCGCACAGAGGAACAACATGATGTCCTTGGCCGCAAGGCCGGGGCCCAGCGTGCCGCGCCATTCAATGAGCCAGGTCTGTGGCACGCGCACCCAGATCTCGCCCATGACGAGCGCACCCGCCATCTCGGTCGCGCCGATGCCGACCATAAAGGCGCCAACCGCGCCGCCGGACGGCGAATGGGAATCGCCGCCCACGGCGAACATGCCGGGGACGAGATGCGCGTGCTCCTGCAGCACGACATGGCAGATCCCCTGCATGTCGTAGAAGGCGCCAATCGCGTGATCACGCGCGAAGCGGCGCGTCAGTGCAAGGATCTCCGCGCTGTCGACGTCGGGCGGCGGGACGAAATGATCGCTCGCGATGACGACTTTCGACGGATCCCAGATCTTCGCGCCGAGGCGCTCGAGATAGGGCTGCACTCGCCGGGGTCCGCCGGAGTCGTGCATCATCGCGAGATCGACCTTGCAGGTGACGATCTCGCCCGGGCTGACCCGTTCGCGCCCCGAAGCGCGAGCGATGATCTTCTCCGACAGTGTCATGGCGGAATGCGGCTGCATGCCGCCACTATAGCGACCGCACCGCGATGCGGACCATCCCGTAAGTATTCGCCGCAGCCCGGGTCGCCCCTACAGACGTTGCGGCATAATCGGGTTTCCTCGCGTGGAGCCGCTCATGCCGAATCCAGACAAGAAATATGATCTCCTGATCCGCAACGTCCGCGTGGTGCGCCCAAAGCGCACGTCCGTGCAACGGATGGACATCGCAGTCAAGGACGGCAAGTTCGCGAAGATCGGCAAGGGACTGAAAACCGCGGACGCCGCGACGGTTGTCGATGGCAGGAACAGGTTGGCCTTTCCGGGCCTCGTCGATCCGCACATGCACTGCGGGATCTACGGCCCGCTCGCCGAGGATGCGCTCTCCGAGAGCCGCGCCGCTGCGCAGGGAGGCGTCACCTCGAGCCTCAATTACATGCGTACCGGTGGCTACTATATGCAAAAGGGCGGCCCGTACTCGCAGGTCTACCAGGAAGTGCTCGACATCTCGAAGGACCGCTTCTACGTCGATTACGCCTATCACCTCGCGCCGCTCGACCGCACCCATATCGGCGAAATCGACATGCTGATCGACAAGTTCGGGGTGACATCGTTCAAGATCTTCATGTTTTACGGCGGCTACGGCCTGCACGGTGCTTCGAGTTCGCAGCACGAGTTCCTGATGATCGGCAAGGACGAGAAGTACGACATCGCGCACTTCGAGTTCGTGATGCGCGGCGTGCAGCGCGCGATGCAGCGCCACCCCGGGAAGAAGGCTGCGATCTCGCTTTCGCTGCACTGCGAGCTCGCCGAGATCCTCGCCGCCTACACGAAGATGGTCGAGGGTGGCGCGAGGCAGACCGATCTCGACACCTGGCTCACCGGCGTCTCGAACGACCCCGAGTGCGCCGACTGTGCGCCACTTGCGGGCCTGCGGGCCTACAGCGCGGCGCGGCCGCCGCACTCCGAGGGGCTCGCGATCACCATCGCGTCCTACCTCGCGAACGAGACGAACTGCGCCAATATCAACCTGCTGCACCTGACCTCCCGCAAGGCCGTCGAGGCGGCGCTCACGATGGCGAAGGCGTTCCCCCACGTGAACTTTCGCCGCGAAGTCACGATCGCGCATCTGTGCCTCGACTACGACACGCCGGTGAAAGCGCTCGCCAAGGTCAACCCGCCGATCCGCTCGCGCGACGATGTGGAGTTTCTCTGGAAGGCATTGCTCGACGGCAAGCTCGACTGGGTCTGCTCGGATCACGCCTGCTGCAGGTATGAGATGAAGCTCGGCAAGGAGGACAAGAGCGACATCTTCCAGGCGAAATCGGGCTTCGGAGGCACCGAGTTCATGCTTGCCGCGCTCATCACCGCGGGCAAGCCGCGCGGTCTCAGCTACAACCGCATGGCAGAGCTCCTCGCTTACAATGCCGCGGAGCGTTTCGGGCTCAAGGGCAAGGGCGACATCGCGCCGGGCCTCGATGCCGATCTCGTGCTCGTCGACCCGGACAAGAGCTTCGTCGCGAGCGGGAAGTTGTCCGAGTCGCAGCAGGGCTATTCGGTATTCGAGGGCATGGAAATGAGCGCCACGGTGACCGACACTTACCTGCGCGGGCACCGGATCTGGGGCGACGGCCAGGTGATCGGCGCGCCGCGGGGCCAGTACCTGATGCGCCCGTACGGTTGATCCACGGAATTCGGTTTTTCAAGGAGCTGTCATGACGATCAAGGCCGGTGACAAGATGCCTTCGGGCACGTTGAAGACGATGACCCCGGACGGGGCTCGGGACCTCACGACCGAGGAGCTGTTCAAGGGCAAGACAGTGGTGCTGTTCTCGGTGCCGGGAGCGTTCACGCCGACCTGCGACGCGAAGCACCTGCCGGGCTACGTGCAGCAAGCAGCCGCGATCCGCGCCAAGGGCGTCGACACGATCGCCTGCATGGCAGTGAATGACGTGTTCGTGATGAACGCGTGGGGCAAGGCGTCGGGTACCGGCAGCGATGTGCTGATGCTGGCTGACGGCAATGGCGACTATGCAAAAGCGCTCGGCCTCGAGATGGATGGTCGTGGCTTCGGCATGGGGCTGCGTGGCCAGCGTTTCGCCCTGATCGTGAAGAATGGCGTCGCGACGCACGTCTTCATCGAGGCGCCGCGCGAGTTCAGGGTTTCCGCCGCGGAATACGTGCTCGGCCAGCTCTGAAATGACCCCTGTTTCCGATCGCAATCACCGCATCACCTTCCAGCGCACGCCGCAAGGCCTGCCGACGCCGGGCGATTTCGGCGCGGATACCACGCCCATTCCGGCGCCCGGCCCCGGGCAGTTTCTGTCGCGCACGGTCTGGCTCTCGCTCGATCCCTACTATCGCAACGTGATGAAGGGGAGCCAGCTGTATGCGGAAGGGGTCAAGCCAGGCGATGTCATGATCGGCGACACGGTGGCGCAGATCATCGAGTCGCGCCACACGGATTATCGGGCGGGTGAGTTCGTCCGGGTGCGCAATGGCTGGCAGGAATACGCGCTGTCGTCGGGCCAGGACGTGCGCAAGCTCGATCCCGCGGCGGCGCCGGTCTCGACCGCGCTGGGCGTGCTCGGCATGCCCGGAATCACGGGCTATGCCGGCCTTGTATATCTCGGCGAGCCGAAGCCCGGCGAGACGGTCGTGGTTTCCGCGGCGACAGGCGCGGTTGGCACCACGGCGGGGCAGGTGGCCCGCCTGGTCGGCGCACGTGCGGTGGGCATCGCCGGCAGCGACGAGAAATGCGACTTCGCTGTGCGGGAACTGGGTTACGAGGCCTGCGTGAACTACAAGAAGGGCGATCTTGCGGCGCAATTGAAGGCGGTCTGCCCGCGCGGCATCGACGTGTACTTCGACAATGTCGGTGGCGACACGCTGCAGGCCGTGCTACGCAATCTCGCGCTGCACGCCCGGGTCGTACTCTGCGGCATGATCGAGTCCTACAGCCTCGACCAGCCGCCGCCGGGGCCTTTCCTGGGTCCGGTAGTTGGCGCGCGCGCGACGATGCGCGGGCTCGTCGTGTACGACCACATGCACCGCATGGACGAATTGGTGCGGGTGGTCGGCGGCTGGATCCGTGCCGGCACGTTCCGCTATCGGGAAGACATTACGGAGGGGCTCGCGCAGGCGCCCGAGGCATTTTGCCGCCTGATGCGTGGCGAGAATTTCGGCAAGGCGCTGGTGCGCGTCAGCGCCGAGCATAGTTAGGGCCAGTCAACGGCCCTTGGGGCCACGGATCGCCACGCGTGCGGAGAACGCGACGCCGATGGCACCGAGGGCCATCAGCAACGCGATCGTGCCCGCCGTGCCGCGATAGAGCGCGCCGGTCGCGACCGAGAAGAGCACCGTCGTCAGCATCGCGATGGAACTGGAGAGGCCGCTCGCGAGCCCGGCAAGCTCGGGGCGTCCGCTCACTGCCCCCGCGAGCGCAAGCGGCGACATGAGGCCGTTGCCTGCCAGCAGGAAAATGAGCGCCACGAGATAGCTCTGTACCCGCGGGTCCACGAGCAGCGTCGCAACGCCAAAGGTCGCTGCGCCGAGCATCGTCAGTGCCACGCCGACATGCAGCATGCGTCGTGAGCTCCAGCGCCTCGCTCCCGTTCCGGCGAACCAGGCGCCGCCGGCAAATGCGGCTGCCAGCAATGCCCACATGAGGCCAAACCGGGCTGGACCGATCCGGAACGCATCCTCGAAAAATGCCGCTCCCACTGTCAGAAAGGCGTAGATGATGCCGTTCGCGCAGCCGTACACGAACGTATAGCCGAGAAAGCATCGATCTCCGAGCAACATTGCGCTGGCGCGCAGGAGTGTGGCGTCGGTACCCGTCCGCAGTCGCCCGGTGCGCGTCTCCGGCATGGCAGCAAACATCCAGCCGAGCAACGCGAGCGCCACCACGGCGTGCAGCCCGAATACCGCGCGCCAACCGGCCGTCTCGACGATGAGGCCTCCCGCTATCGGCGAAATGATCGGCGAGAGCCCCGTGACGGCGGTAATGAAGGAGAGCGATATGGCAGCGCGCTCGGGCTCGTGCGTATCCCGCACCATCGCGCGCGCAGCCACGGTGCCGACGCTCACGCCCACCGCCTGGACGCAACGCGCCGCAACCAGCCACGGCAGTGTGGGCGCGAAGGCGGCGGCGGCGCTGCCTGCGGCGAAAGTCGCGAAGCCGACCAGCACGACCGGGCGGCGTCCGAACCGGTCGCACAGCAAGCCCTGAAACGGTTGCGCGAGACCGAGCGAGAGGAGATACACGGAAACGACGAACTGGGCGGTGCCGAAATCCGCCTGCAGGCCGCTCGCGAGGGCGGGCAGCGCCGGCATGAGACTCGCCATGCCGAACGCCGAAAGACCGCTCGCCAAGCCGAGCAGCAAGATCCAGCTGCGCGAACCGGCGCGGTTGCGCTTCACGCGCTCAGCAGTTTCTCGAGCTCCGGAACGATCGTGAACAGGTCGCCTACGAGACCGATGTCGGCCACTTCGAAGACCGGCGCTTCAGCATCCTTGTTGATCGCAACGATGGTGCGCGCGTCCTTGATGCCGGTGAGGTGCTGGATGGCGCCAGAAATGCCGATTGCGAAATAGAGTTCCGGGGCGATGATCTTCCCGGTCTGGCCAACTTGCAGGTCGCTCGCGGCGAAGCCGGCATCGACGGCCGCGCGTGATGCGCCGACTGCGGCGCCGAGGCGATCGGCGAGGCTGTAGATAATCCTGAAATTATCGGCGCTGCCCAAGGCACGGCCGCCAGACACGACGCGCGAGGCACTCTGCAGGTCGGGTCGGTCGCTCTTCGCTGCAACAATGCCGACGAACCGCGTGTGAGAAGGCAGCGCAACGTCTGACACGAGCGTCTCGACAGGTGCCGCCCCCCCGCCAGGGGTTGCCTCGAACGAGGCGATGCGCACGGTCGCGACGATTCGCGTGCCGGGATCGACTTCGGCGGTGACGATCGCGTTGCCGGCATAAGTCGGGCGCCGGAAGCGGGTGGCGCTTTCGGCGGCCATGATGTCGGACAACTGCGGTGCGTCGAGCAGCGCGGCCACGCGCGGCATCAGGTCCTTGCCGAAGGTGGTCGAGGGACCGAACACGTGCGAATAGGCGGCGGCGAGGTGCGCCACCTGGGGAGCGAGCAACGCGGCGAGCGCATGCGAGTTCTCCGGCCGGTCGATCCGCAGCACGCGTGTGACGCCCTCGAGCTTCGCCGCTTCGGCGGCCACCGCCGCGCCATCGGCGGCGAACACCGCGACGTCGATCTGCGCGCCGGCAACGCTGCGCGCGCAGCTGACGCACTTTGCCGTGCTGGCATTCAGCCGGGTGCCATTGTGCTCGGCAACGATGAGGATCTTCGCCATCACAACACTCCCCGCTTGCGCAGCGCTGCGACGAGCTCCTGCGTGTCCTTCACGATGATGCCCTTCTGCCGCTGGGCAGGTGGCTCGGTCTTCACGATCTTCACCCTGCAGACGGCGCTCACGCCGAGGTCGGCGAGCGACATGCTGTCGAGCGGCTTCTTCTTTGCCTTCATGATGTCGGGCAGCTTCACATAGCGCGGCTCGTTCAGGCGCAGGTCGGCTGTCACGACCGCGGGCAGGTCGATCTCGAGCGTCTCGAGGCCGGCGTCGATCTCACGGGTCACGCGGGCGGTGGCGCCCGTGATTTCAACCTTCGAAGCGAACGTGGCCTGCGGGCGCTGCCAGAGGGAGGCGAGCATCTGCCCTGTCTGGTTGTTGTCGTCGTCGATGGCCTGCTTGCCGAGCAGCACGAGGAACGGCTGTTCCTTTTCGATCACCTTCAGGATGGCGCGGGCCGCCGCGAGCGGCTCCACGACGCCGTCGTGCACGACGTGAACAGCCCGATCGGCGCCCATGGCGAGTGCCGTGCGCAGCTGCTGCTGGCAGTCGGCGGGGCCGATGGTGATGGCCACGACCTCTTCGGCCTCGCCACGTTCCCTGATGCGCAGGGCTTCTTCAAGCGCGATCTCGTCAAACGGGTTGAGACTGAGCTTGATTCCGTCGGTGATGACACCCGAGCCATCCGGCTTGACCCGGATCCGGACATTGAAATCGACGACACGTTTGACGCAGACGAGAATTCGCTTCATTGGGGCAGTATATCAGGGCAGTTGCGCAGGTCGATGATGTTGATGGGGTGGATCGCGTTGCTGCTCGATGAACGAGGCGCGGATGTGGCCGGCTGTCTCGCGCAGCTTGGGCAGGAAGCGCTCGACGGCGAGTTTCATCGGCACGGCGGTGCCGGAAAACCGGACGGAAACTGCGGCGAGCACCCGATCGTCGAGCTGGATCGGCACGGCCATCGTGATCTCGTCGGTCACGCGGCGCGGGCGTACTGCGGTCGCATAGCCCTGGTTGCGCGCTTCGGCGAGGATCTTCTGCACCTCGCTGCGGTTGACGGCGAGCTTGTCGACTTCGCGCGTCGAGCGCGAGAGGATCTCGAGCAGCGAGTCACGCTGCGCGGCCGACGAAAACGCGAGGAAGATGCGCCCGGATGCCGAGGTGAGGAGCGGCACGCGAAACCCTGCCGAGAAGCGCTCGACTGCGAGCGGGCTCCTGTGATCGGTCGATTCGCGCACCATCATCGACGTGCCGGAGAGCGATGCGATCGCCACGGGCCATACGATGTCTTTGGTCAGCTCGTTGAGATACGGACGTGCCACCTGCGTCACCCAGGCCTCGTCATCGAAGCCGTCGGATAGCCCTCGCACCATGATCGTGAGCCGGTAGCGGTCATCGACCGGGTCGCGATAGACGTAGCCCGCATGGCTCAGCGTCTCGAGGATGCGGTAGGTGGTGGTGCGCGGCAGCCGGATTTCCTGCGCCACTTCGGAAACGGTGGCGCCGTTTCTCAGGTTGAGGACGGTGAGGGCGTCGAGGCCCCGGATGAGGGCCCGGATGGGGCGCGTCGATTCCATGGGTGCCAGTTGTCCGCGACCACGGTGCGGAGCGCAAGTTGGGGAAAACCGAGAGACGAAAGCCCGGGTAGGGACTTTCCGGGGTGGAGTGGGCCCGCCGCACTCACCCGGGCGTGCCGGGGATAGACTGCGACGCACGGCTACCAGGAGTCTCCATGGCGCAGGCGCTTCTCGTTGAACTGACGACTCTGCTCGGTACAGACAACGTTCTGACCGACGAAACCGAGCGCCGCTTCTACTCACAGGATGTCTATCGCGAGGGGCGCCTGCCGCTCGCCGTCATACGCCCCGGCTCGACCGACGAGCTGATCGCCGCCCTGCGTGCCATCGCCCGTGAAGGGCTCGCGGTGGTGCCACGGGGTGGTGGAATGTCCTACACGGATGGTTACCTGCCGCAGCGTGAGAACTCGATCTCGGTTGATCTGCTGCGCCTGAACCGGGTCCTCGAAGTGAATGTCGAGGACGCTTATGTCACGGTGGAGTGCGGCGCAACCTGGCAGTCCCTGTACGAGGCGCTCGCACCGCTCGGTGTGCGCACGCCCTACTGGGGCCCGCTGTCGGGCCAGAAGGCGACGATCGGCGGCGCGCTGTCACAGGGCAGCATGTTCCTCGGATCGGGTCGCTACGGTGCGGCTGCCGAGAGCGTAATCGGTCTCGATGTCGTACTCGTTGACGGCACGGTGCTCAAGCTCGGCAGCCACGCAAACGCACTGGGGGCTCCGTTCTTTCGTCAATACGGCCCCGACACGATGGGTATGTTCCTGTCGGATACGGGTGCGCTCGGCATCAAGACGCGTGCGACTTTCCGGCTCATGCGCCCACAGCCCGAGTCACGCCACCTGTCTTTCCAGTTTGCGACGGCGGCCGACCTGTTCGAGGCGATGGGCGCCGTGGCGCGCGCGGATGTCGTTTCGGAGTGCTTCGCCTTCGACCCCGGCCTGCAGGGCATGCGCATGAAGCGTGCGCGCCTCACTGATGATGTCAAAACGCTTGGCAAGGTCATGAAAGCGGCGGGCGGCGGGCTCACCGGATTGAAGGAAGGCGCGAAGCTGGTCATGGCGGGCAGGGGCTTCCTTGACGAGAAGCAGTTTTCCATGCACTTGTCTCTCGATGGGCGGGATGCTGCGGATGCCGATGCGAGAGCCGCCGTTGTGCGGGCGGCGGTGAGTGGCGCCAGGGCGCGGGAAGTGGAGAACAGCGTGCCGAAGGTCATGCGCGCCAATCCATTCGCCGACGTGACCAGCATGCTTGGGCCCGGCGGCGAGCGCTGGGTGCCGGTGCATGGCGTCACGTCCTTTTCGCGCGCCGCGTCGCTGTTCGATTCCTGTCAGGCCGTCTTTGCGCGTCACACCGATGAGATGCGCAGTTTCGACATCGACCACGGCTATCTGATCGCGAGCGTGGGGATCGCCGGCATCCTGCTCGAGCCGGTGCTCTACTGGCCCGAGGCACGACTGGCCTTCCACGAGCGGGTGCTGCCACCCGACTATCTCGCAAAGCTTCCGGTCTTCCCGCCGAATCCGGCCGCGACCGAAGCGGTCGGCCGCATCCGTGCAGCACTCGCAGAGAACTTCACGATGCAGGGAGCCGTCAGCTTCCAGATCGGCAAGTTCTACCCCTATCAGCGCGGCCTCGAGCCCGGCGCAGCGGCCTTCCTGCGACAGATCAAGACGCTGGTCGACCCTGACGGCCGGATGAATCCAGGTTGTCTGGGGCTCGGCAACTAGAGCAGCGACCCTGTAGACTTGACTGATGTCCGATCCGGTAACCGTGACACGGGCGCAGCACGGCTGGCGCTTCTACGGGTGGTGGGGCGTTGTCCTCGCCACACTGTTCTTCATCTTCGTGACCAACGGGCTCACGATCGGCGGCATCCAGGCGTTCGATCCACACCTCCTCGCCGCGCTCTCGATTGATCGCGCGCCGCTGAAGCTCGGTGATGCCATACAACTTGGCACCGCCGCGGTCTTCACGCTGCTCACGGGCTGGGCGGCGGACCGTATCGGTGTACGGCCCGTGATGACGGTCGGCGTGCTGCTTCTGGCGGCCTCGTTCTACGGGCTCGGTCAAGTGGAGACGGTTGCAGGCCTCTATGCGCTGCGCTTCGTGATGGGCCTCGGGCTCGCAGGTGCCGGACTCGCGGTGTGCGTCGTGATCGTCTCGCGCTGGTTCATATCGCGGCGCGGACTCGCGCTCGGCCTGATGCTTGCCGGCACGAGCCTCGGGAGCGCCGTCCTGCCGACTGTCTTCACGGATCTCATCGCGACGCACGGCTGGCGACAGGCGACCGCGTACGGAGCGTTCGCTCCGCTCGTCCTGCTGCCGGTCATCTGGTTTGCGATCAGGGAATGGCCCGCACGCATCGGGCTTGCGCCCTACGGGGGGGCCGCCGCGCACGCGGCGGCGCTCGCGGGGCCCGAGCTGTCGTATCGCGACATCGTCGCGCGGCGGGAATTCTGGCTGATCGGTGCGGCGGCCTTCGCGACCTTCTATTCGATTCTCGCGGTCAGCAACAACCTGTTCCTGCACTCGAAGGATCTCGGCTTCACCCCGGTCGAGAGCGCGGCGCTCTTCGTGCCGCTCTTCATCCTGGGACTCGTCGGCAAGGTGGTTTCGGGTGTGCTCTCGGACATCCTCGGCAGAAAGCGTGTGTGGATCCTGAATCTCGTGCTGATGCTGGCCGGCGCGCTCATGCTGGTCACATTGCAGAAATCCCTCCTGATGCCTGCGATCGCCCTGTTCGGCTTCGGCTGGGGCAGCAACTACTCGCTCCTGCAAGCCATTTCTGCGGATGTCTTCGGTTCGCGTTCGCTGGGGCGGGTGATGGGCGCGGTCACGGTGCTCGATGCCGGTGGCGGCGCGCTCGGTCCCTGGGTCACGTCGCTCCTCTACGATCGATACGGCAGTTACACGCCAGGCTTCTGGCTCGTGTGCGCACTGATCGTGCTCTCGATCCTGTTCGCGGCGAGCTTGCGATTGCGCGCGCCGGAAAGCGCCGCCACGGTGGTGCCCGCGACCTGAGTGCATCCCGATGATGCGCCATGTACTCGCCCGCATCATCGGCCTCATCGCCTCGCTTTCCCTGCTGGTGACCGCCGCATTCTTCGTGATCCGGCTCGCGCCAGGAGGGCCGTTCGACGAAGAGCGGACGATCCTGCCGCAGGTGCGTGCCAATCTCGAGGCTGCCTATGGCCTCGATGCGCCGCTCACGACCCAGTACGCGCGTTATGTCTCGGGCTTGCTGCGGGGGGATTTCGGGCCATCCTTCAAGCACAAGGATGTGCAGGTGAGCGAGTTGCTCGGCGCGGGGCTGCCCGTCAGCGCATCCCTCGGTGCCGCGGCGCTCGTGCTCGCGCTGCTGTGTGGCGTGCCGCTCGGCTTCTGCGCGGCCCTGCAGCGTGCCCGCGTGCTGGACCACGCCACCTCGGTGCTCACCGCGCTCATGATCGCGTTGCCTGCTTTCGTGCTGGGCCCGGTTCTCTCGCTGGTTTTCGGGCTGCGGCTGCACTGGTTGCCGGCTGCGGGCTGGAACGACGGTTCGCTCGAGCAAGCAGTGCTGCCCGTCGTCACGCTGGCCGCGCCGGTGCTCGCCTACAGTGCGCGGCTTGCCCGCACGGGTCTCCTTGAAGTGCTGGGCTCCGACTACATTCGTGCGGCACGCGCCCGGGGGCTCGGCCTGCGCCGCATCGTCGTCGCGCACGCGCTGCGGCCGGCGCTGCTGCCGCTCGTCAGCTGGCTCGGGCCCGCGGTGGCGTTTGTACTGACCGGCTCGCTGGTCGTCGAGACCGTGTTCGGCATTCCCGGAGCAGGGCGCTTTCTCGTCGAAGGCGCCCTCAATCGCGACTACACGCTCGTGATGGGCATGATCGTCGTTTACGGAGTCATCACGCTGCTCTGCAATCTCGCGGCCGATCTCGCTTATGGCTGGCTCGATCCTCGCGTCCGTCGGTACTGAGCTGCCGCGTCACCGCGCGGCGCTCGCTGCGGCGGTGCTGCTGGCAGTGCTCTGCCTGATCGCGCTCGCCGCGCCTGCGCTCACACCGCACGCCCCCGGAACGATCGACCTCGCCCAGGCGGGCTCGCCTCCCGGCCTTGGCGCTGCCCACTGGTGGGGCACCGACAGGCTCGGTCGCGACGTGTTCGCGCGCACGATGCAGGGCCTGCGGGTTTCGCTTCTCATCGGTTTCGTCGCGGCGTTCGTCAGCGTCGCGATCGGCGTGGCGTGGGGGGCGCTCGCGGGCTATGCGGGGGGGCGACTCGACGCGTCGATGATGCGCATTGTCGATATCCTTTACGCGCTCCCCTTCGTGTTCTTTGTGATCATTCTCGCCACGCTCTTTGAGCGCGGCGATGTGCTGGTCCTGCTCGCGGCCATTGCGAGTGTCGGCTGGCTCACGACGGCACGCATCGTGCGCGGGCAGACGCTCGCCCTGCGTCAGCGCGAGTTCATCGAAGCGGCCCGTGCGCTGGGGATGCCGACCGCGCAGATACTGTGGCGGCATATCCTGCCCAACGTGGCGGGGCCCGTCATCGCTTATGCGACGCTCACGGTGCCGCAGATGATCCTCTACGAGAGCTTTCTTTCGTTTCTCGGCCTCGGAGTGCAGGAGCCACTCGCAAGTCTCGGCAGTCTCATCAGCGAGGGCGCGCGTGACATGGAAACGGCGTCCTGGCTGCTGCTGGCGCCGGCCGGTTGTCTGACAGCGCTGACGCTTTCTCTCAATGTGCTAGGAGATGGACTGCGCGATGTCCTCGATCCCCGCACCCGTTCTTGAGCTGCGCGATCTCACTGTGCAGTTCGCCTCGCGCGAGGGGCCGCTCGTCGCTGTTGCCGGCGTGACGCTCCCGGTGCGGCCGGGCGAGTGCGTCGGCATCGTCGGGGAGTCAGGGGCGGGCAAGAGCCAGCTGCTGCTCGCGCCGTTTCGCCTCACTGCATCGGAAGCGCAGGTGAGCGGCATCGCACAGTTGGCCGGCGAGGATCTCCTTGCGCTCGACGAACGCGCGCTCGATCGGGTTCGCGGTGCGCAAGTCGGCTTTGTCTTCCAGGACCCGATGTCCTCGCTCACCCCGCATCGCACGATCGGGGATCAGATCATCGAGGTGCTCGAACATCACGGGAGGGCGCGCGGCCAGGCGGCGCGCGAGCGTGCGCTCGCGCTTTTGCACAAAGTGCGAATCGACGAGCCCGTGCGGCGCCTCGGTCAGTACCCGCACGAGCTGTCAGGGGGGCAGCGCCAGCGCGTGCTGATCGCGATCGCGGTCGCCTGCGATCCCGCGCTCCTGATTGCGGACGAGCCCACGACGGCACTCGATGTCACCGTACAGGCGGAAGTGCTCACGCTGCTGGCTGCACTGCGCGCCGAGCGCAGTCTTGCCATCGTGCTCGTCTCGCATGACTTCGGGGTCGTGAGCCGGCTCGCGGATCGCATAGTTGTCATGTATGCAGGGCGGGTCGTGGAGGAGGGGCCGGCGCCGGCAGTCATTGCCGCACCGAGGCACCCTTACACGGCAGCGCTGCTCGACTGCATTGCGCGCATGGACGATTCACCGGATGCGCCACTCCCGCCGATTCCAGGCCAGCCGCCCGAGCCGCGTGCCTTGCCCGCGGGCTGCGCATTTCATCCGCGCTGCTCGCGGGCGCAGGCGCGTTGTCGCAGCGAGTCACCCGTCCTCGCGTCGGATGGCCAGCGCGCAGCTGCCTGCCATTTCCCGCTGTCCATATGAGCGCTGACCGGGAACCTCCCGCACCGTTGCTGCAGGTGAGGGGCCTCGCAGTGCATTACCGCGCGCACCGCGGCGCGTTGCACGACATCTCCCTGGAACTCGGCAAGGGCGGCGCGCTCGGTATTTGCGGTGAATCGGGCAGCGGCAAGTCTACGCTCTTGCGGGCGCTGCTTGGCCTGGTACCGATCTCGCATGGCGAGATTCACTGGTACGGGCGTTCGATGGCGACGTTCGGAGGAAAGGAGTGGCGGGCGCTGCGTCGCATCGTGCAACCGGTATTCCAGGACCCGTTCGCGAGCCTCGATCCGCGCATGCGCGTGGGCGAGATCCTGGCCGAGCCTTTGCGTGTACACAGGCCGGAGCTCGGCAGTGCGGCGCGGGAACGACAAATTGCTGCGCTGCTTGTCCGGGTTGGACTGACGGCAACCGTGCTGCCGCACTATCCGCACGAACTGAGCGGCGGTCAGTGCCAGCGAGTTTGCATCGCGCGCGCGATGCTGCTCGAGCCGGCGGTACTCGTCTGCGACGAGCCGGTCAGCGCGCTCGACGTCTCGATCCAGGCGCAGATCCTCGCAGTGTTGCAGACGCTGCACCGGGAGTCGGGCACCGCGCTCATCTTCGTGAGCCACAATCTCGCCCTGGTGAGGCGACTGTGCTCGCAGGCTATCGTCCTGCGGGGCGGCGCCGTCGTCGAAGCGGGGCCGACGCGGGAGGTACTCGACAACCCGCAACATCAGTACACGCGAGAACTCATCGCAGCGGTGCCAGTCGTGCCGCGGCGGAAGCGGCAAGGCTGAAGGCGGCGAGCGGCGAGCGGCGGGCG
>DAORVK010000018.1:16224-57787 GCA_035433705.1 Steroidobacteraceae bacterium
CGACGGACGACGGGCAGCGCGCAGCGCATTGCTCATTGCCCGCCTCTCATCGCTTCCACGAGCTCTATCCATTCTCCGGCCGGGCCGACGATGACACCGGCGCGGCGTCCCTCGTATGGCTTCTCCGGCCGGATATGCGGCTTCACTTTCCACGGCAGCTTCAAGCCGTCGAAGCTCTTCACCGCGAAAGTCACCATCGCGATGCCGGGTGGCAAATGGCCGCGGCGCACGGGGCGCTTTACGGCGGCGGGAGGGTATTGATCGAGCTCGATCAGAAAGCCCGATGGAAAGCGGACGATGCCGATGCGTGTTTCGGCATCGCGCGCCAGCCCGTAGGCGTCCTGCAGCACGTGAATTTTCGTCGGCGCCGGGTCAGTCGTCGGCATCTTCAGGACATCGCGATAGAACGCGCGCGAAGCGTCGACATCCGGGCCGCCGGTGACGACGATGAAGGTGCGGTCGACGAACGATTTCGCGCTGCCGAGATTGAAGATCGAGCCGGTCGGCGGAATCCGTGTGAAGTACGTGACTTCACCCGCCGGGCCGGTCACCTGCATCGCGATGATATTCGGGTTGAAATCGAGTGGCCGCGGTTCGCCGATGATCCTGAACGGTTCCTTGAGTAGCGGCGCGAGCGCCACCGGGTCTTCGACGAGAATCTCGTTGGCATTCCAGCCAAACGTGCGTAGCGGCGCGTAACCAGGCGCCGGTTCATCCGCGTCGACGATGCGCAGATAGACAGGCTCGCCACTGGCCGGTTGCAGCAAAGCGTAGTCGCGCCCCTTCACCGCCTTGGCACCCCAGCCAGTCGCGAGCGAGCGCGACACGGTCGCGCGCTCGACGAGCCGATAACCGAGTTGTGCCTCGTAGGCTCGCGCAGTCGCGCCGAGGTCGGGCGCTGACAGCGTGACGGCAATGATTGCATCGAGCATCCAGGACTCCTCTGGCCGCTACGCGGTCGGGCACTGCGGCAGCCGCGCGTAAGTGTTGCTACTGTTGTGAAGGGGTGACACCCGCGGTATATAACCGTGTCCCTTCATATTGCAGGTCGAGCAACGTGAAATCCATTCCGCACAAGCGCAGCCGCGAGGTCGAAGCCTGGCTCAAGCGCGAAATCACCGAACAGAAGGCACGCTATCGCAAGATCGTCGCGGAGCAGGATGCGCTCGCGCCGAGGCGTGACAAGTGGGTCGCAGAGTTCCTGCAGCGCATCCAGACACGCGGCACCCACGTGCACTTCAACACGATGCGCAAGGTCGGCCCGGAAGAGATTCCGGTGCGGCCGAAGCGCAAGTTCCGCGTCGTTTTCTGAAAACCCGAGTGCCGGAGTAATCATGGCCCGCCCCCACATCGAACCGTTCGTCGATCGCGACGTTTCTTTCCGCAAGTTCACGATGCCCGGCTTCCCGAAGGGCATGCAGTACAAGATGCTCTCGCTCGACCCGGACAACGGCGCGTGCACGATGACCGTGATGTTCGAGCCGGGTTACCGGCAGCCTCCAGGCATGAGCTACAGCGAATACGAGTTGTTCATCATGACCGGCTCGATCACGGTCGGCGACAAGGTGCATGGGCCGGGCAGCTATTTCATGGTGCCGGCGGGCGTCACGATCGGGGCGATGTCCTCGCCGCGCGGTGCAACGGGCCTGCTGTTCTACAACTACGGCGAACCGTCGTTCATCGAGTCCGACAGCGACCATCCGCAGGCCGAGCGTCACAAGTTCTCCATGGTCAACGCCTACGACGACATGCAGTGGGCGTCGACCAACTTCTTCCCGGCGACGGCGCCGGGCTGCCTCGTCAAGGTGCTGCACTTCGATGAGCGCACGCAGGCGTTCACATTCCTCTACTGCATGACGCCGAATTTCTGGCAGGACAACATCTCGTACCACGACTGCGCGGAAGAGGCGTACCACATCTGGGGCACTTCCTGGATGATGCAGTTCGGCGACCTGCCGACGGGCGGCTATTTCTATCGTCCGCCCTACATCAACCACGGCGCCTTCGGCTGCAAGCTCGGCACGCTGGCCATCGGCCGCACCGACTCGAGGCTGTACAACCACTTCCACTTCAATCCGTGGACGAACATCGAAGAGAACAAGGAACGCGCCGCAAGTCGCGTCCAGCACTGGATGCCCGACCTCTACAAGTGGATCAACACCCACGGCCACAATCACCCGGTGGACTTCGAGTTCGGGCACGGCCATGCGCACGGCGACGTGCCGCACCATCACGGCAACGGGATGGTGGAGCACACCCACAAGAAGAGGCGTCGGCGCAGGAAGTAGCGCAGATCGCATGGGTCCTCTGCATGGAATTCGCGTGCTTGACCTGTCCCGCGTGCTCGCAGGGCCGTGGGCGACCCAGGCGCTTGCCGATCTCGGCGCCGAAGTCATCAAGATCGAGCGTCCCGACGGCGGTGACGATACGCGCCAGTGGGGTCCGCCCTATGCGAAGGATGCGCAGGGACGCGACACGACCGAGTCGGCCTATTACCTTTCGACGAACCGCGGCAAGCGCTCGGTGGCCGTTGATCTCGCCAATCCGGAAGGTGCGCGCCTCGTACGCAAACTCGCGCAGTGTTGTGACGTCTTTGTCGAAAACTTCAAGGTGGGCGGGCTTGCAAAGTACGGCCTGGCTTACGGTGACTTGAAGAGCGACAACCCGGCGATGATCTACTGTTCGATCTCCGCGTTCGGGCAGGATGGGCCGGACGCCGACAAGCCGGGCTATGACGCGATGATCCAGGGCATGGGCGGGCTGATGAGCATCACCGGCTTGCCGGATGGCGAACCGGGCGACGGGCCGCAGAAGGTCGGCGTGGCGGTGGTAGACCTGATGACCGGCATGTATGCCGCCACCGCCATCACGGCCGCGCTCTATGAGCGGCGCACGTCCGGAAAAGGGCAGTACATCGATCTGGCGCTGCTCGACACGCAGCTCGGCTGGCTCGCGAACCAGAACATGAATTACCTCGTGAGCGGGCGGTCGCCGCGCCGACAGGGCACCGCGCACCCGAATATCGTGCCTTACCAGGCGTTCGCGACCGCTGACGGCTTTCTGATGCTTGCGGTGGGCAATGATCGTCAGTTTGCGAGCTGGTGCTCGGTCGCAGGACGGGCTGAACTTGCCGCGGACGCGCGTTTCGCCACGAATGCCGCACGCGTCGCACACCGCGCCGAGATCGTGCCCATGGTCGCGGCCGCCTTGCGCACGCGTACCACGCGCGATTGGCTCGCAGCCCTCAACGCCGCAAAGGTCCCCTGCGGTCCGATCAACGATATCGGCGAGGTGTTCGCCGAGCCGCAGGTCGTCCATCGTGGCATGCGCATCGAACTGCCTCACCCGACGGCGGGCCACGTGCCCGGCGTCAGGAACCCGATCAACTATTCACGCACCGTGATCGAGTACCGGGAGGCACCACCACTTCTCGGTCAGCACACCGACCAGGTGCTCGAGGCGGAACTGGGTCTCGGTTCCGTGGAACGTGCACGGTTGCGGGAGGCCGGCGTCATCCGCTGATTTGGTATGCTCGGGCGATGAGCGATACCTTGCGTCCGAGCGACAGCCTCAAGAACGTGCGCTACGAAATCCGTGGCCGGCTCGCCCGTCGTGCCCACGAGATGGAGCGCATGGGGCACGAGATCATCTCGCTCAACATCGGCAATCCGGGGCTCTTCGGCTTCCGCACGCCCGAAACCATGCGCCTCGCGATGATCGAGAATCTGCGTGAGAGCGAGGCTTACTGCCATCAGAAGGGAATTTTCCCGGCGCGTGAAGCGGTGGTGATGCAGCAGCAGGCCCGCGGCGTGCAAGGCGTGAGCGCCGAAGAGGTGTTCATCGGCAACGGCGTTTCCGAACTCATCGACCTCGTGCTGCGCGCGCTGCTGAATGATGGCGACGAAGTGCTGGTGCCGAGTCCCGACTATCCGCTGTGGTCGGCGGCGGTGACGCTCAATCGTGGCAAGGCCGTGCATTACCCCTGCCTGCCCGAGAACGGCTTCCTTCCCGACCCGGAGGCAGTCGAGGCGCTGATCACCCGTCGCACCCGCGCGATCGTGATCATCAACCCGAACAATCCGACCGGCGCGGTCTATCCCCGTGCGATCCTCGAGCGCCTCGCCCGCATTGCAGAGAAGCACGGGCTCGTCGTCTTCGCCGACGAGATCTACGACCAGATCCTCTATGACGATGCGCAATTCGTGCCGATGGCGACACTCGTGCACGACACGCTCTGCGCGACGATGTCGGGGCTGTCGAAGGTGTATCGGGCCTGCGGCTACCGCGTCGGGTGGGTCGCATTCTCGGGCCGGTTGCGTGCCGCGGCCGACTATCTGGGCGGGCTCGAACTGCTGTCATCCCTGCGACTTTGCAGCAACGTTCCGGCGCAGTGGGCGGTGCAGACGGCCCTCGGCGGCTACCAGAGTATTCGCGAACTCACCACGCCGGGCGGGCGCCTGTACGAGTCGCGCGCTGTCATCACCGAAGCTGCGGCCGCGAGCCCGTTCCTGCGCCTGCAGGCGCCGCGCGGCGCGCTGTACGCCTTCATCGGCATCGATACAGACGCGGTGCCGGTCGATGACCAGTCCTTTGCACTCGATCTCCTTGAGCAGAAGCATGTGCTCGTCGCACCGGGCGTGAGCTTCAACGTGCCGTACCGGAATCATTTTCGCGTCACGAACCTTCCCGATGCGGCCACCTTGAGAACCGTATTCCAGCGCATGGGCGAACTGCTTGCCGCGTATGCGAGCGGCGCGCGGGAGTCGCCGGCCTCCGCGCGCGTCGTGGAGGCATCGACACGTTTCAAGTGATTCCTTGATAAGTAGTGTAATTACTTGAATTGATTACACTAACAGGAGCCCTGGCAGAGGCAATTGGTCGCGGCGAGACAGTCGTCGTGCCCTCGCTCCAGCGCGCCCATGCGATCCGGATTGCCTGGGCGCAGCACGCGCTCGCGCAGGGACGCACGGTCTGGCCGAGCCCGGATGTGCTGCCTTTCGACGCATGGGTCCTGCGCGAGGTTGAACGGGCAACGGCCCTCGGGTACACGCCGCGCGTGTTGTCGACGGCAGAAGAGTGGTGGCTGTGGCGCGAGGCCGTGGCGCAGGCCACGCAGGATGCGGCGCCCGTCAATGCGTCTTCGCTCGCCGAAGCGCTGCGCCGTGCGGACCGGTTCGCCGATGACTACGACATCGACATCGGGCGCTGGCTCGCCGTCGGCGGTTCCGAGACGCGTCTGTTCGACGCCGTGCGGCTCACCGTGTGGCGGGAGCGCCGGGCGTTGGGCGCCGAAACGGCGCTGCACCTCGCGCGCAGCAAGCCCGATCTCGGCGGTGCGCGTCCCGTCCATTTCGCAGGTTTTCACGCCCCTTGCGCGCCACGCGTTCGCGGGCTGCACGCTTCGCGGCGCGAGCGCGGGTTGCCGGGTGAGTGGTGGTTGCCGGGCGCGCTCATCGCCACGCCTGCTGTCGAACAGGCGAGCGATGAGGCGGATGAGATCGAGCGCATGGCGACATGGTGTCTCGATGCGTTGCGGGCTGCACCCGCAGCGCGATTGCTGATTGTCGCTGCCGGCGGCATGGAGCGGCGCGAGGCGATCGCAACCCGGCTGCGCGCCACGCTCGTACCGGGTTCGAAGCTGGCGGGCACGGTCGATATGGACCTCGTCGCGATCGAGGGAGGCGCGCCCCTGGCGCGACACGCGCTCGTGCAGCACGCGCTCCTGAGCCTTGAGTGGCTCATCAATGGGCTCGAGTTCGAAGATTTCTCGGCATGGTTGCTGGGTCCTTATGGTCCGCTTGCGCGCGAAGCCGGCGCGCGCCTCGATCTCTGGTGGCGACGACGCGCACCCCTCGAAGCTGATGCGTGCGCGAGCCTCACGCGGCTGGCACGGGCGGCGCAGGACGGGGTCGAATCCGCGGAGGCGCTCGCAGGAAAAACGCGCGCAGCCCTGACAGCCATCGGCACCAGTCCCGCGAGCGCACGCGGATGGTCCGAGCGGTTCAGCGCGGCGCTTGCGGCCCTGCGGCGGGAGGACAAGCCCGCTTACAGTAGCGCGGAGCAGCAGACCTGGTTGCGATTCGTGGCGCTGCTCGACGAATTCGGCGACGTGTCGCGGGTGACGGGCCCCTTCGAGGCCGGACAGGCCCTGCGCGCACTGCGCGAATTTGCCGTGCGCACGGTCTGGCAGCCGGCTACTGGCGATGCCCATGTCACGATTGCGTCGGTGCACGACGACCCGGTCGTGCGCTACGACGGCGTGTGGGTTGCCGGACTCACTGCTGATGCCTGGCCCGCGTCGCCCCTCGCCGATCCGTTCATTCCACTGGCCGCATTGCGGGAGGCGGGCGCCTGGACTGTCGACACGACTGCACAACTGATTGCCGCCCGAGCCAGTCTCGACGCCTGGCGGGCGTCCGCCAATAGCCTCGTTCTGAGCGCCCCTGCGGTATCCGGCGACATTCAGCTGGCACCGAGCCCTCTGCTGGCCACCTGGCCGCGGCGCGCGGTGTCTCATCGACCGATCGGGTGGCCGCCGCGACAGCGGCGTGAGCCGACGCTTGAGGTGATCGACGACTTCACGGGCAATGCGTGGCCCGCGCGCGAGCTGCTGCCCGGTGGCACGCGTAGCATCGAACTGCAGGCCGCGTGTCCGTTTCGTGCCTACGCCGAGCAGCAGCTCGGCGCCATGGCGCTCGATGCGCCCGTGCCTGGCGTCGCGCCCGATGAGCGCGGCCGGTGGCTGCATCGCGCACTGGAACTTCTCTGGAAGCGGCTCGGCGACTCGGAGCAGCTCGGAAAACTGCCGGTAGCGGAACTCGTAGAGAGGGTTGCAAATGCCGTCGCCGAAGCCCGCGAGGCCGAGCTCGGCCCTCCAAATGCATCGGCGGTGGCATCACGCGAGCGTGAAGAGCGGCGCATCACGCAGCTCATTGTTTCCCTCGCGGAACTCGAGCGAACGCGTCCGCCTTTCAGGATCGAAGCGCTGGAAGAAGAGCGGCAGATCCCGCTCGGTGCCGCGCGTCTCACGCTGCGGATGGATCGTGTCGACGCGCCTGGCGATGGGGGCCTCGTGGTCATCGATTACAAGAGCGGGAAGGCGACGCCTCAGGACTGGTTCGGTGCGCGACCGACCGCTGCACAGCTTCTCGTCTATCTCGCCGCGCTTGGAGACGACGTGCGCGCGCTCGCCTTTGCGCGGGTTGCGCCGCCAGAGCCGCGATTCCAGGGTGTCGCGATCGAGGCGGGTCTGTTGCCTCGTGTGCGTGCCATTGAAGCGGGAAGCAATGAAACGGCATTGCACGCCTGGTCGCGCCAGCTCGCGACCTGGCGCACGCAAGTGCACGGTCTCGCCGCGGAGTTTCTCGCCGCGCATGCCTCCGTCACGCCGATGAAGGGCGCATGCCGCTACTGTCATCTCGCCGCGCTGTGCCGGGTCGGCGAGCGTGCCGAACGCGAGGTGGAGGAGGGCGCAGATGACTGATGGCGACCTCGACGCCCTGGCCCGCGAGCGCGCGCTCGCGATCGACCGCTCGATCCTGCTCGAAGCGCCGGCCGGCTCGGGCAAGACGACAGTGCTCACGCAGCGCCTGCTCGCGCTGCTCGCCGACGTCGATGAGCCCGAGCAGGTGCTGGCGATCACCTTCACGCGCAAGGCTGCCGCCGAAATGCGCGTGCGCGTGCTGGCGGCCCTTGCCGGGGACATCGACCTTGCACACCCGCAAGCGGCAAGGGTCAGGGCGCTCGCGGCTCGTGTCCACGCGCGCTCGGCAGAGCGCGGCTGGCAGCTCGAAGCCCATGCGGCGCGACTGCGTATCCAGACGATCGATGCCTTCAACTTCTCGCTCGCTGCGCAGCGGCCGCTCGCCGCGAGCGCGGGGCCCGGCCTTGCTATTGCCGACCGGCCCGCGGAGCTGTACCAGCAGGCGGCGCGGCGGGCGTTGATCGAAGGGGAAGCCGTGCCCGCCATGCGGCGTGACATCGATGTGCTGTTCGGGCGCCTCGACAACCAGTGGCAGCGTGTCGAGACACTGCTCGCGGACATGCTCGCGAAGCGCGCGCACTGGTTGCCGCACGTGCTCGAAAGCGAAGCCGGCGACTTGCGGGCGCGCATCGGTGCCTCACTCGCGCGCATCGTGGGCGAGCAGCTCGTGTTGAATGTTGCGACGTTGCCGGCAACGTTGCTGGCGTCTGCGGCGCGGCTGCCAGGGGTCGGCGAGCTCGCTGCAAACGGGGCGAGCCTCGACGCGTGGTGGGCTCTTGCAGACGCGGCGCTCACGAAGAGCGACACGCTGCGCAAGCGTGTCGACGCGCGCATAGGTCCGGAGTACAAGGATCCGGCCAACAGGGCGCACCTCACCGCGATCATCGACGGGTTGGCCGCGGTACCCGCTGGCGAGCGACTCTTGCGCGAGACGCGTCGGCTGCCCCCCCAGGCGCTCGCGGCGGAGGATGGTCTTGCGATCGATGTGCTTTCCCGGGTCCTCACCTGGGCGGCGCGCCACCTGCAACTCGTCTTTGCCGAGGCGGGGCGCGTCGATCACGTCTACATTGCAGGTGCTGCGCGCGCGGCGCTCGCCGAGGACGGCGGCGCCAGCGATCTTGCGATCCGCACGGGGCTCGCGCTGCGGCACATTCTCGTCGATGAGTTCCAGGACACCTCGATCACACAGTTCGAGTTGCTCGCGACGCTCGTGCAGGACTGGACGGATGGCGATGGGCACACGCTCTTCATCGTCGGTGATCCCATGCAGTCCATCTACCAGTTTCGCGAGGCGGAGGTTGGCCTCTTCCTGCGCGCACGCGATGCCGGAATCGGTCCGGTCCGGTTCGAAGCGCTGCGCCTGACACGCAACTTCCGTTCGCGCCCGGAGCTGGTCGATTTCGGCAACGCGCTGTTCGCGCAGGTCTTCCCCACCCGGGACGACATCCGGTCTGCCGCCGTTCGTCACACACCGAGTCAGGCAGCGCGTGAGGCGGGCAACGCCTCTGGGCAGGTCACGCTGCTCGCCTTCGCCCATGGCCGCGATGACGATGAGGCGATGGCAGTCGTCGACCAGGTGCGGGCGCTGCGGGAGGGAGGCGGGCAGGGACGTATCGCGATTCTCGTGCAGGCTCGTTCGCGCGCCCTGCCGATTGTGGTGCACCTTGCCGCCGCGGGTTTTGCGGTACGCGGAGTCGACCTCGTGCCGCTCGCGGAAGTCCCCGCCGTGCGCGATCTGGTGGCGTTGCTGCGCGCGCTCGCTCATCCCGGTGATCGCACGGCGTGGCTCGCGGTGCTCAGGGCGCCGTGGTGCGGGCTCACGCTCGCGAGCCTCGGTGCGCTGTCGAGGCGGCGCGATCCGCTGCTCGTGCAGGAGGCAATCAGCGTGCCTGAGCGGCAGCGGCGGCTCGCAGCTGACGAGCGCGTGCGACTCGAACGCCTGCGCGCAGCACTCGCCGGCGCACTCGTGCGATTCGGGCGCGAGGCGCCCGGCGAGGTCCTGGAGTCGGCCTGGATCGCGCTCGGCGGAGCCGACTGCTGCCCGCTCGATGAACTCGACGCTGCGCGTGAACTCCTTGGCGCGCTCAACGACGCGTGGGCGCGCGGCGAGTGGCGCGGTATCGCCTCGCTCGAGGGTCTCCTTGCCGATCTCTACGCGCGTTCGGGCACGGATGAGGCCGCGATCGAGATCATGACGATCCATCGTGCGAAGGGCCTCGAGTTCGATCACGTGATCTTGCCGGCGCTGGGTCGCCGGACGCGAAAGAACGAGGAGCCGCTGCTGCGCTGGCTCGACTTGCCGCGCGCGGACGGGGAACCGGATCTGCTGATGTCGCCCATCGTCGCAGCGGGGGAGCGGCAGGATCATCGTCTCGGCAGGTATCTCAAGTGGCTCGACGCCGAACGACGCGCGCAGGAGCAACTGCGGCTCCTCTACGTCGCAACGACGCGCGCAAAGGAGTCGCTGCATTGGATCGCGAGCGTGGCGGGCAAGGAAGGCGAGGCTGCGAAACCCGAGGGCGGGACGCTGCTGGCGGCGGCGTGGCCGGCGCTGGCGGAATCCGTCCGGATCGTGGAGCCCGGCAGTTCGAGACGCAACCCGGAGATGGACCCGATCATCGTGCCACCGAGGCTGGCGCGCCTCCCGGCGATCTGGCGCCTCGCGCCCCTTGCAGACCGCGTGGAGGCAAGCGGTCTTCGTGTAGCGCGTGAGGCCGCCGAGGCACCCGAGTTCAGCTGGGTGCACGCGACGGCACGCCACGTCGGCACGACCGTACACCATGAACTCGAGCGCTGGGGTCACCAACTCCCGCCCTCGATCGCGGCGCTTGAGGCGGAACGCGCACGCCATCGCGCAATGCTCGAGCGTCTCGGCGTGCCGGCAGCCGATCTCGACGCCGCTGCTGATTCCGTGCTGCGCGCGCTGCGACAGACCTACGAAGATGCGCGGGGCCGCTGGCTGTTCGCACCGGATCATCGCGAAGCGGCGACGGAACTCTCGCTCACCGGGCTCGTCGAGGGGCGGCTGGTCAACGTGCTGATCGACCGCACGTTCATCGACCGGGAAGGGACGCGCTGGGTCGTCGACTACAAGTCGAGCCAGCACGAGGGTGGCGCGCTCGAGGTGTTTCTCGCGCAGGAGCAGGAGCGTTACCGTCCGCAGCTTGAACGTTACACGCTGCTTGCGCGGGGCCTCGGGCCGGAGCCCGTACGGGCCGCGCTTTACTTTCCGCTCATCGGGGCCTGGCGCGTCTACAATTGAGGGCGCGGTGTGCGGGGCGCGTCAATACGTGCCGGCAATCGAGAACGGCCGCCGTCCCTGTGCATCGGGTGTGCCGAGAAACGCAATCTGTCGCGCGAGTGCGGGAGGCGTGTCGGCGCGCGTCGTGACCTTGCCGTCGATCACATAGCCAGGTTCACCGGTGAACGCGAGCGTGCCCGTGAAGCCGAGCGGACCGCCGAGGTCGCGCAGTTCGCCCTTCACGTCCGCGCGATCATCGCCGGCAACTGGCGCATCCGGGAAGCGGATCTCGTAGCTGCCAAGAGGTGTCGCGCCCTGCGCGAGATGCTGCACGGTCACGATCCCGGCGAGTTCGTGCACGCGCCGCCCCTGCAGGACAGCGCGCGCGAGACTCGCGTGCATGCGCCCGGTCAGGCCCATCGACTCCTGTCGCAACAGGCCGGTACCCAGGGTGAGATCGGCCTCTACCTGGCGCGCTATGCGTCGCCCGTCCGGCCGCAGTTCCAGCTCTGCGGCGATGCGGTCTGTGCCCTGCTGCGACTGCAGGGAGAATGCCAGCGTGCCGCGCAGGAGTGGCAGCGGGTGAAACTGCCACGAGGTATCGCCGAGTGGCACGCCACGGACCGTGAGGGAGCCGCAGTGGCCGCTCCATGCGCTGCCCGCCGGCGTGTCGCATACGACGCCTGTCGGCAGCCAGTGAGTCGTCCACGCGAGCGGCCAGCGCGCCACGATCGTCACAATGAGCGCCGTGGCGATCACAGTGGCGAGGCGCCAGGAAAAGCGGGGAGTGGCGGCCATCGAGTCCGGATCAGCGCGCGTTCAATTCGACCGTGGCGGACACGAGCCCGGGCTCATCCGTACGTTCGATCGTGGCCGCGACGACGCGGATCCCGTGCTGCTGGCGCAGACGCGCGAGCCAGGCCACCAGTACATCGAAGCGCGCTTTCTCGAGCTGCACGCGTTGACCGCCGTTGCCAGCCGGTTCCGAGCGGGCGAGCGATTCGCCGAGGTTTGCCTCGCGCGCCGTGCGATCGACGGTGACGACGAGCGATTCCCGCGTGTCCTGCGATTCCGCCACCGGGCCCGCACTTGCGATCGCCGGCGCGACACTTCGCATCCACGCAAGGTCGGAACGCTTCGTCGCGACACGCTGCTCGAGTGCGGCGGCGCTGCGCGCGAGTGGCAGCAGGCCCATGAGCAGGACAATCACGAGCGCCGCGCAGCCTCCGATCGCAACGAAGCGCCGCTCGCGTTCAGCGAGCCCCCGATACCATTGCCGTACCGCGTCCATCAGACCCCCGCCAACCTGACCTGGATGCGACCCTCGTAGCCGGCATCCGCGGCCGTGCCGCTCGTGATTTCGGTCGCAAAGCCGCGCGCGCGCAGCTCCTGGTTGATCCGGTCGAGGCTCTGCGCGTCGGTCGCACGCACGCGCAGGTCGAGGGCGCCCTCGCGCAACGACAGGCCTTGCAGCGTCGCGTCCGGCGCGGCGGCCCGCGCCGTGGCGAACGCGCTGAGTGCGGGCAGCAGGCCGAGCCGCCCGCCGTTTTCCTGCAGCGCCTGGTAGCGCTTCTCCATGCGCTGCCGGGCTTCTTTCGAATCGAGCGCACCGGGCATTGCCGCGCGGAAGGTCTGTTCGATCTCGACGTCGAGCTTGCGCTCGGCGTCGTTCAACTGCCGGATCTCGAATATTTTCGAGCCAATGAAAATCAGGAGTATCGCGGCCGCGAGCGCTGCCGGCAGTCGCCAGCGTCGCAGATCGCGGCTGCCCGTCGCGCGCGGCACATACTCGCCCTGCAGCAGATTGAGCGGAGCCGCGAGCTCGATCTGGCTCGCGAGCCAGGGGAGCGAGCCCTGTGGCAGGATCTGTACCTTGGCGGCAGCGAAGTGTTCCTGCAGGAAACCGAGCTCGCCGGCGTGCTGCTGCCAGTCGACGGCGGGCGCGTGCAGCAGCAGTGACAGGGCGGACGGCTCGACTCCTTCCCCGTAGCTTCGGGTCGAGGCGAGAAACCCGAACGCATCGGCGAGGGTCGTGACGGGCGTGACGATCGAAGGGCGGTCCGGTGCACACACGACGAGTGCATCACCTTCGAGCCAGGCGACCACCTGTCCGGGATTGGGTGCGACCAGACTTGCTTCGCTGTGCAGCGCGGCGGGCTTGAGACCGGCCTCGCCGAGCGCCGCCATGGTTGCCTGCATCGCGGCGCCGCCGACGACTGCTACCGAGGTCCGACCCGTCGCGCTGCTGCGCCGGCCGACCGCGAAATGCAGCGAGTCGATGTCGTCCGCGACCTGCTCCTCGAGCGCGTAGGGCACGACTTGTGCGAGTTTCGCGCCGGTCTTTGCCGGCAACGCCGCTTCAGTCAGCAGGACGTCGCCGGCGGGCACGAGTACGGCGATCCGTCGCCCGGCCGTCTGCGTGGCTGCCTGTGACAATGTGCCGCTGCCTTGCGGAGTCAGTAGACGACCCTCGCCGTCGACGGCGATCCAGGTGACCGGGTCGTCACTCCGCTTGCCCAATCGCACTACGAACCAGTCAGCCATGGATCAATCCGTACCGTAGGTGCGCAGAATCGGGCGCACGCCCGTCGCTTCACGCTTCAGGAGACTGTACAAGGCGAACTCCGTGGTGCCAATACTGACGAAGCTGCGCAGACGAAAGTATCCGGACGTGTCGCTGACCTGATACTGCAGCGTCGCCCAGAGGTCGGGCTGCACTTTCGCCTGCAGGTCGGCCCTGCTCGGAAAGCAGCCCGATTGTCTCGTCTTGGCGAGCCGTTCCGCATCGAGCCCGTACTCCTGCTCGTCGGTCATGGCGTCGATCACGATACCGGCCGCCGTGCAGATATTGAGCGGCGTGCCCGGCGGCAGCGCACTGAGGTAGGGCGCCAGCTTCGCGTAACGCTCACTGCCGAAGCCGGGCAGGGCAAGCAACTCGCTCACGCTGACGATCGGCGCATTCGGCGCCCGATATGCGGGGCTCTGTGCGAGGTAGAGCGTATCTTCGCCTCCCATGAAGCCGTTGGGCTGATCGTCCGCATCGATCCAGTCGGCGAGCAGCGTCGCCCACTTTGGCTCGAGGCCGAGCGTGGTGAGCAGGCGCTCGAACTGCTCGATGGCCTGGGGCCGGGCTTTGCCTTCGGCGTCGATGAGGTTGTTGACGTTGAATCGCCCCTGCGCATCTTCGAGTTGCGCCTCGAGCCAGATGCCGGAACCGGGAATCAGCTCGACCGGGCCGTAGGGCCGCGCCCAGTCCTCGGTGAAGTCGTCGTGGCCGCCCTTCTTGCGATCCTCGCGCAATACATAGGCGGCGATTGCTTCCGTCACTGCGGCGTACTGGATGCCCTGGTCGAACATGAGGGCGCTCGACGTGCGCCGCGCGGTCAGGCCGTTCTGGAAGGCGATGCCCGCCGCGACGATGGTGGCAAGCGCCACGAGGATGATGGCGGTCAGCAACGCAACGCCGCGCTCGCGCTTCATCCGGCCACCTCGATGAGGCGCGTGACGGTGCCGAAATCCTCGAGTTCGAGCGTCACCTCGACGGCGATCGGTCGGCGCCGCAGCTGTGGCTGGCGTGGGTCGCCGCCGGTGACGATGCCGGGCCACTGTTCGGTCCAGCTGCGGCCGTTTTCCATGAATCGCAAGCGCACGCTTTTGACATGATCGATCAGCAATCGGCGCACGGGCTGCGCGCCGAGCACCGGATCGAGTACCCGCCAGTGCTCGCGGTAGAGAGAGCCGTTGTCGAAGGCGTAGCGAACGCGCTGCAGCGCAGGGCGCTGGATGCCCGCGGGGTTGGCCCAGCCCATGCGCGTGAAGGTCACGAGGGCATCCGTGCGGCCATCGGCAAGGAGCGCCGGGTCGGCGCCATCACCGACGAGGCTGCGTGTGGCGCGCGGAGCAAGCTGGCCGAAGTCCTGCGACAGGATGCGCATCGTGTTGACGAGGGCGGTCAGGCGGTCCTGGTTCGCCTGCACCGCACCGCGGTTCGCAAGCGCCTGTTGCAGGGCGCCGTAACCGATCGCGAAAATGACAGCCGAGATGAACAAGGCCACCAGCAGCTCGATCAATGTGAAACCGCGGCGCTGCATTCAGGTGGTGGGCAGTGTGCCGCCCGGTGGCGGAGAGGGGAGCGCGCCAGGCGCAAGGGGTGGTTCCGCGGCACCGCCCGGCGCGGCGGGCTCACCGGGAAAAGGCGCGCCATTCCAGTCCGGGTCGATACCGTTCGGTGCGCCGAGCGCGTCGCCGACCACGCCGCTGGCGGTCACAGTCCAGTCGTTCTTCGACTTGCCGCTCCTGGCTGACTGCGAGGCCACATCGGCTACTTTCACGTCGATGCGCAGCACGCCCGGCACATTGGTCTCGACGACCTCCTGTTCATAGCGCCACTTGCGCCCGGCGTAGTCGATCTCGCCACTGCTCTTGCCTTTGGTGGGCCGCTTCGCGCCGAGCCGCAACCCACTCACGCGATTGAGCGCGATCCACTCGGCAAAGGTCTTGTCACGCAGGTAGATCGAGGAATCCGCCGCTGACGACAACGTGCCAAGCAGCGCCGCCATGCCCACCGCGACGATCACGAGCGCAACCAGCACTTCGATCAGGGTGAAGCCGCGCGCGCGGGTCACGGACGTGCGCCTGTTTCAGGCAGCGTGATTTTCACGACGCCGTCGTCTTCGCTGGCGAGTACGGCCTGCAGCGGGCTGCCCTCCCGGCTGAGTGTCAGTTCGAACGGCGTGACGTCGCCGTTCGAGAACAGCATCACCTGCGGCAGCAGTGGTTCGGTGTCTTTCGGCGGGCGAAGCAGGACCTCGCGACCCTCGATCCGCAGGCGGATGCGCAGCCCTGCCGGCAGTGTGCGCGTGCGCAGGACCTGGTCCTCCCCGGCGGTGCGCCAGAGGCCACGGCGCGGGTCGAACGCGAGGAATTCGTAGTGATCGCCCTCGCAACGCAGGCCGAATTCGTGCGTCGTGAGCTCCGCGTGCTCACGGACATAGTCCACGAGAGAGAGGAGGCGCTGAGCCTCGGTCTCGAGTGCGTCATCGCGTTTCGACGTGCCGATCGAAAGTACGGCGCCGACCGCAAGGAGGCCGATGATCACGACGACCACGAGGATTTCGATGAGCGTAAAGCCGCGTGCGTGCTTCACGCGAGGGTCGCTAGCGATCCAGGTTCCAGTTGCCGATATCGGCATTGATTCCCTCGCCGCCGGGCTCGCCGTCGGCGCCGAGCGAGTACAGATCGTATTCGCCGCCACGAGTGCCCGGGAATACATACTGGTAGTCGTTGCCCCAGGGGTCCTTGTTGACGCGCTTGAGATAGCCGCCCGCGCGCCAGTTGCGCACCTGCGGGTCGGCAGGCTTCTGCACGAGCGCGACCAGGCCACCTTCCGTGCTCGGGTACTGGAAGGTGTCGAGCTTGTACATCGTGAGCGCCGTTTCGAGCGCCTGGATGTCCTGCTTCGCTTTGACGATCTTCGCGTCGTCGACGCGACCGAGGATCTGCGGGGCGATGAATGCGGCGAGCAGGCCGATGATCACGACCACCACCATGATCTCGATGAGCGTGAAGCCGGCGGCGCGGGAATGAGGGCGCATATGGACGATAATGATACCAAATGACACCCGCTGGCACGTCGGCTCGCGTTCGAAGTTCTGCCGTCCGGCGGCTCGCGTCGGTGAATTGCGACGGCCGCTACGGGCTCGCACTGCTGATCGTCGCCGCCTGTCTTCTGTTGGCGTCGGCAGGTGGCGACACGGTGCGGGCATTCGCGCGTTTCGAGCGTGCGGCAATCGCGGACGGCGAATACGGGCGGCTGCTCACGGCACACGTCGTCCATCTCGGTCTGCGGCACACCGTACTGAACGTGCTGGGTCTCGTCCTGATGTGGGCGCTCTTCGCGCGTGACTATCGCCCGGGGCGCTGGCTCGTGATCGTGTTTGCTTCGATCATTGCCATCGACGCCGGGCTCTGGTTCCTTGCGCCCGAAGTCCAATGGTACGTTGGCGCTTCGGGGTGGCTGCACGGCGTGCTGGCAGCCGGCACGCTCGCGCACGTACGCCGTCGGGATCCCGACGGATGGATCCTCGCAGTCTTTCTCGTCGGCAAGCTCGGTCTGGAGCAGTGGCACGCGCTGCCGTTGGCAGGCGATGTGCCGGTGGTGGTGCAGGCCCACCTGTACGGGGCTCTGGGCGGGCTTGCCGCGGCGTTGTGCCTGTCTTCGCAGCGCGAGCCGGTATAATCCGCGCCCCTCGAGTCGACAGGATCGCGCATGGGCATCGCATTCGTTTTCCCCGGCCAGGGCTCGCAGTCGATCGGCATGCTCGCCGCGCTCGCGGCAGCGCAGCCGGTTGTGCGTGAAACGTTTGACGCGGCTTCCGCCGTGCTGGGCTACGACCTGTGGAAGCTCTGCCAGGAAGGCCCCGTGGAGCGGTTGAACGAGACGGAGTGCACACAGCCGGCGATGCTCGTCGCAGGTTACGCCACCTGGCGCGTCTGGCAGGCGCGTGGCGGTCGAATGCCGGATGCGGTGTCCGGCCACAGCCTCGGGGAGTTCACCGCGCTCGTGGCGGCGGGCGCGCTCGATTTCGCCGACGCCGTTGTACTGGTGCAGTTTCGAGGCCGGGTGATGCAGGAAGCCGTGCCGCTCGGTGCGGGTGCGATAGCCGCGGTGCTCGGCCTCGACGAGGCCGAGGTCGAGGCCGCCTGTCGTGAAGCGGCGCAGGGCGCCGTCGTCGAACCTGTCAATTACAACTCGCCCGGGCAGATCGCGATTGCCGGCGACGCGGGCGCGGTGGCGCGCGCGATGGAAGCAGTCAAAGCGCGCGGCGCCAAACGGGCGGTGCTGCTTCCCGTGAGCGTGCCCGTCCACAGCAGCCTGATGCGCGGCGCAGCCGCGCGTCTGGGTGAGCGGCTCGACGGGGTTGCAGTCCGCCCGCCGCGCATTCCCTGGTACAGCGCGGCCGATGCTCGCGCTCACAACGAACCAGGCGACATCCGCGCCACGCTCGTGATGCAGCTCGCGAGCCCCGTGCGCTGGACCGCAACAGTTAGCGCGCTGCTCGATGCCTCGTTCACAACGTTGGTCGAATGCGGCCCGGGCAAAGTGCTGACGAGCCTCAACAAGCGAATCGACAAGCGACCCGGAGCGGCGTTCCTCGCGGTCGAGGACCCGGCGTCGATCGATGCGGCGCTTGCCGCAGTACAGGGGGGATGAATATGCTGGAGAAAGAGATTGCGCTCGTGACGGGCGCCTCGCGCGGCATCGGGCGCGCCATCGCGGCCCACCTGGGTGCTGCCGGCGCCACCGTGATCGGGAGTGCAACTTCCGCGGAAGGCGCGGCGAGGCTCACCGCGGAGTTCGCCGCCGCTGGCACCCGTGGCCGCGGCGTGGTGCTCGATGTGGGTGAGGGCGCTTCGATCGATGCGCTGATCGCGGATCTCGAGGCGAAGGGCGAACTGCCGACAATCCTCGTGAACAACGCTGCCGTCACGCGCGACACGCTGCTCCTGCGCATGAAGCAGGAGGACTGGGATCGGGTGATCGCGACAAATCTCACGTCGGTGTTTCGCCTCACGAAGGCCTGCCTCAGGCGCATGATGAAAGAGCGACGCGGGCGCATCGTGAATCTCACATCGATTGTCGCGCTCACCGGCAATCCGGGTCAGGTCAACTATGCAGCCGCGAAGGCGGGGCTCCTCGGGTTCTCCAAGTCGCTCGCGAAGGAAGTCGCGAGCCGCGGCATCACCGTGAACGCGGTGGCGCCGGGTTTCATCGATACCGACATGACACGCGGCCTCAACGACGAACAGCGGGGTGCGCTCCTTGCGCAGATTCCGATGGCTCGGCTTGGCTCGGGCGAAGACATCGCCGCCGCGGTAGGATTCCTCTGCTCGCCCGCGGCGGCCTACATTACCGGGGAGACGCTGCACGTGAATGGCGGCATGTACATGCCATGACGCGTGCGCGCCACGCACGATTCAGCGTGAAAAGGCGGCTTTGTATGAAAAAACGGGCACTCGCGAGTAGTGCTGGTGGCGGGGGCAGGGGTGTTCCCCTACAATACCGCGCCCATTCGGCCGGCCTGACTGCGGCCCATACCAAAGATAAGTCACGAGGACACCACTGAGATGAGTACTGTTGAACAGCAAGTGAAAGCCATCGTCGCCGAGCAGCTGGGCGTCAAGGCAGAACAGGTCACGAACGACGCCTCGTTCGTCGATGATCTGGGGGCCGACTCGCTGGACACGGTTGAACTGGTCATGGCGCTCGAGGAGGAATTCGAGATCGAAATTCCGGACGAGGACGCCGAGAAGATCACCACGGTTCAGCAGGCCATCGACTACATCAACGAGCGTCGCAAGTCGTAAGGCTCGTGGCGCCGGTCTGCCGGCGCCGTTCCGCCCCTGTCCGCCGCACGAGGTGCGAAAGGTCTGCGTGGGTAATCGCCGCGTCGTCGTCACCGGAATCGGAATCGTTTCTCCGGTAGGAAGCACCCTCGAGAGCGCCTGGGCCGCGATTCTGGCGGGCGCGAGCGGTATCGGTCCGATCACGCGCTTCGACGCGTCGGGCTTCGCAACACGCTTTGTCGGCGCGGTACGCGGTTTCGATACCGCGGCCTACCTCGCACCGAAGGAGGCGCGCCGCATGGACCCCTTCATGCACTACGGCGTCGCTGCCGGCGTGCAGGCGGTCAACGACGCCGGCCTCGATTTCCGGCAGGAGGACCCGACGCGCAGCGGCGTGATCATGGGCTCCGGTATCGGCGGCCTCGAGGGCATGGAACGCGAGATCGGCACCTGGACCACGACGCAGAACCCCCGCAAGATTTCCCCGTTCTACATCCCGAGCACGATCATCAACATGATCGCCGGGCACCTTTCCATCCGCTACGGGATCAACGGCCCCAACCTCGCGGTGGTTTCGGCATGTACGAGCTCCACGCACGCGATCGGGCTCGCGATGCGGCTCATCCAGCACGGTGACGCCGACATCATGATCGCGGGCGGCGCCGAGCACGCGAGCACACCCACCGCGCTCGCGGGATTCAGTCAGGCGAAAGCGCTTTCGGAACGGAACGACGCGCCGGAGAAGGCGAGCCGGCCCTGGGACCGCGACCGCGACGGCTTCGTGATGGGCGACGGCGGTGGCGCGGTGCTCATCGAGGATCTCGAGCATGCGAAAGCCCGCGGTGCGCGCATCTACGCCGAGATCATTGGCTTTGGCATGAGCGGCGACGCCTTTCACATCACCGCCCCACCGGACGACGGCAACGGCGCGCGCATCGCAATGGTCAATGCGCTGCGCGATGCGGCGATTGCGCCCGCCGACGTGCAATACCTCAATGCACACGCCACCTCGACGCCACTCGGCGACGTCGCGGAGACCATCGCGATCAAGCGCGCATTCGGCAATCATGCAGCGAAGCTCGCCGTGAGCTCGACGAAATCGATGACGGGACACCTGCTCGGTGCTGCGGGTGCGGTCGAGGGCATCTTTTCGGTGCTCGCGATCCGCGACGGCGTCGCGCCGCCCACGATCAACCTCGAGAACGCCGATCCGGCCTGCGATCTCGATTACGTGCCGAATATCGCCCGGCGCATGCCGATCGAGGTTTCGATGTCGAACTCGTTCGGGTTCGGCGGCACGAACGGCACCGTCGTCTTTCGTCGCTTCACGGGTTGATCCGATCGCCATGGCCGCACGCGAAGCGCGTCGCCGGCTCGAAGTTACGCCCCGGGTGCTGCGTCGCCTGATCGGCGCGCGTCCCGACTATTTTCCGGTTCTGCTCGACAGTGCGGCGCAGGATGCGAAGGGCTCGCACGGAGCGCGCACGTTGCTGGCCGCCGCGCCGAGCGCGTTCCTTGCCCTGGATCGCGACAACCGCCTCGTTGCAAGGGGCGACGTGCCGCCGGGGATCGCTGTGCGGCAGGGCCGCACGGGTGGATTTCTTGCTGCCCTCGACTCCTGGTGGCGCGGCATTCAAGCCAGCGAGGCGAACAGCAACGGACTCGCCGGCGGCTGGGTCGTCTATCTCGGTTATGAGATGGCGCAGGAGATCGAGCCAGGCCTTCATCTGCCGGCAGGTCGGCTGCCATGGCGGGCCGTCGCCATGCGCGTGCGCGGCATGATTGTCCACGACGCGCAGTCCGAAGCTGTCGAGATCGTCGTCAGGGCGCAGGAGAGCGCACTGCTCGACGAGATCGAGGGACACGTGATGGCTGTGCAAGCCGCCCCGGCATCGCCCGAGGAACCTGGTGCTGTCGGTACGCGACTCGAAGAAGAACCCGCAGAGCGCTTCCTCGCTCGAGTACTGAGCGCACAGGAGCACATTCGCGCAGGCAACATCTACCAGGCGAACCTTTCGCGCTGGTGGCGGACCGGCTGGCAACATGCCTCCGAGAGCCTCTACGAGCGTCTGCGTGCCGCCAACCCCGCCCCCTTCGCCGCCTACGCACGTTTCCCCGACATGGATATCCTGTGCTCGTCGCCCGAGCGCCTGCTTGCCATCACCGGGCGTGGCGCAAGCACGCGGCCGATCGCGGGCACCCGCCCGCGCAGCCTGCGACCCGGTGAAGACCTGCGTGAGAAAGCAGGACTCGTCGCGCACCCGAAGGAGCGCGCGGAGCACGTGATGCTCATCGATCTCGAGAGGAACGACCTGGGCCGCGTCTGCGAGGCCGGCAGCATACGCGTCGACGAATACATGGCCGTTGAAAGCTTTGCGCATGTGCACCACATCGTGTCGAATGTGAGTGGCACGCTGCGTTCGTCGGTCACCCCCATCGAGGCGTTGCGCGCGGTGTTCCCGGGAGGCACGATCACTGGCGTGCCGAAGGTGCGCTGCATGCAGATCATCGCCGAGCTGGAAGGCGAGGGGCGCGATGCCTACACGGGGTCGATCGGCTGGTTGTCGAGCGCCGGCGATGCCGATTTCAACATCCTCATCCGCACGTTGACGCTGGCGGGCGGGCAACTCGAAGCGCGCGCGGGCGCTGGCATCGTCGCCGACTCGAACCCCGAACGCGAGCTCGAAGAAACGCGCGCCAAGGCGCGCGGGTTGCTCGCGGCTCTCGGTGTGAACGCTTGATGCTTGCGGCATGGGTGGACGGTGCGCCGGCGAGCACGATCAGCCTCGATGACCGCGGCCTGCATTATGGAGATGGGCTCTTTGAAACCATCGGCGCGAGCGGTGGCCATGCGCGTTTTCTTGAGGCGCACCTCGCGCGGCTCATGCGCGGCTGCGCCGCTCTGTCGATCCCCGCGCCCGACACGGCCCTGTTGCGGTTCGAGGTGCAACGCGCGGCGGCGGCGGCGGCGCATGTCCTCGTCAAGCTGATCGTGACGCGCGGCGCGGCGCTCGAACGTGGGTACGCGTTTACGGGGGGCGAGGTGCCACGCCGAATCGTGTGTGCGTACCTCTGGCCCGAAGGCCCTGATGGCGAGCGGGCGCCGGCGCGCGCGGCGATGGCGGAACTGCGCACCGGCCGGCCGCTGCTTGCGGGCATCAAGCACCTCAACCGGCTGGAACAGGTGATGGCACGACAGGAAGCGCGGCAGCGCGACCTCGACGAAGTCATACTTTGCAACGATGAAGGTTTCGTCACGGGTGGAAGCATGACGAACGTGTTCGCGCTCGTCGACGGGCGACTCGTGACGCCGCCCGCAGGGCAGTGCGCGGTCGCCGGCGTGGTGCGCGCGCAGCTCCTCGGGACGGCGGGGCGACTCGGGATCACGACCGGCGAGCTGTCACTCGCACCGCAGGTGCTGCAGTCTGCGCAAGCGCTCTGGCTCACCAACGTGCGCGTGGGTCTGTGGCCGGTGGCTTCCTTCGGGCAGCGCGTCTTCGCCGCGCACGAGTGGACGCCAAGGCTGCAGGGCGCGCTCCGCGATGCCGCCATGGAAGCATTGTGATGCGCAAGGGGCGCCTCGCGACCCTCGTGCTGCTCGCGCTTGCGGTGGGTCTCACTGCCGTCATGGTCGGCGGGCTCGGCTGGATGGAGCGCATGATGCGCACGCCGGGCCCGCACGCCACGGTCGTGCGCATCCATGTCTATCCGGGGCGAAGCCTGCGAACGACCCTGCAGGAAATTGCCGCGCGCGGCGCGTTGCGTGATCCGCGCGCAGTCGAGTGGTATGTGCGCCTGCACGGCGGGCGTGTAGCGGCCAAGGCAGGTAACTACGATCTGCCGGCGCAGGCGACACCGGCCGATATTCTTGCGCAGCTGAATGCCGGACGTGTCGTGCTTGAGCAGCTCACCGTGGTCGAGGGCTGGACCTTTGCCGACATGCGCCGTGAAATCGACGGGCATCCGCGCATCAGGCACACGTTGAAGGGGCAACCGGCCGAGGCGGTCATGCGCGCCATCGGACACGCGGGCAGGCATCCGGAGGGGCGCTTTTTCCCGGACACCTACCGGTTCGCCGACGGCACCACGGATCGCGAAATCTACAGCCTTGCCTGGGACACGATGGCGCGGGAGCTCGCTGCAGCCTGGGCGATGCGCCGCGCGAATCTGCCGATTGCGAGCGCGGACGAGGCACTGATCCTCGCATCGATTGTCGAGAAGGAAACGGCGCTCGCGAGCGAGCGGCCGCTGATCGCGGGCGTCTTCACGGCGCGCCTGCGCAAGGGCATGCGCCTGCAGACCGATCCGACCGTCATCTACGGGCTCGGCAGCCGCTACGACGGCGACATCAGGCGCCGCGACCTCACGGCCGACACGCCCTACAATACCTACACGCGAGCCGGATTGCCGCCAACGCCGATCGCACTGCCGGGTCGCGAATCGCTGCGGGCGGTCGTCCAGCCGGACGAAAGCGGAGCCCTGTATTTCGTCGCGACCGGGAAGGGCGACGGTTCCCACGTATTCTCGAAGACGCTCACCGAACACAACGCGGCCGTGGCGCGCTATCTTGCGCGCCTGCGTGCGCAGCAAGCGCTGCGAGGGAAGGTGACAAGGTGACACGGGGGCGCTTCATCACGCTCGAAGGAATCGAAGGGGCGGGCAAGTCGACCGTCGCGGCGCAAATGCGTGAGCGGCTCGCGGAGCGCGGCGTCACGGTGCGGCTGACCCGCGAGCCTGGCGGTACACCGCTCGCGGAACGCCTGCGCGCGCTTGCGCTCGAGCCGGGCGAGGAACACCTCGCGCCCGAAGCCGAGACGCTGCTCATGTTCGCGGCCCGGCGCATTCACGTCGACAACTTGATTCGGCCCGCCCTCGAGCGGGGCGAGTGGGTGCTCTGCGACCGGTATACGGATGCAACGCGCGCCTATCAGGGCGGCGGGCGCGGCGTGCCGGCCGATTTCATCGAATCACTCGCGCGCATCGTGCACGCGGACGTCGAACCCGACCTGACACTGCTGCTCGACCTGCCGCCGGCGCTCGGTCTCGCGCGGGCGGCCGCGAGGCGCGGCGCGAAGGACCGGTTCGAATCGGAGAACAGCGCGTTCTTCGGGCGCGTGCGGGCAAGCTATCTCGAAATCGCGCGCACTGAGCGGCGCGTAGTCGTCATCGATGCATCCCGGCCCCTCGTGGAGGTTGTTGCGGCATCGCTCGCCGCAGTGGAAGGGAGGGCCCCGACATGATGCCTGCCGACTGCTTCTGGCTCGCGCCGGCGATGGATGCGCTGCGCAGGGCCCAGCGAGCCGCCCGGCTGGGTCACGCGCTGCTGATCCACGCCGATCCCGGCTGCGGCGGAGAATTGCTGGCAGCCTGGGCGACGCAGCTCGTCCTGTGCCGGCAGCGTGGCGCCCCCTGCGGCGAGTGCATTGATTGCCGCCGGTGCTCGGCCGCCATGCATCCGGATGTCTTCGCCGTACAGCCGACCGGGGACTCGAAACAGATCCGGGTGGCAGATGTGCGTGACTTCTGTGCGGAACTTGCGCTCACGAGCCACGGGGGTGGTTACCGTGTCGGCGTCGTCGCACCCGCCGATTCGCTCAACGCGGCCGCGGCGAACTCGCTGCTGAAGACGCTCGAAGAGCCGCCGCCTCGCACCCTGATCGTGCTCGTGAGTGCCACGCCATCGCGCCTGCCGGCCACTGTCCGCAGTCGCTGCGTGCGACTGCGCGTGACGGCGCCCGGTCGCACGGCCACGTTCGCCTGGCTCGGCGAGCGCGGCAAGACGGGCGATCTGATCGCTGCCGCCGATACGCTGGGCGACGCGCCACTCACGTTGCTCGAGGCCGACCTGGCCGGGATCGGGCGCGTCCGCGCCGAGTGCGTGCGCGCGCTCGATGAGGTCGAGCGGGGCAGGGCAGAACCTTCGCAGCTCGCGGAACGCTGGTCACGGGAGGACTACGCGCTGCGCCTCGCCTGCATCGAGGCGTGGCTCGGCGCGCGAATTCGCTTGTCAGCCACGCGTTCAAACGGGAATATAGCGCTGCAGTTCGGGCTGCTCGACGCGGTGCGTGAGTTGCGGCGCGAGATCGATACACCGCTCAACAAGTCGGTGGCGCTCGAACGGTGGCTGTGGCGCCTCGCGAGCGCCGACACAGAGAGGCAGCTGAGGCACGGATGAAGGACCCTACAGCGCGTACCGGCAACAAGCCCGGTCTTCTGACCCTCACGATCAAGGACAAGAGCGCCTTGTACCTTGCGTACATGCCGTTCGTGAAAAATGGCGGGCTCTTCATTCCGACGAACAGCAACTACCGTCTCGGCGACGAAGTTTTCATGTTGCTGAACCTCATGGGCGAGGACGAGAAGCTGCCGGTCGCGGGCCGGGTGATCTGGGTGACCCCGAAGGGCGCGCAAGGCAAGCGCACGGCGGGGATCGGCGTGCAGTTCAGCGACCAGGATCGCGGGCAGACGCAGAAAAAAATCGAGACCTATCTCGCCGGCGCACTGTCCGGCGACAAGGCTACGCACACGATGTAGTCAACCGGTGCGGCGCAGGCCGAGGTCGGTGCTCGTGAGCCCGCCCTTCAGCACGTAGGCGTCGAAGCCGCGTTCCACGAGAATGAACGCTCCGGCGGAGCTGCGCCTGCCGGTATCGCAGCAGACCACGTACTTCGTGCCGCGATCGAGCGTCGAGAGCTTCATGCGGATGAAGTAGAGCGGGATATTGATCGAATCCTCGATCTTGAAATTCTGGTATTCGGACGGCAGGCGCACGTCCAGCCACTTGCCACCCTTTGCCACGATCTCGCGCGCCTGCTCGTCGGTGACCCACTGCAACAGCGGCTCGTTCATCAGTTCGCGGAAGTCCTGCTTGTTGAGCCGCATCAGGACGCCGTCCGTGAGCATGGAAATGGTCGCGTTGCGCTTGGCCTCCGCGATCAGGGCTTCCTCGCCGAACGTATCGCCCACACCGAGCTCGGCAAGCTTGATGCCGTCCTTGTTGAGTGGCGTCTCCCGCGTGACCTGGCAGCGGCCCTTGACGATGGCATAGAAAAAATCGCCTTCGTCACCCTGCTTGATGACCACTTCACCGGCGCGATAGGCCTGGCGCTGCATACGGATAAAAATCGCCTGGATGTTCGCGGGCGGAATACGGTGGAACGACTTGGTCGAAAGCAGTGTCGTCATCCAGTCGTCCGCGTTGCCGCCGCCCTCGAGATCGGCCTGCAGTTCCGACACCTCGTAGCTGCCGGTCTGGTCCCAGGTGATCATCACGTCGAGGAGATCGCTGTCGATGGACAGGTATTCGATCTGGTCGACGGCACGAGCCGTGTACTTGCGCGGCTGGCCAGGAGTGAGCGGGTTACGGGCCTCCGGGGTTCCCCCCTTGATCATGGCGGCCGTGCGATCGCCGGCACGCAGTTCGACCATGCCTTTCACCAGCCAGAACGTGCGCTTGTCCGACTCGCCTTCCTTGAAGAGCACGCGCCCCGAGCCCATCGTGCGCACGGTGATCTTCTTGGCGAGCGCGTGCAGGTTCTCCGCCTTCATGCCCTCGAGGGGCGCGAAGGCCTTGAGCAGAGGAACTGTTGCGGGGCGGCCTTGATCCTGTGACATCAACCTTCGATCCGCGGCACATTATGGTGCGTCGCAATCGCCCGGATCGTAGCACAGTGGCTTTTTCCCTCAGGTACGCAGTTCACGCCTTGCCCGCCTCGAGGCGATCCCAGCCCGCATCGGGCGCAAAACGGGAGCCATGGCGTACTGCGAGTTCTTCGAGCCGGCGCACGATCTCTCGCGGCCCCCGCTGCTTCGCATAGGCGATCGGGCCGCCCCTGAAGGGTGCGAAGCCCGTGCCGAACATTACGCCTGCGTCGAGCAGGTCCGCGTCCTCGACTGTGGCCTCGCGTAACACGGCGACGCTTTCGTTCACGAGTGCGAGGATCAGCCGGTCCACAAGGTCGTCGGGCGCCCGCGCGTGACCCGGATCCGGCTTCACCGCCTTGCCACTCTGCCACTCGTAGTAGCCGCGACCGCTCTTGCGGCCAAGTTCCTTTGCGGCGAGATGCTTCGCGAGTGTCGGCAGGCTCGGCGCAGAACGCCCCGACTCCTGTGCGATGATCGCGCCCACGTGTTCGCCAACATCGAGACCGACGACATCGGCGAGCTCGATCGGGCCCATCGGCATGCCGAACTCGACCGCGACGCGATCGATCAACGCGCCCGGCACGCCTTCCTCCAGCGCGAGCATGGCTTCCTGCAGATAGGGCATGAGAACCCGGTTGACGACGAAGCCCGGCGCGCTGCGGCAGGGCAGCGGCAGCTTGTCGATTCTGCGCGCGAAACCGAGTGCAGTCGTGAAGACGTCGTCGCGGGTGCCTGCGCCGCGCACGATCTCGACGAGTGGCATCTGGGCCACGGGGTTGAAGAAGTGCAGGCCGACGAGCCGCGTCGGGTCCGCGAGCCGCTCAGCGAGCAGTTCGAGTCTGATGCTCGACGTATTCGTCGCGAGAAGCGCGCCCGGCTTCATGCGAGGCTCGAGCGTTGCGTAGAGCGCGCGCTTGGCGTCTGCGTTTTCGTAGATCGCCTCGATGACCACGTCAGCCTGCGACACGCCGTCGCCCGCGACATCGGCCTTGAGACGCGCGAGCGTGGCCGCGATGCCGGCCTCGTCCTTGAGCCGCTTCGTGAAATGCTCGCGGGCGCGGGCAAGCGCTGGCTCGATGAACCTGAGCTCCCGATCCTGCAGCGTGACATCGAAGCCGCGCAGCGCGCACCAGGCGGCGATGTCGCCGCCCATCACGCCCGCGCCGATGACATGGACACGTTGCAGGTCGTTCGGCGGCCGGCCGCCGAGCGCCTTCAGGCGGTCCTGCAGGAAAAATGCGCGCACGAGGTTGCGTGACGCGTCGGTCAGGAAAAGTTGTGCAATCGAGCGTGCCTCCGCATCGAAGGCGGCCGGGCCACGCGCGCCGTAACGGGCCCAGAGATCGATGATCGCGTAGGGCGCCGGATAATGATCCTGGCGCACGCGCGCGGCGACCTGCTTCCCGAACGCGGGCTTGACGAACGGCCGGACTACCGACCATGAGAGCGCGCGTGCAGCAAGCGGCGGTCGACGGGGCGCGGGCGGGCGCAATGCCAGCGTGCGCGCCGCGGCGTCGAGCTGCCCGCGCGGGACGAGTCGATCGATGAGCCCGAGCCGCAGTGCCTTGTCGCCGCGCACGGGTTTACCGGTGAGCATCAGCTCGAGCGCTTCCTTCGCTCCGATCAGACGTACCGTGCGAACAGTGCCGCCGAAGCCCGGGTGGATGCCGAGTTGTACTTCGGGCAGACCGAGCGACACTTTGTCGTCGTCGGCCGCCACCCGGTAACGGCAGGCGAGCGCGAGCTCGAGACCGCCGCCGAGTGCAAAGCCGTTGATGGCGGCGACGGTGGGGCAGGGCAGCGCCTCGAGGCGATCGAGTACCTGTTGTCCGGCGCGGATCAGCGCGTAGGCGTCGTCCCTGGAAGTCAGCGGCACGAACTCGTTGATGTCGGCACCGGCCACGAAGCCGCTCGTCTTGGCAGAGCGCACGACCACCGCCCTGGGCGGCTCCGCGCAGAGTTTGTCCAGCAGGCTGTCCAGTTCGGTCAGCACCGCTTTCGAGAGCACGTTTGCCGAAGTTCCCGGCTTGTCGAGCGTCAGTGTGACGAGTCCTTCAGCATCGCGCGCGAGAGTCCAGGCGGGGGCGTCGGGCATTTCAGCTCCTCACGTTGAAGTCGCAGACGATCGGCCGGTGGTCCGAGAACCTTACGTCAGGCACACGAAAATTGCTGACCTCGATGCCCTGGCTGACGAGGATGAAATCGAGCTCGACACGTGGATGGCGTGCCGGGAAGGACGGCAGGTTCTGCGGGTTGGCGCTCACGAGTCCGGCGGCGCGCATGAAGAGATAGATCTCGTGGGTGCCCCAGAAGGTATTGAAGTCGCCCGCGACGATCACCGGTTTTGGCGAACGGACGATGAGGTCGTGCAGCGACCTGAGCTGGTACTGTCGATGACGGAACTTCAGGGAAAGATGCACGAGAAACACGCATACGTCATCGAGTTCGAGTTCGATGATCAGCCGCTTGATACCGGTGTCGAAATAGTGGAAGCGCTCGCCGGTCACCCTTGGAGCTGCGAGGAAAGCGTTCGCCTGTTTGCGCACGACCGGCATGAACTGGTTCAGCGATTTGGCGCTGTATTTGCTCTGGTAGGTCGTGTAGTGCCCCAGCTCGCCCGCGATGTAGGCGGCCTGGTTGACCATGCCCGAGCGGATCGAGCCGGTATCCACTTCGATCAGACCGACGACGTCAGCGTTCTCGGCACGCACGAATTGCGTGATGCCGCGCAGCACCCGGTTGCTGCTGCGCAGATAGCCGGCGCCGGGCAGTGGCAGGTGAAACGTGGGGCCGGTACCGGTCGCGTAGCGAATGTTGTAGACGAGCAGCCTCAAGTCAGCGTCCGGAAGCCTGTATCCGTACAGTGTATCGATGCCGCGTGTACACTTGAACCCATGTCGCAGGCCGACCCGATCCGCTTGTTCGTTTCCCACGTCTGGGAGAGCAGCGACGATTATCTGCGCGTGTTCGAATACCTCGAGAGTGCCCGCAATTTCTTCTACAGGAACACGAGCACGCCGGATCGCGTGCCGACCGGCGACAAGGAGGTCATGCGGGAAGACTTGCGGCGCCAGATCAAGGAGTCGGAAGTGGTGATCCTGCTGCCGACGCTGTTTGCGAAGCACCAGGATCTCGTGACGTTCCAGGCGCTCTTTGCGCGGGCGAGCAACAGGCCTGTCGTGCTGCTGAAATACTTCGGCAAGGACGTGCAGTTGCCGAAGGAGCTCACGGATCTCGCCACGGTCGTGATCGACTGGGATGAGCGCGGGCTCGTCGATGCGATCAGGAAGGAAGCGCGCCACGAGAATACGGCGCGCTGGGATGTCATCGAGTTCAAGCTCGATTGAAGCGAACGATCGCGCCGTTCTCGGGCGCGAGCTTGTGTTCCTGCAGGCACTGGCCGCACAACGCGCCGAACAGCATGACCACGCGGCCCGCAATTTCGACGGCTTCCTCGTTCGACATCTTGCGCACGGTCGCTTGCACGGCATCCTCGGCACGGCACAAGGGTCGCTCGCGCACCATTGCGCGCCGCACGGCAATCAGATCGTCGGCAAGGTCACGCGGCAGATCTGCGCTCTCGATCGACGCGAGATGCTCGCGATAAGCAGACGCCAGGCGATCCTTGATCGGTCCGGTGCAAGCAAGAGTCAAGGCCGCACGCTGCATTTGCTCCATCACGGTGCTCATCGGTCCCCCGGGCTGCGTTGCGTTAATTTTCAATGGACTAGGGATGAAATATAGCGCGCTGGATTTGAAATACAACGTAATCCGGAAGGAGACCACCCGCGTTTCCCGCAGAAAGTGCGTTTCATGTATATATTTTTGACATTAAGTAACATCAATAACATCTTGATTATTAATATAATAAAGTCTCAGAAACGCCAATTGACCCGAAGGCTTGCGCCGCCCGGCACCACGCCCAGCGCGACAGCCGGTGCGGTCGGGCGATCGAGCCCCAGAAATGCTTCGTTGTAGAACGAAGCGAAAAATGCCCCGAGAGACGCACTGACGAGCGTATCGGATGGGTAATGCCAGCCCGCTTCGATTCGGGCCCACGACGTGCCGATCGTGATGGCGTCCAGCCCCGCGTCGAGCACGCGTCGCGCTTCGGGATGCAGATCAATCGAGCGCAGATTGATCGCAGCGAGCCGGTCATGGACCGCGGCGACCGCAGTATGTCCCGAGGGAAAGCTTTCCTCGTCAGCACCATTCGGTCGCCGGCGACCGGCTGCGGACTTCAGGCCTTGTGTGAGACTCGTCGTCGTCACGATCGCCGCGGCACCGACGGCGTAGCCGCGCAGCTTGTCCGGAATCCACTCGCGTGGCGTTTCGCCGCCAGGCGTGGCGAGTGCAGTCACATGAAACGCGACGATCGACGCCGTGCGCAGGTTGTCACTCCAGCGTGCCGCGTTGTCGACAGAACCGAAGAGCGGCGTCTCCTCGCGCGCCCAGTCGGCGATTTCGCGATCCCAGTCGTCAACCTGCAGCAGCGCTGCTGCCGCCAGCGGCACCCACACGCGGGGGCTGCGCGCGGCCTGCCATGCCGCGTCACGCACGTGCCGCCAGCCCGGGGTGGCGGTCGCGTCCTCGCCCCACGCGCGGCCGTTCGGCAAAGTGCCGCAGGCACTCGCCAGGGAGGCGAGCAGGGAGATTGCGATGAGGCGGGTGAGCATGGACCGCACGATACCCCGGCGGCCCTGGCTGCGCCCATTGGCGAGCAGAGCGCGAGTCTCACTTCTCCTGCGACGACCAGTGGATCTGCACGATCCGCCACGCGTTCCCCTTCCTCGCGAGGACCATGGTCTCCGTGGCAAGCAACGATGCGGGCTTGTCGCCATGTGCGTGAATCGTGCTTTCGCTCGCGACCCACGCCATGTCGCCCTCGGCACGGGCGATGCGACGCGTGACCTGCACGTGCGCGCCATGCAGGAATCGGGCGTCGGCGACGGCATGCTCGCCCATGTACTCCTCGCGGCTGCGCTGTGCGCCGCCGGCCTCGAGCACGATGACCCCGGGATCGAGGAGCAATTTCGCCTTGCCCAGTTCGCCCGCGACGAGCGCGGCCCCGAAGGCATCGACGACGGCGACGGCGCCCCTGGCGGCCTCTGGCACATCGGGGTGTTCTGCCCCGTCGTGTTGATCCGGTTTGCGGTGGTCATGATCACCGTGATCGTCCGCGTCCTCGCCGTCGTGCGAGTGTCCGCCACTTTCCGCGACGAGCGTCCGATATCGCCCCGCGTCGAGGCCGGGCAGCGCGCCGACAAAAGCCACCATGTTCCAGATGTACTCGTCACTCATGCTCTTGCCCCAGGCGGGCATCCCCGAGGCCTTGATGCCGTGCTTCACGACCCAGAATGCCTGAGCCGCATCGACCTTGACCGCGTCGAGACGCGGGGGCGCCGGGTAGAGGCCGCGATTCAGTTCGCTGCCGGAGCTCCCCGGCGAGAGGTGGCAGGTGGCGCACATCGCGTCGTAATTGCCCGCACCTTGCCGGATGCGCGCCTCGCTCGAGAGGTCTGCAGGTACCACCAGCTTCGCGGCGCGAGCACGAACGGCGCGGTCCCTCACGCTGGCGAGCAAAGCGCTGACGGGTCGTGAGTGAGGTTCATCGGCGCCGATGCCATAGGCACCCGACCAGGCGAAAGCCGCCAGGGCTGCGATCACGATGATGAGACTGACTGCGAAGCTCAGCAGGAACCTGTTTCCCGTCATTGCCATGAAGTACTCCTAGAACCAGACGCGCAGACCGGCGACGGCGTGCGTATCGTGGCGGGCAGCCGTATCGCCGAACGTGCGCTCGTAAACAATACCGAAGTAGGGTGCGAAGCGGCGGCGAATCTCGTAGCGCAGGCGCAAGCCCGCCTCGACCGAGTTCAAACCAGCGCTGGCGCCGCGTGCAGGGTCGTCCCTGCCGAAGAGATTCAACTCGACGAGAGGTTGCAGGATGAGCCGGTTTGTCAGCAGGAGCTCATACTCGATTTCGAGCTGTGCGGCCGTGCGACCGGACTCAGCGACGTAGGCCGTCGCCTGCACTGCGAATTTGTACGGTGCGAGACCTTGCACGCCGAATGCAGCCCAGGTCTGCGCGTCGCCCGGATGGAAGTCCTGCCGCAGTCCTGCGATCACGTCCCACCAGGGCGTGACGCTGCGCCCATAGAGCGCCTCGACATGGGCCGCTCCGGTGCGCCCGCCCTGACGCTCGCCTTCAGTGCGCAACCACAGGCGATTCAGGTCCGAGCCGAACCAGCCCTGCGCTTGCCATCCGATCCCGGCGCCGTGATCGGCGTCCCAGGCCTCGAGGCGATCGATGACCATGAGGCTATTCAGTTCACGCGCGTGCTCCATGGGGCGTGTGAGAGTCGGGAAGGCAGCGACACGATCCGCGTCGGTGAGTACCGGTAGCGGCGTCGCGAGCACGTCTGGTGCGCGAGCTGCCCGTGGCGCGCCGTGATCCATCTGGCTGTGATCCATCTGCCCGTGGTCGTGCTGCTGGGCCAGCGCGTGCGCAGACAGCGCGAGCCCGAGCGCGAGGATGCCCGGTATGGATCGATGACGCGCGGTCATTCCCCGACTCTCACTTCGCGCATCATTCCCGCCTCCATGTGATAGAGGAGGTGGCAGTGGTAGGCCCAGCGGCCAAGAGCGTCGGCACGCACGCGATAGCTGCGGCGCGTGCCAGGGGGCATGTCGACCGTGTGCTTGCGCAGATGAAACGCACCTTGTTCGTCCTCGACGTCGCTCCACATGCCGTGCAGGTGGATCGGGTGCGTCATCATCGTATCGTTGACGAGCACGATGCGCAGGCGCTCGCCGTACCTGAGCGGGAGCGGCGCGGCGTCCATGAACCTCTGCCCATTGAACGACCACGCGAACTTCTCCATGTGGCCCGTGAGGTGCAGCTCGAGTTCGCGTCCCGGCTCGCGTCCGTCCGGGTCGTCGAACAGCGACCTCATGGCCGCATAGGTCAGCACCTTGCGACCGTTGTCGCGCAGCCCGATGCCGGGATCGTCGAGTTTCGGTGCCGGCATCATCGTCTGCATGTCGACGAGCGGATTGCCGGCTTCGCTCGCCGGATGCTTCGGCATGCCGGGCAGGCCGGGCATGTCGTGGCCGCTGTGATCCATCGCGCCGTGATCCATGCCGCCATGACCCATGTCACCCATCGTCAGGATCGGGCGTGCATCGAGTGGCGGAACGGCATCGGCGAGCCCCGCGTGCAGGGCGAGGGTGCCGCGCGCGAAGCCCGTGCGGCCAGTGTCCTGGGCGAAGATCGTGTACGCGTCCTGGCCCGTGGGCTCGACGATCACGTCGAAGGTTTCCGCCACCGCGATGCGAAACTCGTCGACTGTCACGGGGTGGATATTCTGGCCGTCGGCGGCAACCACGGTCATCCGCAGGCCCGGAATGCGCACGTCGAAGTAGGTCATCGCCGAGCCGTTGATGAAGCGCAGCAGCAGCTTTTCGCCACGCGCGAAAAGGCCGGTCCAGTTGCCCGCGGGTGTCACGCCGTTCATCAGATACGTGTAGGTATGCGCGTTCACATCCGACAGGTCGGTTGGCGTCATGCGCATGCGACCCCACGCCTTGCGATCCGCGAGCGTTTGCGGGAAGCCCTCGCGCCGCACGTCGGCAGCGAAATCGCCTGCGGTACGCCGGTAGTAGTTGTCGAAGCCGGCGTTCTTCTTCAGACGCCGGAAGAGGGCTGCGGGGTCCATGTCCGTCCAGTCGGAAAGCAGCACGACATGCTCGCGGTCACAGCGCCAGGGCGCTGGCTCACGCGGATCGATCACGATCGCGCCATAGAGGCCCGCCTGCTCCTGGAACATCGAATGGCTGTGGTACCAGTAGGTGCCGGCCTGCCGGACCTGGAAACGATAGAGATATGACTCGCCGGGCGCGATCCCATCGAAGCTGAGGCCGGGCACGCCGTCCATATTCGCGGGCAACAGAAGACCGTGCCAGTGAAGGGACGTGTGCGCGCCAGGCAAAGCGTTCGTGACCCGCAGCGTCACCGTATCGCCTTCACGCCAGCGCAGCGTGGGCGCGGGAAGGCTGCCATTCACCGTGATCGCCGCGCGTGTGCGTCCGGTGAAATTGACGGGTGATTCACCAATCGAGAGCTGGAAATCAGTACCCGCCAGCACCGGAGCGCGCGTGGCGGTCGGCAGTGCGCCAGCGGCGAGCCGGTGACCGAGGCCAAGGAGGGCGCCACCGGTGGCGATGCCCTGCACAAAGCGGCGGCGCGAGAGGCCGGCGGTCCTGCCGGCAATGACAATTGACATGCAACTCCGCGCCTCCGTATGGGCATGGGCATTCTAGCGCAGGCAGGGTGGCACGGAGCTCACCCTCGCAGACGCGCGTACTATCGGGTGGCACGACATTACGAGGAGAAAATCGATGGATCAGTCCATGTACCCTGCGTCGACCCGGGAAATCGCCCAGAAGCGCAAGGAGCTCGCACCCGCGCAGCACGATGCCTTTCAGGCCTTCAGCAAGGCGGTGTTCGCGGAAGGCGCGCTGTCCGCGAAGATGAAACAACTGATCGCTGTAGCGGTGGCACATGTCACGCAATGCCCATACTGCATTCGCGGCCATACGGAAGGGGCGCTGCGGCGCGGCGCTACCGACCAGGAAGTCATGGAGGCGATCTGGGTCGCTGCGGAGATGCGCGCGGGCGGCGCCTACGCTCATTCAACGCTGGCAATCGATGTGATGAATGGCCCCCACGCGCAGAAGGACAAGCTTCAGGTCTGAGGCCGAAGCCGTGCGCCAGATCAATACGGCGGGTTGACAGACGCCCTGTTTTGCGTCGACTCTCCTGTACTTCGCTGGAGTAGGGGGATCGACATGCACCTCCAGGACGCCATCTGGGGCATCACGCTCGCGGGTATGGGGCTCGTTGCCCTCGGCTTCCTCCTCGTGATCATCCAGGCAGGCAAGCCCGCGGATGATGCGGCGAGCGCGAAATCGGCGCACACCGCGCGCCGGTTTCAGGCCCGGCTGTTCGGCGTGCTGCTGGTGGTTTTCGCCGCAGGCAGCTGGGCGACACTGCACAACTACCCGATTCCGCCGCAGCACCGCGCGCTCGATGCGCAGCAGGTAGTCGATGTCACCGGTCGCATGTGGTCGTGGCAGATCGAACCGGCCACGGTCGAGGTGGGGCGCAGCGTGGAATTTCGCGTCACGAGCGCCGACGTGAACCACGGGTTTGCGATTTACGCACCCGACGGCCGCATCGTCACGCAGACCCAGGCGATGCCCGGCTACACGAATGTCCTGTTGCACGCCTTTGACGTGCCCGGCACGTATACCGTGCAATGCCTCGAGTTCTGCGGGATCGGGCATGCGCCGATGGCCGCCGAGCTCCAGGTCGTCGCAACCGGAGGGCAATGACCATGGCCGCGCTTACGCTCTATCCGCAAGACGAACGGCTCGAAGGCGGCAGCCGTATTGCCTTCAACCTCTACATGATCACGGCGGTGGCGCTGTTCGTGCTGCTGATGCTGCTCGGCCTCACGATGCGCATGACGCAGGCCACCTGGCTCACCGTTTCGCCGGTGTTCTTCTACAAGCTGCTGTCGATGCACGGCGCGGGCCTCGTAGGCACCGTGTCGCTCGCGACGACCGCGGTGATGTGGTACTTCCTGCGCAAGTACGTGCGCTTGCATCTCTGGGCATTCGTCGCGAACTATGTGCTCTTCATGCTCGGCGCGCTGTGCATCATCGCCGCGATCTTCATTGGCGGGTACGGGGCGCTGTGGACTTTCCTGTACCCGTTGCCTGTATACGGCATGGGTCTCTGGAGCACGCAGGCCGCGGCGCTGTTCATGCTCGGCTATCTCCTGATCGGTGTGGGGAGTCTCCTTTTCTATCTCGATGCCGCCGCCGCGATCATCAAGGTGCACGGCAATCTCGGGCGCGCGCTCGGCCTGCAATGGCTGTTCGGAGGCAGCATCGATCCGGCGCATCCGAAGGCAGTGGTGGCCAGCACCATGGTGCTCATCGCCAACTCGCTCGGCATCCTTGCGGGGGCTGTCGTGCTGGTCATGAGCCTCATCAACATTTTCTATCCCGAGGTGCCGCTCGACGCACTGTTCGCCAAGAACCTGATCTACTGGTTCGGGCACATGTATATCAACGCGACCATCTACATGGGTGTCATCGTCGTGTACGAACTGCTGCCGCGATATACCGGCAAGCCGTATCCGATTTCGCGGCCGTTCCTGTGGTCGTTCGCGGCGAGCACGGTGTTCGTGATCATCGTGTTTCCGCATCACCTCATGATGGACTTCGCGCAGCCACGCTGGCTCACCGTCATGGGTCAGGTGGTGTCCTGGGGCGCCGGCTTCCCGGTCTTCGTGGTGACTGCCTATGGCGCGCTCACGAACCTCTATCGTTCCGGCATTCGCTGGCAGATGCCCTCGCGGCTGATCGTGCTGTCGCTGTTCGGCTGGGCGGCCGGTATCGTGCCGGCCATCATCGACGGCACGGTTCGCAACAACCTGGTCATGCACAACACGCAGTGGGTGCCGGGGCATTTCCATTTCTACCTGCTGCTTGGCGCCGTCGTGATGGCGTTGGCACTGATGTTCCATGTCATCGGTCGCGAAGACGCGGCCCGTGATCGGGCTTCCGACCGGGCGGGGTTCCTCGTGTACCTTGTCGGTGGACTGGTATTCACGTTCGCGTTTCTCGATGCGGGCCACTTGAGTGTCGCTCGCCGCATGGCGACTCACTTGCCTGAATGGACCGCCACCGACAGGCTCGGGTCGATCGGTGCGACCCTGGTGGTGCTCGGCATGCTGTATTTCGCGATCCGCATCACTGCGGGACTGCTCAGGTCGCCACCGGGTCGCGAGACACTCCATGCGTCTGCGGGCACTGCTGGCTAGCCTTGCGATCCTGGCGGCGGGCCTCGCGGTACTCTCGTACGCCACCGACGGGTTTCGCGCGTTCACGACCGAGACTGCGCGCCGGATCGAAGTGCGTGAGCATCCGCGCCTCGTGCCGGACGTGCTGCTGCAGACAGCGAACGCACAGCCTTTGCAGTTTCGCGCGCTGCGGGGTCGCTGGCTGCTGGTCGATTTCATCTACACGCGCTGCCCAACTCTTTGTACTGCCCAAGGCAGCGAGTTCGCACGGCTGCAGGATCGGCTGGCAAAACCGATTGCGCGCAAGCAGATCACGCTGCTGAGCATCAGCTTCGATCCAGACAATGATGCCCCGGCGCGTCTCGCGGACTATCAGCAGCGCTTCGGTGATCGTGGCGCCGGCTGGATCGCCGCCCGACCGGCGGATGCAGCCAGTCTTGCGCAACTGAGCCGCGTATTCGGCGTGACCGCCGTGCCCGATGGGATGGGCGGATTCGTGCACAACGCCGCGATTGCGGTGATCGATCCGGGAGGGCATCTCGTTGCCATCCTCGACTGGGACGACCCCGGTGCGGCTGCGGCTTATGTCGAGGCGCGGCTCGTTTCATGATTTCTTCGCGGCGCGTTCTTGCTTTGAGCGGCGCCGTGCTCTGGCTCGCGCTGGTGGTGCCGCCGGTCCCGCAGATCCTGCAGTCGACCATGACCCTGCAGATGCTGGTCCAGATTCCGTTGCTCGCCGCAGCAGGCTGGTTCGCCTCGTACGCGGTCCCGCGCCACGTCGAGGAAGCGCTCGCGCGCTGGAACGGGGAGGGCATCGCCGGGCTGTTGCTCGCCACATTCGCCGCTGCAGTGTGGATGCTGCCGCGGATGATGGATGCGTCAGTGGACGATTTCCACTTCGCACTCGCGAAGTTCGCGAGTGTTCCTCTGCTGATCGGTGCGCCACTCGCGCTGAGCTGGCCGCGCATGGGTTTCGTCGTGCGGGGCGTCTTCCTGCTCGAGTCGATCGCGACTGCCTTTCGCATGGGCTGGCTTTACCTCGCCTCGCCCGAGCGTCTGTGCAGCAACTATCTCTGGAACGATCAGCAGCAGCTCGGCCGATACCTGATCGCGCTCGGCGTCGTCATGTGCCTCGTTGTGATGTGGAAGCTGATCTGGGGCCGCATGCGTATCAGCGGTACTGGTTCAGGTAACGGGTCTCGAAACGCTGTTTCGCCCAGTGCAAGGCGCGCGTGCGCGGCAGGGTGAAGTTCAGCGATTTGCTGCGATAGACCAGCATGCCGCTGTCGAGCGTGTCGATGATGCACGTCAGCTCTGTCCTGAAGCCGTGTCGTGCAGGCTTGCCGCCCAGTTCTGCGGCGATGTTTCTGGCCACGGCGGCGGCCTGCAGGTCGGCCTGGTGCGCCTGCTTGGCCATCCAGTCGGGTCCGGGGTAGCTGCCGGCATCGCCCGCGACGAACACGCGCGCAAGGCCGCGTGCTCGACAGGTCTCATCGCAGGCGACGAAACCGCCTTCGGACAGCGGCAGTTCGCTGCCATCCAGCCAGGCGGGCCCAGTCAGGCCGGGCATGAAGAGGATCAGGTCGGCGCCAAGCTCGCCGCCTTCAGTCACCACCTTGCCGGCCTCGAATCGCACCGGCTTGTGACCCAGATGCGTGGCAATACCGAGTTTGCGCATGCGGTTCAGCACTTTTTCCACGGCCGACGCACCGAGGCGCTGACCGGGCGCCTTTGACGGGTTGAAGAACACCAGTTCGAACCGGTCGCGTCGTCCCTGACGGCGCAGCAGTGTGTCGATGCCGAACAGGAATTCGAACATGGGCCCACCACGCACCGCACCGGGTTCCCTGGGGTTGCTGGCAAAGCCGATCGCGATGTGGCCGCCGTCCATCGCCCTGAGCCGGTCCCGGACCGCTTCGGCTGCCGTGATGCCTTCGCAGGGGATGATCGCGTGCTCGATGCCGGGCAACTTGCGCAGATAGCGTCCACCGGTGGCGATGACAAGATAGTCGCTGGTCAGTTCGCCGTGATCGGTGGCGATGCGCCGCCCACCGTCGAGCACCTGCCGCACGCTTCCGGGGTGCCACCGCACCCGCTGGCGGTGAAAGAAAGCGGCCAGCGGGACACGCAGGTCGTCTGCCTGTCGCTTGCCTGACGGCAGCCAGATCAGGCTGGGCAGATAAACGAGTTCGTTGCTTGGCGATACTACGGTGATCTCATCTTGAACCCCGCGCTTGCGCAACTCGCGAATGGCGGTGAGTGCGGCAAAGCCGCTGCCGAGGATGACGATCTGCTTCATGCTACTTCGCATAATGTATATTATGTTACATTATACCTGCCAAGTACGACACTTGGCGCCCATCCGCCAATGCGGCCCCGCTGCCTGTCAATCCTCGCGAACCGCCTCGACCTGGATCTGCAGGTCAACTTCCTGCTTGAAGCCGAAAGCCTTGCCGTAGCTGACACCGAAATCACTGCGATTGAACTCGGCTGACGCATCGGCGCCGCAGGTTTCCTTCTTCGACATCGGGTTCGGCTTGCAGAGGAACTCGTCGATCTCGAGCGTCAGCGGCTTCGTCACGCCGTGCAACGTCAACGTGCCTACGACCTTGCCGGGCTTGCCGTCTTCGAAGTCCGTGAGCCTGCCCTGGTAGACAGCCGTCGGAAACTTCGCGACATCGAACATGTCGGGTCCTCTGGCATGCTCGTTGAGCTCGTCATTGCCGAAATCGATCGATCCCACATCGATCGTCACTTCGACAGTCCCGGTCTTCGCAGCCTGGTCCATCACGACCGTTCCCGAAGACTTGTTGAACTTGCCTCGCCAGGTGGAAAGACCGCCCATGTGGTCTGCCTCAAAGCTCGGGTGCGTATGGTTCGGGTCCATCCTGTAAGTGACCGGTTCGGCGGATGCTGCCACCAGCCATAACACGAAAAGGCTGCCGCCAAGCGCGGCCTTCTTCGAAAACACCTGCATGCGATTCTCCTCCAGCGCTGACGGAAGCGCCCCGTAATTGTTGCACGAGTGCGCGGACAAGGAACGCCTATGACGTCCAGTCGAGGATGACCTTCCCCGACTGACCCGAGCCCATGATCTCGAAGCCCGTGCGATAGTCGGCAATCGGCAGGCGGTGCGTGATGATCGGGCGGATATCGAGCCCACTCTGCAGCATGCTTGCCATCTTGTACCAGGTTTCGAACATCTCGCGACCATAGACGCCTTTCAGCATCAGCCCCTTGAAGATCACCTGGTCCCAGTCGATGCCGGTGCCTTCCGGCATGATGCCGAGCATCGCGATGCTGCCGCCGTGATGCATCGTGCGCAGCATGTCGCGAAAGGCTGCCGGATTGCCCGACATCTCCATGCCGATATCGAAGCCTTCCGCCATGCCGAGGGACTGCATTGCCCCGTCGAGGGGGTCGCGTGCGACGTTGACGATGCGTGAGGCGCCGAGGCGTTGCGCCAGGGCAAGGCGATAGTCGTTGACATCAGTGACCACGATGTGCCGCGCGCCCGCGAAGCGCGCGATCGCGACGGCCATGATGCCGATCGGCCCGGCGCCTGTGATCAGCACGTCCTCGCCGACGAGGCCGAATGACAGGGCCGTGTGCGTCGCGTTGCCGAAGGGATCGAGGATCGCGGCGATTTCGTCGTCGATCGCATCGGGCAGTTTGAACACGTTCACAGCCGGCAACGACATGTACTCCGCGAAACAGCCGGGACGATTGACGCCGACGCCGACCGTGTTGCGACAGAGATGACGCCGCCCCGCGCGGCAGTTGCGGCAGTATCCGCAGGTCAGGTGCCCCTCGCCCGAGACGCGGTCGCCGATCGAGAACCCGCGCACTTCTCCGCCCATCCCGACGATCTCGCCACAATATTCATGCCCCACGGCCATCGGCACCCTGATCGTGCGGCGCGCCCAGTCGTCCCATTTGTAGATGTGCATGTCGGTGCCGCAGATTGCGGTCTTC
>DAORVK010000019.1:0-49281 GCA_035433705.1 Steroidobacteraceae bacterium
TTGGCGGAAGGGGTGGGATTCGAACCCACGATCCCCTTGCGGGGATGCCGGTTTTCAAGACCGGTGCGTTCAACCGCTCCGCCACCCTTCCGCGCCGGCAACAGGTATGGTCGCAAATCCGGCCGGCCTGACGCCAGTGCTGCCGATCAGCCCTGCGCGGAGCGCTGCGGCGGTTCGAAGATCGCCGCGAGTACCTTCGCGAGCGCCGACTTCAGCAGCTTGCGATCGAGATCCGGCTCGCGCGCCTCGCGTACCTTGAGGCCTTCAATGAGGCACATCAGCATGAGCGCCCGCTCGGCGGCGACGGCTTTCGTGACCCCGTAGCCGCCCTCCTCGCGACTGCGCACGAGCGCGCGCACGAGGGCGTCCCGTACGCTCGTATCGGAGGCGCGTGTGGCCGCGGCGATCTGCGGATCGCGCGTCGCCTCGGCCGACATCTCGAGAAAAAGCGGTGCGCTGATCCGCTCGCCATTATTCTCGCCAGACGCGTTGTACGAGCCCGCCATCGCCCCGGCGAGGTCGGCGGTCGCGTGCAGCTCGCTGATCCGCTCACGCACCACCTCGAGCTGCTGCCCGATGATCGCGAGGATGATCTCGTTCTTGCTGCGGAAGTAGCGATAGATGAGCCCGGGGCTCATCGCGGCGGTCTCTGCGATCGTCGCCATGCTGGCAGCATGAAAACCGCGCTCGACGAAGCACTTCTGCGCAGCGCACAGGATGCGCTTGCGCTGCGCCGCTGCGCGCCCGTCGCTCCCGCATTCCGTGGCCGCCTTTTCCATCATCGCGTCGTCTCGTTCCAGCCGCCCCCGAGCACCTTGTAGAGCAGCACGCGATTCGCCTGCTCCGCAAGCTGCGTCGCGATCAGCGACTGCTGTGCACCATAGAGTGTGCGCTGCGCATCGAGCAGCACGAGAAAGCTGTCGCGCCCGCTCTCGTAACGCGCGCGTGACAGCTCATCGGCGCGCTTCGCGGCGGCCACCAGTGCTTCCTGTGACGCTTTCTGCTCAGCGAGCGTCTGAGTGAGCGCGAGCCCATCGGCCACCTCGCGAAAGCCGCTCTGGATGGTCTCCTCGTACTGCGCGAGCGCAATATCCCGATCCACCCGCGCGGACTTGAGGTTCGCGAGATTGCGACCACCGGTGAAGATCGGCAGGTTCACCTGGGGCGAGAAGCTCCAGATCCGTGTCCCGCTGTCGAACACGCCCGAGAGCTCCTCACTCGTGTAGCCTGCGCGGCCCGTGAGGCTGATCGACGGGAACAACGCCGCGCGTGCCGCGCCGATGTTGGCATTGGCCGCGCGCAGCAGGCGCTCGGCCTGCCGCACATCGGGCCGGCGCAACAGCACTTCGGAGGGCAAGCCCGCGGGCAGCTCTCCGAGGCCGCTCACGCGCAGATCAAAGTGTGACGGCAGTAGCGCCTGATCGATGGGCGCGCCCGCGAGCAGCGTGAGTGCGTTGACATCGCGCGCGACCTGCCCGCTGTAGCGGGCGGCGTCAGTGCGCGCCGTCTCGACTTCCGTCTCGGCCTGGCTCACGTCGAGCGCAGACACGGCGCCGAGCTTGTGTCGCTCGCGGGTCAGGGTGAGTGCCTGCTGACGGTTCTCCAGAGCCTCTTGCGCCACCCGCTGCAGTTCTCGGTCCGCACCGAGCGTGAGATACGCATTGGCAACTGCCGCGACCAGCGACAGTTGCGCGGCACGGCGCGCCGCTTCTTCCGCGAAATAGCGCTGCAGCTGCGCCACCGAGAGGTTGCGCACGCGGCCGAAGAGATCGAGCTCGAATCCCGCGACGCCCGCGGTCACGCTGGCGTCTTCCGTGACCGGCAACGCCTCGCCCCCCGCGCGCGTCACGGCGCCAGTTGCGACCAGCGAAGGGACACGTGCGGCGCGCTGGATGCGATACTGCGCGCTCGCCCGTTCGACGTTGAGCACGGCGACGCGCAGGTCGCGGTTGTTGGCAAGCGCGAGCGCGATCAGCTCCTCGAGATTCGGGTCGACGAAGAAATCGCGCCAGCCGACGTCGGCGACAGCCTTGCCATTCACCGGCGTATTGTCGGTCGTCGGCGTGTTGTCGGCAGAGGTGGTCACGGGCTGTGGCAGCTGCAGCCCCGTGCCGGTCGATGGGGGCAGTGGCCACTGCGCCGGAATGCCGGATTTTTCCACCGGCAGCTTCGGGACGAGCGCGCCGCACCCGACGAGCAGGATGCTCGCCAGTGCTGCAGCCAGAAGAGATCCGCTACGCATGGACAGCACGCTTGCCTCCGAACAGGCGCTGCACCAGCACATAGAACAGCGGAATGAAGAACAGCCCGAGAAAGGTGCCTGTCAGCATGCCACCCACGACACCCGTGCCGATGGCACGCTGCGCACCGGAGCCAGCGCCCGTGGCGATGGCGAGTGGCATCACCCCAAGACCGAACGCGAACGAAGTCATCAGGATCGGTCTCAGGCGATCGCGCACCGCGTGCAGCGTCGCCGCAGCGAGGTCCATGCCGCGCTCGTAGTTCGCTTTGGCAAATTCCACTATCAGGATCGCGTTCTTGCTCGAGAGACCCACTGAAGTGAGCATCGCCACCTGGAAATACACGTCGCGCTCCATGCCGCGCAGTGTGTTGGCGAGCACGGCGCCGAGGATGCCAAGCGGCGCCACCAGCAGGATGGCCGTGGGCACTGACCAGCTCTCATACAGGGCAGCGAGGCACAGAAACACCATCAGCAGCGACAGCGTATAAAGGAGCGGCGTCTGTGCGCCGGCCTCCCGCTCCTGGTAGGAAAGTCCCGTCCACTCGAGAGCGTATCCGGCCGGCAATTGCGCGACGAGACGCTCGACCTCGGCCATCGCCTCGCCACTGCTCACTCCCGGCGCGCCCTCGCCGTTGATCTCGACGGAAGGCGTTCCGTTGTAGCGTTCGAGCCGCGGCGATCCGTATTCCCAGTGCACGCTCGCGAAGGCGGAAAACGGCACCATCTCGCCCACGTTGTTGCGCACGGACCAGAGCCTGAAGTTCTCGGGCACCATGCGAAACGGCGCATCCGCCTGCACGTAGACACGCTTGACGCGGCCACGATCCAGGAAATCGTCGACATACTGGCCGCCCCAGGCCGCGCTCAGGGTCTGATTGATGTCGGACACCGCAAGGCCAAGTGTGCCTGCTTTCTCCACATCGACGACGACGCGCAACTGCGGCGTGTCTTCCTGGCCATTCGGGCGCACGTTCGCGAGCAGCTTGCTCTGCGCCGCCGCTCCGAGGAACTGGTTGCGAGCCGCGATCAGCGCGGCGTGACCGAGGCCGCCGTTGTCCTCGAGGTAGAAGGCGAACCCCGACGAGCTGCCCAGTTCCGGTATGGCCGGCGGGGACATCGCGAAGACGAGCGCATCCTTGATCTGGCTGAGCGCCACCATGGCGCGCCGGACCACGGCCTTGCCGCTCATCTCCTCCCCCGGCCTCTCGTCCCAGTCCTTGAGCTTGACGAAAGCCGTGCCATTGTTCTGGCCGCTGCCGCCGAAGCTGAAGCCCTGCACCGCCATGATGGACTCGACCGTCCCCTTCTCCTGCGTGAGGAAGTGCTTTTCAAGCTTCTCCATGGACTCGAGCGTGCGCTCCTGCGTGGCGCCCACAGGCGCGCTCACGCGCGCGAGAATCAGGCCCTGATCCTCGTCGGGCAGGAATGCACTCGGCAAGCGCAGGAAGAGCACCCCCATCAGCACGACCAGCACCCCGAAGACAGCCATGTAGCGTCCGCCGCGCGCCAGGATCGAACGCACGCCGCTCTCGACGCCCGTGCTCGCCCGCCCGAAGAACCGGTTGAACCAGCCGAAGAAACCCGAGTCGGCGCGGGCGTGGCCACGCTCGACCGGCTTCAGCATCGTCGCGCACAGCGCCGGCGTGAGCACGATCGCGATGAAGACCGAGAGCGCCATCGCGGCGACGATCGTCGCCGAGAACTGGCGGTAGATCACGCCGGTTGCGCCACCGAGGAAGGCCATCGGCACGAACACCGCCGACAGCACGAGCGCGATGCCGACCAGCGCGCCGGTGATCTGGTCCATCGACTTGCGTGTCGCTTCGAGCGGCGAGAGGCCCTCCTCCTCCATCAGTCGCTCGACGTTCTCGACCACGACGATCGCATCGTCGACGAGGAGACCGATCGCGAGCACCATCGCGAACATCGTCAGCATGTTGACCGTGAAGCCCATCGCGTTGAGCACGGCGAAGGTGCCGAGCAGCACGACAGGCACCGCGATCGTCGGAATGAGCGTCGCACGCAGGTTCTGCAGGAAGAGGAACATGACGAGAAACACGAGAGCGACCGCCTCGAGCAGCGTTTCGATCACGCCGAGGATCGACGCCCGGATGAACGGAGTCGTGTCGAAGGCCTCGGTCGCCACGAGTCCCTGCGGAAAGAAGGGCTGCAGCTCCTTGATCGTCCTGGCGACGCCCTTCGCCGTATCGATCGCGTTGGCGCCGGTCGCGAGCGACACCGCGATGCCGGTCGCAGGCTTGCCGTTGTAGCGCGAGATGGACTCGTAGCTTTCCGACCCCAGCTCGACGCGCGCGACATCGCCCAGCTTCAGCTCGCTGCCGTCGGGATTGCCACGCACGATGATCTGCCGGAATTGCTCCGGTGTGCGCAGCCGCTCCTGTGCCGAAATGGTCGCGTTCAGCTGCTGGCCGGCGATCGAGGGCGTACCTCCGACCTGTCCGACGGCCACCTGCGCGTTCTGCGCCTGGATGGCCGTGATGATGTCCTTGACGGAGAGGCGGTAGGTATAGAGCTTGTTCGGGTCGAGCCAGATCCGCATCGCGTACTTCGAGCCGAACACCTGCACGCCGCCCACACCGGGCACGCGGCTGATCGGATCAACAAGATTCGAGGCGACGTAGTCGGCGATATCGACGCGATCCATCTTGCCGTCTGCCGAGATGAACGCGAAGATCATCAGGAAGCCGGACCGCCCCTTGCTGACCACCACGCCCTGCCGCTGGACTTCCTGGGGCAGGAGCGGCATGGCGAGTTGCAGCTGGTTCTGCACCTGCACCTGCGCGATGTCGGGATTGGTCGCATTGCTGAAAGTGAGCGTGACGGCGGCGCGGCCGCTCGACTCGCTGGTGGCCGACATGTACAGCAGGCCGTCGAGCCCTTTCATGTTCTGCTCGACGATCTGCGTCACCGAATCTTCCAGCACCTTGGCCGACGCACCGGGATAAGTCGCGCTGACCGTCACCGTCGGCGGCGCGATCGACGGATATCGTTCGATGCCGAGCTGCGTGATCGCCAGCGCACCGGCAACCATGATGACGATCGCGATCACCCACGCGAATATCGGGCGGTCGATGAAGAAGCGTGCCATGAGCTCAGCCCTGCGCTTCGGTGGCCTGCACCGGCGAACCCGGGCGAATCTTCTGCAATCCCTCCACGATCACGCGATCGCCGGCGGTGAGACCACCGTCGACCAGCCACTGGTCGCCGACCGTATGCGAGACCTGCACTTCACGCAGCTCTGCCTTGCCGTCCTTGCCGACGACCATTGCGGTGGTCTTGCCCTTCGGGTCGTGTGCGACACCTTGTTGCGGCACCAGCACGGCATGCTCGCGGATGCCGACACTGACCACGGCGCGCACGTACATGCCCGGCAACAGGAGGTGTTCGGGGTTCGGCACCAGCACGCGCAGCAGGAAAGTGCCGGTCGACGGATCCACGGTGACATCGGCGAACGTGAGCTTGCCGTCATGCGCGAACGTAGTGCCGTCTTCGAGCACGATGGACACCGGCACCGTGCGCGCAGCGCTCGACAGCGTGCCCGCAGCCAGCTCACGCCGCAGCGCGAGCAGCTCGGTGCTCGAGGCGGTCGCATCGACGTAGATCGGGTCGAGCTGCTGCACGGTCGCGAGCGGCTCCGCCTGGTTCGCCGTCACGAGCGCTCCCTGCGTCACCGACGACTTGCCGATGCGCCCGTTGATCGGCGAAACGATGCGCGCATAGCCGAGTGCGATGCCGCTCGAGCGCACGTTGGCCTGCGCGAGCTTCACATCCGCCTCGGCCTGCAGCAGCGCCGCGGTCGCATCCTCGTCGTCCTGCTGACTCACGGCGTCAACCTTGGCGAGCTCGGCAGATCGCTGCGCGTTCAGCCGCGCCGAATTCAGTGTGGCCTCCGCGCGTGCGAGCGATGCCTGGGCGCTGGCGTACGCCGCGCGGTAGCTCGAATCGTCGAGCTGATAGAGCGGCTGACTCGCCTTGACGGCACCGCCTTCGGTAAAGAGACGCTTCTCAATGATGCCGCTCGCCTGCGGCCGCACCTCGGCAATCAGGTACGGATTGACACGCGCCGGTAACTCGCGCGTGAGCGTGACCGGCCCGGACTTGAGAGTGACGACCGTAACGGGCTGAGCCGCTGGTCCTTGCGGGGCCTTGGCGTCACCGCAGGAAACAAGCAGAGCGCCCGCGACGATGAAGAGCGCGGTGGCGCAAGCAGGAAAGAAACGGGACATGACAGCCTCGGAACAAGCAAGCAGCAAGGAGCGTGCGGAGAATGAATGATCATTCTCGGCGTGTCAAGCCGTTACCTCCACTACTTTCCGTTGAGGCTATAGCGGCCCGGGCCCAGCAGCGCAATCGCCAGGGCAGCCGCGAGATACATGCCCTGCAGCTCGAGCGCCCAGCCCCCGCTCTTCGCAAGCCTGAAAAGCTGGTCCGTGTGCACGAGGCCCAATGCAAAGAGCATGTTGATCGCGATGACAGCCGCGCCGATGCGCGCGTGCCAGCCGGCGATCACGGCGAGCGGCGCGAGGACTTCGCCGGCATAAACCGCATAGGCGAGCGTCGCAGGCAAGCCGGCGGCCGTCACGGAATGCGTGACGAAATCGATTCCGCCCCGCAGTTTCGCAATACCGTGCAGCAGGATGAGGGCGCCGAGCACGACGCGCAGCACCAGCTTGCCGGAATCTCCGCTCATCGCAGCTCCTTCATGCCGCCCATGTAGGGCCGCAGCACATCGGGGATCGTGACACTGCCGTCCTCACGCTGGAAGTTCTCGAGCACCGCCACGAGCGCGCGGCCGACGGCCACGCCCGATCCATTGAGAGTGTGTACCGGCTCCGGTTTGCCCGACTCGGGGTTACGCCAGCGCGCCTGCATGCGCCGCGCCTGGAACGCCTCGCAGTTGCTGCACGATGAGATCTCGCGATACTTGCCCTGCCCCGGCAGCCACGCCTCAAGATCGTAGGTCTTCGCGCTGCCAAAGCCGATGTCGCCCGCGCACAGCGCCACGACGCGATACGGCAACTCGAGCGCCGCGAGCACGGCTTGCGCGTGCGCGGTGAGTTCCTCGAGCGCCTGCGCCGAGTCGGCGGGCCGCACGATCTGCACGAGTTCCACCTTGTCGAACTGGTGCTGGCGGATGAGCCCGCGCGTGTCCTTGCCGTGCGCACCGGCTTCCGAGCGGAAGCACGGCGTGTGCGCAACCAGGCGCAGGGGCAGGCGATCCGCGGCAACGATGCAATCGCGCACCAGATTCGTCACCGGCACTTCGGCCGTGGGAATCAGGAACAGCGCCGGATCGTGCGGCACCGCAAACAGGTCCGCCTCGAACTTCGGCAGCTGGCCCGTGCCGGTGAGGGTTGCACGGGACACGAGATAGGGCACGTAAACTTCCGTGTACCCGTGCTCGCGTGTGTGCAGGTCGAGCATGAACTGCGTGAGGGCGCGGTGCAGCCTCGCGACACCACCGCGCATCACCGCAAAACGCGCACCGGCGATACGGCTTGCGGCGTCGAAATCGAAGCCATCGAGCCCCTCGCCGACCGCCACGTGATCCTTGGGCTCAAAGTCGAAACGCCGCGGAGCGCCGGCCCGGCGTACCTCGACATTGGCTGATTCGTCCGCACCGTCCGGGACAGACGCCTCGAGCAGGTTCGGAATGCCGAGCAGCCACTCGTCCAGTTCACGCTGCACGGCGGTGAGATCGCCGTCGATGCGCGCGACTTCGGCCGCGAGCGTCTCGCCGCGCGCCAGCAGTGGCGCGATGTCCTCGCCACGACCCTTTGCCGCCCCCACGAACTTCGAGTGGTTGTTGCGCTCGGCGCGCAAGCGATCCGCCTCGATCTGCAGCAGCTTGCGCCGCTCCTCGATCGCACGGAAGAAAGGCACATCGAGCACAAATCCGCGCCGCGCCAGATTGCGCGCAACCGCGTCGGGATCAGTACGCAACAACTTCGGATCGAGCACGGGGTCTCCTGTGGCGCCTACTCTGACGGGGGTTTTCGCAACCGCGCGAGCGCCTCACCGATCCTCACCTCGAGGCCGCGCGGCACGGGTCGGTAGTATCGACGATCGGGCAAGCCATCGGGCAGGTATCGTTCGCCCGTGGCGAACGCGCCGGGCTCGTTGTGCGCGTAGCGATAACCTTTGCCGTAGTCGAGATCCTTCATCAGGCGCGTCGGCGCATTGCGAAAGCGCAGCGGCACCTCGAGCGTGCCGAACTTCCCGACGTCCGCCATCGCTTCGCCCATGCCGACATACACGGCGTTGCTCTTCGGTGCGCAGGCGAGGTAGACGATCGCCGTCGCAATCGCGAGGTCCCCCTCGGGGCTGCCGAGGCGGTCGTACGTATCCCAGGCATCACGTGCGATCGTGATCGCGCGCGGATCAGCGAGTCCGATGTCCTCGACCGCCATGCGCAGCGCGCGGCGCGCGATATAGAGTGGATCGCAGCCACCGTCCAGCATGCGGCAGAGCCAGTAGAGCGCGGCATCCGGATCGGTGCCGCGCACGGCCTTGTGCAGCGCCGAGATCTGGTCGTAGAACTGTTCCCCACCCTTGTCGAAGCGGCGTCGACCGCCACTCGCCACCTCGCGTGCCGCGGCGAGGTTGATGCGGCCCTCCTCCGCGAGACTGGCCGCAATCTCAAGCATATTGAGGCCCCGGCGCGCATCGCCGTCGGCAGCCTGGGAAAGCAGGTCGAGCGCGTCACTTTCGAGCGCGAGCCCTTCGCGGCCGAGACCCCTTTCGACGTCTGCCAGCGCGGCGCGCAGCAGCTGCGCGATCGCATCAGGCTGCAGGGGCTTCAGTACGTAAACCCGCGCCCGCGACAGCAGTGCGCTGACCACTTCGAACGACGGGTTCTCGGTGGTCGCACCGATGAAAGTGAGCGTGCCGTCCTCGAGAAAGGGCAGGAAGGTGTCCTGCTGCGCCTTGTTGAAGCGATGGACCTCGTCGAGAAACAGCACCGTCGCGCGGCCCGAGAGCGCGCGCGTCGCCTTCGCCTGCTCGACCGCGGCGCGCACGTCCTTCACTCCTGCGAGCACCGCCGACAACGCAATGAAATCGGCGTCAGCGCGGCCCGCGATCAGGCGCGCAAGCGTGGTCTTGCCGGTGCCCGGTGGTCCCCAGAGGATGAGCGAATGCAGTTGCCCGCCTTCGAGCGCCCTGCGCAGTGGCTTGCCCGTCCCCAGGAGATGCGCCTGGCCAACCACTTCGTCGACCGAACGCGGGCGCATGCGGTCCGCGAGGGGCCGCGCGTGATCGAAAGGCCTTGCCGTCATGGCGCGTCAGTCGGCCGTGGGCGCGGCCACGCCCAGGAGGCGCTCGACCCCGCGCATCCATCCGCCGACGCCGAGGTGAGCCATGGCGACCCCGATGGCGATTCCGACGGCATTGGCGAGGACATCCCGCATGTCCGCGGTGCGCCCGACGCCCATCGCGCCCTGCGCGATCTCGACCGCGATACCGAGCGCCAGCAGCGCGAGAGCGAGCCGCAGATAGCGGTCGGGACGCAGCACACCGCCAAACCAGGCCGCGAGCGCGCAGTACGCGAAGGCATGTTCGAACTTGTCCCACAGCTGCACACGAGGGAGGTCAGCGGCCGGCAGCAGCGAGCTGACGACGATGGCGAGCGCCATCGCGATGCCGCCGGCGATCCACCAGGACCGGAAATGCAGCGCCTGCATGCGTCTCAAGGCCGCGGCGTGCCGATCACGTCGACGCCCGGCGGCGGGGTGAAGTGCAGCTCCGCGGCGTTCACCGCCCCGTTACGCACTGCCTTGCCGAAAATCAGCGTTGCGGTCTGGCCGAGCTTGTCGTGCAGAACCATGCGCTTGAGCGCACCCGCTGCGAAACCGAGCCTGGCGTCGCGAAAATCCGCGTCGTCGGCACGCGGGGTGACCTGCACCCAGTCGAGGCCAGCGGCGCGCGGCAGCGCCTGCACGTCGAAGGCCACGCGGATATCCCCAGTGCCCGACAGGAGCATCGCAGGCGTTGCCGTGAGCGTGACGTCGGCAGGCTTGACGGTGACCTGCTCGAGATCCCGATCGTAGAACCAGAGGTTGCGGCCGTCGGCCACCAGCAATTGACTGCCTTCAGCCCCCGCGGGCCGCACTTCCCAGCGGAAGCGTCCCGGCCGATCAACGACGAGGCTGCCGACGCCTTCCTGCACCGTGGCGCCCCGCGCATCGACCACGCGCTGCGAGAACTCGGCGCGCAAGGTCTTGAGCCCCTCGAGGAAGCGATCGAGCGCGGTGGCCGGCGCGGGCGCCGCCGCGAGTTGTGTCACGCCAAGCGCGAGCACGACACCCACGCAAAACTGGAACGCGACCCGCATCAGCCCTCCGGAGGTGCAGGCGCAAGCACTTCGCGCGCACCGTTCGATTGCAGCGGCCCGACAATGCCCGCCGACTCCATCGCTTCGAGGAGCCGCGCGGCGCGGTTGTAGCCGATCTTGAGGCGTCGCTGCACGTAGGAGATCGACGGCTTTCTTTCGGTGGTGACGATCTTCACCGCCTCGTCGTAAAGCGGATCGGCCTCGGCATCCGCCGTGCCGCCGCCCTCTCCCTCACCCTCCTCACCCGGCATGCCGGGAATCGGCGAGCTCGGACCCGAGAGCACTTCATCGACATACACCGGCGGCGCGCTCTTCTTGAGCGCTTCGACCACGCGCTGCACCTCCTGGTCGGAAACAAATGCGCCGTGGACGCGGTTCGGCAAGGCTGTGCCGGAGGGCAGGTACAGCATGTCGCCATGGCCCAGCAGCGACTCGGCGCCGCTCTGATCGAGGATCGTGCGCGAATCGACCTTGGCCGACACCTGGAAGGCGATGCGGCAGGGAATGTTCGCCTTGATGAGACCGGTGATCACGTCCACCGAGGGCCGCTGGGTCGCGAGCACGAGATGGATGCCCGAGGCGCGTGCCTTCTGCGCGAGCCGCGTGATCAGCTCCTCGACCTTCTTGCCGACGATCAGCATCAGGTCCGCAAGCTCGTCGATGATGACAACAATGTAGGGCAGCGGCGCGAGATCCTGGATCTGCGACTGGTCGATCGTCGGGTCGTTCGCCGCCTTCGCGAGCATCACGGGGTCGCGGATCGGCTTGCCGGCATCGATCGCTTCCTTCACGCGCTTGTTGAAGCCGGCGATGTTGCGCACCCCGAGCGCCGCCATCAGCTGGTAGCGGCGCTCCATCTCCGCGACCGACCAGCGCAGCGCATTCGCCGCCTGCTTCATGTCGGTGACGACCGGTGCGAGCAGGTGCGGGATGCCCTCGTACACCGACAACTCGAGCATCTTCGGGTCGATCATCACAAGGCGCACGTGCTCGGCAGTCGCCTTGTAGAGGAGTGACAGCACCATCGCGTTGATCGCGACCGATTTGCCCGAACCGGTCGTGCCCGCTATCAGGAGATGCGGCATGCGCGCCAGATCCGCCACGATCGGCTGGCCGCCGATGTCCTTGCCGAGCGCCAGCGTGAGCGGCGAGCCGAGCTCGTCGTAGGCCTTCGACTTGATGATCTCGCCCAGCGTGACGAGCTCGCGCTTCTCGTTCGGAATCTCGAGCCCCATGACCGACTTGCCGGGAATCACTTCGACCACGCGGACGCTGATGGCCGAGAGCGCCCGCGCGAGATCTTTCGCGAGACTCGAAATCTGGCTCACCTTGACGCCTGGTGCCGGTCGCAGCTCGAAGCGCGTGACCACCGGCCCCGGCTGCACGGCAACGACTTCGACCTCGACGCCGAAATCCTTGAGCTTCAGCTCGACGAGCCGCGACATTGCCTCGAGCGCCTCCGGCGAATACGACTCGGCATGTTGCGGCGGATCGTCGAGCAGCTTGAGCGGTGGCAGCTCGCTCGACTTGGCCGTCTCGAAGAGTGGCACCTGGCGCTCCTTCTCGACCCGCTCGCTCTTCTCGACGCGGGGCGCCGGCTGCTCGATGCGCGGTTTCACGCGCAGCGCGGCCTTCTTCTGGTCCGTCTCGACCGTCTCCTTGCGCGCCTGCTTGCGCTCGCGACCCTCGGCCGCATCACGCGCCGCGAGACTGCGCGCGCGGATCCAGCCGATCGCGCCCCAGGCAGCCGCGCCGACGCGGTCCATGATCGTGAACCACGAGACCCCGAAGGCAAGCGACACGCCGGCCATGAACGCCGCGAGCAGCGCGAGCGTCGCGCCGAGGAAGCCGAGCGCCGCACCCAGCCCGCCGCCGACGAGGCTGCCGATGACGCCGCCCGCTGTTTGCGGCAACGAGCGCGGCGCCCAATGCAGTGTCGCGAGAGCGCAGCTCGTCACGAGCACGAGCAACAAGCCACAGGCGCGCACGATCGTGTTGGCCCGCGAGCGCGGCTCCTCGTCGCGCGGCACCCGATGCAGCGCGACCGCCGCCGAACCGAGCATGAGCGGAAAGAGAAAGGCCGGCCGCCCGAAGAGGAAAAAGAGCACATCGGCAAGCCAGGCGCCGAAGGGACCGATACGGTTCTGCACGGTGCCGGAGCCCGTAAAAGAGAAGCCGGGATCGCCCGGGCTGTAGGTCGCGAGCGCGGTGAGCAGCACGAGCGCAATGGCCGCGATCGTGATCACCGCGCTTTCGCGCAGACCACGGGAAACGGCGGCGGTGAAACGCGCAGGCTGGCGGGTAGAACGAGCGTCGGCCAAATCAAGAATCTCGATGAATATCTAGTTACAATCGGTTGATTTTAAATGGAAGATCGGCGATCCGCAACGCGGATACTGTACACTCCGCTGCCCACTGGAACGGCGCACATCGCCACGCAAATTATACATGACGACCCCAACGCATCGCCGCCTGATCATCCTGGGTTCCGGACCCGCCGGCTACAGCGCCGCCGTCTACGCCGCACGCGCCAACCGCCAACCGATGCTGATCACCGGCCTCGAGCAGGGCGGCCAGTTGATGACGACGACCGATGTCGACAACTGGCCCGGCGACGCCGAGGGGCTGCAAGGCCCCGCGCTGATGGAACGCATGCGTGCGCACGCGGAGCGCTTCGCCACGGAGACCGTGAACGATCACATCCAGACCGTCGACCTTTCGCGGCGCCCGTTTCTGCTCACGGGCGAGCGCGGCGGCTACACCTGCGACGCGCTCGTCATCGCCACCGGAGCCTCGGCACGCTACCTCGGCCTGCCCTCCGAAGAGACGTTCCGTGGCCGCGGCGTCTCGGCCTGCGCAACCTGCGACGGCTTTTTCTTCCGCGGCCACCGCGTGGCAGTGGTCGGCGGCGGCAACACGGCCGTCGAGGAAGCGCTCTATCTTGCGAACCTTGCCTCGCACGTGACGCTCGTACATCGGCGCGACAAGCTGCGCGCGGAGAAGATCCTGCAGGAGCGGCTGTTTGAGCGCGAGCGCGCGGGCAAAGTCGAGATCATCTGGGATCACGAGGTGCGGGAGATCCTCGGCGACGCGCAGGGCGTCAATGGCGTGCAGATCGCCGCGATCCGGGGCGGCGCGACACGTCGCCTCGATGTCACCGGCACTTTCATTGCAATCGGCCACACACCGAATACGGCGATCTTTGCGGGCCAGCTTGAGATGGCAGGCGGCTATATCCGCGTGCAGGGCGGCGCGCACGGCAACGCGACCGCCACGAGCGTCGAGGGTGTGTTCGCTGCCGGCGACGTCGCCGACCCGGTGTACCGCCAGGCGATCACTTCGGCGGGCTCGGGCTGCATGGCTGCGCTCGACGCCGACAAATACCTCGAACGCTTCGACACGCCGGGCGGCTGAACGGAGCAATGGAGAGCCGGGTCGCCGCGAGCCTCGCAACACTCACGGCGTGCGAGTGGGACGCACTGGTGCCGGACGGCGCGCTGTTCCTGCGTCACGCTTTCCTCGCGGGTCTCGAGCAATCGGGCTGCATCGCTGCAGAAACGGGCTGGGAAAGCGCGCATGTGCTGCTCACCGATGCACAGGGCCTCGCGGCGGCCGCGCCCGCGTACCTCAAGACCCACTCCTACGGCGAGTTCGTGTTCGACTTCTCGTGGGCGCAGGCCTACGCACGCGCGGGGCTCGAGTACTATCCCAAGCTCGTCGTCGCAGTGCCGTTCACACCGGCCACAGGCCCGCGTCTGCTCGTGCGACCCGGCCTCGACCCCGTCACCCTCAAGCGCCGCCTGCTTGTCCGACTCGCTGCGCTGGCAAGAGAGCGAGGCGCCTCCTCGGCGCACGTCCTTTTTCCCGATGACGCCGACACTGCAGCGCTCGACGAGGCAGGCTGGCTCGGCCGGCGCGACTGCCAGTTCCACTGGCACAACCGGGGCTACACCTCCTTCGATCACTATCTCGCGAGCTTCACCGCCGACAAGCGCAAGAAGGCCCGACGCGAACGCCGGCGTGTTGCCGAGATGGGCATCGGGTTCGAAACCTGGACGGGTGAGCAGCTTGCCGACGAGCGGCTCGACACGGTCTATGCGCTCCATCGCGACACCTTCCTGCGGCACGGCCACGAGCCCTATCTGACGCGCGCATTCTTTGCCCACGCGGCGCGTACTTTCGGGCAGGCCTTCATCGTGAAAGCCGCTCTCTGGCGCGGAGCACTCGTCGCCTGCGCGATCTTCTTCCGGTCCGCGGATACACTTTACGGCCGCTACTGGGGTGCCGCGGCCGACTTTCACAGCCTGCACTTCGAGACCTGCTATCACCAGGGCATCGAGTACTGCATCGAGGCGGGACTCGCACGCTTCGAGCCGGGCACGCAGGGCGAACACAAGGTCGCGCGCGGCTTCGAACCGGCGCAGACCCGCTCTGCGCACCTGATTCTGGATGAGCGCTTTCGTGCGGCGATTGGTGCGTACCTCGCCCGCGAAGGTCGCTCGGTCGATGCGTACGCCGAGGCCGTTCGGGCGCATGTACCGTTCCGGGACGCCCGCCGATGAAGCGCATCACCTGGCTGTCTTCGGCGGATGCGCCCGACTGGTTTCCGGACCCGGAAAGCGCGCTCGATGAGCCGCCCGGCCTTCTCGCCGCCGGCGGCGACCTCACCCCGCAGCGCCTGCTCGCGGCCTACCGCCGCGGCATTTTCCCGTGGTATTCACCCGGCCAGCCAGTGCTCTGGTGGTCACCCGATCCTCGCGAGGTGCTCTTCCCCGCGGAGTTCCGTCGCAGCCGAAGCCTGGACAAAGCGATGCGAAATCGAGGGGTTACCGTCACTTTCGACTGTGATTTCGCGGCAGTGGTCGATGCCTGCGCCGCGCCTCGCGATACGGCAGGCGGCACGTGGATCACACCCGAGATGCGCGCGGCCTATGTCGCGCTGCACGCGCTTGAGCTCGCGCACAGCGTTGAAGCGAGGCGCGATGGCGAGCTGATCGGCGGCCTCTACGGCGTTGCGCTCGGCGGAATCTTCTTCGGTGAGTCGATGTTCGCGCGCGCGCGCGACGCCTCGAAGATCGCGCTCGCAGTGCTGGTCGAGAACTGCGCGGCGCGCGACATCCACCTGATCGACTGCCAGCTTGCGTCCGCGCATCTGCGCAGTCTGGGCAGCCGCCCCGTGCCGCGACGGGAATTTTCGGCCTGCCTTGCCCGGTTTGGCACCACCGAGAGGCCGAAACACTGGACCTGAGGGGCCTCTTTATGCAGAATCCGCGCGCCCTTGTCACCGGAACACGCATGTCCAAAGAAGACGCCATACAGATGGAAGGCGAAGTCACCGAGACTTTGCCGAACACGACTTTCCGCGTCCAGCTCAAGAACGGGCACGTGGTGACCGCGCACATCTCGGGCAAGATGCGCAAGAACTACATCCGCATCCTCACCGGCGACCAGGTGACCGTCGAGCTGACTCCGTACGATCTCAGCAAGGGCCGCATCGTCTATCGCGGCCGTTGACCGCCCGCGACGCAGGGGCCACGGCATCCCGCAGTGGCCGCGACTTGCCCATCGCTTCGAACTCGTTGGGCGGCGCACGCGTAACGGGGGATATCGTTGCCTCTGCCCCACTCGTAGCCCGCTCTTCGCCGATTCACCGGATAGGCGAGCCCATGTCATCACCTGCGCGGGTCGCTCCACGCAAAATCAGTGGCTCACCCTCGCGCCACCCCACGAATCCGCGAAGAGCGGATGACCAGCACCAAGCTCTCCAGGAATACTTGTTTCATTCAATGCGCCAGCAGGCTGGACGCCTAGGCAGCCACGACGTTGAACTTGTTCTGTCAACATACAATTCACTTGCCCCCCTACACAAATATGCTAGAAGCGTTGGCAGACGGATTGACAACGGGAGTCAGGCGCGGGTCGATCCAAAGAGTGCTCGCAGATGCAAGCTTGCGGTCGATGCCTGTCAGCCGGCGTCTTCTTGTATCAACTAAGTAATTACTGGGGGCTATATGCGAAAGCTGCGCTTGTTGCCTCTCTCGTCGCATGGCTCAAGGGCTGTGCTCATGCTCATGTTCGCGTCCGCACCAGTATCTGCGGTCACGTACACCGGCGTACTGATAGCATCTGTGTGGGTGATGCTGGCGACGCGTTGCTCAGCTGCTGGACACGATACCAATTGATCCCGTGTTCCATGCGTTGATTGAAAGCGACATCGTGCAATTTCGTGACACGGACTGGCGAGTTTGACGATGATGAAGTCGCGCGCCATTGGGGCTGGTGTTGCGGTCGCGGCCGCCTCGGCACTGGCATTCGTGCTCGTGCATGTAGCTGCAGAACCTGAGATTTCGGTGGTAGCAACTTTGCCGCGCGGCTATTCGGACACCGTTTTTCGCGCCGAGCCCTCCCAGAGCGCTTTGCCCATCTCTATTGGGCAGTATGAACAGGTCAACACGCAGCGGAGCAGGAACGAGAAGTCTTGGTCAGGAAAACTCGACGAATCGAGTGACCTATTTGCATTTGTGCAGTCGGCGGCGCCGGCAGCCCTCAGGGGCGACGGGGCCGCGCAGTTTGCGATCTCCGAAGCTCTTCGTCTGTGCGAAGGGGTTGCCTCCCTCTACCGCGCTGCCGTTGCTCCCGAGGATGTGTGGTCACGGCACCCGGGTATGACCGCAGGCCTGCTGGACTCCATGCAAAAGGACTACGCGCTGTGCCACCGCTTCGTGTCCGCGAACCCATTTGTTGGTCTTCCTGTCGAGGCTCAGAGTCGCGACGCCGGCGACTGGCTCGATCTCGCGGCAGCGGACGGCTATCCCGCTGCAGAGGCTCGAAAGGCCTATGAATTGATGCTCGTCGCCATACGCGCACCCGCGGCTGCCGAGTCGCAAGGGACCGATGCGACTACAAGAGAGGCGAGCGATCTGCTGGGGCGTGCCATGAAGGCTGGCGGAGCCGAAGCTTGGTGGTTCGCCGGCCTCGCGCTGCTCGCCGCAGATTTCGACCCGACGGCGAAGGAACGCGGCGCCTCACTTGTACTGCTGGCTTGCCGAAGCGGCTTCGACTGCGGCCCACTGAACTGGCGGAATCTCCTCGTGCGCTGCAATCGCCTGGGCGATCCCGACTGTCCGCCGGATGCCACCGTTCCCTATTACCTCGAGCGCGAAGTGGGCGGCGACGTCTACGCGCGTGCCTACGCGCTCGCGGAGAATCTGACTCGCGACATCGGCGAACACCACGCGCCGATGATTGACGTCTCGATCTCAGCAACACGCTGATCAGGCGGGGACGGCCTCCTCGCCCGGCGTGCACTCGAGTGCGAGCCCATCGCCGCCTGCGGCGAGTGTCACCCGCACCTGCCCGCCGTTCACGAGCTTGCCGAAAAGCAGTTCCTCCGCGAGCGGCCGCTTGATGTGCTCCTGGATCACTCGCGCCATCGGTCGCGCGCCCATCTTCGGGTCATAACCCTTCTGCGCGATCCAGCGACGCGCGGCATCGTCGATCGTCAGTATTACTCCCTTCTGCTCGAGCTGGGCTTCAGCCTCCACCAGCAACTTCTCGACCACGCGCTCGATCGTCGGCGCAGCGAGCGGCGCGAACTGGATGATCGCGTCGAGCCGGTTGCGGAATTCCGGTGAAAAGAGCCGCCGCACCGCCTCCATCCCGTCGCTCGCGTTGTCCTGATGGGTAAAGCCGATCGACGGGCGGTTCATTTCCTGCGCGCCCGCGTTCGTCGTCATCACGATCGTGACGTGGCGGAAATCGGCCTTGCGCCCGTTGTTGTCGGTGAGCGTGCCGTGATCCATCACCTGCAGCAGCAGATTGAAGACGTCGGGGTGGGCCTTCTCGATTTCGTCGAGCAGCAGCACGCAGTGCGGATGCTTCGTGATCGCCTCGGTGAGGAGCCCACCCTGATCGAAGCCGACGTACCCCGGAGGCGCGCCGATCAGGCGCGAGACGGTGTGGCGCTCCATGTACTCCGACATGTCGAAACGGATGAACTCGACGCCGAGTGCGATCGCGAGCTGGCGCGTGACTTCTGTCTTGCCGACGCCGGTCGGGCCGGCGAAGAGGAAGCTGCCCGTGGGCCTGCGTTGATCGCCGAGCCCCGATCGGCCCATCTTGATCGATGCGGCGAGCGACTCGATCGCCGTGTCCTGCCCGAAGATCACGAGCTTGAGATTGCGCTCGAGGTTGCGCAGCACTTCACGGTCGGTAGTCGAAACGTTCTTCGCCGGGATGCGCGCGATGCGCGCCACGACTTCCTCGATGTGCCGCACTTCGACTGTCGCTTCGCGCTCGGCAGCGGGCTTCAGCCGCAGCCGGGCGCCGGCCTCGTCGACGACGTCAATCGCCTTGTCCGGCAGCTGGCGCTCGTTGATGTGGCGCGCCGAGAGTTCTGCCGCGGCGCGCAGCGCCTCGTCCGTGTACCTGACGGCATGGTGCTCCTCGAAGCGCGACTTGAGCCCCCGCAGGATGTCGATCGTCTCCGCGACGCTCGGTTCCACGACATCGATCTTCTGGAAGCGCCGCGCGAGCGCGTGGTCCTTCTCGAAGATGCCGCGAAACTCCTGATAGGTCGTCGAGCCGATACAGCGGATCTCGCCGCCCGTCAGCACGGGCTTGATCAGGTTCGAGGCATCCATCACGCCGCCCGACGCGGCGCCGGCGCCGATCACGGTGTGGATCTCGTCGATGAAGAGGATCGCTCCGGGTTGCTTCTTCAGCTCGGTAATCACGCCCTTCAGGCGCTTCTCGAAATCGCCGCGATATTTGGTGCCGGCGATCAGGGCGCCCATATCGAGCGCGTAGATCGTGCTGCCCGCGAGCACGTCGGGCACCTTGCGCTCGACGATGAGCCGTGCGAGCCCCTCCGCGATGGCCGTCTTGCCGACGCCAGCCTCGCCGACGTACAGCGGATTGTTCTTGCGGCGCCGGCAGAGGATCTCGATCGTGCGTTCGACTTCGAGCTGGCGGCCGATCAGTGGATCGATGCGGCCGCTCTCGGCCTGGCGGTTGAGGTTGGTGGTGTACTTCTCGAGCGCGCCACCTTCAGCCTCGCGCTCCCCCTCGACAGCCTCGGACTCCTTCCCCGGCTTCTCCTCTGCAATCTTCGAGAGGCCGTGCGACACGTAGTTCACGACGTCGAGCCGGTTCACGCCCTGGCGGTTGAGGAGGTACACCGCGTGGGTCTGCTTCTCGCTGAAAATCGCGACCAGCACGTTCGCGACCCCGACTTCCTTCTTGCCGCTCGACTGCACATGAAAGACCGCGCGCTGCAGCACGCGCTGGAAGCCGAGCGTGGGCTGCACCTCGCGATCATCGCCCTCGGGCAGTTGCGGCGTCGCCTCCGAGATGTGCGCGCGCAGGTCGGGCTTCAGCTTCTCAAGATCGGCCCCGCAGGCTCGCAGCACCTCGCGCACCCGGGCGGCCCCGAGCAGGCTGTACAGCAGATGCTCGACGGTCAGGAACTCGTGGCGGGCCTCGCGTGCCTCGCGAAAGGCTTCATTCAGGCAGTATTCGAGCTCGGACGACAGCATCAGATCTCCTCCAGCGTACACATCAACGGGTGCTGGTTGTCGCGCGCATAGGTCGTGACTTGCGCGACTTTGGTCTCGGCAATCTCGAAACTGAACACCCCGCACACGCCCTTGCCCTTCATGTGAACCTCGAGCATCACGCGGGTTGCCTGCGGCCTGTTCATGCCAAAAAACCTCTCGAGCACATCCACCACGAACTCCATCGGCGTGTAATCGTCGTTCAGCAATATGACCTGAAACAGCGGCGGACGTTTCAGCTTCGGCGCCGCCTCCTCGACGACGACACCACGGTCTGGATGGACTGGCTCATTACCCGGCATTTGACCTTTTATAGGGGTCGCCGATCGGCAACACAAGTCGCCGGTTCACGCGGCGCCGAATTCTTGGCGAAACAGTCGCTTGTGAGCGCCATCGACAGCACCTTATGATTGGGCGGATGACGACTTCCGTGTTGCAGGGCCTACCCTCGCCAGACGCCTGGAAAGGCCTGCTGGCTGTCCGCGGCCCGCAACTTGCCACCTGGGTGCTCGGCGTCGTGCTCGCCGTGCAGATTGCCTTCACGGTGACCGACCTCGCTGGCGCCAATCTCGCCACACCGGTCGCGAGTGAACCTGTGCAGGCGCCACCGCAGCTCGACCTGGCAACGCTCGTCAACGCGCACCTCTTTGGCGAGTCTGCCGTCGCCGCGAGCGGCGATGCCAGCAACGCGCCGCAGACGAGTCTCGCGCTCGTGCTCGCGGGTGTGATCGCCAACACCGACCCGAATACCGGCATCGCCATCCTCGGCGAGAGTGCCGCCGCCGCCAAGGTCGTGATGGTCGGCGACACCGTGCCTGGTGGGGCGAAGCTGCATGCCGTCTATGCAGACCGCGTCGTGCTCGAGCGGGCTGGAGCCCTTGAATCACTGTCGCTGCCGCACCAGTCGACACTTGCTTCGGCTGCGCCTTCCCCCGCGCTGCCTGCACAGCTGCCGACGGCGGGCGACATACAGATCCTCGATCGCATGAAAAAGCTCATCGAGAAGGACCCGGGCGTCATCGGAGACGTGATGCGACCTCAGCCTGTCTTTGCCGAGGGCAAACAGCGCGGCTACCGCGTCTACCCGGGGCGCAACCGCGCCGCCTTTGCGCGCCTCGGCCTGCGCCCGGGTGACCTCGTCACCTCGATCAACGGCACGCCGCTCGACGATCCCGCGCGCGGCAACGAAATTTTCCGCACACTCGGCAGTTCCGCCGAAGCGCGCGTGACCGTGATGCGCAGCGGGCGGCAGCAGGAACTCACCCTCAACATGGCGCAGGTGGCGAATGAGGCGGAGCAGCTTGCGGCGCCGCCTGCCCAGCCCGATCCAGCCGCGGCTGCGCTGGGTAGCGGCGAGACAGGTACGGAAGAACCGGCCGACCCGCCGCCCAACGAGCGTGGCGACTAGAAAGTGGAGACTTGGCGGATATGACACGCAATAACGAAATCCGGCCTCCGCGCTTGCGCCGCGGCCAGGTGCGCCTCGCCGCCCTGGGCGCCCTGCTTGCCGTCGTCTCCGTCGCGGCGGCACAGCAGCCGTCCGCGGCGCGCATCACGCCGAACTTCAAGGACGCCGACATCACGCAGATCATCGAGGCAGTCAGCGCGGCAACCGGCAAGAACTTCATCATCGACCCACGCGTCGGCCGCCAGCAGGTCACCATGCTGTCGACCACGCCGATGACTCCCGAGGCCTTCTATCAGGCATTCCTCTCTATCCTGCAGGTTTACGGTTTCGTCGCAGTGCAGACCGGCAATGTGATCAAGATCATTCCGGACGCGAACGCGAGGCAGTTTCCATCGGTCGACCTGCCCGACCGTGTCAGCTCCACGTCCGACGAGATCGTCACCCAGGTCATTGCGGTGAAGAACGTGAGCGCAGCGCAGCTCGTGCCGATCCTGCGGCCGCTGATTCCGCAGTACGGGCATCTCGCGGCCTACCCCGCCTCGAACATGCTGATCATTTCCGACCGCGCGAACAACGTGAACCGCATCATGCGCATCATCCGGCGCATCGACCAGGGTGGCGACGCGGAGATCGAGGTGATCCCGATGCAGAATGCGTCGGCCGCCGAAATCGTGCGCGTGGTCTCCCAGCTGATACAGGGTGCGGCTGCGGCTGAAGGCGGCGGCACCAACCTGAAGCTGGTTGCGGACGACCGCTCGAACAGCATATTGCTGAGCGGCGAGCAATCCGCGCGACTGCGCGTGAAGGCGCTGATTGCGCACCTCGATACACCCCTTGAAGCGGGCGGAGATACGCAAGTGCGCTATCTGCGCTACTCGGACGCCGAAAAGATTGCTGCGAAACTGAAGGAACAGGTCACCGGCGTCGCCGCCGCCGCGCCGGGCGCCGCCGGCGCGGCCGGGGCCGGTCCCGCGGCCCAGGCCGAGCGCAACACGACCATCTGGGCCGACCCCGACAACAACGCCATCGTGATCACCGCACCGCCGAAGGCCATGCGCAGCCTCATGGCGATCGTCGACAAACTCGATATCCGCCGGGCGCAGGTGCTCGTGCAGGCGGTGATCGTCGAAGTGCGCGCCGACAAGACCGCAGAACTCGGCATCAACTGGGCCGTTGACGGCTCACAGGACAATTTTGCCGTCGGCGGCTTCATCCAGCCGATCGCGGGCGGCAGCATCGTCGACATCATCCGTGGCATCGATAACCCGACCAGCATCGACCCCAAGGCCATCATCGGCACCACGATCGGGGGTGGCCGGGTGCAGGACACCGGCACGAACTGGGCGGCGGTGCTGCGAGCGATCAGAAACGATGCCGACACCAACATCGTCGCAACGCCGTCGATCGTCACGCTCGACAATCAGGAGGCGCAGATCAAGGTCGCGCAGGAAGTGCCCTTCATCACCGGCCAGTACACGAACACCGGCGGCAACAACAACGGCTCCGTCAATCCCTTCCAGACCATCCAGCGAGAGGAAGTCGGCACGATCCTCAAGATCACGCCACAGATCAATGAAGGCGACGCCGTGATCCTGAAGATCGAGCAGGAAGCCTCGAGCCTTTCGACCAGCACCGCGAGCTCGGTCGACCTCATCACGAACAAACGCGTGATCAACACGACGCTCCTCGTCGAGGATGGCGGCACGATCGTGCTGGGAGGGCTCATCCAGAACGAGGATCGCCGGGGTGAACAGCGCGTGCCGTTCCTCGGCCGCATTCCTCTCATCGGCGAACTGTTCCGGGTGCGGCAAGCCTCGAAGATCAAGACCAACCTGATGGTCTTCATCCAGCCGAAGATCCTGCGCGACGGCGTGCAGGCCTCTTTCGAGACGAACGCGAAGTACAACTACATCCGCGACGAGCAGAAGCGGATGGGCCCCAGGTTCGAAGTGGTCCCGATGTTGCCGGGAGAAAAGAAGTCGGTGCTGCCGCCGTTGGCGGCGCCTGCGCCGGTCGACCCGCAGGCGGGCAACGGGCCGGACGACGCCGCAAGCACGGTGCCGGCGGCCGGGTCGCCCGCCCCTGCGCCCGCCCCTGCGCCCACCCCTGCGCCCGGACAGACGCCGCCGGAGTCGCCCTGATGGAGGCGGCGCCAGCGGGCGGGCCTGCGCGCCCGGCCGAGCGGCGCCTGTCGTTCGCGTTCGCGAAGCGCCACGGCGTGCTCGTGCGGCACACTGCCGACGGCATCGCCGACTGCGCCCATCGCGGCGACGTGACACCGATTGCGATCGCCGAAGTCCGCCGCCACCTGCGCATGCCGATTCGCCTTGCAAGGGTGGGCGATGAGGAGTTCGATACACTGCTGCGCCTCACCTACGAGGCGGGCTCCGACGCGATGCAGGCGGCCGAGGGCCTCGACGGCACCGTCGATCTCGCGCACCTCGCGCTCGACCTTCCCGAACAGGCAGACCTCCTCGAGAGCGACGACGACGCGCCGATCATCCGGCTGATCAACGCTCTCCTCACCCAGGCTGTGAAGGAAAACGCGTCCGACATCCACATCGAGCCGTTCGAGAACCGGCTCGTGATCCGTTTCCGGGTCGACGGCGTGCTGCGCGAGGTGTTGCAGTCCCGTCGCGCGGTCGCACCGCTCGTTGTCTCGCGCATCAAGGTCATGTCGAAGCTCGATATCGCCGAGAAGCGCTTGCCGCAGGACGGCCGCATCTCGCTGCGCATCGCAGGCCGCGCCGTTGACGTACGTGTCTCGACGATCCCATCGGGCCACGGCGAGCGGGTCGTGCTGCGCATCCTCGACAAACAGGCGGGGCGCCTGAACCTCGATTCGCTCGGCATGGATCAGGCGACGCAGTCGCTGATGGACGAGTTGATCCACAAGCCGCACGGCATCCTGCTCGTGACAGGCCCCACGGGCTCGGGCAAGACGACCACGCTCTACGCCGCGCTCGAGCGCCTGAACGACAACACGCGCAACATCATGACGGTCGAGGATCCGATCGAGTATTACATCGACGGCATCGGCCAGACGCAGGTCAACACCAAGGTCGAGATGACCTTCGCACGCGGCCTGCGCGCGATCCTGCGGCAGGACCCGGACGTGGTGCTGGTGGGCGAAATCCGGGACCTCGAAACCGCGCAGATCGCGGTGCAGGCGAGCCTCACCGGCCACCTCGTGCTCTCGACACTGCACACCAACACCGCGGCGGGCGCCGTCACGCGCCTGCGCGACATGGGGATCGAGCCGTTTCTCCTTTCCTCGAGCCTGATCGGCGTTCTCGCACAACGCCTCGTGCGGGTCCTGAATCCCGAAACCAAGCAGCCGTTCCAGGCCGGTGAGTACGAGCGACGCCTGCTGAACCTCGGTCCGACCGACGACTCGCCGGTGCTGTATCGCCCGAGCAGCGAGCTCGGCATGGGCTACCGGGGCAGGAGCGGCATCTATGAAATGATCATGGTCGATGACCAGATGCGCACCATGATTCACGACGGCGCCGCGGAGCACGAACTCGAGCGCTATGCGCGCACGATGACGCCGTCAATCCGCGACGACGGGCGCAACCGGGTCCTCAGGGGCGAAACGACCCTCGAGGAAGTCTTGCGGGTGACGCGTGAGGATTGAGCCGGGGCTCAGCGCGAAGGGCGCGGGGCCAGAAGCGCCGGTCAGCTGGCCTGGGGTGCGGTCTTGCCCGTCGCCCCCAGCCCTTTGACCTGAGCGCATCACCATGGGCGCTTACGAGTACACCGCCCTCGACGCCGCGGGACGCGAGAAAAAAGGGGTCCTGGAAGGCGACACCGCGAAGCACGTCCGCCAGCTGCTGCGCGAGCGCGAGCTGCTGCCGGTCACCGTCACTGAAGCGGCCCGCGAGGAAGCCCGCCGGCAGCGCAAGTTCGGCATCGCCCGCGGCGCATCCGCCACCGACCTCGCCCTGCTTACCCGCCAGCTCGCCACCCTGTCCAAGGCTGGTCTGCCGCTGGAAGAGGCGCTGCTCGCTGTGTCGCAGCAAACCGAGAAGCCGCGCGTGCAGAGCATCCTTCTCGGCGTGCGTTCACGCGTCATGGAGGGGCACACGCTCGCAAGCGGCTTCGCCGAGTTCCCGCGCGTGTTCCCCGAGATCTACCGTGCGACGGTGTCTGCCGGCGAGCAGTCCGGGCACCTCGATGAAGTTCTCGAGCGGCTCGCCGACTACACCGAGGGCCGCGAGCTCACGCGTCAGAAGGTGCTCGGCGCGATGCTCTACCCCATCGTGCTGACGGTCATGTGCTTCGGCATCGTCACGGGACTGCTCGTGTACGTCGTACCGAAGGTCATCGAGGTCTTTGACACCGGCAAGGCACAACTGCCCCTGATGACGCGCATCCTGATCGGGGTGAGCGATTTTCTGCAGACCTGGGGCCTGTGGCTGCTTGCCGGCCTTGTGGTCGTAATCGTCGGAGTCGGTCGATGGCTGAGAAATCCCGAGGCGCGCCGCCGCTACCACGAGTTCCAGCTGCGCCTGCCCCTGGTCGGACAGCTCGTGCGGGGGTTCAACACCGCACGCTTCACCCGCACGCTCAGCATCCTGACGGCGGCCGCGGTACCGGTACTCGAGGCGCTGCGTATCGCGGGCGAGGTCGTGACCAATATCCCGATGAAGAACGCCGTCGTCGAAGCCGGCCAGCGTGTGCGCGAAGGCGCGCCGATCGGCCGCTCGCTTGCCCAGAGCAAGCTCTTCCCGCCGATGACGATCCACCTCATTTCGAGCGGCGAATCAAGTGGCAAGCTCGAGACGATGCTCGAGCGCGCGGCCGTGAGCCAGGAGCGTGAGCTCGACGGTATCCTGGCGGCGCTCGTCGGCCTCCTCGGCCCGCTGCTGATCGTTGTCATGGGCCTGTTCGTGATGGGCATCGTATTTGCAATGCTGCTGCCGATCTTCGAGATGAACGCATTGATTCGCTGAGGTCCCACCGCTCCGTGACGTCGGCCGTTGCGCCCGGACGCGTTTCGCGCTAAATCTCTGCCGCCATGAGCGAGAAACCCGAGTCGGAAGAATTCGACGACGAGGAAGAGGAAGAGGACAGTGCCTCGGTCGAGGATCTCGATCTCGATCGCGTCATCAAGGATCTCGACCTCGCCAAGCGCCGGGGCCAGAAGCTCGGTGATCCCGCGTGGCGTCGCCTCGAGCGCCTGCTCGAAGAGAAGCGCACAGCCGAACAGGTGAGCGATTTCGAAGACTATGACATCGGCGGCGAGGGCGGCGCAGGCGGCGCGGGCGGCGCAGGTCCGAAGAAGAAGCGCCGGTAGGCAGCCCCCCCGAGCGCCCCGTGCCCGGCACGATGGGCCGCGGGATCAACGGTCATCAACGGGCTCCGCGCTCACCATCGTCAGCACGTCGTAGCTCGCGACCACCTCACCGTGCTGGTTCGTGATCTCCGTATCCCAAGTCACCTCGCCGTAGCCTTTCCCGGCGCGCAGCGACTTCGACTTGCACGTGAGTCGCACCCTGATTCGATCGCCCGGCCGAACGGGTTTTGCGAACCGCAACCGCTCGAGGCCGTAGTTCGCGAGCACCGGCCCGTACGGAGGATCGACGAAGAGCCCCGCCGCGGCCGATATGAGGAAGTAGCCGTGCGCCACGCGTCCGCCGAAGAGTGGATTGCGCCGGGCGGCCGCTTCGTCCATATGGGCGTAGAAAGTGTCGCCGGTGAGCTGCGCGAAGCGCTCAATGTCCTCGAGTGTCACCTCCCTCTCGCCCGAATGCAGCGTCTCGCCGACGGCAAGCTCGTGCAGGGTGCGGCGGAACGGGTGTACCGCGCCAGTGATCTCCCTGGCGCCGCGCACCCAGCGACCGGTGATCGCCGTGATCATCGTGGGGCTGCCCTGCAATGCGGTGCGCTGCAGGTAGTGCATCACACCGCGCAGGCCGCCCATTTCCTCGCCACCCCCTGCCCGGCCAGGTCCACCGTGCACGAGACCCGGTAGCGGCGCCCCATGGCCTGTGGATTCGCGCACGCAATCACGGTCAACGAACAGGAGGCGTCCGTGATAGGGCGCAAGGCCCAGCGCCAGTTCGCGCGCTACGCCCTCATCCGCCGTGAACACCGATGCGACGAGACTGCCCTCGCCGCGGCGTGCAAAGTCGACCGCTTCGGCCGTCGATGTATAGGGCAGGGCCGTGCACACGGGCCCGAAGGCCTCCACCGTGTGCACGTACTGTGCTCCCGCGGGGTTTCGCGCAAGGAGCAGTGTCGGTGCGACGAAAGCACCGCGCTCGAAGTCAGCGCCAACAGGTTCGAGCCTGGCATCGCTCACGAGATCGGCCTCGCGGCGCAGTTCAGAGAGGCGCGCCAGCACTTCGCGTCGCTGGCCGAGCGTTGCGAGTGGCCCCATGCGCACGTCTTCCCGTCGTGGGTCACCGACGACGACGCTGCCGAGCGCCGCGCGGATCGCCTCCGCGACGACATCGAGTCGCCCCGCCGGGACCAGCGCCTTGCGAATGGCCGTACACTTCTGGCCGGCCTTGGCGGTCATCTCGCGTACCACTTCGCGCACGAAGGCCTCGAACTCCGGATCGCCTGGCGCCACGTCGGCGCCGAGCACACAGGAGTTGATCGAGTCCGTTTCCGCGATGAAGCGCACCGCGCTCCTGAGCACGGCCGGATGACTGCGCAACTGATTGGCCGTGGTCGCAGAGCCGGTGAACGAGACAATGTCCTGTCCGGAGAGGTGCGTAAACAGATCGCCAAGGCTGCCGCAGACGAGCTGAACGGCGCCTTCCGGCAAGAGCCCGCTCTCGATGATGCGCCGGAAGACGAGTTCCGCGAGATACGAGGTGGCCGTCGCGGGCTTGACGATCGCCGGCACGCCCGCCAGCAGCGTGGGCGCGAGCTTCTCGAGCATGCTCCAGACCGGGAAGTTGAACGCATTGATGTGCAGCGCCGCGCCCTCGCGCGGCACGCAGATATGCTGCCCGATGAAACTACCCGTCTTCGAAAGTGGCTCGACGTCCCCGTCCACGAACACTTGGCTGTTCGGCAGCTCGCGGACCCCGCGGCTCGCGTAGGCGAACAGCGTACCGATGCCGCCGTCGATGTCGATCCATGAATCCGCGCGCGTCGCTCCCGTTGCGAAAGAAAGCGTGTAGAACTCTTCCTTCAATTCCGAGAGGCGCTTCGCGAGCGCCTTCAGCAGCGCAGCACGCTCGTGAAAGGTGAGGCCCCGCAGCGCCGGCCCGCCCACCTGGCGCGCATGGGCGAGCACGCCAGCGAAATGGATGCCCGCGGTGGACGCTGTGGCAATCACCTGCCCGGTCGTCGCATCCCGCAGCTGCTGAAGGTCGCGGTCGCCCGCGTGCCAGCGGCCCGCCACGTAGCTTTTCAGTTGCATGCGAGTGCCGCCCTGGTCATGAGCGCCTCACCGGCCCGTGAACGCGGGTGCGCGCTTGCCCGCGAATGCGGCGACGCCTTCCGCATAGTCGGCGGTGCCTCCGAGTTCAGACTGAAAGTCGCGCTCGATGTCGAGCTGTGCCACGAGTGGGCGCCCCCAGGATTCGTACAGGGCCTGCTTCGTGCGCGCCAGGCCGCGCGTCGGCGCCGCGGCGAGCTGGGTCGCAAGTTCCTCGATCGCCTGCGGAAACGCGGCATCCTCCACGCAGCGCCAGATGAGGCCCCACTGCGCAGCCTCTTGCGCACCGAGCTTGTCACCCAGGAGCGCGAGACCCATGGCGCGCGCCTGGCCTACGAGCCGCGGCAGGCTCCAGGTGCCTCCGGAGTCCGGCACGAGCCCGAGCTTGCAGAACGACTGGATGAAGCTTGCGGAGCGCGCCGCAATCACGAGATCGCAGGCGAGCGCGATGTTGGCCCCGGCGCCCGCCGCGACGCCGTTCACCGCAGCGATCACCGGCAACGGGAGGTTGCGCAGGGCGAGCACCAGGGGCTTGTAGTGCTCTTCGATGGAATCTCCGAGATCGACCGGGCCTGCATCCGGCGCCACGGCGCGATCAGCGAGATCCTGGCCTGCGCAGAAGGCGCGCCCCGCGCCAGTGAGCACGAGCACCCGTGCGCCCTCCGGCACGACGCGAGCGAGCGCTGCGCGCACCTCCTCATGCATCGTCGTATTGAAACTGTTCAGCTTCCCGGGCCGGTTGAGCGTGAGCCGGGCGATCCCGCGCTCGACGCTGAAAAGGAGGGTCTCGAATGGCATGTGGCGCCCTATTCGTCGTAGGTTATTTCGAGCTCGGCTGTGACCGGATGCGCCTGGCAGCAGAGCACGAAGCCCTCGGCGACCTCCCAGTCCTCGAGTGCATGATTCCCATCCATCACGACCTTGCCCTTCAGCACTTTCGCCCGGCAGGTCGAACAGACGCCCGCGCGACAGGAGTACGGCAGGTGAAACCCCGCGCGCTCGGCCGCGTCGAGCACTGCCGCGCCGCCTTGCCCTGCCATGCTGAAGCTGCGGCGACGGCCGTCCATCACGACCGTGACCCGGGTGTCCTGCGCTACGACTGCGGTCGCGGGGGCGAATGCCGGCATGGCCGCGACGGCCGCCGGTGGCGCAGTGACGCCGAAGCACTCGCTATGCATGCGGCCCGTGGCGCCGAGCTCGCGCAGTGTGCGCGCAACCTCGTCGTTCATCGGGCCGGGGCCGCAAAGAAAGAACTCGTCGATCGCCGTCACGTCGAAGAAGACACGCGCGAACTCGCGCACGCGCACCGCGTCGATCCGCCCGTTCAGCAGCTCGATCTCCTGCGGCTCCCGGCTCATCAGGAAATGCACTGCGAATCGCGCCGGGTAGCGATTCTTGAGCGCCATCACCTCCTCGAGAAACATGGTGCTCCCGGCGGTGCGATTGCCGTAGAAGAGGATGAAGCTGCTCTGCGGCTCGCGCTCGAGCACGGTGGCTGCGATCGACAGCACCGGCGTGATGCCGCTGCCGGCAACGAATGCGACATGACGCCTTGCGCGCTTCGGCTCGAGCTGCGTGTGGAAGCTGCCGTTCGGCGTGAGCACATCGATCGACTCGCCGACCGCGAGGCGGCGGGCGAGAAACTGCGATACGCGGCCCTGCGCCTGCTCGCGCACGCCAATCCGCAACTCGGTGCTGCCCTCGGGGCTCACGATGGAATAGGTACGCCTCTCTTCCCCTGCCAGATCGATGCGCACGGCGAGATGCTGGCCGGCGGTGAAGCGGTAATCGTCGCGCAGCGCCGCGGGCACCTCGAAAGCAAGGCAGACTGCGTCGTCGGCGATGCCGGTCCTCGCCGTCAGCTTGAGCGGGTGGAACCTGAGCATCGGATCAGAGGCACTTGAAGTGATCGAAAGGCTCGAGGCAGCGCATGCAACGATAGAGCGCCTTGCAGGGTGTGGAGCCGAACTCGGAGAGCTTCGTCGTGGAGAGCGAGCCACACTGCGGGCAGGCCACCGGCCCTGCCGAGGGGGGCGCAATCCCGTAGTCGTGGAGCTTGCTGCGACCTTCAGCGGTGATCCATTCCGTGGTCCACGGTGGCGCGAGGACGTCGACGATCCGCACCTCGCCATAGCCGCCTCGCCGCAGCGTCTGCTCGACATCTGCCTTGATGACACTCGTCGCCGGACAGCCCGAATAGGTGGGCGACACGCCCACTTCGACCGCACCGTTCGCCGCCACGCGCACATGCCTGATGAGGCCGAGATCGACGATGGACAGCACCGGAATCTCGGGATCCAGCACGTCAGCGAGCCGAACTCTTACGTCCGCTTCGATGGCCGTGACATCGGCTTCCATGACCGGGTTCACCAGCGCGCTCCCGGATGCGCGCGCTGCAGCACCTGCATTTGCGCGAGCACGCGGCCAAGGTGCTCACCATGCTCGCCTCGTTTGCCAAACCAGCGCCACGGCCGATCCCCGGGGCGCTCGAGCGTCGCTTCCGCCAGCGTGGCTGCGACCTGTCGCTCCCAGTCGCTCCGGACGGCATCGAGGTCCGCGCCGATACCCGCGGCGCGCATCTCGCGATCGATGTCGTCCGCGTGAAAGAGCTCTGCAGTAAAGGGCCAGAGCCTCTCGAGCGAGCCCTGCACCCGCGCGTGGCTCTCCGCGGTGCCATCACCAAGGCGCAGGATCCACCCCGAGCTGTATCGCAAGTGATAGCGGGCCTCCTTGACGCCCTTCGCGGCGATGGCCGCCAGCCCGGTGTCGCCCGAGGTCGCCAGGCGTTCATAAAGCGGCAACTGCCAGGCGTCAAAGAGGAACTGCCGCGCAATGGTGTCGCCGAAGTCGCCGTTCGGCTGCTCGACGAGCGTGGCGTTCACGAACTCGTCCTCGTTGCGAAAGTAAGCGAGCGTATCCTCGTCGCGGCCACGACCTTCGATCGAACCCGCATGGGTCAGCAGCAACCGGGCCTGACCGAGGAGATCGAGCGCGGTGTTGCCGAGCCCCAGGTCCTCCTCGAGCGCCGGCGCATGCCCGATCAGCTCGCCGAGGCGCTGCGCCAGCACAAGGTTCGTATCGGCGAGCCGCAGCACGTAAGTGAAATGACTCCGGCCCGCCTGCGCCGTGTTCACAGCGTCTTCACCTCATCCGGAATGTCGTAAAAGGTCGGATGGCGGTAGATCTTGTCGCGTGCCGGCTCGAAGAAGGCGTCCGCCTCGGCCGGATCGGACGCGACGATCTCGCTCGACTTCACGACCCAGAGGCTGATGCCTTCCTGACGACGCGTGTACACATCGCGCGCATGCTCGAGCGCCATGCGCGCATCCACCGCGTGGAGGCTGCCGACGTGCTTGTGATCGAGGCCTCCACGGGCGCGGAGGAATACTTCGTAGAGCGGCCAGTCACGGGATGTCGTCATCACACGGCCTCGCGCTGTCTGCTGCGTTGCTTCCCGGCATAGGCGAGCGCGGCCTCGCGCACCCAGCGACCGTTCTCGTGCGCGCGGCGGCGCGCTTCGAGGCGTTCGCGGTTACAGGGACCGTTGCCGTTCAGTACCTCATGGAACTCGCTCCAGTCGATCGTCCCCTGCGGAATTCCCAAGCCGAGAAACGCCGCTTGCGGCACAGTGAACTCGATGAATCGCTCCCGCAACTCGTCGTTCGTGAAGCGCTTCACCTTCCAGCGCAGCGACTGTGCAGAGTGCTTCGACTCGGCGTCGGGAGGGCCGAACATCATCAGCGCGGGCCACCACCAGCGATCGAGCGCGTCCTGCGCCATGCGACGCTGGGCATCGGTGCCGCGTACGAGGCTGAGCATGATGTCGTAGCCCTGACGCTGGTGAAAGCTCTCTTCCTTGCAGATGCGCACCATCGCGCGGGCATAAGGCCCGTAGGAGCAGCGGCACAGCGGAATCTGGTTCATGATCGCCGCACCGTCGACGAGCCAGCCGATCGCGCCGATGTCGGCCCAGGTCGGCGTCGGGTAGTTGAAGATGCTCGAGTACCTGGCGGTGCCCGCAAGCAGCTCCTCGATCAGCGCAGCGCGCGTGACCCCGAGCGTTTCGGCCGCACCGTAGAGATAGGCACCGTGGCCGCCCTCATCCTGCACCTTCGCCATCAGGATCGCCTTGCGCTTCAGCGTGGGCGCGCGCGTGATCCAGTTGCCCTCAGGCAGCATGCCCACGATCTCGGAGTGGGCATGTTGCGACATCTGCCGGATCAGGGCGCGCCGGTAAGCGTCGGGCATCCAGTCCTTGGGCTCGATGCGCTCGTCGGCGTCGATCCGGGCCTGGAAGCGGGTCTCAAGCGCTGCGGTGTCCATCACGCCCTCAATTGGATACCTGTTCGAGCCCCTGTACCAGCACCTTGAGGAAACGGTTCGCGCGCTCCCCATCCATCACGCGGTGATCGATCGTGAGCGTCACATAGCAGCGCGGTCGCGCGATGATGCGGTCTTCGCCGGCCTGCGACACCACGACCGCCCGCTTCTCGATCTTGCCGATGCCGAGGATCGCCGACTGCGGTTGCGGGATCACGATCGGGCTCGCGAAGAGACTGCCACTCACGCCGTGATTCGAGATCGTGAAGGTGCCGCCGCGAACATCGGCGGGCGTGAGCCTGTCGCTGCGCGCGCGCGTGACCAGCTCACCCAGCGCGCGCGCAATGCCGAAGAGATCGAGCGTCTGTACGTCGCGCACGACCGGCACGACGAGCCCCCGCTCGCCGAGCGCGGTGGCGACACCGATGTGCATCGCGTCGTGGAATTCGAGCGCGCTCTCGGTCCAGCGGCTGTTCACCTCGGGCACCGCCCGGATCGCGCCGACACAGGCCTGCAGAAAATAGGCCGTGAGCGTGAGCGACACGCCACGGCCTGCGAAATCCGCCTGATGCCGCGCGCGATGGGCGAGCACTGCGCTCAGATCGGCCTCGAACACAGTGGTCACGTGCGGTGCGACGCGCAGGCTCTCGACCATGCGTTCGGCAATGCGCCGTCGCATCATGTTGTGCGGCTGCAAGCGCGACGCACCCCCGATCGCCGGGGCAAGTGCGGTTGCGTCTCGCACAGGCGCTGCGAGAACGTCTCCGATGGTGATCCGCCCGCCGTTGCCCGTGCCTCGCACCTCTCCCGCAGCGAGACCACGCTCGATCAGCAACCGGCGGACAGCCGGGCTCGGCGCACCGATACTTGCCCCGCGCGTCGACAGCCGATCACCCTCCGCCGATTGCGCCACCGTGGCCGGCAGGATGGTCGCGAGCAGGTCGCCCGGTGCCACTTCTGCTTCCTCGGGCTTCAGGATCTCGTGCAGCGTTCCACTTGCCGGCGCGGCGATCTCGACCGTGACCTTGTCGGTCTCGAGCTCGAGCAACGGCTCGTCAGCCTGCACGGCATCGCCCGTCGACTTGAGCCAGCGCTGCACCTGCGAGCGCGTGCCTTCAGTGTGCTCCGCGGGAACGCGCACTTCGACAGGCGTCGCCATCAGACGCTCGCGACGTCGCGTATGGCAGTGACTATCCGCTTGACGTCCGGCAGCACCGCAGCGAGCAAGTGCGGGCTGTGCGGGCTCGGCACGTCCGGCATCGTGATGCGCTCAATCGGCGCATCGAGGTCGAAGAATGCGTCGCGCGCGAGCACCGCGGCGATCTCGGCGCCAAAGCCCGCGGTCATCGTATCCTCGTGCACGATCAGGCAACGTCGTGTGCGACGCACCGACTCCAGCACCGTCTCCCGATCCCAGGGTGACAGCGTGCGCAGGTCGAGCACCTCGGCGTCGACAGCCGACTCTCCAGCCGCCTGCTCGCAGCGCTCCACCATCGCGCCCCAGGTCACGACGGTGATCTCGGTGCCTGGGCGTACGAGCCTCGCGCGGCCGAACGGCACCATGTAGTCGTCGCCCGGCCACGGTCGGCGCGCCCAGGCTGCGTCCAGCATCGCGCGGTGCTCGAAGAAGATGGTCGGATCGTTGCCGCGCAGCGCGGCGCGCAGCAGTCCGGCGGCATCCTCGGCGTTGGAAGGCATCGCCACGCGCCAGCCGATCGCGTGGGCGAACTGCACTTCGTTGCACTGGCTGTGCCAGGGGTCGCCGCACTTGAAATAGCCGCCGGGCATGCGCACGACCATGGGCGCGGCGAATGCATTCGCTGTGCGCCAGCGAATCGTGCCGCAGTCGTTCAGTTGCTCCGCCGCGGGCTCCGCGTACTTGCGAAACTGGATTTCAGGCACCGGCATGAGCCCGGCAAGCGCCATTCCCACGGCTCGCCCGATGATGCCCTCTTCCGACAGCGAGGTGTCAAAGACACGCGCCGCGCCGAACTTTTCGGCTAGACCCAGTGTCGCGGCATGCACACCACCCTTTCTGCCGACATCCTCGCCGAAAACGACGACGCGCGGATTGAAGCCGAGCTCCACTTCGAGCGTGCGGCGGATTGCCGTCACCATGTTGATGCGCGGGCCGGCAGGGCGCGGCGTTTCGTGGCCCGCACGCGGCTCGATGCCCTCGCCCTGCAAGCCACCCTGGCGCTGCACTTCGATCGTGCCGTCGGCGCGCCGCTCGCTGAAAACGTGGCGCGCGACCCGCGCGGCATCCGGCTGTGCGCGCTGCCCGACTGCCGCAAGGGCACGCTCCACCCCCTGCTTCGCACGCAGCTCGAGCGCGGCCCAGGCCGGCGCACTCAGCAGCGCGGGCACGACACGCGCATGCAGACTGATGAGCGGATCACGCACGCGCTCGGCCGCGAGTTCACCCGCCGACTTGTAGGTCTGCGTGTCCTGCCCCGAGTGCCCCGAGAGCCGTGGCACCGTGAGGCGCAACAGTGCAGGCCCCTCTCCCGCACGCACGCTCGCCAGCGCCTGCGCCATCAGCAATGCGGCGCGGCAGAGGTCGCTGCCGCTGCCGTCGAAAATGCGCAGATTGCGAAATGCCGCCAGATTCGCCGCAATATTGCCTCCCGGCGTCTGCAAGTTCGACGGTACCGAGATGCCGTACCCGTTGTCCTCGATGTAGAAAAGGACAGGCAAGCGCTGCGTGGTGGCAATGTTGAGAGCGGACCAGAAGCCGTTCGTGGCGGTCGACGCCTCGCCCCCATGCGCCACTGCGACGCAGCCATTCCACGCTGGATCGCGCAGCACCTGCGAGTGATAGCGGATCGCCTGTGCCCAGCCCACAGCCGGCGTGTACTGCGTGCCGACGCCGCCACAGGCGGGCAGCACGCAGGGACCCTCGCGACGCGGGAGATTGAATACCACGCCGATATCGCGCCCCTCGCTCACGCCTCCCGCACGCATCATCGTCGAGGCGAGCGCAGTCTCGAGTGGCAGACCGAGGGTGAGCACGAGCGGGCGCGCGCGGTAATAGAGCGCGACGCCGTCGCGCGCGCCGGTCAGCATCTGGCCGAAGATTGCCTGCGTGACGTCATGGCCGCGCGCGGTGAACTGGTAGAGGACCTTGCGGGCCGGAACGAGCTGCGCTTCCTCGAGATCGTCGAGCGCTCGCGACGTCAGCACGGTCTCGGCGACGCGCGACCAGTCGATGTCCGGCGCCCCGGTCTTCGAGGAATGGCGATCGACGACGGCTACCATGTGCACCCCACAGTGGTGCAGCGTAGCCCGGGAAGCGCAGCGAAAAACGCCAATCATCACTCGCCATTTCCAGATCTTTGGTGATATTCTCCGTATCTGCTAAACATATTGGGGTTTGCAGCCATGACGCTCGATCGTGTGGACGCCCGCATCATCGCCGAGCTGCAAGCCGAGGGACGCCTCTCCGTCGTCGAGCTGGGCGAGCGCATCGGCCTCACCGGGACGCCTTGCGCACGGCGCGTGAAGCAGCTCGAGCAGCGCGGCGTGATCGTCGGCTACGCCGCGATCGTCGACCCCGTGAAGCTCGGACTCAAGGTCCAGGCCTTCATCCAGGTGAAGCTCGAACGGCACACCGACAGCAATGTCGAGACCTTCGAGCGCGCGCTCGCAGCGATCGAGCAGGTGGTGAGCTGTCACGCCACGACCGGCGCATACGATTTCATGTTGCAGGCCACGACGCCCGATCTGGAAGCTCTCAGCACGCTCGTGCTCAAGCAGCTTCTCAGGATTCCCTGCGTGCGCGACGTGCATTCGAGTATCGTGCTCGACACGGTGAAGCATTCACTGCGTGTGCCGGTCGGGCACCTTGCGCTGGCCGCCCGCCGCTGAATGGAAGAGCCGCATGAGTGACACCGACCGCAATTCAGACCAGTTGCTGCTGCAGGCCTGGGAAGACTTCTGTGACCGCCTGAAAGCGGCCGGCCGCATTCCCTTCAGGGACAAGTGCCCCTCCGGCCCCCTCGACCGCGCGGCGGGCTTTCAGCAGTTGGCGCGCAATATTTCCCTCGCGCTCGCCTTCCACTACGAATTCCGCGACCCGCGTTTCCCCGATCTCAGCCACTACTTCGATCCGATCCGCAAACAGGGCGGCGACAACTCCGATTGTGTCTACGTCGGCGCGCAGGTGAACGGCACGGACACCTACCGGATCCACGGCTGTCGTGGCGATGCACCGTACTTCTCGGTCACCGCCGTCGAGCGCGGCCAGACGCCCTGGGGCGGACGTGTCGCCACCGTGCTCTACGGCCATCAGATTGAAACCGATGCCGAGGGCAATTTCGAACTGTTCGTCGGCCCTCACCCGCATCCCGGCAACTGGCTGCAGACCACCCCTGACACCTTTCGCATCACGTTCCGCCAGTATTTTGCAGACTGGGAACATGAGCGACCGATGCGGGCGGTGATCGATCGTCTCGGCGCTGAAGACACGCCACCCCCGGTGTTCTCGCCGCAGGCACTGGCGCAGGGCTTGCGCGATGCGGCGGACTGGTTGCACGAGAGCATCCCCTACTGGCCCGCGATGCTGGAAAGGTGGATGCCGCACAGGAACACGTTTCTCTCCTACTGGCAGCTCGAGAAGAACGCCATCGACGCCACGCCCGGAGGCGATCCCCTGATCTGCTGGTGGGAGCTGACGCCGGATGAGGCCCTCATCATCCGCGTGCGACCGCCGCAGTGCGTCTACTGGGGTGTCGAATTCGGCAATTACTGGTGGGAGACGGTGGACTATCGCTACCGGCTCGCCAACACCAACTGTCATTACGCGACACTCGAGGACGATGGCGAGCTGATCGTGGTCATCGCGCATCGCGATCCCGGCGTGCCGAACTGGCTCGATTGCTCGGGCTTCACGGGCGGCTATGTGACGTATCGCTGGATGCTTGCGGCGGAGCACCCGCATCCTCTCGCGACGCAGGTCCGCTTCGATGAACTCGCACGACACCTGCCGGCGAACGTCAAGCGCGTGAGCCCGGCGGAGCGGCGCGAGCAGCTCGCCGCGCGTCGCAGGGGCGTCATCCAGCGCTTTGGTCATTGATGGAGGTGTGTGTGGACGACGAGGCCAATGATCTGCACTGGACGCCGCCGCCGCGCCCCGAATGGCTGCAGCGCTTCAACGCCGAAGGCCGCGGCATGGACATCGGGAACCTCGTGCCTCTCGATGCCGATGAGCTCATCGCGACGGCCCAGCGGGTGACGGGCTTCACCGATTTCGGCAGTGATGAATGGCGCGAACCTTTCGGGGTCCTCCTCAAGTCCCTCGAAGAGGAGGCTGAGCTGCATTTTTTCGGGCGCCTCATGACACGCAGCGACATCCTCATCTGGCTGCAGGCGCTGCTCGGCGTGCAGGCGGCCTTCAATGAGCATCCGGAGATCGCCAGGGAGGTGATCGACCGGCCGCTGGTGATCGCGGGCCTGTCGCGCTCCGGCACCTCGATCCTCTTCGAGCTGCTTTCGCAGGATCCGCAGTTCGGCTCGCCGCGGCACTGGGAGATGATGTTTCCCTACCCGCCACCGGAGCGCTCCACGTACGACACGGATCCGCGCATCGAGCGCTGTCAGCATCTGATCACGCAGTGGAACCGGGTGACGCCGACCTACGCGACGATGCACGAGATGGACGCACGGCTGCCCAACGAGTGCGTCATTGCCCAGGCCTGCACCTTCGTCAGCGAGTTTCTCGCTTACCTCTTTCAGGTCCCGGGCTACATGCAGTGGCTCGCGACCCGGGCCGACTGGACCTACCCTTATGTGTTCTACAAACGCATGCTGCAGCTTTGGCAGTGGCGCAACCCCCGCAGGCACTGGCTGCTGAAAGCGCCCTCGCACCTCAACTACCTGCCAGTCCTTTTCAAGGTCTTTCCGGATGCACGCGTGTTGCTGACTCACCGCGACCCCATCAAGGCCCAGGCTTCGGTCGTGAGTCTCACGGGCACTTTTTACTGGATGCGCAGCGACAAGCCGATGGCAGTTTCGGCCTTCGAGGGGTTGCTGTCGCCCGAGCACATGGCGGCACGCCTTGAGCGGATCATCGACTGGCAGGATCGAGGCGAGATTCCGGGTGAGCAGTGCTTCAGCTCGCTCTATGCCGATCTGATCGAGCGGCCTGTCGAAGCCGTGCGCAGGATTTATGGCGAGGCCGGTCTCGCCTGCACGCCCGAAACCATCCGGCGCGTCGAGGCCTATCTGGCCAAAAAGCCGCAGGGCAAGTTCGGCCGCCACGATTATGGCGTGGGTGAAAGCGCGGAAATCCGGCGCAAGCGCGCAATTTTCCGCCGCTACCAGGAGTATTTCGGCGTACCAAACGAAGTGGCCTGATGGGTCCGTCGGGCTATCGCAGCATCAGCGCCTCGCCGTATCCGGTCAGCTCGAGATAACCCCGGCCGATCTCGCGACCGCCCTTGCCCGCACGCACTGCACCTTCCCAGTAGATCGCACCGGTGGTGGCGCGCGTGTCACTCTCCTGGTCATCCATCAGCGGCGTGAGCGTGAAGGCGATATCGCCCGCCCGGACCGACCATTCGACCGGATAGTCGATCGCGGTGCGCGGCGAGCGCCACCTGCGCTGTGGGCTGAAGGAAATTTCGCCCGGGGCGAAATGTCGTGTCGCGCCATCAGCCGTGCGCAACGTGCCACCGGCCCAGCGCACGCCGCCGCGCCGGTCGCGGATGCGAAAAGCCATCAGCGCAGCGCCATCATCGAGGTTGAGGCCGATCCAGTCCCACCCTGCGGCTCCGGGCTCGAGGTACTCGCTCGACCATTCATGATCGAGCCACGCCTCGCCCGTCACGGCCTCGCGCCGGCCGTCACGAACGATGTCACCCGCCACGATGAGATGCGGCAGGCTGTAGTAGTAGCTCGCCGCGGCCGCTGTGGGTCCCTTGCGGCTGTAGCCCGACTCGCCGTTGAGCATTGGAGATTGCGTCGGTGCGAGCGTGAGCGCCAGCGCGAACTCTCCCGCAGGCGCCTCGATGCGCCAGGCACCCCGCTCGCGTCCGAGTCGCCAGCCGTCGACCCAGACTTGCGCATCACCTTCCTGCGCCTGCGCCAGTCCAAAGCCCGCACGCGCGATACGCTGGTCCTTCCACAACCGACCACGCGCCGGGTCGCTGAGCGCGGCGTGCGCGATCAGGATCTGACGCGGCGCAAATGCGCTGGGGTTTGCGTCGGCGATGGCCTGCCGGGAACGGAAGAACGTGATCTGGAAGCCGACCGGTGTGCCTTGAGCCGTGCGCAACCATCCGGTCGCGTACCACCATTCGGTGCGAAAGTCGGGATGACTACCGTGATCGCGCGGAAACGCCAGCCTGTATCCCGGCACAACGGGGGACGCAGCGGACGCCACCGCTGCGAGCACCGCGACCACTGCAGGCAACCACTGCCTCACCAGTCTTCCCTCACAGCGCGGATGACATCTCCACTCACGGCGGCCCGACCGCCGATCAGCGCCGCAACCGAGGCGGCGGCGACGAGCACGGCAGTGAGCAGACCGAGCTGGGCCCAGGGCACTGCAAGATCGATGCTCCAGAGGAATGACTGCCGGTTGACGACATACACGAGCACCATGCTGAGTGCCCCGCCGAGCACGAGCGCACAACCGGCACCGATGACGCCCGTCAGCAGGCCCTCGCCGGCGAGCATCGCGACGATCTGCCGGCGCAGCATCCCGACATGACGCAGCATGCCGAACTCGCCGCGTCGCGCGAGCGCGGTCGATGCTGCGGCAACGCCGACACCCAGCAGGCCGATGAATACCGCGATCGCCTCGAGCGCATAGGTGATGGCGAAGGCCCGGTCGAAGCTGCGAAGCGAGCGCTCCCGTATCTCAGGCGTCGTGCGGATCTGCAGGGCTGCGCCAAGTCCGAGCTTGGCGCGCATGGCCTCGACGACCGTGGCGGCGCGCGCGCCCCTCTCGAGCCAGAAGACGGCTTCGTTCGCCGTCGTGTCACCGGTCGCCGCAACATAGATCGATCGCGCAATGACGACACTGCCGGTCGAGCGACCGTAGTCGCGGAACACGCCGGCCACCGTGACTGCGATCCTGCGACCCCCGCCAAGCGGCAGCGTGACGTGCTCGCCGGGCTGCCAGCGATACAAGTCCACCATGGCCTCCGAAATCCACGCTCGCGCGCCAGAAGCAGCCGGCGCGCTTCGTACAAGGGTCAGATCAGGCACACCCCCGACTTCGATCGGAACGGCAATCAATTGCACCGCTGCGGCGCCCCCTGACAACGCCAGCGGGCGACTGCGACGAAACTGCGCACGCGCGACTCCGTCAACCCGCGCGAGCGTCTCCTGCGCTGCCGACCCGAGCGTCGCGGTTCCGTCGCTCGTTCCAACCCGCAGTTGCAGGTCTGCCGGCAGCGTCCGCTCGAGCCAGTCGATGAAGGACTCGCGGAACGAATGCACCATGATCGCCATGGCGACCATGAGACTGAAACTCACGATGATCGCCGCGAATCCGATCGCCGCCCGGGCGCTGTTGCCGCGCAACTGCGCGAGCGCAAGGGCCGGCACCGGCCCGCGCGGCTGTGGCCATCGCGCGAGCAGACTCCCGACTGCCACCGGCACGAGCCATACGCCGCCGATGAGGAGTGTCGCGATCGCCGCGTAACCGAAGAGCGGCAATCCATGCAGCGGCGGCAATACGGCAAGCAGCACACCGAGTCCGATCAGGGCGCCGCCGATCCACGCAGACCGCACTGGTGCGAATGCCGTCCCGGCATCACCTGACTTCAGTGCCTGCGCGACCGGACGCGCCGCCGCTTCGCGCGCCGGCAGCCAGGCGGCGACGCCAGCCACGAGCGCGCCGAGCAGCACGAAGAGCGGCCAGTCCGCGGGCCGCACGACGAGCGCGCCGGAGAGGCTGTCGAGCTGCCCCGCGCCAAGATCGCCCGCGACGGTCCGCAGCATCCAGCGTGCCAGCACGATGCCGCCTGCGAAACCGAGCGCAGCACCGATCACGCCGACGACGACCCCTTCGGCAGCGAGCGCGCGGCGCAAGGCACCGCGGGTCACGCCGAGCGCACGCAGCAGCGCAAGCGCCGAACGGCGCCGCAGCAGTGAAAGCGTCTGCGTGGCGAGCACCAGGAACGAGCCAGTCAGCACGGCGACCAGCGCCAGCATGGCGAGATTGACCCGATAGGCGCGCGTCGCCGACGCGAGGCGCGCATCGTCCACCTCGGGCGCCTCGATCGCCACACCCGGAGGCAGCGTTCGCGCGATCGCGGCGCGCACTGCGACCGGGTTCGCCTCGCGCGCGACACGCACGTCGATGCGGGTGATCACGCCGAGCCGGTTGAACCGCCACTGCGCGGCCGCGATGTCCATGATGCCGAGCGCTCGCGGATAGGCCGCCCCGGATAGCCGGCCCAGCATTTCGAGCCTCTGCTGCGTGCCACCGACGAGCACGTCAAAGTGAGCGCCTGTCTCGACCCCGAGCGCCGACGCAGCCCGATTGCTCAGGAAGATGCCGTCCGGCGCGAAGAAGCCACGCAATTGCCCTGCGACCTCGCCCAGCAAGGCGGGCTGCACCTGCATCGCCCGGAAGGGATCGAGCGCGACGATGTGCAGGGGCTCGCGCCGGCTGGCGAGCGTTGCCCGCAACTCGAGCACCGGGCTCGCCACGGCAACGCCCGGCACGCGCGCGATTACAGAATAGAGACGCTCGTCGAATCCGGCAGCGGAGCCCCGCACCACCAGGTCGGCCTCTCCCGAGAGAGCGCGTGCGGCCTGCCCGAATTCGGCCAGCGCGCTGCGATTGACGAGTTGCACGGCCGAGGCGAGCGCCACACCGAGCGCAAGCGCGACGACCGGCACCCCCATGCGCACGGGGCCTGCGCGCCACTGCGAGCACCAGAGCTGCCACCAGAGACGCAGGCCAGGTCTCACGCGAGCGGCTCGAGGCCCTGCGCCGTGAGCGTCAGCACGCGATCGGCCGTGCGCGCGGCAGCGGGAGAATGCGTGATCAGCAGACCCACGCCGCCCGCCGCGTGCACCTGCTCGCGCAGCAGCGCAAGCACTTGCGCAGCACTGCGTGCATCGAGATTGCCCGTTGGCTCGTCCGCGAGCACGAGCTGCGGCCGGTGCACGAGTGCGCGGGCGATCGCGACGCGCTGCAGCTCCCCGCCCGACAGCTCGCGTGGATGGCGTGTGCCGTCGCTTGCGAGCTCCACGGCCGCAAGCATCGCTGCAACGCGCGCGGCACTCTCCTTGCGTGGCACACCGAGCAATTCGAGTGGCAACGCGACATTCTGCGCCACCGTGAGGTACGGCAGCACATGGAAGGCCTGGAATACGAAGCCCATCCGCTGCCGGCGCAGCAGCGTGGCCGCATCGTCGTCAAGCGCCGTGACCTCGACATCGCCCAGGCGGATCGCGCCCGCATCTGCCCGATCGAGTCCCGCAATCAGGTTGAGCAGCGTCGACTTGCCGACGCCCGACTCACCCATGATCGCGAGGTATTCGCCCGGGCCGAGCGCGAGGTCGATGCCGCTGAATACCGGCGGGCGATCCGCCCGAAAGCGCTTCGCGAGTGCCCTTACCTCGAGCAGCGTTCGGTGTGACGTCTCCGGCATCCGCCGAGTTTACGGCGTGTGCGGCCCCGGCGTGCTCTGCCCCGGCGTGAACGCGTCCGTGAAGCACGAGCCCTCATCGAGTCCCTGCGCGAGAAAGGCCGGGACGGCGTTCGACACGAGCTGCACGGAGCCGCAGATGTAGACTTCGTGGCCGCGCAGGTCCGGGAAGTCTTCGAGGATCGCCGTGTCCACGTGCCCTTTGCGCCCTGCCCACTCCGGGGCGGGTTCGCGCGACAGCACGGGGATGAACCTGAAGTTGTCGTGTTCGCGCTGCCAGCGCTCGCACTCCTCCCGCATGTACAGGTCGCTCCCGCGACGCACGCCCCAGTACAGTTGCATCGGCCGGCGGATACCGCGATGGAAGGCATCCTCGACGATGCTCTTGATCGGCGCGAAGCCGGTCGAGGTCGCAACCAGCAGGATCGGCTGCTCACCCGGGCGAAGGGTGAAACGCCCGAATGGACCTTCGATGGACAGCGTATCCCCGACCTTCAGCGAGGTGAATGCCCGCGGCGAGAACAACCCGCCGGGGAAAAGCTTGACGTGCAGTTCAATGAGGGCGTTGTCATGCGGCGCATTGGCGAACGAATACGCACGCGCCTGGCCACCCTCGAGCAGGATGTTGATGTACTGACCGGCACCGAAGTCCATGCGCTCGCCGCCCGGCAGCGACAGCATGAGCTGCATGACGTCTTCGCTGAGCGGACGCATGCTCTCGATGCGGGCCTCGCGCCGCAGTACCGGCGCCACGCCGCCCGGATCGATGGACTCCACCTCCACCTCGATCACCACTTCATTAAGGGCCGTCGCGCAGCACATCAGCGTCTTGCCGCTCGCCCGCATGGCGTCCGTCAACGCTTCCGGCTGATACATGCCGTGGTCGACATCACCCTGCAGCACATTGCAGACGCACACCTGGCAGCCGCCGTTGCGGCATTCGTAGGGCAGCGCGAGACCGGCCCGCAGTCCCGCCTCGAGGATCGTCTCACCGGGCATCGCCGTGATCCGGCGCGGTCCGGGATGCACCTCGATCTGCATTTCCTGCCCTCGGGTACCGCGCCGCCATCGCAGCCACGGCAGCAGCGCAAGCAGCAGGGTGACCCCGATCGCCAGCGCCCAGGACTGACTCAGCGGCAGTGCGTAGACCAGCGGAAAGAACCCGAGATAGAACCAGTCGAGCGCGACCTGGGCCACCGCCACGGACAGGTCCGCCGGCCCGCCCTGACTCAGCACCGGCTGCCACAGCGACATCAGCACCAGCATGCCGATCACCCCGATCGCGATCGGTCGCGGCGGCTGGGTGCTGGCCTTGGGCACCCGCTGGATGTGGACCCACATCAGGAGCAGCGTCAGCAGCGGCGCGCCGATGTGCATGAAGACGAGCAGCGAGAAGAAACGATCGTTGACGTTCTCGGGGTAGATGACATTGCGGATCAGGCTGCCACCGAAGCCCGGCAGCCAGTCGAGCCATTCGAAGCTGGCAACCGTCACGAACTGACCCAGCCGGTCCCACGGCAGCATGTAGCCGCCGACGCCGCTGACGTAGACCAACCAGATGAGGCCGACACCGGTGACCCACGCAAACCACCGGAAGCCGCGCAGGCGGTCGAAGGCGAAATAACGCAGCATGTGCACGAACATCAGCACCACCATGCCGTCGGAGGCATAGCGGTGCACGCTGCGCATGATCCCGCCCACGAAGCGCTGCTGGTGGGTCAGGGCCTCGACCGAAGCGTAAGCACCACTGACGGCGGTGTCGAAGAACACATACAGGTACAGGCCCGTGAACGCCACGATCCAGAAGAGGTAGAAAACGATGGCGCCCAGGTAATAGAGCGGATTGAGCCGATCGCCAAAGGCCCGGTTGAACACGGCCTCGGCATGCATGAAAAGCCAGCGGAGCAACCGCTGCAGCGCACGGATCATCCGGTCACTCCCGACTCGCCGCGACGCGTCGCATCGAGCGCACCACGACCACCACGAACAACAGGCCACCGATGATGGCGATCAGGCCGCCCAGTCCCATGAGTCCCATGCCGATGACTTCGGGCGCGCTGCGCAGCACCTGATCGGCACCGGCCACTTTGCGCTGTACGCCGTAGCCCCCCGACCAGACGAGTCCGATGATGTGCAGCAACTGGCCCGCACCGTACAGCATCGGCTGCCACACGGCGAGGCGTCCGGCCGGCGCCTGATAGCCAAGGCGTGGCATCAGCAGGTAGACGAGACCCATCAGTGCCAGTGTGACCCCGACGATGCTGCCATGGTAATGGGCCGGAATCCGTACATTGCTGCCGTTGATCAGCGCACCGATCAGGCCGCCCGCACCGAACAGGACGATGGAGGCCACCAGCGCTGCACGCAGCGGGAGCGCCGTGGCACTTTGCGGCGCGCTGGCGCGCAGGAGGCCGACTGCCACGGCGAGGCTGATCGGCACGATGGCGATGCCACCCCCCAGGCGCATGGCCCAGGTATTGATCTGCCGGAATTCGACCGACGTGACGTCGGCTGCGAAGTATGCGAAGGGAGTCGCAAAGACACTGGCGAGTGCCAGCACGAACATCAGCACCGTGAGCCTCGGGCTGAGCGGCACACGAGCGCCCGTTGCGCCCGCAAGCCACAGCCACGCGACCAGCATCAGCAGTGTCCAGACAAACTGCAGGGCGTGCCCACCGCCCCAGAACAGGATCTCGTAGTACGTCTGTGCATCGAGTGATCGCGGCACGAGCAGCAGCGACGCGCCGAATGACAGCACCGCCACCGCGCCCGCCACGACGCTTGCATTGAGGCCGAACCGCAGGGCGCCCTCACCGGCCAGACCCGGACCCGTCGGTCGCGTGGCAATGAGGCCGCGCAGCACGAGCACGGCCCCGCCCAGACCAAAAACCGCAAGGCCGGTGATGAACATCGACCCATCGACCACGGGAATGTAATTCGCCATGACCGGGGCAGACCGGCCGGTGAATGGGGCGAGCGCCATCAGCACAGTGCCTGCCGAGCACAGGCCAAGCGCGAGCCAGGCGAGGCCAGGCGCACGAGTCGAGCCGCTGAGGGACCACAAGAGGCCCGCCAGGGAAACGAGCCACACCAGCACGGAGAGATCGACATGCACGATCAGCGCGACACGGAAGAAATCTGCCACCGGCAGCCATTGATTCAGCTGCGGCGTGCGCGACAGCACCAGCAGGACTGCGAACACGCCTGACCCGGCGAGCGCCAGCAGGCCGAGCCACAGCCAGCCCCTGGCCAGTCGGCTGAGACCCGGCTGCGCAACAAGATGCGCCGGAAGAGGATCGACGCCGATGACCGGGTCGGCAAGGGAGTCGAAAGCGCGACTCATCGGAAAGTGATCGCGCCGCGCCCGGCTTCGTAGTCGATGACCAGACTTTGCGCTGGCCGCAGATTCACCGCGGTCGCGCCGCGGATGTTGAAGCCCTCGGTGCCGGCCTGGTCGCGCAGCCGCACCACGATGTCGTGCGGACCTGCCGTCGTCACCAGCCGGTGATACAGGGTGGCTCGGCCATCGCGCGCAAGGCCTGAAGGCTGGGCCTCCTGCCGCAGCACCAGCCGCCCGTCCACATCGACTTCTGCCACGAGCTGCGCGCGCTCGCGCGGGCAATCCAGCGGCGCGCGCATGTTGGGTGGCAGTTTCGCCAGTTCCTCCGGCGTGCGCTGCCTGCAGGCCTGCACGAGCTGCGGCTCGTGGACGATGCTCAGCTTGATCAGCGCCTGATCAGGCCCGAGCTGGTGATACACGGGCCAGTTGGCGAACACGACCAGCACTGCCGCCAGCACCGAATACAGCACGAGCTGCCCGATCAGGGACGTTGCGTCCAGTTTGCTGTGTTGCACGTTCATGAGCGGTGATCAGTGCACGGCCAGCCGGCGCTGCGCGCGCGCGGTACGCCACTCCCTGATGGCAAACCACAGCATCGCGGCGATGAAGGTCAGACCACCGGCGATTTCGATGTAGAGCGCATAGCTCACCCGGTACTGACCGGTGTCCGCGTCATAGACCGAGCAGAGGATCCGGACACGTTCGAGCAGATCCGCGAATCCCGAGGAATCCTTGAACATGCGTCCGGCGATCAGTTGCCTGAGCGGCTCTCCCAATGCTTCGGCCGCAAATGCATCCCCGACTACCTGCTGGCGGATGCGTCCCCCGGCATCGAGGATGCTGACCTGCAAAGTGTGATCGAAGCCACCGGGCGTCGCCACGTAGCTGAAGCCAAAATCCCGGGCGAGCGCCGCCACATCTTCGCCGCGCGGACTCAGGAACTCCCAGTTGGCATCCTTGATGCGACGCTGCGCGGCGTAATTGCGCAGCGCTGCGGGCGTATCGGTCGGTTGATCGAAACCGATGCTCACGACCCTGAACTGTTCGCTCCCGAAGCGGTCGCGCATGGCGTTCACCGCGCTGCGCAGCACGAGGGTGCTGTTGGGGCAAACCTGGAAGCAGCCGGTGTAGACGAAATTCACCAGCAACGGCTTGCCGCGGAAATCTGACAGCCGCACGACCCGATCCTGGCGATCGCGCATGAGGTAGTCGCCTGGCGCGTTGCCGACGGCGGCGCGACTCGCCGCCAGTACGGCTTGCGGATTCAGGCCGGGGCGGCTGTAGGAGGCTGCAGAATCGGTCTCGGCCCACAGCACTGCCGGCGACACCAGCGCCGTCACCATGAGCAGCGCACGAATAGGCAACTTCGACATCGTCAGGGCGTCGCGGGCGGCTGCCCTCATGGCGAAAATCGCGGGGGGTCGGGCCAAAGCCTTACCCCCCGGCGAGAGTCATGCATCAGCTGAGGCCCCATACGGTCGAAAGGTACTTCCAGTTCACGAAGTAGTACAGGATGAACGAAACGAGGAAGACCATCGCCAGCACGAAGGTACCGGGGGCCGCAAAGCCCTGTGAACCATACCCCTGCGCCACCGCTGCGGGTGCCATGAGCGGAGTCGGCTTGGTGGCGACGCTCGCCGCGCCACCCTCAACCCGTTTGCCCCACAGCAACGAGCCGACCGTGACGTAGATGTAGATGCCTCCGCCCAGTATCGCGGCGACCGCCGAGATGCCGACGAGACCCATCATCAGGTAGGCGGCGCCCGGCCACTCATAGGCCATCGGCATACCCGAGAAGGCCATGTCCCAGTGCCGACGCGACACACCCAGCGTGCCCGCACCCATCATGACGAGGCAGAAGAAGTACATCGACAGTCCGAACAGGTACGGCTGCAGCTTCGCGAGCCCCGGGCTGATCATTTCACGCTTGAACAGCGTCGGGATCAGGTAGTAGGTCAGCGCCATGAAGGTGAGTGTCGTGCCCACCACCACCGTGGCATGGAAATGCCCCGGCACGTAGATGGTGTTGTGGATGATCATGTTGAGCTGCTCGGT
>DAORVK010000020.1:0-8131 GCA_035433705.1 Steroidobacteraceae bacterium
GCACCCTCTGTATTACCGCGGCTGCTGGCACAGAGTTAGCCGGTGCTTTTTCTGTGGGTTAAGTCAATTCCGCGACGTGTTGGGTCGCAGACCTTCCTCCCCACTAAAAGTGCTTTACAACCCGCAGGCCTTCTTCACACACGCGGCGTCGCTGGATCAGGGTTGCCCCCATTGTCCAATATTCCCCACTGCTGCCTCCCGTAGGAGTCTGGGCCGTGTCTCAGTCCCAGTGTGGCTGGTCGTCCTCTCAGACCAGCTACGGATCGTCGCCTTGGTAGGCCATTACCCCACCAACAAGCTAATCCGACTTCGGCTCATCCATCAGCGCAAGGTCTTGCGATCCCCTGCTTTCAACCTCAGTTCGTATGCGGTATTAGCCAGTCTTTCGACTGGTTATTCCCCACTGAAGGGCAGATTCCGAAGCATTACTCACCCGTTCGCCGCTCGCCGCCAGGATTGCTCCCGCGCTGCCGCTCGACTTGCATGTGTTAAGCACGCCGCCAGCGTTCAATCTGAGCCAGGATCAAACTCTTCGCTTGAAGATTTTGAACACTCGACAATGAATGGCTCAAAAGTACATTGCTGGACTTCTGGTCACTCGGTTTTTGCATCCAAAGAACGCATCGACGCGAGTTCCCACACAAGTTACCTGCCAAACTTTTAAAGAGCAGCCGGCGCGCTGGGCGCAGGCGGGGGGGCGGAAGTATAGCCACCGCCCGGAATCCGTCAACTTCGTCCCGACAACATGCCACCGACCGCGTTGCCGCGGGGTGCTTGCCGGGGGAAGGGCGCGCAGTATAGCCGGGCAATGCGGCCTGTCAACGTTGGTCCCGGGCTTTCGGTATTTCGGTTATTGCGGCCCCGCCCGGCAATAGCCGAAATGCCGAAAACCCGGGACCAATCAAGTCGTTGCGACCCATGCGCGCAACCGCTCGATTGTCGGGAATCTTGACAGTCACCCCGACCAGATCATCGGCAGGCATCCAGGTGTCCGCGCCAACTCTTTGAATGTGTAAGGGGAAGGGGTCGCTGGCGCGCAACTTGCTGCGATTCTTCGAGCAAGCGCCCAGAAAGGCGCTTAGGGGCGTACCCATGAGAGCACGAACAAGGTCATTCAAGCTTCTCGCACTCCTCCTGGCGCTGTCCGGCGCAAGTTCGGCGCATGCGATCCTGCTGTCCTTGGATCCGCTGGTGTCGACTGTCTACGAGGGCGATTCCTTCGGCGTCAACATCCGCGTTTCGGGATTGCACGCGCGTGGCAGCGACGAGATCGTGAGCGCGTTCGATCTCGACGTGCTGTTCAATGATTTGCTGCTCAATGCGACAGGCTTCAACTTCGGATCCGCGCTCGGTGATCCGGATCTCGACACGCTCTACACCTTCTCCGCTTTGGGCGGTGTCGCCGACATCTTTCAGTTGTCTTTCCTCGATGATGACACGCTGGCCGAGGCCCAGGGGGGCAGCGTCCTGCTCGGGCAACTGCAGTTTACTGCCCTCAATCCAGGCATCTCATTCCTGACCTTCGGAACCGATCCTCTGTTCGGCCACAATATCGTCGGACGCAATGGGGAATCGCTGACTCCTGTGCATGCGATTCCCGCAGTGACGATCATTCGGCGTGTGGCGGTCCCCGAGCCCGACGTCCTCGCGCTCACGGGATTCGCATTGTTGATGCTCGGCTGGCAAATCAGCCGCGAGCGCTGGCGATCATCTTCGCGCAAGCCCAGGTTCCGCACCGGTTCTCCCTCCTGATCGCCGTGGGGATGCCATGCGCGCCATCCCCTCGCCCTCGATCTGTCCGCATCGGCGCGACATAACCCGTCGCGCGCTCGCGCATTCGCCGATCTCCTCGGAGGCCACCATGGCACCGCGTACCACCGGGCTACAAATAGCCCGCTCGCTTCTGTTCGCCCTCCTCCTCGCGACCGCAACACTCGCCCCGGTTCCGGTACTGGCGCAAGCCACGCCACAGGTGTGCGACGTCGATGGCGACCACGATATCGATCGCAATGACATTTCGCTGATCACCGCGGCCCGAGGCAAGGCCGCGACGGGGCCGATGGACCCGCGCGATCCGGATCGCGATCTGATCATCACCGCCAACGATGCGCGCCTCTGCACGTTGAAGTGCACGTTGCCGAAGTGCGCGATCCCGTCGGGCAATCACGCTCCGGTCGCCAATGCCGGTCCCGATGTCGTCGCGTTCGTCGGCGACGTCGTGACGCTCGACGGCTCGGCCTCGAGCGATCCCGACGGCAATCCGCTCACGTATCTCTGGACTCTGCGCGTGCGCCCGGCGGGCAGCGCGGCCGCGCTGTCGAGCACCACGGCCGTCATGCCGACCTTCCCCGTCGACGTCGCTGGGCGCTACGAGATCGATCTCGCCGTCAACGATGGTGTGCTGAGCAGCGCTATCGACATCGTCATCGTGACGACCCCGCCGGCCAACACCAATCCGGTCGCCAACGCGGGGCCCGATCAGGCCGCGATCACCGGACAAACTGTCACGCTGAACGGCACGGGGTCGTCGGATATCGATGGCGACCCGCTCGGCTACAGCTGGGCCTTTACCTTGCGTCCTGCGGGTAGCGCGGCCGTGGTCGTGAACCCGACGAGCGCGATGCCGACGTTCGTGCCCGATGTGGCGGGCACCTACACGATCCGCCTCACCGTCACGGACGGTCGTGGCGGATCGCACAGCGACCTGGTCGATGTGGTCACGAGCCCGGCGAATCGCCCGCCGCTCGCCAACGCGGGCCCGGATCAGTCGGTGATCGTCAGCCAGCTCGTTTTTCTGGATGGGTCGGGCTCGAGCGATCCGGACAGCAATCCGCTCACCTATCGGTGGAGCTTCTCGTCACGGCCGGCGGGTTCGAGTGCGGCGCTCACCGGCGCGACGTCGGCGACCCCGAGTTTTGTCGCGGACCGGGCGGGCGACTTTGTCTTGCAGCTGATCGTCAATGACGGCCTCGTCGACAGCGCCGCAGATACGGTGGTCGTCACGACGAGCAACACGCGCCCCGTCGCGAATGCCGGGGCTGACCAGACCGTTTCGCAAGGGGCGACGGCGACCCTCGACGGCACGGCGTCGAGCGATGCCAACGGCGATCCGTTGACCTACTTCTGGTCGCTGCTCACTGTTCCGAACGGCAGCACCGCCGTCCTGAACGGCGCCGACACGGCAACCCCCGACTTCCTCACCGACCTGGCGGGGCTGTTCGTCGCCCAGCTCGTCGTCAACGACGGCAGCCTCGACAGCCTCCCGGATACCACTACGGTCACCGTCAACGCGCAGGCGAATCGTGACCCGTCCGCGCTCAACGACACGGCCAGCATGGACGAGGACGGCGCCCCGATCCTGATCGCCGCGCTCGCCAACGACTCCGATCCCGATTCCGATCCGCTCACGATCACGAGCGTCGTGGCGCCCGCCAACGGTACCGCCGTGATCGTCGGCGATCAGATCCGCTACACCCCGGCCGCAGACTTCAACGGCACGAACACCTTCAGTTATTCGATCAGCGATGGGCGCGGCGGTACCGCTTCGGCGTTTATCACCGTGACGGTGCGGCCGATCAACGACGATCCGGTCGCGAACGACGACAGCGCTGCGACGAGCGCCGGCACTGGCGTCGATATTCCGGTGCTCGCCAACGATACCGATGTGGATGGCGACACGCTGAGTGTCGCGGCGGTCGGGACCGCCGCGAACGGAACCACCAGCATCGTCGGTACGCAGGTGCGGTATGTGCCGAATGGCGGCTTTTCGGGCACGGATTCTTTCACCTACACCGCCAGTGACGGCCTCGGGGACTCGGACAGCGCCACAGTGACAGTGAGCGTCGGCGCGCTGCCGGTCGTTTCCATCGGCGACGCCACGGTCACGGAAGGCGCCGCCGCCACGTTGACCGTCACGCTGTCGCCCGCGAGCGGCCAGCCGGTCACCGTTCAGTACGCCACCAGCGACGGCACGGCGACGGCCGGGGCGGACTACACGACTGCGAGCGCCACACTCACGTTCGCCGCGAATCAGACCACGCAGACGATCACCGTGCCGACGACCGCCGACACGCTCGACGAGCCGGACGAAACGGTCAACGTCACCCTCTCGAATCCGACCAATGCAACGATCGGCGACGGCGCCGGCGTCGTCACGATCACCGACGATGATCCGACCCCGACGCTTTCCGTCGGTGACGTCACGGTGGCCGAAGGCAACACCGGCACCACCAATGCCGTGTTCACGGTCGCGCTGTCGGCTGTGTCGGGCCGTCAGGTCACCGTCAATTTCGCAACCTCGAACGGCACTGCCACGGCGGGCAGCGACTACGCCGCGAACAGCGGCACGTTGACGATCCCGGCGGGCCAGGCGAGCGGCACCGTCACGGTCGTGGTGAATGGCGACACGCTGTTCGAAGCCGACGAGACGTTTACGCTGACGCTCTCCGGGCCGACCAACGCGACGCTTTTCGACGGCGTGGCGACCGGCACGATTGCGAATGACGACGCCGCTCCAGGCATCAGCATCGCGGACGTCTCACTCGCCGAGGGCAACAGCGGCAGCACGGCGTTCAATTTCACGGTGACGCTGTCGGCGGTGAGCGGGCTCGCCGCCTCGGTCGACTTCGCGACTGCGGACGGCACAGCGACTTCGCCGTCCGATTACGGCGTCGTCACCGGAACCGTGACCATTCCGGCGGGGCAGACGACCGGCACGGCTACGGTTACCGTGTCGGGCGATACGACTGTGGAACCCGACGAGACGTTCAGCGTCAATCTCTCAGCACCGGTTGGCGCGACCATCACGGACGGCGCGGCCACCGGCACCATCGTCAATGACGATGGCGCAGTGGTGATCAGCCTTGGTGACGCGACGGTGGCCGAGGGCGGCACGGCAACTCTCACCGCCACGTTGTCGGCATCGAGCTCGCAGACGATCGCGGTGCAGTTCGCGACCTCGAACGGCACGGCGACGGCCGGCGCGGACTACAGCGCCGCCAGCGGGATCCTCACCTTTATGCCGGGCGTGCTCACGCAGCCGATCGCGGTCACGACACTCGGCGATGCGCTCGATGAGGACGACGAGACGGTCAATGTCACGCTGTCCAATGCGACCAATGCCTCGATCGGCGATGGCGCAGGGCTCGTCACGATCACCGATGACGACGCGACCCCGGCGCTGTCGATCAACGACGTCACGGTGACGGAAGGCAACACCGGCACCACGAGTGCGAACTTCGCCGTGACACTTTCGGCTGTCTCCGGACGCCAGGTGACGGTCAACTATCTGACCTCGGACGTCACGGCCCAGACGGGCGCCGACTACGTGGCCGCGAACGCGACGCTGACGATTCCTGCAGGCCAGCCGGGCGGGACTGTCTCGATCGCGATCAACGGCGACACCTTCGTCGAGGCCAACGAGACATTCAACGTCACGCTTTCGGGGCCGGTCAACGCGACGATCGCAGATGGCGCGGGCGTCGGCACGATCCAGGACGACGACGTGTTGCCCTCCGTGAACGTGACCGCCACGGATGCGATCGCGACTGAGGCGGGCACGACCACCGGCACGTTCACGTTTGCACGCACCGGATCGACCGCCGCGCCGCTGACTGTCAACTACACGATCGGTGGCAGTGCAGCGAACGGCGGCGACTACACGACGATCGGGACGAGTGTGGCGATTCCGGCGGGTGCCGCGTCCGCGACGGTCGTGATCACGCCGGTCGACGATGCGGAAAGCGAGGGTACCGAGGCGGTGGTCCTTACGCTCGCGGCAAACGCCGGCTACGCGATCGGCGCGCCAAACGCGGACACGGTCAATATTGAAGACAACGATGGTCCGACCGTGACCATCGTCGCGACCGATCCAACGGCGACGGAAGCGGGGACAACTCCGGGCACGTTTACTTTCACGCGCACCGGGCCCACGACGGCGGCGCTGAACGTGTTCTACACGATCGGCGGCGCGGCAACGAACGGCGTGGACTACCCGGGGATTCCGGGCGTCGTGACGATCCTGCCAGGAGATGCGAGCGTCACGCTGACGATCACCCCGATCGACGATGCAGCCGTGGAAGGCGACGAGGGCGTACTGCTCACCCTCACCCCCGACGCCGCGTACACCGTCGGGGCGCCGAGCACGGCCACCGTCACCATCACGGACGATGACTTCACGCCGACCGTAACGATCGTAGCGACCGACGCCACCGCCACCGAGGCGGGACCCACGAGCGGCACGTTCACCTTCACGCGCAGCGGCGCCGGCGGGTCGATCAACGCCGCGCTGAACGTGTTCTTCACAGTCGGTGGTGCCGCATCGAACGGCACGGACTACCAGGGGTACTCGGGCGTCGTGACGATCCTGCCCGGCGACGCAAGCCTCACGCTCGCGCTCACCCCGATCGACGATGCAGCCGTGGAAGGCACCGAGGACGTGCTGCTCACCCTTACCCCCGACCCCACGTACACCGTCGGGACACCGAGCAACGCGACGATCAACATCATCGACGACGATGCTGTGTCGGCCCTCAGCATCGACGACATCACCGTGACCGAGGGCAATGCGGGCACGACGAGCGCGGTGTTTACGGTCACGCTCTCGCCCGCGAGCGGCCAGACGGTGACCGTGAATTACGCCACGAGCAATAGTTCCGCGTCGGCACCCACAGACTTCACGGCGGCATCGGGCACGTTGACGTTCAATCCAGGCGCCCTGACGCAAACGATCACGGTACTGGTGAATGGTGACACGACGCCGGAGTCGAACGAAACCTTCAGCGTGAACCTCTCGAGTCCGTCCAACGCGACCATCGCCGACGGCGCCGGAGTCGGCACGATCAACAACGACGACACGCCGGCGATCACGATCGGCAACGCGAGCATCGGCGAAGGCGATTCCGGCACCCGCACGCTTGCCTTCGCAGTCACCCTTTCGGGCCAGAGCCCTCAGACGGTCTCGGTTGACTACTCGACGGCCGACGGAACCGCAACGACCGCGTCCGCGGATTATCAGGCGGCGACCGGCACGGTGACCTTCAATCCCGGCGTCGTGGTGCAGAACATCAATGTGCTGATCAACGGCGACATCGCGGTCGAGCCGGCCGAGACCTTCGTCGTGAATCTCTCCAATCCGGTGAATGCGACTCTCGGCACAGCGCAGGCAACCGGCACGATTCTGAACGACGATAACCAGACGATGACGCTGTCGTTGCTCGGCACGTCGGTCATCGGCGTGGATCGCAGCGCGACGCTTCGAGTCGTCCTTGGCGAGGCGGCGCCCGCCGGTGGAACAATCGTGACCCTAACCAGCGACGCGCCGGGCATCGCTTCGGTAGGGGCCCCGGGCACGATCGCGATCGCCCAGGGCCAGACGACGGGCACGATTCTTCTGAACGGCGTCGCGGCAGGCACAGCGACAATTCGGGGCACCGCACCGAATTTCAACGAAGCCACACTCAATGTCGTTGTCACAGTGAATCTGATCAGCGTGCCGACGACCCTCGCGGTGCCGCTCGGGCTGACAACGAGCATGCCGGTCACGCTCGCACCCAATGCGGCGCCGGCGGGCGGGATCATCGTCGCAATCACCTCGAGCGACCCCTCGCGCGTATCGGTCGACACGCCCACCGTCACGATCCCGGCGGGCGCCTTCTCGGCCAATGCCACATTGCGCGGTACGGCGCCCGGCACCGCGACGATTACCGCAACCAACGTCAATTACGCCACCGGAGCGACGGCTGCGTCGACAACGGCGAGTCTCAACATTACCTCGACGTCCCTGACGATCAACCCAACGCTGGACCTGCCGTTCAGCATTCAGCTCGAGAGTCCTCCGGGGACGCCGCGGGCGGCGCCCGCAGGAGGCATCCCTGTCACCGTGTCGTCGGCGAACCCGGCGTGCGCGGTGGGAACCACACCGGTGACCATCGCCGCGGGCAACGTGTCGACGACATCGACTGCGAGCTACGGGGGCACCGCAACCCTGCCCTGCACGACCACTCTCACCGTCAGCTCACCGGAGCTGATATCGGACACGCTGTCGGTCACCGTGAATCCGGCGCCGGGCATCACGATGAACGTCTTGAACGAGCGCGTGGGCGCGGGCCTGCAGTACGGGATATTCACCGCG
>DAORVK010000020.1:8231-49271 GCA_035433705.1 Steroidobacteraceae bacterium
CTGCACGGGGTCGAGGGCCAGGCCGGCCAGACCGGCACGATCACGGCGAGCGCTGCGGGCTACACGGACAGCGCGCCGGGGGTTGTCACCATTACACCCCCGGTCGTAGACCTGCTGAGTCTGCTGACCTCAATCCCGGTGGCTGCCGCCGACGACGCATTCCAGGTGCGCCTCGGCAGTCTGAACGCGGCCGGCACGGGCCTCTCGGTCGAGCAGCAGGCACAGGCAGGGGGTGCGGGCATCGTCGCCACGGTTACACTCACCAACAGCGTCCCGGCGGGAGTTGCGCAACTCACCACCACTGCCGGCTCCGGCCAGACGCGAACGGTCACTATTGCGGCTGCGCAGTCGCGTTCGCCCGCTACCGTCGCGGCAGGAGGCGTGGCATTCGATCCGCTGCTCGCCGGCACGATTACCGTAGGCAGCTCGATTCCAGGTGGCCAGACGATCGCCGCCAGTAATCAGGGGGTGACGGTGAACCCATAGTCGCCTCCTGCGGGCCTCCTATGTTCCCCGCACAACCCTGACGCGCGCGAAGCGGCGCGGGCCGAGCTGCACGACGTGCCCGGCCCCGAGCGGCAAGCGCAAACCCGAATCGGTGACCTTTTCACCGTCGATCCGCACCGCCCCTTCGGCGATCTTGCGACGCGCTTCTGCGCCGCTCGCAGCCAGGCCCGCCGCGGTCAATACCGTGGTCAAGGCGAGGTCGCCGGTCTTCGCATCGGCAATCACCGGCGTCTCCGGCAGGTCGGTGGGCAGTGCCTTCTCGCTGAATCGCGCGATGAAATCAGCCTGCGCGCGCTCCGCCGCGGCAGCGTCGTGAAAGCGCGCGACGATCTCGCGTCCGAGCTCGAACTTCACGTCGCGCGGATTGTGCCCTTCGGCCACCGCGTGCTTCAGCGCCTCGATTTCGCCGAGCGGGCGGAACGAGAGCAGCTCGAAATACCGCCACATCAGCTCGTCTGAAACGCGCATGAGCTTGCCGAACATCTCGCCCGCGGGTTCCGCAATGCCGATGTAATTGCCGAGCGACTTCGACATCTTCTGCACGCCGTCGAGGCCCTCGAGCAGCGGCATCGTCAGCACGATCTGCGGCTCCTGGCCGTAGGCTTCCTGCAGCTGGCGGCCGACGAGCAGGTTGAATTTCTGATCGGTGCCGCCGAGCTCCACGTCGGCCTCGAGCGCCACCGAGTCATAGCCCTGCACGAGCGGGTAGAGGAATTCGTGGATCGAGATCGGCTGGCCGCCCTTGTAGCGCTTCGCGAAATCGTCGCGCTCGAGCATGCGTGCGACCGTGTGTTTTGCGGCGATTTCTATGAGGCCCACCGCGCTCATCGGGGCGAACCAGCGTGAATTGAAATCGATGCGGGTCTTCGCCGGATCGAGGATGCGGAAGATCTGCTGCTCGTAGGTGCGCGCGTTCGCCTGCACTTCGTCCGGCGTCAGGCGCGGTCGCGTCGCGTTGCGCCCCGTAGGATCGCCGATGAGGCCGGTGAAATCGCCGATGAGGAAGATGACCTCGTGGCCGAACTGCTGGAACTGGCGCATCTTGTTGATCAGCACCGTGTGCCCGAGGTGCAGGTCGGGCGCGGTCGGGTCAAAGCCCGCCTTGACACGCAGCGGCTTGCCGCGCGCGAGCTTCTTCGCAAGCTCCGCTTCGATCAGCAGGTCCTGCGCGCCGCGGCGTATCTCGGCAAGCTGGGTAGTCGCGTCAGCAACTGTCATCGGATCATGTGTCATGGGCACGAAACTCTAGCAGGCCGGGGAAAGCGCCGACCAGTGCATTGACCGGACGGGCCACCCTCGGGTACGGTCGCGTCACCTTTCCGGATCAACGGTTTCCATGCGTTTCGACCGCGGCCTGCAATGGCGCCACCTGCACGTCTCCGGCGCGCTCGCACTGAAGGTGGGCTGCTGCGCGCTGCTCGCGCTCGTCTGGGCACGATTTGAGCCGCAGGGCGCTACCGCGGGCGTTACGGAATTTTCCGTGGCGAATGCGCTTTCGCTCGCCGATACCGGCGTTGTCGACTCCGCGATCGCACCCGCCGGCCTCGCTGGCACAGCGATCGAGGTGCTGGTCCGTCGCAACGACACGCTCGACCGGATTTTCCGGCAATTGCAGCTGAGCCTCGCCGATCTCGCATCCCTGCGTTCGCTGCCCGACCTGCGCACGACGCTCGATCGCCTGCGCCCCGGCGAGGTGCTGACGTTCTTTCAGGATGGCGCGGGGCAACTGCTCGGGCTCGAGCGCCAGCTGTCGGAGAGCGAGCGCCTCACGATCGCGCGCGCCGACGACGGCTTCAGGTCGCACATTACCGAGAACCCGCTCGAGCGCGACGTGCGCACCACGGGCGCCACGATCACGAGTTCGCTGTTCGAGGCCGCGCGCGCGGCCGGAATCGCCGACCAGACGGCCATCGCGATCGCGGACGTGTTCGCGTGGGACATCGACTTCGTGCTCGACGTACGGAGCGGCGACTACTTCGTCGTAACCTACGAGCAGCTCTCGCAGGATGGCGAGCACCTGCGCGATGGCGCAGTACTCGCCGTCAAGTTCGTCAATCAGGGCCGCGAATACCGCGCGGTGCGCTACGTCGATTCACAGGGTGACGCGCGCTTTTACACGCCCGAGGGGCGCAGCCTGCGCAAGGCTTTCCTGCGCGCGCCGCTCGAGTTCACGCGCGTTTCGTCGCGCTTCAACCCGAACCGCAGGCACCCTGTACTGAACCGCATTCGCGCTCACCGGGGCGTCGACTACGCGGCGCCGATCGGCACGCCGGTAAGGGCCGCGGGCGACGGTCGAGTCATGTTTCGCGGTGTGAAGGGTGGCTACGGCAATGTCGTCGAGCTGTCGCACGCCAATGGCGTGCTGACCGTCTACGGACACATGTCGAGATTTGCCCGGCAGCTGCGTACCGGACAGCGCATCACGCAGGGCCAAGTGATCGGCTATGTCGGCCAGAGCGGGCTCGCCACCGGCCCGCACCTGCACTACGAATACAGGGTGCACGGTAGGTACAAGGACCCGCAGAAGGTGAAGCTGCCGAACGCCGAGCCGCTGCCGGACGCCCTGCTTGCCGATTTTCGCGTGCAGACGGCACCGCTGCTTGCTGGCCTCGACACGCAGTCGTCGGCCCGCACAGCACCCGTGCTCGCCGTCCGTTAGGCTGAAAAGGACGATCCGCAGCCGCAGGTGGTCGTGGCTTGCGGGTTGCGGATCACGAACTGGGCACCGTCGAGGTTCTCGCGATAGTCGATTTCGGCGCCGGTCAGGTATTGCACGCTCATCGGATCAACGAGCAGCTTTACGCCCTGGTTCTCGACGCAGGTGTCGCCGTCCTGGACTTCCTCGTCGAATTCGAAACCGTAGGACAGGCCCGAGCAGCCGCCTCCCTGAACGAAGACGCGCAACATCAGCTTCGGGTTGCCCTCGCCGCGGATCAGGTCGCTGACCTTGCGGGCGGCGGCATCGGTGAAGACGACAGAGGTGGGCTCGGTAATCATTGTAAAAAAGCTCGACTTAACAATAGTTTATACGCCAGCGCGCCCCGGGTCAAAGGGCCGCTGCTAACCGGGCGCCTCAGTCACCGTATAGCGTCCGGTCACTGCCCCCGGGTCCTCCAGGACTTTCGGAGCACCGCCGGCGCTTATAGGCACGAGCTTGCCGCGGATTTCCGCGCCAAGGGCCATCTCGATCTGGCCGTAGTGTACGCTGCCCTCGACCCGCGCCCTGGGTCCGAGCACGACCCGTGCCGCCGCATGGATGTCGCCATTGACGGTGCCATTCAGCACCACGTTCGGCACGGTCACCGAGCCTTCGATATGCCCCTGCTCGCTCACCGACAGCGTGGGCGCGGCATCGCCCTCGCCGCGCACGTTGCCGGTGACCCGGCCGTCGAGGTGCAGGCCCCCTTCGAACACCAGATCGCCGTCGATCCGGGAAGCCTTGCCGACCAGTGTTTCGACCCGAAGTTTCAGCGCCTTGTCCTTGCCGAACATCATTCCACGCTCCACAGGAGAGTCTGGGTGACGGGCGCGACGCCCTTCTTCGCCGAGCGTACCTCGACATTCACACGCTCGGGACTGAATCCTTGTGGAAGTGTGATCTCGGGATCGATGTTCTCGAAATAGCGGAAGGAAAAGGGGATTTCCGCGCGCTTGTCGGCAGTGAGCGCCGCGAGGTCGAGCGCGAGCGGCCCGCCTTCGCGCTCGCCCTCGACGCGCGCGCTGATGACGCCATCGACGCTGCGGTCGGAGCGCACCGGTTGCACGAGCGTGATGCGCAGACGAAACCGTCGCGGCGCATCGCCCGCGGAGATGCGCAGCTGCTGGATCTTCACCTCGGGAGCGTTCACGCCCTGCTCGACGATGCCCTTGTAAAAAGCAAGCTCCTGGGACTGCTTCGCGACCTGCGCCTGCAGGTCGCCGATGGCCTTCGAGACCTCCGCGCGCTCGCGCCCCTGCCCGACCTCCTCCGATTCGAACTCGGCGAGTTTCACGCGCAACTCGCGATTCTGTTTCCCGAGCCGCTCCTGGCCCACCCGGAATTCCGCTTCGCGCTGCGAAGTCGCAAGCCGGTCGAAACCCCCGTCAAAGCGCCCGTATTCGTAAGTCACGTAGAAAGCGAACACGCCGAGCAGGGCGAGCGCCGCGAGGAGCCAGCGTCTGCGCACGGGCGCGTAAGTACGCACGACCAGCTTCGGCACCGGTTCCGTCACGGCGATTCGGCCTCCCACCACTCGGGGTACGCAGGCAGGCCACCGGGGAAGGCAATCGCGCCGAGTTCATGCAGCGCCCGGCGGTAGACCGGGCGCTTGAAGTGGATCACTTCGCGCACCGGTTCCCAGTATTCTGCCCAGCGCCATTCGTCGAATTCGGGCTCTTCGGTCTGATCGAAACGGAAGTTCACCTCCTCGTGCGCAAGCCGCAGCAGAAACCAGCGCTGCTTCTGCCCGATGCACACCGGATGCTGGTGCCGCCGCACGAACTTTGCCGGCAGTCGATAGTGGAGCCAGTGATGGGTACTGCCCGCCACATCGACGTCGCCAGGCCCGAGTCCGATCTCCTCGCGCAACTCGCGCAGCAGCGTGGTCTCGGCGTTCTCGCCCTCGCGCATGCCGCCTTGCGGAAACTGCCAGCCGCGACCCCCGATGCGGCGCCCGAGGAACACGCGGCCGTCGGCGCGCATCAGGACGATGCCGACATTCGCCCGAAAGCCTTCCTCGTCGATCACGTCCGTCATTCGGTCCCTTTTAACCCGCTGGGCACACACGGGACAAGGCACCAGGGCCTGGGACGCTCCTGCTACGCTAACGCGCAGTGAGTTCCACCGGTACCCTGCTCCGCTTTCTGCTCCTCGCCGCATTCGCGATCCTTGCTGTCGCCGCCTCCCTGCTGCACGGCAGCTCCGGCATCAGCCTGCGCGACGCATTCGCCGCGCTCGCCGGTGGCGGGGACGAAATGACCCGCAGCATCGTGCTCGACGTGCGGCTGCCGCGCACCCTCGCCGCCATCGGCGTCGGCAGCGTCCTCGCGCTTGCCGGCGTGCTGCTGCAAGCGCTCTTTCGCAATCCGCTCGCGGACCCCTACGTGCTCGGCGTTTCGGGCGGTGCCGCCGTTGGCGCGCTGCTCGCGCTGATCGCCGGCGCGGGCGCCGTCGCGACCCGCAGCGGGGCTTTCGCCGGCGCGATCATCACGATCGGGCTCGTTGCGGTAGCGGGCCGCGGCGGCGGCATGACACGACTGCTGCTGACGGGCGTCATCGTCGCGAGCGCCTGCGGCGCCTGTGTTGCCGTGCTGCTGGCCCTCGCCGACAGCGGGCAGCTGCGCGGCATGGTGTTCTGGCTCGCGGGCGATCTCGGCTGGTCGAACGACCCGTGGACGAGCGGGCTCGCGGCCCTCGCCGCACTCGCACTCGCGCTCGCCTTTGCGCGCCCGCTGAATGTGCTGGCGGCCGGCGAGCTGCGCGCGCAGTCGGCTGGCCTCGATCTCACCTTCTCCCGGTGGACGATCTTTCTCGCCAGCGCCGCGCTCACCTCGACCGCGGTGATCACCGCGGGCACGGTCGGCTTCGTCGGGCTCGTCACGCCGCACGCGGCGCGCCTCGCGTTTCGCACGGGTGATCATCGCATCGTGGCGCCCGCCGCGGCACTGCTCGGCGGCAGCTTCGTCACGCTCGCCGACCATGCGGCGCGCACCATCGCCGCACCGCGGCAGTTGCCGGTGGGCGCGATCCTCGCCCTCATCGGCGCGCCGCTTTTTCTCGTGCTGCTGCGCTCGGCCGTCAGCGCACCGCGCGTTCGGCGATGACGTAGCGGTCGCGTCCTGCGCTCTTGGCGCGATAGAGCGCCGCGTCGGCCTCAGCCATGAGCCGTTCAGCGAGCGTCCGGTAGTCGCGCTCCTCGGGCGAGGGCTCCGCCAGTGCACCACCGATCGACAGCGTCACCACTTCGCTGCCTTCGCCACCGAGCGCCACGGGGCTCGCGCTCATGGCGGCCGTCAGGCGCCCTGCGAGCCGCTCGAGATCACCCGCGCGTCCGCCGCCGAGCAGCACCGCAAATTCGTCGCCGCCGAAACGCGCGCCCGTGTCGCTCGAGCGGATCTGGGATGCGATGCGACGCGCGATTTCCTTCAGCACCACATCGCCGGCGAGGTGTCCGTGACTGTCGTTGATGCGCTTGAAATGATCCACGTCGATCATCAGGAGACCGACGGCGCCGGCCGTGCGCTGTGCGCGCGCGAGCTCCTCGCGCAGCCGCGCGTTCAGGTAGCGGCGGTTGTGGAAGCCGGTCAGGAAATCGGTGACGCCCGTGCGCGTGAGGCGCGCGCGGTTCACCGCATTCTCGAGACAGATCGCGGCGACCACGCCGAGATGCGCCAGAAAATCACTCGCGAGATCAGCGGTAAAACGGGCCGGGTCGCGGCTCTCGAACACGAGCACGCCGAGACGCCGATCGGCGCGGGGCAGCGGCAGAAAGGCGTAACTGCCGCCGACCGAGTTCGATCGCAGCGCGCGCACGACCTCGGCGGGAAGGCGGCTGCCGAGCCAGGGCTTCAGCAGCCCGCCGAGCGCGAGTGCCATCGCATCGAGCCGGTCCTCGTGGCGCACGTGGCCGAGTATCTCGTGACCGACGTGCTCGCCAGTTGCGAGATGGCGCACTTCGTGCTGCGGGTCGTTCAGCAGGAGCGTCACGCGATCGAGCTGGTAGGCCTCGCGCAAGCCGTCGATGGTGCGTTCGAGCAGTTCCGCGAGCGAGCTTGCGCGCAACAGATCGAGCTCACGCTCCTGGGTCCTCGCGAGCAGCGCCTCATTGCGCGCCGCCGCCTCGGCCAGCTCGACGAGACGCGCGCGCAGCAGGCGGTTCTCGCCCTCGGCACCGGCGTCCCGCGCGAAATCACGCGCGGCGCGTGTATCGGACGCGCCGCGCGGCGGTGCGGCGGGGGCTGCAGTGCGGCGCGATGGCCGGCGCGGCGGTTCCATTGCAACCCGGCACGCCCGCGGTCAGGCGCGCCGCTCCGTGACGCTGCGCCGGTCCTCGAAATACTCCTTGCCTCGCAGCATCAGCGCGGTGAACGCTCCGCGGTCCTGCGCCAGCACGGCAGCACGCAGGTGCTCGACGGCCTTGGCAAGCGCTTCGAGGGATTCGGCGCCGTAGTCATTGAGCGACTGGATCTCGAAATAGAGATCGGGGCTTTCCTGCGCCACCTGACTCGCCACATCGAGTTGCGCGTCGAACGTGGTACTCGAGAGCTTCGCGAGTCGGGGGGCCGCCTCGCCGCTGTCGGCGAGCGCGTTGTAGAAGGCGATGTTGAGCGCGTGCGACAGGCCGAGCACGTAGGCGATCAGGCGATCGTGGTCATCAAGGCTCATCACCACCTGCTCGACCATGGTCGGCGCGAACAGTTCGCGCGCCCGCGCGAGTGCGTCCGGCACCCCGAGGTCGACGAAAATGACGTGGCGACCGGAGAGCAGCTCCGTATCAGGGCCGAACATCGGGTGCACCGAAGTCACCTTGACGCCGTGCGAGCGCAGCGCCATGAGGCCGCCACGCAGCGGCGACTTGAGCGAGCCCAGGTCGAAGACGACGCCGCGTGGCCGGCGCATCGCGAGCTCGCGCAGGACTGCGTCCGTCGCGCCGAGCGGCGTCGCGACAACCAGCAGGTCGTGGGAAAGATCGCTTGCGTGCCAGTCGACCCGCGGTACGCCGGCGACCGGGGTGCCCGCCAGCGGCGCCGCGGAAGGATCGGCGATCTCGACCGCATAGCCCTGCGATTGCAGGAACTCGGCAAACCAGCGCCCCATCTTGCCCGCGCCGCCGATCACGAGCGCACGCTGGCCGGTGCCGGCACCGTGGGCGGCCACGCTCGCACGCTCCTGGGTCGTGAGCGAGGAGCGGATCAGGAGGCGCATGAAGGTTTCCGCAAGCTGCGGGGAAACGCCGAGCGTGGCGGCCTGGGAGCGCGCGCCCATGATCACTTCGCGCTCGCGCTCGTAATCACGCGTCGCGTACCCCGTCTCGCGCTTCACGCGCGCAATCTCGCGGCTCGTCTGCTGGCGATCGGCCACCAGCTCGAGCAGCCGGGTGTCGAGGTCGTTCAGGTGCTGGCGTAGTTCGTCGAGGGTCATGCGGGGGCCTTGCGCGTCGTGACGACCCCCTTTGTACCGGGCGCCTCCGCCCGACGGCAAGCGTGGGGACGGAAATCCGTCCCCACGTGTCGCCTCATGCCGTCACTTCAGCGGGATATAGAGCTGGATGCCGAGTGAAGGCTGGCCGTCATAGCCGTAGGCCGGGGACGGGTAGTACCGCGGCGGCGGGTAGTACCGCGGCGGCGGGTAGTACACGCGCGGCGCGGGGTAGTACGCCCGCGGGGGCGGGTAGTAGTGACGGGGCGCGTAGTAGCGGTAGCTATCACGGTAGCGATGATCGTGACGGCGTTCGTAGCGATCATTGTCGCGATCGTGCCGGTAGTAGTTTCGCTCGCCGCGGTCATGGTCCCGATCGCGCCCATGGTCGCCGGCGAAGGCGGTGGCGCCGACCGCAGTGAGTGCGATGGCAAGAAGGGCCGAACGAAGCATGGTGGTTTCTCCTGGACCCCCACTGCGGGAGTCCGATCACGGGTGCCAGTCTGCCCACCTGGCAATGAACCCTCGCTGAACCGTGCGGTACCATGTCCTGCCATGATTTCCACCGAATTCCTGCCCGACCCGCTGCCCCGTGAGCCTCTCGCACTCGCGGCCGCCTGGCTGGCCGAGGCCACGCAGCGCGCCGACCAGCCCAACCCGAATGCCATGGTGCTCGCGACGGCTGCCTCCACCGGCCAGCCCTCTGCCCGCGTGGTGCTCTGCAAGGAGATCGTCCCCGCACCGGGTTATGTCTGCTTCTACACGAACTATCACTCACGCAAGGGGCATGAAATCGCGGCAAATCCGCGCGCTGCGCTCGTGATGCACTGGGATCACCTGCACCGCCAGGTGCGCGTCGAGGGCCGGATCGCTGCGGCCCCAGCGACGGAGAGCGATGCGTATTTCGCGAGCCGGCCCTGGCAACGGCGCGTCGGCGCCTGGGCGAGCGCGCAGAGCGAACCCGTCGCCTCGCGGGCCGCGCTGCTCGACGGGGTAGCCCGGACCGCAGCGCGCTTCGGTGCGCCTCTACCCGGACCGGAGGACGACCCGGAGCCTGCCGGCCTGCGCATTCCACGTCCGCCGCACTGGGGCGGCTATCACCTCTGGGCGAGCGCCGTCGAGTTGTGGGTCGAAGGCGAATCACGCATCCACGACCGCGTACGCTGGGAGCGCACGCTCACGGCTGCAGGTGACGCCTTCGGTGCGGGACCCTGGCTCGCCACGCGGCTGCAGCCCTGACGGCTTGCGCGCGTGTGGCGCATTCTGCGGGTCACGCTCCTCCTGCTGGTGCTGGTTGGCGTCGCGAGTACTGCGTGGCTCGACCGGGTGACCACCCGCGACTGGAAGGAGCCGCTCTGGGTCGGTATTTACCCAGTGAGCGCGGACGATGATGCGGTGACCGAAGCCTGGCTTGCGGGACTCGGGCGCGAATCCTTCGTCTCGATCGAGCCGTTCTTCGCGGCCGGGAGTCGCGGCTATGCGGTCACGCCGCAGCCCGTACACATCGAGCTTTATCCGCGCGTCACGACGCAGCCCCCGATCCTGCCCGCGGACGCCGGCCCGTTGCGCACGGCGTTCTGGAGCCTTGCAGTGCGCTGGTACGCGTGGCGCGCGTCTTCGGTTACCGGTCGTGCACCACCCAACATCCGCCTCTTCGTGCTCTACCATGCGCCCGGGCGCGCGGCCGTGCTGCCACACTCACGCGGCCTCGCCAAAGGCCTCGTCGGCGTCGTGCACGCCTATGCCGGTCGCGGCCACGAGGGCACGAACGCCGTCGTGATCGCGCATGAACTGCTGCACACACTCGGCGCGACCGACAAGTACGATCCGGTGGACCTCATGCCGCAGTGGCCCGACGGGTACGCGGAACCCGAACGCCAGCCGCGCTTTCCGCAGCCGCTCGCCGAGATCATGGCCGGGCGGCGTGCCGTGTCAGCGCGGGAGGCCGAAATGCCTGCCTCGCTGGATGAAGTCGTCGTGGGTGCCGCCACTGCGCACGAGATCGCGTGGGTGCCCCGATGAGCCGCCCGATCCTCACGGTCTGCGGGCTCGATGTAAAGGCGGGAAATCGTGTGCTCGTCCGTGGGCTCGAGCTCGAAATCCGCCCCGGGGAGTGTGTCGCGATCCTCGGGCGAAACGGCGCTGGCAAGAGCCTCACATTGCACGCGCTCGCGGGACTTGGAGATTCGGGGGCGAGCCCGGCCGCGGGCAGCCTGTCGCTCGACGGTCAGCCGCTTGACGGCCTGCCGCGCCGCGCGATCGCGCGGCGCATCGGCCTGCTGCCCCAGGATCTCGAAGCCGGCCACTCGGAAACAGCGCTCGACACCGTGCTCGTGGGTCGCCACCCGCACCTGCCGCTCTGGCGCTGGGAACGCGATGAAGACCGACGCCTCGCGCGCTCGATGCTCGCGCGCGTGGGGCTCGGGGACAGCGCCGCGCGCCTGACGGGCACATTGTCGGGCGGGGAGCAGCGCCGCGTCGCGATGGCGACGCTCCTCACCCAGCACCCGGCGCTCTATCTGCTCGATGAGCCGACGAACCATCTCGACCCGCACCACCAGCTCGCGGTGCTCGATCTGTTTCGCGAGCAGACACACGGCGGCTGCGCGGTCGTCGCGACACTGCACGACCCGACGATGGCGGCGCGCTACGCCGACCGTGTGGTGCTGCTCTTCGGCGACGGTCGCTGGCTCGCGGGTCCGGCGCACACAGTGCTCACGGCTGAAAACCTCTCTGCGCTCTATCTCGTGCGCGTGGTGGAAACAGCGGTCGAGGAACGGCGCGTGTTTGTCACTGCGTAAAGAGCGGCGCAACGAGCGCGTGCAGCGGCCCGTTCGCCGCAAGCACGGAGGTCGTCGTGAGACCTACTGCACCACCCTCGAGATCGGTGAACACGCCGCCCGCCTCGCGCACGATCACGGTGAGCGCCGCGATGTCAAGGATGTTGACGTCGGACTCGAGCACAACGTCGAGCGAACCGCGCGCGAGCAGATGGTAGTGCACGAAATCGCCGTAGCCGCGGATGCGGCTCACCCGGGTCACAAGATCGGCGTAGTGCGCCCAGCGCTGCGGCGCACGCGCGAGAGTCTTGAGATTGCCGGTTGACACGATGGCATCCTCGAGCGCGCGGGTCGTGCTGACCCGAATGCGCTCGCCGTCGAGAAAGGCGCCCTCGCCGCGCGTGGCCCAGGCGAGTTCACCATAGGCCGGTGCGCTCGACACGCCGAGCACCAGTTCGCCGCCGCGCAGCAGCGCGATCTGCGTAGAGAAGAAGGGGCAGTCCCGCACGAACGATTTGGTGCCGTCGATCGGATCGACGAGCCAGATGCTCTCGGCGCCCATGGCGCTGCGACCGGTTTCCTCGCCATAGAAGCCGTAAGCCGGGAAACGCCTCATCAGCACGTCACGGATCGCTTCCTCCGAGCGGACATCCGCTTCGGTGACCGGCGAACGGTCGGCCTTGGTCGTGATGGCGAGATTGCGCCGGTAGAGCGCGTTGATGACGGTGGCGGCTGCACGCGCGGCATCAAGCGCGGCGGCGAGTTCGGCGGCGAGTGACATAGAACCGCGAGTGTATGTGATAGAGTTCGCCCGCTGCCAAGGTGTACGGGAAGCCGGTGAAGCGCGACGCGCGATTCCGGCACTGCCGCCGCAACGGTAAGCAGGCGAGAGCCGCATCGGTCTCCACGGGGAGACGCCACTGCGCAATGCGCGGGAAGGCGATGCGGCGAGGACACCGGGACCCCTCCCGGAAGGCCTCATCCTGCGAGTCCGGAGACCGGCCTGGCATCGGTTCCAGTTGTCACACACCAACCATGCGGGCGTGCATGGGGAAAGGACTGCTTCAATGTCGACTGCATTTGCTGCGGCGCGCGCCGCCGCCTCCGTGTTCGTCACTCTCGCGATGGGCACTGCCATCCCTGCTTTGGCGGCCGAGGGGCCGCTCGAGGAAATCGTCGTCACCGCGACACGCACCGCAGTTCCGCTCGAGGACCTGGCGGCGCCGCTCTTCGTGATCGATCGCAACGAAATCGAGCGTTCGCTCGCTCCCGATGTCGGTGAGCTCCTGCGCACGCACGCGGGCATCGAGCTCGCGCGCACCGGGGGTCCCGGTCAGCCCACCTCGCTCTTCATGCGCGGCACCGACAGCAATCACACCGTCGTGCTGATCGACGGTGTACGCGTGAACCCCGGCACGATCGGCAGCCCTGCGCTGCAGAACATCGCGCCGGAGGCCGTGCGCCGTATCGAGGTCGTGAAAGGACCCCGCTCCACGCTGTACGGATCAGACGCGATCGGCGGCGTCGTCAACATCATCACCAACGCCGCGGGCGCTCGCGGCCTCAGCGGCTACGCATCGGGCGGGCGCTACAGCATCGTCGCGGGCGGTCTCGGCGGCGGCCTCCCGCTCGGCGAGGCTGCGGGGCTCGGCTTCGGGGTCGACTATCGCGAGAGCGACGGCTTTCCGACGCGCACCGGTGACGCGGTCGACCGCGGTTACGACGACCTCACGCTCAATCTCGCCGCCGACTATGCGCCCGCCGGGTCACTCGATCTTCGCGCGCGCGCCTGGCGCTCGGCAGGCAACGTCGGCTACTCGACCACCGTGTTCGATCCGCTTACCTGGGTGGCGAGCCTCGCACCGGTCGACCAGGACTATGTCAACGAGAGCTACGCACTCGAGTCGCTGTGGCGGCCGCGCGGCGGCATGAAGGTGCGTGCGGCCGTCACGCGCGTCCAGGACGAGATCGAGCAGAAGCAGAACACACTGGGCGTCGCCACGCCGCCGTACGACTTCCTGCGCACCGCCCGCAATGGCCTCGAACTGCAGACGGACATGCGGCTCGGCGAAGGCAATGAGCTGACTGTCGGCGCGCTGCTGACGCGCGAGAACACTGAAGCGCTTTCCTACGGCACGTCGTTCGATGTCGACACGTCCGTCAACCAGTTCTTCGCGCAGGACCGCTTGAGCCGCGGGCGCCACAGTTTTCTCGCTGCGGTCGGCGTCATCGACCATGAGACCTTCGGCAACGAGGTCACGTGGAACACCGAGTATGGCCTTGTGCTGCCCACCGCGACCCGCCTGACGATCGGCGCCGGCCGCGCCTTTCGCGCGCCCGACAGCACCGATCGCTTCGGTTACGGCGGCAACCCCTCGCTCGCACCGGAAGTGTCCCGGCAAGTCGAGGTCGGCCTGCGTCAGCCGTTCGGCACGCAGCACAGCGTCTACGCGAGCGCCTGGCGGAACGACCTCGAGGACCTGATCCTGTTCGTCTTCGATCCGGTGACCTTCAACGGCCGCAACGAGAACGTGGAGCGGGCTCGCATCGAGGGGGTTGAACTGGGCTATGCCTTTACCGGGGAAAGATGGCATGTGCGTGCCGAAGCGACCCTTCAGGACCCGCGCAATCGCGACACCGGCGAGCGCCTGCTGCGCCGGGCGCGCGAAAACTATGTGCTCGCCGTCGAGCGCAGCGCCGGACGCGTTGCGCTCGGAGCCGATCTGACATACTCCGGCAACCGGATCGACGTGGCCTTCCCGTCCACTGTCCACCTCGCCGGGTACACACTGGTCAACGCCACGGCTCGCTTCGCGGTCACGGACCGGTGGTGGGTGCAGGCGCGTCTCGACAACGCGCTGGACGAGTCCTACACGCTGGTTCACGGATACAACACACCCGGCAGGAGTTTCACGCTGGCGACGCGCTTCGCGTTCCAGTAGCGTTGGAGGGCATGGGGAACCGACTCTCGAAAATCTACACCCGCACCGGGGATGACGGCACCACAGGCCTCGGCGACGGCACGCGCGTCCCGAAAGACGACGCGCGCGTCGAGGCCTACGGCACCGTCGATGAGGCGAACAGCGCCATTGGCGTGGTGCTCGCGCACCCGTCAGTGCCCGATGACATCCGGCACTGCCTCACCGAGGTGCAGCACAACCTCTTCGACCTCGGCGGCGAGCTGTGCATCCCGGGTTCGCGCGTCATCACCGGCGAGCACACGGTGAGGCTCGAGAACGACCTCGATCGCTTCAACGCCGATCTGCCGCGGCTCAAGGAATTCATCCTGCCGGGCGGTGGGCCAGCCGCCGCGGCCTGTCACATGGCCCGCACCATCTGCCGCCGGGCGGAGCGACAGGTCTGGACGCTCGTGGACGGTGATCACGTCGCACTCGAAGTGCCGCGCTATCTCAACCGGCTGTCGGACCTGCTGTTCGTGATCGCGCGTGTGCTGGCACGGGCGGAAAGCGGCAGCGAAGTCCTGTGGCGGCACGAGCGCGACCGCTGACGATCCCGGCCGGTGCTCACACCGTCCGCAGAAAGCGATCGATCACCTCGACGTATTCTTCCGCCCTCGCCGGATCGAGGAGCGGATGCGCGCCCTGGAAGACATGTTGCTGCGCGCCGCGCACCGCTTCGGGCACGGCCTCATGCATCGGACGCAGCGGCTCGGTCTCGGCCGTGAGCGCGAGCACCGGCACCGCCAGCTGCGGCAATCGCGCGAGCATGTCGTAGGCGCCGAGCGCGGGTTTCGGTCTGAGCCCGGTCTCGAGATAATCGCAGAGATAGGCATAGAGCACCGGCAGCGTATCGTCTGTGACGCGAAAGCGGTCGTCCCACTGCGTGAGCGAACGCTCGATCATGTCCCAGGCATAGGTCTTGTGGCTGCCGTTCGCGGCGATCGCAGGAGACAGCCCCGCGAAGCTCTGAAACAGTGCAGCACGCTGCGCAGGTGTCCATGCGGGCGAGCCATCGAGCACGAGACAGGTGATGCCCGCGGGCTCCGAGATCGCCAGCTCGGTCGCAATGGCTGCTGACAGGTGGCCGCCGACGACATTCGCAGGCCACGCCCCAAGCGCGCGCAGGGTCTCACCGAGGTTGCGCGCGTAATCGGCGATCGACCAGCCTGCGTCCTGCTTGTCTGACCGCCCGTAGCCATGGATATCGGGCGCGAGTGCGCGAAAGCCTCGAGCTGCGAACGCCGGCAACAGGTGCTCGTACATACGCCCGGAGGCTGGCGCCCAATGCAGCAGAACGAGCGGTTTGCCTTCGCCGCACGCGCGGTAATGCACTTGCCCGGCCGCCGTGTCGCAGTAGCCGCGGCGCACGCGCGCCGGGTGGCGGTTCCCGGCGCTCATGCGAGCAGTTCGCGCAGCCGCGACCAGTCGAATGCGGGGCCGGGATCCGTCTTGCGTCCCGGAGCAATGTCACTGTGCCCGACGAGGCGCTCACGTGACAGGGTCGGGTAGCACGCGAGCAGCGCGCGAACGAGCGCAGCGAGCGTCGCGTACTGCGCGCGCTCATAGGGCAGATCGTCAGTGCCCTCGAGTTCGATGCCGATCGAGAAATCGTTGCAGCCGGCGCGACCACAATATTCGGAGGCCCCCGCGTGCCAGGCGCGCTGCGTGAAGGGCACGTACTGGGTGACGCAGCCGTCGCGTCGCACGAGGGCGTGCGCGGCAACCCTGGCGTCCCTGATCGCCTCGAAGTAAGGATGCGCGGCGGGCGGCAGGCCCCCCGTGAAGAGCGCATCGATCCAGGGACCGCCAAATTCTCCGGGTGGCAGGCTGATGCCGTGCACGACGATCAGTTCGGGCAGCGAGCCCGACGGACGCGCATCGCAATGGGGCGAGAGTACCTGCCGCACATCCTTGAGGAGGCCGGTGGCAGAGTCGATGTCGAGCGGCATGGATTGATCATGCCACAATCGAAACATGCGACAGGTGCGCGTCTACTCGGCCGATCCACTTGCGGCACACAGCGAACAGGAGCTCGGGCGCGCTGCGAGCGCGCACGTCCTGCGTGTCCTTCGCCTGCGCGCAGGAGATGCGCTCACGCTGTTCGATGGTCGTGGAGGGGAATACCCCGCCCGGCTCGTGCGCACCGGGCGCGCCGCGGCGGTCGTCGAAGTCGGCGCGCACTTGCCCCTCGAGCGCGAATCGCCGCTCGCGATCACGCTGCTGCAGAGTCTCGCGCGCGGGGAGAAGATGGACTTCATCGTGCAGAAGGGGACGGAGCTCGGCGTAGCGCGCATCGTGCCGGTCGCGGTCGGGCGCAGCGTCATGCGCGTCCCGGACGGGCGTGCAGACAGGAAGCTCGAACACTGGCGCGCGGTCGCAGCCAGCGCCTGCGAACAATGTGGCCGCAACCGGTTGCCGCAGATCGATGCGCCCGTGGATCTCCCCTCTGCGCTGGCGCTGGCCACATCGTCGGAGATGCGTGTGCTGCTCTCCCCGGAGGCGCCAGACACGCTCTCCAGCGTTGTTCGGGCGCACGGTACGGGCGGCACAGGCACGCCGTGCCCCTCCATCGCGCTGCTGATCGGGCCTGAAGGAGGTCTTGAAGACGGCGAAGCGGTCGCAGCCGCCCGACACGGCTTTCTCGCGGCGCGCTTCGGTCCGCGCGTGCTGCGCACCGAGACCGCGGCGCTCGCCGCCATCACTGCACTGCAGGTGATGGCTGGCGACCTTCAGGGGACGTAGCCGATCTCTCGCTGGTGGCGGATCGCAAGAATGCGCACCTCATCGCCCGCTACCAGATACCGGTAAACGGCAATGTAGCCGGAATCGCCGTACGAGATCACGAGTTCGCGCAGGTCGCCTTCGATACGACGCCCTATCAATGGGTGCAATGCGAGCGCTTCAACAGCCGTGCGGATCGCGATCGCCGCGGCGATCGCAGCTGCGGGGCTCTTGCCGCGCAGAAAATCGAATGCACGCTGAACGTTTGCGAGTGAGCGTGCCGAATAGACTATCTCTGCCACGGCTTTGGCCGCGGGGCTTCGCCCTTCGTCAATCGATCCACCCAGGCGTGAACGTCCGCGGCGCGATACACCTCACCCGTTCGTTCAATATCAGCGTCGGCAGCCAGCGCTTCCTTGACCAGGTTGCGCATTTCCTCCTCGTAGGCCGCGTAACGCTCGACTGCCTCAAGAATGAAGCTGTGCGCCGATCGGCCCGACTTCTCCGCAAGCGTGCGAACCCGGGCCCGCAGCTTGGGCGGCAATCGGATGGTGGTCGTCTCGGCCATGCCAGCCTCCCGTCTGTCGTTCACCGTGGTAGCGCAAACGTAGCACGACGGCTGGCAGGCGGCAATCAGGTCACTGGCTTACGGTCGATATCGGCTGAAGACGTACTCGTGCGCTTTCTGCGGCGCGTGGCAGCTGAAGCAGGCGGTCGCCGCCTGGTCACCCACTGCGCGCTCAGACTTGCTGTCGCCTGCGAAGCCTTCGAAGCCCCACCCGCCGGTCGCCGCGTACTTCTTTGCGTCCCGGTGCATTACACCGACGACCTTGCGCTTGCCTTCGGTGATCGCGCTGTCAGCCGACACCGCCTCGAGCAGGTCGAACACGATCACCGCGCCATCCGGAAAGCTCCCGCTGCTGTAGCCTTTCATCGCCTCGTCGTTCGCATAGAGATGGTGGATGCCACCAAACGAGGCATGCAGCGGGTGACCTGATTCGATCACCATGCTCTTGACGTGCTGCCAGGCGCGGTAGCCTTCCGGGTAAGGCACTGTGGCGCTATCGGCACTGATTGCGGCGCCGGTGACAACCGCAGCGATGAGCGCGGCGCCCGCCGCGAGGTGGCGTATCTTCATTTGCAGCTCCCAGGTGTTGGCCACAGCGGCCTTGCGAGCGACAATCTACGGAAGAGCAGTCGCGCGCAGAAGTCTGCACGCGGCGGTGCATTGCTTACTTTTTGGTGCAAATTGATGCCAGCCATCGGAAAAAAATCCTCGCCAGGAGGTCCGCCGCCGGCCGCGCGTATGGTCGAGGACATCGTCGGCTGCAAGTGGTCGCTGATCGTGCTCGATCTCGTCACGCGCGGCGTCGCGCGTCCGGGTGCGATGCAGCGCGAAGTGCCGGGCCTCACCGCGAAGGTGCTGAACGAAAGGCTGCGCAAGCTGCTCCGCTTCGGGTTGATCGAGCGCGAGGTGTTTGCGGAAGTGCCGCCGCACGTCGAGTACCGGCTTACGGCGCTCGGCAGGCGCTTCGGCGACATCCTCGAACGTATCAGTGCGCTCGATCGCGAGCTCAGTACGAGAGCCTGACCATTGGTGCCGGGTTTTCGGTTATTCGGTTATTTGCGCGGAGCGCCGAAATAACCGAATAACCGAAAACCCGGCACCACCTCTTACGCAGCGTTCAGGCACAAATCGTGCGCGCACCTCAACCGGAGAACGACCGGGTTGCCGCGCGAAAGGTGGCGATGGCGGGCGACCCGGGTCGTATTCGCCTTCGCGATGCCCTTCCCTGGTTTGCCGTACCGAGCGGGTCGGCCGTCGCGGTCACCGGCGTGCGCGCTGCATCGAGCGCCGCGGCGATACGCTCGACGCCAGCGCGGATCTGCTGCTCATCGAGAGCGGAAAAACCCAGCATGATGGTTCGTTCAGAATAGGTACAACCGCCGAAGTCGTAGGCGGCGGCTGACTGCAGGGTATGGATGCCGACACCGTACCCCGCCGCCATGGCCTGCAATTCCGCCGCGCGCGGCAGGTCAGCGGTCAGGTGCCAGGCGATGTGCATGCCCGCCTCCGCGCCGGACACCGTCACTTCGCCAAAATGCCGCTGCAGGTTATCGATGAGACAGTTGCGGCGCTCGGCATAACTCTGGCGGATGCGGCGCAAGTGCTTCTCATAGCCGTCGCCCGCGATGTACCCGGCGAGCGCCGCCTGTTCCAGCCAGGAATGGCCGTTGTCGAGCAACGCCTTGATCTGGCGTGCGGGCTCAGCCAGATGCTTCGGCACGACCAGGTAGCCGAGTCGCAATCCGGGGCCGATGGACCTCGAGAAGGTGCCCAGGTAGATCACGCAGCCGTGGCTGTCGAGGCCCATCAGCGCAGTGATGGGTGAACCGCGATACCGGAAGTCGCTGTCGTAGTCATCCTCCACGACGTAGGTACCCGTGCGCCTGGCCCATTCAAGCAGGCGCAGGCGGCGCTCAAGTGCAAGCGTGAACCCCATCGGGTACTGGCGAGAGGGCGTCACGTAGAGCAGCGCGGCCCCTGCTTCCGGCAAATCGTCGACGCACAGGCCTTTCTCGTCCACCCTGACCGGCGCGAGGCGCGCGCGGTAGCTCTCGTAAAGCCAGGCGGCACCCTGATAGGCGGGGTTCTCGATCGCCACGCTTGCGCCTTCGCGCAGCAGCAGGCGCGCCGTCAGGTTGAACCCCTCCTGGCATCCGGTGATGACGATGATCTGTTCAGGATCGACGTTGATGCCGCGCGTCGGGCCGAGGCGATCAGCGATGACTTCCCGCAGGGCGAGCAAGCCCGCAGGATCCCCGTATTCGGTCAGGCGGGCGCCGGCCCTTGCCAGCGCGTCGGTAATGAGGCGTCGCCAGGCCTTGAACGGAAAGGAATGCGGGTCGAGCCGGCCGAGCTGGAAATCGCAGGCCAGTTGTCTGCCATTGAGGATGGCCTGGGCGCGACCTTCGAATGCAATCGGACGGTGCTGGAGGGAATGCTGCACCCCACTCCCTGCGCCCGAGGCGAGGCGCCTGGCAGCAAGGCAGTCGTCGGGAAGGTCGTGGTTGACGAACGTGCCAACAGCTCCCCGTGCCTGCAGATAGCCCTCGGCGGTCAAGCGCTCATAGGCCAGTATGACGGTATTGCGAGACACGCCCAGTTGCATGGCCAGGGCGCGACTGGCGGGCATGCGCATGCCTGGCTTCAACCGGCCGCCGAGAATCAGCTTGCGCACCTGCTCGTGCAGTTGAGCCTGCAGGGAGTGCCGGCTGCAAGGGTCGAGCGAGATCGGAGTCTCCACGGCGTCCCCTTCGGCTGTACGACGGGCTGTCTTGTTATGGTTTCATGCTAAGACTCGCATTCTGCCAAGTCCATAGGGCCACGACGTGCATCGCGCAAGACTCAGTCTTGTCTTGTGACCATTTTCCCCCGGGCAAGGCTGGCGTCGAGATCGGTCTCGGGTACTTCTGCGTGCACCAGGTTCTGGTGGCAGTCGATGCACGTGGCCTGCTGTGTGCGCATCTTCCCGTGTGCAGCCCTGGCGTCGGCGCCGGGCGGCTGCGGATTCTTGTGGCAGGTGCGACAGGTGACGCTGTCCCAGCGCTTGAGGTTCATGCGCGCCGCGTACGCCATATCGGCGCGTCGCGCGTCGAACTGGTCGATGTCCGAGTAATCGTTCCTGAACTCAAGGAACAGTTCGCGCGCGCCGTCAATGAAATGCGTCTCCAGGGCCAGGTGGAAGTTCGCGAGCCCCTGCGGAATGTGGCAATCCTTGCACTCCGGGTTGGCACCGAGGGCCCCGTAGTGGGTGGAGTTCCTGAGCTCCTCTGCCGGGTAGCTCATCGAATGGCAGCTGACGCAGAAGCTCGTCCTGGAAAGCGCGGCTTCTCCGCCGAACAGCACAGCCAGCAGTGCGATTGAGCCAGCGGCGCCGAGTGCGAGCGCACCACCGTGCCGCTTCAGGTACCCGCGCAGCCTGCCGGCCATGGCTATTCTTCTTCGGCTTTGGTGGCCGGCCGAGCCCTCGCCTGGAAGTCCTTGTGGAACGAGGGCAGCGGAGGACCGACAAATACATTCTCGAGCTTGAAGTGCTCGTGCATGGCCTTGTCGTTGCGCACTGCCTTGCCGAAATCAAAGCCGTACTTCTTGTCGAGTGCCGGGGTGAAGGGCGTATAGGGCGGCTTCGCTCCCGCCCAGGGCGAGCCCTTGTAGTTCAGGTGGCAGGCGGCGCAACGCTCCTCGAAATGGAACTCCTGTCCGGCGTCGGCCAGCTGCTGGCGCGGCGTCGACTGCTGTTTCTTCTCAAAGGCCTGGCCGGCCTTGCGGTGAAGGAGCCGATACTCCGAACCCGGGCCGTGGCAGCTCTCACATCCCACGCCCACGAGGTACTTGCCGGGTTCCTTCGGATCGAAGCCACCTTCCTGGCCGACGCCGGTCGAATGGCAGCCCACGCAGTCGGCATCCTGCCGATAGTCCTTGCCCGGGTCGAGCTTCGCCTTCTTCCTGGCCTCGACTTTCGCGTTTGGCGCGAGTGAATCCATCGCCGTGGCATGGACAGTCTTTTCCCAGGATTCAAGCTCACTGCGATGGCAGGAACCGCATTTCCTGCGGCCTTCAAAGTGGGGCGCCGCGACGGCGGTGGCGGTGGCGGTGGCGGTGAGCAGCAACGCCGCAGCAAGCAGCAAACGCGATCTCATGGCGCACTCCCTGGACGAGCCGGGATCCTGTACACCCAGTAGCCACCGTGCTGATGGACCAGCTGCAGGGCCTGCAGCTCCGCCGGGCGGGAAGTGCTGAGCGGCAGCATCTGCGCGAGGAGGGTATTGCCGCTGCGGGCATCGGCCAGGAAATAGGCGCGGGCCTGGCTGTCCGACAGCTCGTGCACGGCGTAAGCAGCGTAGTGGTGGTCGCCCATCCAGCGCTTTACGAAGCTGATCGGTCCGTGCAGGTCGCCCCTGACCGGAAAGTCCTTGTAGGCGACACCGAGCCGCTCGCGGTGCAGCAGGCCGAGCTTGTACAGGTCGGAAACATGCACGACGACGTAGGCCTCCCTGTCGCCAGCCAGCTCACGGAGCTGCGCCGCGCCGGCAGCAGCCCCCAGAGAAAGCGCCTCGGCGAAGCGCTGGAAGCGCCGCACCTCGACTTCGGCTGGCGGCGCGCCCCAGAAATCGCGTTCGTACCTGACGATGGACCTGCGGTGCCTCTGCCAGGGCGGGGGTGCAATGAAAGGCTCGCCAAGGTGCGCGTTGAACAGCGTCTCGCGCCCGGTGAGCAGCTGCAGCGCGCGCGATGTGTCCCACCAACCGAGCAGCAGCGCATCGTTCGATGTGTGTTTCGCGATGGCTTGGGACAGGCTCTTCAACTCGGCCAGCCGCATGTCGGCGAACAGCAGCGGCTCGCCGGTACGATTGTCCCAGTCGAGCACGATGGGCGCCCCGGCGCCGCGGCGAGCGACCTGCGCGACGGCAACCGGTTTGTCGATCCCGTCCATGCGGATTTCGTACCTGGCGAACTTCAGATCCGGCCAGGACTCAAGGCCGAGCGCAGCGACGCGCTCGACGCCGCGGTCTTCAACCAACTGGTACTGGTAAGGCGCCGGACCGGGCTGCCAATATGCCCAGCTCACCCAGCCGAGCAGGAACACGCCTCCCGCCACCAGGAGAACACCCAGTGACGGGATGAGCTTGCGACTCGCACCGGAAGCGAGCACCGCTTCCATGAGCGACACTCAGTGCCCTGGCTTGTCGCGGCGACGCCAACCGGCCAAGGCGACTCCGCCACCGAGCAGCAGCACGCCGCCTAGCCCGCCCAGCGAGGCGCGGCCGGTGTTGGTATCGATGTCGAGCAGGCTGGCCCGGCTGGCCTCCAGCCTGGCGAGGCGAGCCTTCAGTGCCGCCATGTCGCGCAGCTTCGTATCTTCGTCCATGATCCTGGCATAGGCACCCATCATCGGCTCCCAGCCTTCCGTGTAGGACCATCCGCCTGGATTGACGTGAGCCAGGTTGACGTGCAGCTTCGGCAGGATATTTTCACTGATCGCGACGGTCTCGTACTCGATACTGGCCGGGTTGTTGCCCTCTGCCCAGAACAACTGGAAGAACTGCGCAAAGCCCTCCTTGTCGGGCGCAGGCGCCGAAGGCCGATTGGTGGCCTGGCCGGGCAGGAGTTTGTCGTCATACAGCTTCCTGGCTACCGCGTACGCTTCCTTGTACTTGGCCAGCCCCTGCAGCGTGCCTTTGTCCATCAAGTCGAGATAGGAACGGGCCCAGCTTTCGCTGTGGCACTGGTTGCAGGTCCCGACCCAGGATTCGAGCCGCTTTGCGGACCAGTCGCTCTTGATGTTCTCCGCGATACCAGGCGCTGCGGGATAGTTGGCCCAGCGCACCTTGCGCACCATGTTGTGGCTGAACTTGCCCTCATATTCCATGTGGCAGGTCTGGCAGGTCGGCGCTGTCTGGCCCCCCTTGCTGAATGCGTCCTTCAGGGGCACTTCCCAGTTCCACTGGTTGCCAAGCACCTCGACCACCTTGCCATGCTTGGAAAGCGAGTAGGCCTCCCAGTTGGTGTGATCGATGCCGCTGTGACAGGTGGCGCAGGCTTCCGGTTTGCGCGCTTCCATCGCCGAGAACTGATGCCGCGTGTGGCAGCCGTCGCACTTGTTCTGGTTGTCGTGGCACAGCGTGCATCCTTCAGCGATCTCCCGCTGCGGCATGCTGGCCCAGATCGTCGTCTCTACGTTGGCCCGATAGTCGAGCGCGTGCGAGGGGCGGCCCTTCGGGTATTCGCCATTCGGCCAGATCAGGGTGTCGCGCTCGGATTCGCGCTCGGCAAACTCCTGCACGTGACAGGTCCCGCAGACGTTGGCGGTGGGCAAGCGCAGGTCGGTGCGATGATCGGCGCTCTTGCTGGTATTCACGTCGAAGTGGCAATCGATGCAGCCCACTTCCTTGAGAGGCTCACTCGCGCCCAAGCGGCCAAGCGAACGCAAGTTATTCTCGATCTCATTCAGCTTTTCCTTCTTGTAGAAGGTCGCATCCTGCGAAGTCAGCGAGCGGATCCTGTCAAGATTGGCGTGGGCGCTCTTCTTCCACGAATGGACCCAGCCGGGGGTCTCATCGGCGTGGCACTCGACGCAATCCTGGCGCGAGGCCACTTCCTTGACTGACGAAGGCGGCTTGTAGAACGAGAGCGGATCGGTGTACCTGCTCATCGCGATCGGCTCCCAGTACTCGGCATATGCGCCGCGTCCGGCGCCCTGGGCGGGATCCCTGTAACGTGCGTCCAATGCGTCGTAGAGCTGCCTGGGCGTGGCCGATTTGTCCAGCTTCAGCGCATCAAACGTTTCTTTCGGGATGTCGGCTTGCGCGCTTGCCAGGAAGAGCACAGCGCAAGCAAGCAGCGGCAACCCCTGCCACGGCTTGACCCTCATGGACGCCTCCCTCCGTTGTTCCACCGCGAGCGGGCGTGCTTCGCGCGTGGCTCAATCCTCGGTCAGGGGGAAGCGGGAATGAAGTACCGGCACGCGAACATCTGATGGTGCCAATGGAGCCAGCCTGCATCACGCCGCAAGCAGGCGATGGTGCCGGGTTTTCGGTTATTCGGTTATTTCGGCGCTCCGCGCAAATAACCGAATAACCGAAAACCCGGCACCATCTCTTACGCGGCGACGGAGGTCTCGTCAGCAATCATTTCCTCGAGCATCTCGATGTCGGGCACGAGCGGCACTTCGTTGATCATGCGCACCTGGCAGATCACCGGGTGGCGTTCAGGGAACGAGCGCGTGTTGTCGGGCCGCACGACATCGGAACTCACGCGCACGAGCTGCGGGAAGCCCTGCGACACGAGGCCGAAATAGCCGCCCTCGACGCGCGAGCCGAGACAGTGAAACACCACGATGCGGCTCCTGCCCGTGGCGGGCGGGATGCCCTGGCTGCACATGCCCTCGAAGCACACGAGCGGGATCGTGCGACCGTTCCAGGGCACCGTACCGAGATACCAGGGCGGTGCGCCCGCCATTTCGGCCGGCGGCTGAAAGCCGATGACCTCGGCGACACAGGCCCGCGGCACAATAAGGCGCCCGTCGACCAGCGGGATGAGGAGGCTGTAGATCTCGCTGACGCGCTCGGCCATCGCTCAGCGCCTCCGGCCCGCGCCGGACGCGACCGCAGGCGCGCGGCGCTTCGAGACGAGCGGCTCGATCGCCTCGAGCAGCTGGGCTTCCTGATAGGGCTTGCCGAGGTAGTCGTCGACGCCGATCTCGATGGCGCGCGCACGGTGTTTGTCGCCGGCGCGCGAGGTGATCATGATGATGGGGATGTCCTTCAGGCGCGCATCGGCGCGCACATGCGCGGCGACTTCGTAGCCGTCCATGCGCGGCATTTCGATGTCGAGCAGGATGATGTCGGGCTGGTGCTCCTGCAGCACTTCGATGGCATCCACGCCATCCCGGGCCGTGAGCACACGCATGCCGTTTCTCTCGAGCAGACGCTGGGTCACGCGGCGCACGGTGATCGAATCGTCGATCACGAGCGCGAGCGTGCGCTTGTCGGCGCGGTCGCGCGGCACCACCACCTCGCTGCGGCCACGCCACTCGGCGCGCACCAGCGCGTTGATGTCGAGGATCACGACGATGCGGCCGTCACCGAGTATCGTCGCGCCCGAGATGCCGCGGATCGCCGAGATCTGCGGACCCACCGATTTGACGACGATCTCGCGGCTGCCAATCAGCTCGTCGGCGACGAGGCCGGTCGAATGTTCGCCGGCGCGCACGAGGATCACCGGGATCGTCACATCCTGCTCCGGCAACGCCGAGGGCTCGAGCCCCACATAGCTCGCCAGCGGCTGGAAGCGGAAACGCTGGCTGTTGTGCTCGAAGGCCGGCGCATCGGGGCCAAGGTGCGCGGTGACCTCGCCTTTCGTGAGGCGCACCACGCCTTCGACGGTCGGCAGCGGCAGCGCGTAGAACTCATCGCCCGTACGCACCACGAGCGCATGGCTGATCGCGAGCGTGAAGGGCAGGCGGATCGTGAAGGAGGTGCCCTCGCCTTCCTTCGTTTCCATGTGCAGCGCGCCGCCGAGCTTCTTGACACTGTCGGCGACCACGTCCATGCCGACGCCCCGCCCCGAGTGCTGCGTGACCTTGCCCGCGGTCGAAAAGCCCGGCTCGAGCACGAGCTGCATGACGTCGTCGTCGGAGAGCACCTGGCCCGCGCGAATGAGCCCGAGCGCGAGTCCCTTGTCGCGGATCGCCTTCAGGTTCATGCCGGCGCCATCATCGCTCACCTGCACGATCACTTCGGCGCCTTCGCGGCGCAGCGCAAGGGTAATGCGGCCGGTCGCGGGCTTGCCGCGCGCTTCACGTTCCGCGGGCAACTCGATGCCGTGCGAGACGGCGTTGCGCAGAATGTGCTCGAAGGGCGGCAGCATGCGCTCGAGCACCTGCCGGTCGAGCTCGCCCGCAGCGCCCTCGACGTGAAGCTCTGCGCGCTTGCGCGTGTCGGACGCAGCCTGCCGCACGATGCGCGCGAGGCGCTGCACATGACGCTGGAAGGGCACCATGCGCGTGCGCATCAGGCCATTTTGCAGCTCGGTGATCGTGCGCGCCTGGTGCTGCAGCAGGTTCTGGGTGTCCTGCGTGAGCGTCTCGAGCAGCTGCTGGATGCTCGCAACGTCGCTCGCGGTCTCGGCAAGGCCGCGCGAATACTGCTGGATCGTCGAATAGCGGTCGAGCTCGAGCGGATCGAACTCGGCCCGATGGCCCGCCTCGTCCTCGTGCGTGTGCAGGATCTGGGACTCGGTTTCGATCTCGAGCTTGCGCAGCTGCTCCTTCAGGCGCGTGACGGTACGCGACAACTCGGCAAGATTGAAGTCGATCGACGCAATCTGCTGCTCGAGCCGCGCGCGGCCGATGCTGACTTCACCGGAGTAGTTGAGCAGCTGGTCGAGGAGGTCGGCATCGACGCGCGCGAGTTCCTGTCGTTCGCCCTGCACGGTGGGCTCGCGGCCCGGTGGTACGGGCGAAGGCGGCGACGGCGTATCGACCGGTACGGCAACGCCCTGCGCTCCGACGAAGACCGGTGGCGGCGCCACAGCGGCCAGGCGCATGGGCTCGGGCGCCGCGACCTCGGGCAGCGCCACCTGCATTTCCACGGCGTCCTCGCCCGCGAGCGACGTCGGCAGCACGATCTCGACTTCATCCGGCTCGGGCGCGACGGCCGCAGCCGGCGCGACGACTGCCGCCGGCTCTGCCGGCGGCGCGGGCGGCGCATGTGCTCGCGACGGGTCCAGCGCGTGGATTCGCGCCACCAGAGCGTCCGCGCGCGCCACGCCGCGACCGCCGATGATGGCATCGCGCATCTGCGCGATCGTATCGAGGCTCGCGACCAGCACGGACTGCGCTGATTCGTCGGCGCGGACGGTGCCCAGCTCGATCTGGTTCACGAGCGTCTCGAGTTCATGCGCGAGGTCGCCCATCGCGACCACCCCTGCCATGCGGGCGCCGCCCTTCAGCGTGTGCAGTGGGCGCTTGAGGGCGTCGAGATGCGCGCCATTGGTGCGATCCGCGCCCCAGGCCTGCAGCGCATGTTCAGCATGCTCGATCAGTTCACCGGCTTCCTCGGCGAAGATCCCGGCTATCTCGGGGTCATAGTCGGCCGACACGGCCGGTGCCTGCACTTCGGGTATGGCGGCGGGTTGCGGCGGCAGGCTGGCGGCCTGCGCGGCTTCGGCCGCCGCTGCCGCCTCGCAGACCCGTCGATCGAGGTCGGTCTCGGCACGCGCGATGCGCGCCCGCAGCTGATCGTGCGTCTGGAAGAAGCCGGTCGCCTCATCAAGGTGACCCACGACTCCTTCCATCGCCTGCATGCAGTCGTCCACGAGCGCCAGATCTTCGCTCGTGAGGCCGACACCGCTGTCGTGGGACTTGCGCATCCAGTGATCGAGCGGGCCTGCAAGCCGGATGCCGTGACGCGCGACGGCGGCCTTCGAACTGCCGCTCAGAGTGTGGCAGGCGCGATAGACGTCTTCGGTGAGAACATGTGGCGCGGGACGATCACGCTCTGCGCCGAGAAACGCTCGCACCGTCGCGATATGCGCCGCGGTCTCGCGGCTGAAAATCTCGCGCAACGCGGGGTCGCTGTCGGTCGCTTCAACGACCGCGAGCGCAGCTGCAGGCTGGGCCGTCGCGGACTGCAGGGCCGCAGCCGCCGTGATGGCCGTCGCCGTGACCCGCATGGCGGATGTGGTCTCGCCGCCTTCGGCAGCGGCCGCGTAGGGTTCCTGGCGCGCCGCGAGTGCGTGCGCCCGCGCGATGACCGGAGCGGTGTCGATCGCACAGGCCGCGCCGCTTTCGAGCGCCACGAGCAGTTGCGGCAGCGCGGCGACGCCGTCGCGCAGCGTTGCCAGAATCTCCGGCGTCCGCGTCAGCGTCTTGTCGATGAGGCGATTGAGGAGATTTTCGATCGACCAGGAAAACTCCGCCATCTCGCGCGCACCGACCATGCGGCCGCTACCCTTGAGCGTGTGGAAAGAGCGCCGCACGGTGGCGAGTGCCGAATCTTCGAGCGGATTGTCGTCCCAGCGCGGATACTCCCGGCTGATCTTCGCGACCTCCTCGCCCGCTTCCTCGATAAAGAGACTGACGAGTTCGGGGTCGGCAAGCACCGCTGCGGGCGGGCTCACCGGCACCGCGGCGAGCGTGGGCGGACTGGTGCCCGGCGCATCGGTGGCGGCGAGGTCCGTAACGCCGTCGGCGCCGTGCACGACGCGATAGGCGCCGCTCGCCGTCGCCGGCGGGGCGATGCGCAGCGTGCGCGCAAAAGTCGTCTCGGAGAGCGGCGGCACGGTTGGCACCGCCGGTTCCGGCTCGGCCGCGAGTGCGTCGAGGCAGGTCTGCGCGTTGTCGAGCATGTAGAAGGGCTCGCTGCGCCGCGCCTGCAGTGTTTCCATGTAGTACTCGACGCTCACGATCGCGTCGGCGAGCCGATCAAGGAGCTGCGGCGACAGCGCCGGTAGCCCGGGGCGCATCACGCGCTTCAGATGGACGCCGATCCCGTCGACGACCTCCACCGCGCGCGTCTTGCCGAGCATCACGAGGCCGGCCTTGATGCCGCGCATCAGCTCGCTCCAGCTGTCGAGCGCGGCAGTATCGAGGGTGCCGCCCACGCTCTGCGCGACCGCCTCCTTGACGCGCGCGAGATTGAGCATGCATTCGCGCAGCACGGCAGCCTGCACCTGGTGGAAGTCGCCGTCGTCGGCAGACGCATCCGCACCTGTCTTCGCCTTCGGCACGATCATGCCGACCAGCTGATCGTCGAGATGGTCTTCGATGCCGATCAGGGTCGAGGCGATCTCGATCAGCGTCGCATCGTCGACCTGCCTCGCACCCGACACGATCGACTCGAGACGCCCGATCTCGCCCTGCACGCGCGTACGCAGCTCGCCAAGACCCAGCACGCCGAGTGTGTCACCGATCTTGCGCAGCAGCTCCACCTGCGGCCCAAGCTCCGCCGCCTGCCCGCCGCCGCGACGCACAAAGATGTCGAGCACGTCTTTGACCTTGGCGAGGTCCTCACGGATCGCGGCGCCCACCGTGCGCATGAGCTTCACGCTCGGAGCGGACAGACTCTCGCGCTCCTGTTCGACCGCTTCGTCGACCGGCAGCAGGTCGCCCAGGCGGAACGAGGCGCGCACCGCCGAGACCTTGGGCCCCGACGACTCGGCGCGTGCGATGTAGTAGAGAAGGTTGTTGAGCAACTCGACCGGTGGGCTCTGGCAGTAGCGCGCCTCGCCTTCCTCATAGAGCCGCTTCACCTCGCGGTCCGCGAGTCCGAGCAACCGCTTGATCGACACGCCGCCTTCGAGGCCGCGCTCACGCAGCGCCTCGATCAGCGCGCCGGTGACCCACCACAGCTGGAACACTGGCTGGCGGGTCGCGACCTGCTCGAGCTTGTGCGCAACCGCCGCGAGGATCTCGAGGTTCTGGTCGATGCGCTCGCCACGGATCCAGCCGATAAGGCCGACCTGGAAGCGCGCGCGCAGGCGGCGCGCCCACTGCTCGATGGTGAGGGGCTGTTCCCCCGGCGCCGGCGCCACCGGGGTCGCCTGCCGGTCGGACTTGAGATTGAGGAGCAGCAGCGTGCCTTCCGACAGCAGCGGACTGCCGCGCACGGCGCGCAGGTCGTTCAGCAGCGGCAGCAGCACAAGCGCAAGGTCGCGCCCGCCGGCGATCACGCGCTCGAGGTAACCTGGCAACTGCACCATCGCGCGCAGCAGCGCATCGAGCGCCTCGGCCTGATTCTTGTGCTCCGCCGAGGTCGCGACGAGATAGCGCGTGACCTGCTCCATCTCCTCCGCGAGCAGCGCCGCACCGTAGATCTCGAGCAAGCGCAGTACGCCCTGCACCTGGTGCATGTCGGCGGTGACGCGTTCGAGCAGGGAGACGTTGTCCGGCTGCTCGACGAAAGTCTCGACGGCGGCGCGTGCCTCGCCGACGGTCGCATTGATCTCGCGACCGACGAGCTCCAGCGTCTGGGTGGCGATCTCCGACATCGCCTAGCTCGCCTTGACCCGGCGACCGGGCGTCGCAGGGACTTCCGCACGCTTCAGGCCGCGCATCGTGAGACCAGGATCGGGCGCGCCCGGCAGACGAAAGCCCGCGGCCGCCTTGCGCATGCCCGCCGACAGTTCGGCGAGCTTCGCGATGGCGACCGAGTTGGCGCTGGTCGATTCGGCGGTCTGCGCGCTGATCTCGCGCAGCACCTGCAGGTTCTTCGCGATGCTGAGCGCCGACGTGGCCTGCTGGCGCGAGCTGCCGGAGATGTTCTGCACGAGACTCGCGATCTGGTTCGACACCTGTTCGATCTCCTCGAGCGCCGCGCCGGCATTCTCCGCGAGCAGCGCGCCACCCACCACGTCGGTGGTGCTGCGCTCCATCGAAACGACGGCTTCGTTGGTATCGGCCTGGATCGTGCGCACGAGCACTTCGATCTGTTTGGTCGCGAGCGCGGCGCGCTCGGCGAGACGCTGCACTTCGTCGGCGACGACCGCGAAGCCACGACCTGCATCGCCCGCCATCGAGGCCTGGATCGAGGCGTTCAGCGCGAGGATGTTGGTCTGCTCGGCGATGTCGTTGATCAGCTCGACGATATTGCCGATTTCCTGCGAGCTCTCGCCGAGCCGCTTGATGCGCTTGCTCGTCTCCTGGATCGTCTCGCGAATCGCATTCATGCCGTCGATCGTGCGGCGAACGGCGTCGCCACCCTTGTGTGCAACGTCGACAGAGTGGCGCGCGACGTCAGAGGCACGCTCGGCGTTGCCGGAAATTTCCTCGGTGTTCGAGGCCATCGCGCCGGCAGATTCCGATGCCGAGGCGATCTGTTTCGACTGTGCGCTGCTCGCCTTCGCAAGGTGCTGTGAGAGTGCCTGGGTCTGGCGCGTCGCGCCGTCCAGGTGGATCGAGGACTGGTTGATCGTCGTAACGAGACCGCGCAGTGCCTCGATGGCGTAGTTGATGGAGTCGGCGATCGCCCCGGTAATGTCTTCTGTGACGGTAGCCTGTACCGTGAGATCACCGTCGGCGAGGCTCGACAGTTCGTCGAGGAGGCGCAGAATCGCCTGCTGGTTGCGGTCGTTGTCGCGCGCATGCGTGTCGGCAAGCGTGGTCTGACGCTCGACCGCCCGGCGCAGCGAACCGAGCCGCAGCAGCAGCAGTGCGAGCGGCACGAGTGCGGCCGCCCCGAATGCGATCGGCAGCCAGCCGAGCCAGCCTGCGCCACCACCCCTACCGGCGACCGCGAGGCTGGCCAGCGCACGGGCGTTGCTCGCGAGACGCTCCGCCGTGTCCCGGCCCGCAGCCTGCGCCGCGGCGGCGCCGACCACGCGGGCGACGGCGCCCGTCAGCATCTCGAGCTCTTCGGCAAGTTCGCGGGCGCGACGCTCAGCTTCGCCGCCGGCTGCGCGCGGCAGGCCAAGGCTCGTGTCGGCGCCGGTGAGGCCTTTGACGACCTTGCCGACATAGTCGGTGTTCTCTGCAAGGCGCTTTGCGACGACGGCGGGATCGCCGCTGGCGGTGCTCAACTTGCCGACGTCGAGTTCAATGCGTGCGAGCGCCGTTGCGAACAGGTCGAGCGGTCGGCCGATAACCGAGCTCGTCGCGGCGCCGGGAACGGCAATCTGCATGCCTGCCATTTCCCCGGCCATGGCGGGCGCCGTTTCTTGCACGACGCGTGCGGCCGCCGCTGCTTCCGTCAGCACGGGTGCGGAACCTGCCAGCGAGGCGACATCCGCCTGCAGGCTGGTCCAGCGCTTGTCACGCACCCAGGCCGACTGCGGGGAGCGCTTCGCGATCCGCGCGAGCGCCGCCGCGTTGTCGGTAATGGACCGCATCGCCACCACATCGCCGCGCGCGGCGGACGCGGCCGCCAGCGCGAGGCTTTGCAAAGCTGAAGTCGTGGCGCCGGCGCCCGCCGCGCCCCCCTCCCGGCCGATCCACCAATAGGCGGCGAGCGCGGCGAGCGCGAGCGCGGCCGTCACGGCTCCATAAGCGCCGAGGCGCTTCGCCGCCCGGGTCAGCGACTGGTTGTTGTGGGTAGTCATCGCATTCGTCTTGTCAGGCCGCTGCATCCAGGAACGCCGGACTTTCGATCAGCGTGCGCAGGCTGAGCACCGGCCATTGCTCCTGGCCCCGCCGGAAGGTTCCGGCGAGATAACGTTCGCACCGCACCACGGTGGGCGGCACGTCCCCGGAAAACTCCGCTTCCGCAAAGCGCCGGAAGCCGAGCACCTCATCGACCAGCAGGCCCGCGGGAATTTCGCGGTGATGCGCGACGACGATGCGCGCGTTGCGCGTCACCGGTGTCACGCCGCTGCCGAGAAACTGCCGCAGGTCGAGCACCGGCAGCAACTGTCCGCGGACATTTGCGAGCCCCTTGACCCAGCCCCTCGCTCCCGGCACGCGCGTGAGCGCACCCGGCACGCCGAGCACTTCGCGCGTCTCTTCGCGCGCGACAAGAAACAGCTCGCCCGCCATGCGCAAGGCAACGCCGACCCACTCGCGACCCGCGGCACCCTCCTGGGCCACTTGGGCAGAAACCGCGCGGCCGCGCCTCTCAAGCTCCGAGAGCAGCTCGTAGGGCCGGTCGCGCAGGCTCCTGAGTGAGACTGCGTCGGTCATGTCAGGCTGCAAGCGTCGCCTGCGCCTTCGCGACGAGCTGATCGGGCGACACGGGCTTGACCATGTAGTCGACCGCGCCCTGCCGCAGTCCCCAGATCTTGTCGGTCTCCTGGCCCTTGGAGGTGACCATCACGATCGGAATCGTGCGCGTATGCGGGTCGTTCGAGAGCGCGCGGGTCGCCTGGTAGCCGTTCATGTTCGGCATGACGATGTCCATGAAGATGAGGTCGGGCCGGATCTCCTTCGCCATGCGCACGCCTTCGACACCGTCGGTGGCGGTAGCCGTCTTGTAACCGTGCCGTTCGAGCGCCTTCTGGAAGACGTGCACTTCGGTCGGCGAATCGTCCACGATCAGTATGAGCGCCATCACCATCATCTCCCGACATGCGACTCGATTGCAGCCAGCAGCTCGTCTTTCGTGAAAGGTTTGGTGAGATAGTGCTCGGAACCGACGATACGGCCCCGGGCGCGGTCAAACAGCCCATCCTTCGAGGACAGCATGATCACCGGAATCGACTTGTAGACCTTGTTGTGCTTGATCAGCGAGCAGGTCTGATAGCCGTCGAGCCGCGGCATCATGATGTCGACGAACACGATGTCGGGCTGGTGGTCGGCGATCTTCGCGAGGGCATCGAACCCGTCGATGGCGGTAAAGACCTCGCAACCCTCCTTCGTCAGCAGGGTCTCGGCCGTACGGCGGATGGTCTTGCTGTCATCGATGACGAGCACCTTCAGGCCCCCGAGCTTCGAATTGGCGCCATTCACTTGAGCACTACTCCCGGCGCGTTTTCGCGCAGAATCGACCGGCGATCTGCCGCGCGTTTTAACATATCGGTATACCCCCCGCCATGCCGGCCGCGTCACGTTTCCGGCAAGCCGCGGGCGACAAGGAGCCCTGGATGACCGTGGTGCGAGACCTCGCCGTCGTGATGGACCCCATCGCCGACATCAAGTACGCAAAAGACTCGACCCTGGCGATGCTGCTGGCGGCTGCCGCCCGCGGCTGGCGCCTCTGGTACCTCGAGCAATCGGACCTCTCGCTGCGCGATGGCGTGGCGCGGGGCCACGCGCGGGCGCTCACGGTGCGCGCCGATCCCGTGAACTGGTTCACATTCGGCGAGGCCCGCGATCTCGCGCTTGGCGAGCTCGACTGCATTCTCATGCGAAAGGATCCCCCCTTCGACACCGAGTACATCTACACGTCCTACGTCCTCGAGCGGGCCGAAATGGCGGGCGCGCTCGTCGTCAACCGACCCCGGGGGCTGCGCGACATGAATGAGAAGGTGTACACGGCCTGGTTCCCCCAGTGCTGTGCGCCAACGCTCATTACGCGCGACATGGGCCAGATGGCGGCATTCCTCGCCGGACAGGGCAAGATCGTCGCGAAGCCCCTGCACGGCATGGGCGGGCGCTCGATTTTCGTGATCGAATCCGGCGACAAGAACGCGAACGTGATCTTCGAGACCCTCACCGACTACGGCAGCCGCTTCGCGATCGTGCAGCGGTATCTGCCCGAAATCGTCGCAACGGGCGATTCACGGGTGCTGCTGGTCGACGGCGAGCCGATTCCCTGGGCGCTCGCGCGCATCCCGGACGCGCACGATCATCGGGGCAACCTCGCGGCCGGCGCCCGCGGCCAGGGTCGGCCGCTCAACGACCGCGACCGCTGGCTCGCAGCCGAGATCGGCCCGAAGCTCGCCGCCGAGGGCATGCTGTTCGTGGGCCTCGACGTGATCGGCGGCTTCGTCACCGAGATCAACGTGACCAGCCCGACCGGCATTCGCGAGCTCGACAAGCAGTTCGGCCTGAACATCGGCGCAGTTCTCATGGACGCGATCGAGCGGCGCCTATAATCCGCACGTGGCCGGCGCAGCGCTTGCAGTGAAGGAAGGGATTGCCCCGGTCCGGGACCGGCTGGTGACCACCGCATTCCTGGCGGCCCTGTTGCACGGCGTGGTGATTCTCGGCATCACGTTCGGCGCGGCAAGCGGCAGCGGCGCCGCGCCCGGCTTGCAGGTCCTGCTTGTATCGGACGAAATGCCCGAGGCCGACCGCAACGACGACGCCGCTTATCTCGCGCAGCGCACCCAGCTCGGCTCGGGCACGGCCGCGAGCGCCCGCACGCCGCGCAGCCAGGCGCGCACCGGCAGCACGCAGCCCGAACCCACGCCCGAGACGGAGGCCGACGCACCGGTGCGCGTGCTCACCGCCAACGCGCGTTCCAGCACGCTGCGTTACGTCGGCACGATTCAAACCCCGCGCAACCAGCCAAAGACGGCGCCTGCGCCCATCGCCGCCGAGCCGCGCGACGCGGTGGCGGGCGAGGACCTCGACTCGAGTGAACTCGCCGGCAAAGAGCGCACCGAACTGTGGATCACACCCGACACGCGCGAATCGAGTCTCGCGCCTTATCTCGATGCCTGGCGGCGCAAGATCGAGCGGCTCGGCACGCTCAACTACCCCGCGGCAGCGCGCCAGGCGGCGGGCACGTCGAGTCCGGTGCTCGAAGTCGCGATCAGCGCCAATGGCGAGCTCGCTTCGGCCGTGGTGCGGCGCTCGAGCGGCTCGCCCGCGCTCGACGCGGCGGCAATTTCCATTTTGAAGCTTGCGAGCCCATTCGAGCCTTTCCCGCGTGAACTCGCGAGCAACTACCGCGTGTTGCGTTTCGCCTACGCCTGGGAATTCGCCGGCGGCCGCGCCGCAGCCGGCACCGTGACGGCGCCCGCCGATTCACGCTAGCGCGATCCGGCGCGAGTGCCCATACTTGCCTCCATGGGCAACGACTCGTCACTCACGAATCATCTGCTGGTTGCCATGCCCTCGCTGGCCGACCCGAATTTCGCCCAGACCGTCACGCTGATCTGCGAACACAGCCCCGACCGCGGCGCGCTCGGCATCGTCGTCAACAAGCCGCTGCCGATGAAACTCGCCGACGTGCTCTCGCAGATGAAGCTCGATCCGCTCGATGAAAGCATCGGCGAGCGCCCGGTGTTGCGCGGTGGCCCCGTACACACCGATCGCGGCTTCGTGCTGCACCGGCCGGGCGGCAACTGGGATTCGAGCCATCAGGTGTCGAACCTCATCCAGGTCACCACCTCGCGCGACGTGCTCGCGGCGATGGCGAACGGCCAGGGGCCCGACGACGCCTTCATCGCTCTCGGCTACGCCGGCTGGGAATCGGGGCAGATCGAGCGCGAAATGCTCGACAATGCCTGGCTGTCGATCCCGGCCGACGAGAACATCGTGTTTGAGCTCCCCTATGAGGATCGCTGGCCGGCGGTGTGGCGCCTGCTCGGTGTCGACCTCGAGAAGATGACTCCCTTTGCCGGTCACGCCTGAGAGGCCGCAGATCTCCGTCCGGGTGGCGCTCGCATTCGATTTCGGTTTGAAGCGCATCGGCGCCGCGGTGGGCGACACGCTGACACAGAGCGCCGCGCCACGCGGCGCCATCGCCGTCCATGCAAGCGGGCCCGATTGGGTAGCGATTGAACGCCTCGTCGCGGCGAACGCGCCGCACGTGCTCGTCGTAGGCGCCCCTTATAATGTCGATGGCGACGCGAGCGAAATGTCTGCCCGTGCGCGCCAGTTCGCTGTCGAGCTCGCCGCGCGCTGCGCGCTGCCGGTCGAGCAGGTGGACGAACGCTACTCCTCGATCGAGGCGACGGCTCAACTCAAAGCGCAGCGCGCAAGCGGCGCGCGCCGGCGGCGGGTGCGCAAGGACGACATCGATAGCGCCGCGGCAGTGATAATCCTGAAACGCTGGCTGGAAGGGGAACGATGACGAGACAGACTCGCGCCGACGGCTCGCTGCGCCACCTGCTGACGCTCGAAGGCCTCTCCCGCACCGAACTTGAGCGCCTGCTGGACCGCGCGCAGGAGTACGTGCGCCCGCTTGGCGCCCGCCCGCCCGTGAGCCGCGCGCTCGCCGGAGTCACGGTCGCGAATCTCTTCACAGAGCCCTCGACCCGCACACGCGTCTCCTTCGAGCTCGCCGCCAAGCGCCTCGGCGCCGATGTCGTGAACCTCGAAGTGCAGCTCTCCTCGCGCGCCAAGGGCGAGAGCATGCTCGACACCGCCTTCACGCTCGAATCGCTGCATGTAGACGTGTTTGTGATCCGCGATGCCGAGGCCGGCGTGCCTGAACTCGTCGCGGCGAATGCCGCGCCACATGTGAGCGTGCTTTCCGCCGGCGCGGGCAGCGTGTCGCACCCGACGCAGGGCCTGCTCGATGCGCTCACCATCCGCCAACGCAAAGGGCGCATCGCAGGGCTCACGATCGCCATCGTCGGCGATATCCGCCACTCACGCGTCGCGCGCTCGGCCTGGCACGCGCTCGCGACGCTCGGCGTCGCGGAGCTGCGTGTCGTCGCACCGCCCGCGCTGCTGCCGGGCGACGACGAATTCCGCGGCGCTTCCCGCCATACCGACCTCGACGCCGGCCTGCGCGATGCAGACGTGGTCATGATGCTGCGCATCCAGCGCGAGCGGATGCAGGATGAAGCGCAGCTCCAGGCCGCGGACTATTTCCGCGAATTCGGCCTCACGACCGGGCGTCTGCGGCTCGCAAAGCCCGACGCCCTCGTGATGCACCCTCAGCCGATGAACCGCGGAGTCGAGATCGCTTCCGACGTCGCGGACGGCCCGCAGTCCGCGATCCGCGACCAGGTGCGTAACGGCGTCGCGGTGCGCATGGCGGTGCTCGCCACCGTGGTGCGAGCCGGCCCGAACGGGGGCGCAGCATGAGCAAGGCCCATCGCGGCACGATCCATCTCGAGGATGGGCGCCTGCTCGCGACGCAGGAATTCGCGGGCGAGCAGTACATCCTGCGCATCGAGGCGCCGAAGTGCGCCGCGACCGCGACTCCGGGCTCCTTCGTGCATCTCGCCTGCGACCCCGACATTCCGATGCGCCGGCCGCTCTCGATCATGCGCGCCGATCCAAACGCGGGCTGGATCGACGTGCTGTTCAAGGTGCTCGGCACCGGCCTCGCTGCACTCGCCGCGCGCAAGGTCGGCGACACGCTGTCCGTGCTCGGCCCCATCGGGCGCGGCTTCGAGCCGCACCTCCAGCGCCCGCTGACTCTTCTTGTGGGCGGCGGCGTCGGCATCCCGCCGATGGTGTTCCTCGCGGAACGCCTCGCCGATCGCCTGGCCGAGCGCACCGATGCGCGCTGGCAGCCACTCGTGCTGATGGGCTCGGAGCTGCCCTTTCCGTTTCAGACACGGCCCTCGACCATCATCGTGCCGGGCATTCCCGATGGCGTGATTGCTTCGATGCCATTTCTTGATGGGCTCGGGGTGCCGAGTCGGCTGGCCAGCAAGTCAGGCTTTCCTGGTTGCTTCGACGGGTTCGTGACCGAGCTCGCTGATGCGTGGTTGCGTGCGCTGCCTCCGGAGTGCCTCACTGAAGTCGAGATCTTCGCGTGCGGCCCGACGCCGATGCTCAAAGCTGTTGCGCGCCTTGCGCGCCGCTACGAACTGCCGTGTCAGGTGTCGCTCGAGGAGTTCATGGCGTGTGCGGTGGGGGGCTGTGCGGGTTGTACCGTGCCAGTGACGACTGATGAGGGGCCCGCCATGAAGCGCGTGTGTGTCGATGGGCCGGTGTTTGACGCTTATGCGGTGTTCGAAGGCTGATGCGCTGGGCTACCAGCGATTTTTACCGCGCGCAGCCCGAGACAAGAGTGGCCCTCACCGGCGCCGCGTTGCCGCGGTCGCTGCACCGACTCGTTGGCCCGCGCTGGCCACCCACGGCTTGATCTTCCTGAGCGCAGGCCCCAGTTCGCGCTCGGCAACCTCTGTGTCGTGGGCAACCTGGGCACGCAACCAGTAGCCGCTGGAGAGACCAAAGAACCGACACAACCGCAAGTCGGTATCGGCCGTGATCGCCCGCTTACCCGCAACAATCTCGCCAATTCGCTGCGCCGGTACATCAATTTCCTTGGCCAGCCGGTACTGACTGAGTCCCATGGGCCTGAGGAACTCCTCCAGCAGAAGCTCACCGGGAGTAACGGGATTGAACTTGCTCATAGCGGCTTGGCCTCAGTGATAATCGACGATCTCCACATCTTCGGCGCCCGCATCCACCCACCGAAAGCAAACGCTCCATTGATCGTTGATGCGAATGCTGTATTGCCCGGAACGCCTGCCCTTGAGGGCCTCGAGACGATTACCCGGCGGTACCTTCATGTCGTCGAGCCGGTCGGCGATTTCGAGTTGTCGCAGCTTGCGCCGCGCCACTACCGCGATATTCACGAACCGCTTGACGCGGACACCTTTCGACAGCGCTTCGGTATCAGAACATCTGAAGGATCTGATCACGCGGCATAATAACGCCGCGCGTGATTAGCGTCAAACGCGACTGTCCGTGTGCGTGGATGGGCCGGTGTTCGGCGCATACACTGTCTTTGCCGGCTGGCCATCGCACCGAGGTATCCGAAGTGGACCGAAGCCCAGGCCGAACAATTCACCCGCTGCATGCCGTGCTGCTCGCCGGCACCGTGCCGCTGTTCCTCGGCACGGTGCTCAGCGACTGCGCCTGTTCGAAGAGCGACGAGGTGCAGTGGCTCAACTTCTCCTCGTGGCTGATCATCGGCGGCCTCGCCTTTTGCGGCCTCACCTTTTGCGGCCTCGCGTTGCTGTGGGCGGTCGTGAACGAGCGCGACGAAATCGGCCTGAACCTCGTGCCCGACTACCTCACCTCGGTGCGCGAGGGCGGCTTCTACGACTGGCCGTACAGCTACTGGGGCCAGAACGTGGACGTGCGCGCGCAGCCGCAGGATCCGCAGCAAGTGGCCGCGGCGATCAGCCCGGACTACAGCCTGGGATCGCACGTCGCCGCGCTCGGCGTCGCGTTCTCGACGCCGGCGATGAGCGAGAAGTTCGCGAACGGCGTATTTGTCGGCGAGCACGGCAGCTGGAACCGCCGCAACCCGGTCGGCTACAAAGTCGTCTTCGTGCCGTTCGCCGACGGACGCCCGGCCGGCGATCCGATCGATTTCGTCGCCGGCTTTCGCGGCGAAGATGGCAAGACCCGCGGCCGGCCGGTCGGCGTGACAGTTGATCCGCGGGGCGCGCTGATCGTCGCTGACGATCTTGCGAATATCGTGTGGCGGGTTACGCCGGTCATTGCAGTGCCTGCCGCAGCAGTGGCTACTGATGTCCCTTCGAACTGAAAGGAGCGGCGCATGCTGCGCGTGGCGAGATTTTCTATCGCTCACGTTCTTGTGATTTTTCTTGTTCGCGCTCAAACGCGCGTCCAACATCCATGCTCGGGTGCAGCAGGCGCAGGACGGTGATGCCGTCGCTCCGCGGAAGATAGAAGGCGATGTGCGAGGCGACCTGGAAGGAGCGGACGTGGTCCGCGATCTCATCCCGCGCCAGGCCCACGCGCGGCGACAGGCTCAGTTTCGTTAACGTGAGTTCGAGTTCCTGCCGGTAGCGCCTTGCTTGTTGGATACCCCATTCCCGTTTCGTGTACCGGCCAATCTCCCGCAAATCCTCGGTAGCGCTTGCGGTGAACTCAAGGCGGGGCATTACTCCGCAAGCTCTCTGTCTAACTCCGTGAAGGCTTTCTCGGCTGAGACGACGTTGCCGCGTTCGGCGTCCCCAAGACCCTTGCGCACTTCCTGGCGGAGCAGCTCCAGTTTGACCCGCTGGTGGTCCTCGTAAGCGGTCGCCGACATGACGACGGCAACGGCGCGTCCATTCTTGGAAATCGTCACAGGTTCGCGCTGGGCCTTATCGAGCAAAGCCCCGAAGTTCGTCTTGGCGTCGGCAGCG
>DAORVK010000021.1:0-48317 GCA_035433705.1 Steroidobacteraceae bacterium
GATCGGTCGCATCATCGAAGTTTGCGAAATACCCAGCGCGCTCAAGATCCACTGCTCAGCGACGACCGTCGCGATCAGCAACGCCAGGACCACCGCGCCGTATAGCCAGTTCAGCGCGATCAGGAGCCGCAGCACGGCGCGGGCGGCCGGTGAGGCGGCGGAGCGGATTTGCGTCATGGGCAGCGCACTCCCTCTATAAACATCGATGAACGATAATATCTTTATCGCTATACAGCAATGTGAATATTGTTTATCGATAATTCACGCCTGACTTGTAGATCGGTTCAATCCCCGTATAATGAGCGCGTACTCACTGAGTACCTACTCATTCAACATGCCAACCACCGCAACACGCCCCAGCCAGCGCACCCGCCAGCGCGACGCGACCCGTCGCCGCCTGATCCAGGCCGGCTTGCGCGTGGTCGCCGCGGAAGGTTTCGCGGGCGCAAGCACCGCCGCGATCGCGCGCGCCACGGGCAAGGCGCACGGCACGGTGTTCGTGCACTTCCCGACGCGCGCTGCGCTGGTCGCCGAACTCGTGGCGGAGGTGGGACGCGCAATGTCCGCGGAGCTCGCCCAGCTCGCCAGTGGCGCGCCCACTCTCCCCGAGGTGCTGGATGCGCATCTCCTTGCGCTCAAGAAGCACGAGCAGCTCTACGCGCGAGTGCTGTGCGAAGCATCGACGCTGCCGAAGTCGGCGCGTGCGCAGGTCTTCGCGCTGCAATCGGGAATCGCATTCCGGCTGCGCAATGCGTGGCAGCGCGCACGCGCGCAGGGCACGGCGCGCGACCTCGACCCCGTGGCGCTCAGCAACATCTGGATCAGCCTCACCAACCACTACCTGATGAATCGCGACCTCTTCGCGCCGGGCGGCAGCGTGATCGCGCAATGCGGCGCGGCGCTCAAGGCGCAGCTGCTCGACCTCATTCGACCCTGACAAGGAGCGTTCATGTCCACAGAGCACTGTCGATCCTGCGGTTCCTGCGGCTTCCCGATGCGCATTCCCGACGACTTCGCGGGCAGCAATCCCGACACGGAATACTGCAGCACCTGCGCCGACGAAGACGGCGCGCTCAGGCCTTACGATGATGTCGTGCAGGCGAACGCCGACTACCTCGTGCGGCAGCAGGGAATCGACCTGCTGGCGGCACGCGAGATGGCGCGCGCGCTGCTCGCGAGCATGCCTGCCTGGCGGGAGCGCCCATGACAGGCCACCCCGGCACAAGGCTCAAGGTCTCGCTTGCCTTGCTGCTTGCACCCACGGTGCACGCCATGGCTGCTGCACCCGTGCCGGCGGTTGCCGAGGCTCAGTTGCGCGCCCTCAACCACCAGGTCATCAACGCCTTGGCCCATCCCGATCGCGACTCCATGGACCGGGTGACCGCGAACGACTTCCTGCTGATCGACACGTCGGGCAACTGGCTCGGGCGCCGACGACATCTCGCGCGACTTCACACGCCCAAGCTGCGCGGCGACGTCTACTGTGACGAAGTGGAGGTACGCCTCTTCGGTCCGGTCGCGCTGGTGCACGGTGTACTCGAGTCGCGCGGCGAAGGCGGCATTCCGGGGCGCGTGCGCTACACGGATGTGTACCACTGGAACGGCTCGCGCTGGCTGCTCGCCAATGCGCAGCACACGCCGCTGCGCGACGGGGTCGCACGCCGGATTCACGAGGGCAAGGCGCCGGCGCACGCGCCCTGGCAGGGCGAGGATCCGGTGGGCGATGACCTCGAGGTATTGCGCAAGCTCAACGAGAACTATGTACGCGCTTACCGTGAGGCGGATGTCGCCTGGTACGACGCCCATCTCGCGCCCGACTTCGTCGTCGTGAACAACGACGGCTCCTACCACGACCGCGCGCGGGCGCTCGCCGAGTTCGCCGAGCCGTACTTCGCTACCTACATGCACTCGTTCCCCGTCGGGAAGGTGCGCATCCGCCGCTTCGGCGACATCGCGCTCATCCACGCGGAAAACGCCTACGAGCGCAAGGACAGGCGCCGTGGCGTGAACCGCTACACCGACATCTGGCGCAAACAGGCGGACGGCCGCTGGCTCTGCATCGCCGCGCACATCACGACGCACAAGGCGCCAGTCTGACGCCACGGGGGTACGCGGCGCGAGGCATGCTGCTCGCGGAACGCTATGATGGGGCACCGGCTGGAGACACTCACCGATGCTGCCGACCGAAGTGCGCTGGCGTTCGCGCGACGGCCTGACCCTTTTTGCGCGTGACCACTCGCCCGCCGCGATGCCCGGCCCGCCGGGCGCCGCGCTGCGCGTACCGGTCGTCTGCATCCCGGGTCTCACGCGCAATTCGCTCGACTTCGATCTGGTCGCGCCCTGGATCGCGAGCCTCGGCCGGCGCGTGCTCGCCGTCGATCTGCGTGGCCGCGGCGAGTCCGATCGCGACCCGAACCCGCGTCACTACCAGCCGCCCACCTATGCCGACGATCTCGCCGCGCTGCTCGGCGAGCTCGCGATCCCGCGCGCGATCTTCCTCGGTACCTCGCTCGGCGGCCTCGTCTCGATGGCCTTCGCCGTGCGCCATCCACGCCTGCTCGCAGGTGCGGTGCTGAACGACGTCGGGCCCGAGATCGATCCGGCGGGCGCAGCGCGCATCCGGGGCTACGTCGGCAAAGCGCCGCCGATCGAAAGCTGGGAAGGCGCGGTCGCCTACGCGAAGCTGATCAACGGCGCGGCGCTGCCGCACTACACCGATGCCGACTGGGACGCGATGGCGCGCCGCATGTTCCGCCGAAGCGCAGCGGGCCCGCCGCAGCTCAACTATGACCCGAGGATCCTGCAGCCCGCGGGCCCGCTCACGATGCGCATCGCGCAGTGGCTCGCCTGGGGCGCCTTCCGGAAACTGGCGCACAAGCGGCCGCTCCTCCTGCTGCGCGGCGCGCAGAGCGACATTCTCGCGCCCCACACCGTCGCGCGGATGCGCCGCGCCGCGCCCGCCCTGCGCTACACCGAAGTTCCGGGTGTCGGCCATGCGCCGATGCTCTCGGAACCCGCAGCGCGGACGGCGCTGCAGGCGTTTCTGTCCGAGGCGCCATAGAGAGGCGGCGCCATCCGGGCCCGCAGCGTGTATATAATGGGGGGATCGTGAGCAAACAAGACTCGCACTTCATCAACGTGTTCGGCCTCGTCCTCGGCACCCTGATCGCCATCGCGATCGTGCTGTTCGGGGTCGCCCGCGCGGTCGGCAATTCGACACAGCGCAAGGAAGTACAGCAGGAAGATCTCTACGTGAAGGCGGTCGAGGCGCGCGTGGCGCCGCCCGTGCGCATCGCAGTCGCCGGCGCCGACAATGCGGCGCTCTCGATTGAGGCGCCGACGACGAGCGCCGCCCCGACGATTTCGATCCCGGCGGACGGTGTCGCCCTCTACGACGCTGCCTGTCACACCTGCCACGGCCCCGGAATCGCCGGCGCACCGAAGATCGGCGACAAGGCGGCCTGGGCACCCCGTATCGCACAGGGCACCGCCACGCTCTACAAACATGCCATTGAAGGCTTCACCGGCCAGCACGGCGTGATGCCGGCGAAGGGCGGCCGCACCGACCTGCCCGACGCCCTGATCGAGCAAGGCGTCGATTACATGGTGGGCCAGTCGCGTTAGGGTCGGCCGACCGCTAACGAGTCGCTTCTTCCCATCCCCGCCGCAACTGGATCGCTTCAGCGAGATGTTCCGGCGCGATGCGCTCGCACGCGCCTAGATCGGCGATCGTGCGCGCGACCCGCAGGATCCGGTGTTGACTGCGTGCCGACAACGCAAGCTTTCGCCGGCTCGCGGCCATGAGCGAGTTGCACGTCGGCGTCAGCGCGCAGTGCACGGCGAGTTCGCGCACCGCGAGCTGCGCATTGAGTCTCCCGGCCCGCTCCAGCTGGCGCGCGCGCGCCGCGACCACACTACGAACGAGCACGGCGCTCGAGGCTTCGTCGGCCGCCGGCTCATCGCACACCGACTCGGTCACCCGCGGCACGAGGACCCGCAGGTCGAGCCGGTCGAGCAGCGGACCCGAGAGCCGACCGCGATAGCGCTCGACGTCTCCGGGCGCGCAGTGGCAGCGCCCCGATTCATCGCCGAGATAGCCGCAGGGGCAAGGATTCATCGCCGCGACGAACTGGAAGCGCGCGGGGTACTGGAACTCGTATGCGGCCCGCGTGATTGCAATCCGGCCGTTCTCGAGCGGCTCGCGCAGGCTTTCGAGCACACGCCGGTCGAACTCGGGCAGCTCGTCGAGAAACAGCACGCCGAGATGCGCGAGCGTGACTTCGCCTGGCCGCGCGCGCGACCCGCCGCCCACGATTGAATGAGCCGACGCCGTGTGGTGCGGGCTGCGAAACGGCCGGCGGCCCCAGTTCGCTCGCTCCACAATGCGCCCACCGACCGAAGCAATGGTGGCCACTTCGAGCGCCTCGGCGGGCGCGAGGGGTGGGAGGAGCCCTGGAAGGCGCTGCGCGAGCATGCTCTTGCCGCTGCCCGGCGGACCGACGAGCAACACGCTGTGCGAGCCTGCAGCTGCGACGGTGAGCGCACGCTTCGCGGTGCGCTGGCCACGCACGTCGCGCAAGTCAAGCTCGAATACGGCATCGCTCGCAGTCGCCTCGACGCTCGCGGTCGCTTCCGCGTTTGCGATCGCCGCTGGAGGCGTGCTTGCGCCACCCGGGACTTTCGCGGACCGCTGACAGGCGGTCGCATCACCGGCGATCCAGGCACATACTTCGCGCAGATGCGCCGCGCCCGCGACACGCGGCGCAGCCATGGCGGCTTCCCACGCATTGGCCTGCGGCACGACGATGTCGTGGCCCGCCACTGCCGCGTGGGCGGCTGCCGGCAACAATCCGTGCACGGCACGCAGCTCGCCGCCGAGGCCGAGTTCGCCGTAAAGTTCGCAGGCCTCGAGAGCCCGCCCGGCGCGCAGCTGATGCGAGGCGAGCAGGATGCCGATCGCGATCGGCAGGTCGTAGCGACCGCCCTCCTTCGGCAGGTCCGCCGGCGCGAGATTGACGGTGATGCGCCCAGCCGGCAGTTCGTACCCGCAACAGGCGAGCGCGGCGCGCACGCGCTCGCGGCTTTCGCGCACGGCCGCCGCCGGCAGCCCCACTATTGTGAAATTCGGCAGGCCTGCACCGAGATGCACTTCGACCTCGACGAGCGGCGCGCCGAGGCCGACCTGCGCGCGGCTTGCGACTCGCGCGACTTCGCCCGCTTCAGCCATCCCCACCGGACACGCGCCCTTCGAGCACGGCCACCTGCGCCTCGAGAGTCTCGAGCTTCGCACGGGTGCGCTCGAGCACGCGGGTCTGCGCGTCGAATTCGTCGCGCGTCACGAGGTCGAGACGCGCGAGGTTGGCGCGCAGTACGGCGCGAAAGTTTGTCTCGAGATCGCGCTGCAGCGTGCGCACTCCGCCGGGGAGCGACTCGAGCAGGCGTCTCGCGAGTTCATCAAGCTGAATGCGATCCATGTTGCCCTCAATTGACGCACACCGTTTCCGCGCGGCTCCAAAACAGTGCAGGAAGGGTGCCGCGGCGCGCGCAAGTGGCGCATTTTTCGTGCTCTGCCGGACTGGCACGAAAGCTGCACTTCATTCGCGTGACCGGGCAAGGATACGCGCGAGGAGCTTCGGGGTCTTCACGCATTTCCCGCCGGATTTGCCGGAAACACGAGGATGTCGAACATGGGAGTCGCCGCATGCGGGTAATTCGGGTTGTTTCAGCCATCGTCGGGCCCCTTGCGGCGCTGCCGCTCGCCGCCTTCGCACAGGACGCGCCGGTGCCCGTGCCCGACAAGGCCGACACGGTGTGGATGATGGTCTCGACGCTGCTCGTGATCCTGATGGCGGCGCCGGGTCTTGCGCTCTTCTACGGCGGCATGGTGCGCGCGAAGAACATGCTGTCCGTGCTGATGCAGGTGTTCGTCGTCTTCTCGCTGATCGTCGTGCTGTGGATCGCCTACGGTTACAGCCTCGCCTTCACGGGCGCCGGAGAATGGATCGGCGGCTTCGAACGCCTCTTCCTCGCGGGGATCACGCCGGCATCGACTGCCGCGACCTTCACCGACGGCGTCGTGATCCCCGAGCTCGTGTTCGTCGCGTTCCAGGCGACCTTCGCCGCGATTACCGCCTGCCTGATCGTCGGCTCGTTCGCCGAGCGCGTGAAGTTCTCCGCCGTGCTGATCTTCATGGGTATCTGGTTCACCTGCTGCTACCTGCCGATCGCGCGCATGGTCTGGTACAGCGAGGGCTTCATGTTCAAGCGAGGTGCGCTCGATTTCGCGGGCGGCACCGTCGTGCACATCAATGCAGGCGTTGCAGGTCTTGTCGGTGCGCTGGTCGTCGGCAAGCGCATCGGCTACGGCACCGTCGCAATGGCGCCGCACAACCTGCCGATGGTGATGATCGGCGCCTCGCTCCTGTGGGTCGGCTGGTTCGGCTTCAATGTCGGCTCGAACCTCGAGGCAAGCCCGTTCACCGGCCTCGTATTTCTCAACACGTTCGTGGCCACGGCGGCGGCGGTCATGGCGTGGACGATCGGTGAGTGGATCCACCGCGGCCAGCCGACCATGCTCGGCGCCGCATCGGGCGCAGTCGCCGGGCTCGTCGCCATCACGCCCTCCTGCGGCTTCGTGGGCGTGGGCGGCGCGCTCGTCCTCGGCCTGCTTGCCGGCTTCGCGTGCCTCTGGGCCGTTGCGAAGTTCAAGGTGTGGGCGGGCTACGACGACTCGCTCGACGTGTTCGGGGTGCACGCAGTCGGCGGCATTGTCGGCGCGATCCTGACGGGTGTGCTCGTTTCACCCCGCTTCGGCGGCACGGGTCTCGACGACTATCACATGGGTCACCAGGTGTGGACGCAGACGCTCGGCGTGCTGATCACGATAGGCTGGAGCGCGCTCGTTGCGTTCATCGGCTACAAGATCGCCGACCTCACTGTGGGCCTGCGAGTCAGCGAGGAGCAGGAGCGGGAAGGTCTTGACACGACTTATCACGGGGAGAGGGCGTACCAGAACTAGCCGTCGCCTGCGATGCGTCGCAGCCCGCGCGCATCGCAGATCGTCAGCTGCCCCCGGCGGCTGGCGAGCAGCCCGGCCTTCTGCCACGCCGCCAGCGCGCGGCTCGCCGTGTACAGCGTCGTTCCCGAAAACTCTGCGAGGTCCCTGCGTCGCAGCGGCACGCCTATCGTTCGGCCGCTCGCTGTTTCGCGCCCCGCCTGTGCGGCGAGCCTCAGCACGGCAAGCGCGAGGCGCTGCTCGGCCCGTAGCGTCGTCAGCTCCCGCACGCGCTCCTGCAACTGGCCGAGCCTTGTGCCGAGTACTGCAATCAGATTGACGGCGATGCGTGGATGGCGGTCGATGAGGCGCAGCAGGTCCGCTTCGCTCCAGCTCAGCACGCTCGATGCCTCGGCCGCGATCGCATCGGCCGGCAATCGATGATCGGTGAAGAGCGGCACGGTACCGAACATTTGACCGGGGCCGATGAAGCGCAAGATGGCCTGTCTGCCGTTGCTGCCTGTCTGCACGATGCGAACGCAGCCGGTGCTGATCGCCCAGGCACGCGCGGCGGGGCCGCCCTGCGCGAAGATGACATCGTCCTTCGCGACGCGCTGGACCCGCATCCTGCAGCACACCTCTTCCAGAGCGTGGGCAGGTAGTGCCCGAAACAGGTCCAGCGCTGCGATGGACTCCATCGGTTGCTGTTTGTGCTGGAGCAAATCGGGGGGCATGGCTTCGTAGTATATGAGAATGACTCTCAATCGCAATTGCAACGAGTCCCTCTATGGTCTTCCCGCACGCTACTGGGCTGCTGATCCTGGCCGTCGCCCTGGCGCCCGTTGCCGCCCACTCCCAATCCGCAACGCCGGGTACGGTCCTCGAAGAAGTGACGGTGACCGCATCGCGCAGCCCAGCCGAGCAGCGGCTCGATGCGGCAGCAGGCGGGACGGCCATTGTCACCTCGCGAGACTTGCCGGCCACGACGAATCTCACCCTCTCGCGTGCGCTCGCGGGCGTGCCTGGCGTGGTGGTGCAGGACTTCTTTGGCGCCAACGACCAGCCGCGCGTCCAGATTCGTGGCTCGGGCCTGCAGCAGAACCCGGTCGAGCGCGGCGTGCTCATGCTGCGCAACGGCCTGCCGCTCAATCGTGCGGACGGCTCCTATGTCGTCGGCTTCGCCGATCCGGGTGCAGCGGGGGCGGTCGAAGTCTACCGGGGTTACATGGCCAACCGGCTCGGGGCGACGGTGCTCGGCGGCGCGCTCAACCTGATCTCGCCCACCGGACATGATGCACCCGGCGTCGAACTCGGGGCCGGCGGCGGGAGTTTCGGTCAGCGCGACCTGTCTGTGCGGTATGGCCACGAGCGGGCGCGATTCGACACGCTGCTGCATGGAGATTTCAACGATCGGGAGGGTTATCGCGCCTACAACGCGTCGCGGCGCGCGAGCATCGGTGGCAATGTCGGCACGCGAGTCTCCGACACGTTGACGGTACGCTTCTTCGCGAGCTTCGCTGATCTTGCCTTCGACGTCGCCGGGCCTTTGACGAGGGATGCGCTCGAGCGCAATCCGCGCAGCGTCTTCACCGGGCCGACCGTTACGCCGATGGGCGCGATCAATCCCGGTCCCAATGTCGTACGCGATCGCCCGTACCGGGAGGCGTCGCAGTTGCAGGCGGGAGCACGCGCGACGCAGACCTTTGGCGCGCACATCGTCGACCTCGCGGTGGGCCACGCACGCACGGACGATCACTTCAATTTTCCGGTTTCCGCGGGCCTGCGCGTAACGGAGGGCGATGACACCACGGCAGTGCTGCGCTATGCGTTCAGGCCGGACGCCACACGTGCACTGCCCTTCTTCGAAGCCACGGCACAATCTGTGACCGGCACCGCCGATCGGGAGTACTTCCTGAACCTGGCGGGTCAGCGCGGATCACCATTTGGCCGTAATAGTCTCTCAGCCGAAACGATCGCGCTTTATGCGGGATTCAATATCCCAATAGGAAGCCAGTTTACGCTCTCGCCCTCAGCATCCTGGGCGCGCGCTGCCCGCGACAACCGTGATCGCTTCGGCCTGCCCATGCGGCCCACTGCGGCTTTCAGTCCGGTCAACCCCGCGATCCCGCTGCCGCCGGGCGCGGTGCCCGCCGTCGACAACAGTTATGCGCGTGACTACGAAGCCCTGAGCCCCGCGATCGGGCTCGCGTGGCAGCCGTCCGGCCATCACACCGTGTTCGTCGCGTACAGCCGCAGCTTCGAACCCCCTACCCATGACGATCTGCTGGCCACGATCGGTGGCACACCGAACAGCAGCGCGGGACGCCCGAATCCCGCCGACCCCGCCCGGCCGGCTGCCGCCTTCGTCGCGCCCGCACTCAGGGCCCAGCGCGCCACGACCCTTGAAGCAGGCTGGCGCGGCAGCACCGCGAGCTTCACGTGGGACGCGGTCGTGTATCGCTCGTCGATCGACGATGAACTGCTCAGCCTGCGCGACGCAGCCGGCGTCCCGCTGGGTGCCGCCAACGCCCCCCACACGCGCCACCTCGGTGTCGAGGCCGGTGTCGGTGCGGAGCTGTCGCGGAACTTCAGCGGCCGGATCGTCTACAGCTATCAGGATTTCCGGTTCAGGCGCGACCCGATGCGCGGCAACAATCATCTGGCAGGCGCGCCCCGTCACTGGGTGCACGGGACACTCGCCTGGCGGCCGACGATGCGCTGGAGCGGCGAGGCCGCGGTACGCTGGAGCCCCACGAAGACACCGGTCGACAATCTGAACACGCTCTTCAACGACCCCTACGCGACGCTCGACTTGCGGGTCGAGCGCCGCTTCGGCGAATCGCTGACGATGTTTGCCGAAATGAACAACGTGTTCGATGCAACCTGGGCATCCTCGACGCTGATCGTCGATCAGGCGCGCCCCGATCAGGCGGTATTCCTGCCCGGGGACGGCCGCGCGCTCGGTTTCGGCGTCCGCGTACAACTCTGAATCCCGCCAACGAAAGGACTTTGCATGAAAAACCACGCCGTACCGCTCGCCGTTCTCGCCTCTCTGGCCGCCCTGGCTTTGCCGGGACTGGCGGCCGCCGACTCGACCCTGCTCGAACTCGACAAGCTGCGCTACGAGACGGTCTACGACGTGGCGCAACGTGCCATCCTTGCAACCGACGCGGAAGGTCGCCCGCTCACCGCCCTCCTGCGCATCGCCAAAGGGCAGTTCGTGCCACCGCACGGCGCCGGGGGCCCGCTGCGTGTGCTGACGGTCGTGTCGGGCACGCTGTCCTGGGGCGACGGTCACGCCGTCGATGAAGCGGCGGAGCGCAATTTCGGCCCCGGCAGCGTGATCGTCCTGCCCGCAGGGGGCGGCGAGCACTGGGCTGCGGCGCGCCACGACGATGTGCTGCTGCAGATTGTTGTCCTGCGCGAGGGCAAGCTGGCGCCGGAAGCGGCCGCGCAGCTCACGCGCTGATGGACACCGCGCTCGCCCGCGCCCTGCACGTGCTCGGCGTCGTCATCTGGATCGGCGGCGTCTCCATGGCGACCACAGTGGCGCTCCCCGCGATCCGGCGCGGCGCCCTGGGTGCGGATCGCCTGCAGGCATTCCAGACGTTCGAGGGTCGTTTCGTCTGGCAGGCGCGTGCTGCCGTCATCGTCGTCGGCCTCACCGGCTTTTACATGATCGAACGCTTCGGCATCTGGTGGCGCTTTGGCGACGGCCACTACTGGTGGATGCACGCCATGGTCGGCGTGTGGACCTTGTTCATGCTGCTGCTCTTCGTCGGCGAGCCGTTCGTCCTGCACCGCTATTTTCCGCTCTGGGCGCAGCGCCATCCCGAGCGCGCCTTCGCTGCGCTCTACTACGTACACGTGGCGCTGCTCGTGCTCAGCGTCGTGACGGTACTGGGTGCGACAGCAGGCAGCCACGGCTGGCTGCCGTAAGCTCAGCGCTTGCGGGCAGCGGCCCTTGTTGCGGGCCCCGGCCCTGGAAAGGCGCAGTCGGCGACGGAACTGCGGTCGAGGTCGGCAATGAACGCTTCGCTCGCCTGCGCGAGGCGTGACTTGAGGCGGCAGCCGGGCGTCAGGAGGCAATTGCCACCATCGCTGCGGAAACATTCGACGAGCGCATAACGCTGCTCGAGGTAGCGCACCACTTCGCCCAGTCTGATCCTGTCCGCAGCGCGTGCGAGCCGCATGCCCCCGCCCGCGCCGCGTTGCGTCGTCACGAAGCCGCCGCGCGCAAGATCCTGCACCACCTTCGCGAGATGGTTGTAGGGAATGTGGAATTCCTCCGCAATCCGGAAGGTCGTCAAGGACTCGTCCGGCGCAGCGGCGAGTCGCATCAGAACCCGCAATCCGTAGTCGGTGAAGGCAGCAAGTCGCATGGGGTACCTGAATTGGTATTTACAATGCTGATTCGTTCAGCTAACAATTGGCATCAGCAATACCTGTTTGGCGCGCGCCTGTCCATTCGGGCCGGTGCTGCCCATTCGTACGGTCGGGAGGGTGGCATGTCTCGAGAACGCATCATCCGCATGGGCGTCGCGATCGTTGCGAGCGCCGTAAGCCTGGCGCTGTCCTGGCCCTACTGGCGGGACTTCGAATACTGGCCGGAGTCGCGCGCGATGTGGCTCGCGTACTTCGCGCTGGGGTTTGTGCTCGCAGTCTACGTCTTCTACGCCTTTCTCGGCAGGCTCGGCACGCTGTTCGAGCATGACGCCCTCGAGCGCGCGCAGCGGTCGCAGGCCGCTCCTTCGGGTGATTCGGGCAGGGAGCACAAGCGATGAGCTGCGCGCCGGGAGAACCCTGCGAGGAGGGCCTGAAGCGACGCCGCGCGCTGATCGTGCTCGGCCTGATGGGCGTACTTTTCATCGCGCTGTCGGCGGCCTCCTTCCTCGATTCGCGTGGCCAGGTGGTGCCTGCCGCCGTCAGCTATGCGGGCTACGACGTCGTTGAAGGCAAGCGGGTCTTTCAGGCCTGGAACTGCATGGGCTGTCACACGATCGTCGGCAACGGCGCCTATTTCGGCCCCGACCTCACGAAACTCTACGGCAAGGTCGGACCCGCCTGGATCGAAGCATTCCTGCCCTCCGCCGGCGCCTGGCCGACCCGTGGCGCGGTGCAGCTGCAGCTCCAGAACGCCGCCATTGCCGCCGAAGCCGGCGTCGACTCGATCGACGCCTATCTCGGGAAGTATCCGGCCGCGGCCGAGCGCATCACGCGCCGCGGCGCGCACGCGACGCAGATGCCGAACCTGCCGCTCTCCCGCGAGGAGATCGGCCACCTGATCGCCTTCCTCAAGTACACCTCGAGCATGAACACCGAGGGCTGGCCGCCGACGCCGCGCGTCGATGGCCTCGCCTTCGCGCAGGCGGCGCCCGCATCCGCATCATCGCTGCCGGCGCCCGTCGCTGCGCAGCCGTCCGAACCGGCATCGCAGGCTGCGCGCGGCGCAGACCTCGCCCGTGACACCGGCTGCACAGCCTGTCACGCGAGCAGTTCCCAGCGACTCGTCGGTCCCGGCTGGGGTGGTCTGTATGGCTCCGAAGTGGCATTGGCAGACGGCTCGAAAGCCCCGGCAGATGACGCCTACCTGACCGAATCGATCGTCGCTCCCGACGCGAAGATCGTCGCGGGCTTCGCGCCACACATGATGCCCGCGTACGACACGTTACTCGACGAGGGCGAGATCGCAGCGATCGTCGCGTACATCCGCAGCCTCGGGGGAGCCCACCCATGATTCGCATCGAGTACCAGACCCAGCGCCTGAGCCTGCGATTCTTCATGCTCATGCTTGTGCTGTTTTTCTTCCAGGCGGGATTCGGCCTGCTGCTGGCCGCCCAGCACATCGACCCCTCGCTGCTCGCCGGCACGCTGAACTTCAACATCGTGCGCGCCGAGCACACCAATCTCGGCATCCTGTGGATACTCTCGGGCTTCATCGGCGCAATCCTCTACGTGGGGCCGCTGCTCTCGAAGCGCGAGCTCGCCGCCCCGGCGTTGATCAAGTTCCTCTTCTACGCAGTGATCGCGGTGGTCATCTGGAACGTCGTGGCGCAACTCTATGCGCAGCAGGGCCTCGCACTGTGGTACATGGGCCAGCCACTGCTGCAGGAAGGCCTCGAGTACCTCGAGGGCGGTCGCATCGTGGACGTCGTGATCCTGATCGGCTTTGCGATCCTGTGCTACGTCGTCCTGCGCACCTTCCCGAAGGTCAGGGACTGGAACGAGATTCACTGGGGCCTCGGCCTCGGAGTGATGGCGCTGACGCTCGTGTGGATCTTCGGCATGTTCTTCGTCGCACGGCTCGACCTGCAGGAGTACTTCCGCTGGTACGTCGTGCACTACTGGGTCGAAGGCGTATGGGAGGTCATCCACATCTCCCTCGTCGGCTTCTTCCTCGTGCTGATGTTCAAGGCCGACGTGAAGTCGGTGGGCTTCGCCGTGTTCTGGGGCATCGCGCTCGTGTGGCTCTCGGGACTGCTCGGCAACGCGCACCATTATTTCTGGATCGGCACGCCCGAGTTCTGGCAGTTCTGGGGCTCGCTCTTCAGCGCACTCGAGCCACTGCCATTGATATTCTGCTTCTGGCACATCTATCTCGACGCCCACCAGGACGGCAAGCCGGTGGCGAACATGCCGGCCTTTTCGTTCCTGCTGGGTTCGGTGGTGCTCGAGCAGGTGGGCGCGGGCATCCTCGGTTTCACGATGACGTTCGCGCTTACCAACGTGTGGTCGCACGGCACCTGGGTCACGCTGAGCCATGCCCACCTTGCGCTCTTCGGCACCTTCGGGATGCTCGGCCTCGCGGCGGCCTATTACACCGTGCCGCTGATGCGCGGCCTTGCCGGATTCGATCAGCGCCCGGGCCGGCTCGCGTTCTGGCTCGTGTTCACCGGCATGCTGGGACTCGGCTTCGCCTTCGCGATCGGCGGCACCGTGCAGGTGTTCGTCTATCGCACGCTCGGCCTCGACTGGTTCGGCGGCGACGTGGCGCCGGCCATGCAGTTCGCGAAGCTGCTGGTGCCGGTCTTCGGTCTCGTGTTCATGGTCGGTGTATGCCTGCTGGTTTATGACCTGCTGACGCTCGGCATGCGTGCCCACGCGTCCGACGAGGCCGCGGCGACGGTGGCACCCGCCGGGTGGCGCCGCCCGTTGAGCGGCTGGGAGACCGGGCTCTGGCTGCTCGGCATGTGGATATTCGGCGCGATCATCACGCTCGGCCTGCTGAGCTTCAACCTGCCCACGGTACGGGAAGGCAGCAAGCTGTTTCCCTATCTGATGGCGGGAATCGGCTATCCGGGCCTGCTGCTGACGACGCTGCTCTTCGTCGCACGCTTCCTGCGGTCGCTGGATGCGCGCAGTCAGGTCGCGCCAGATCTGTCTGGCGCCCGGCTGGGTCATGCCCTGTCGTGATCGGGAGGGGCCGGCCAGCACCGGCCCTCGCACTTTCCCGCCTCACGCTCTAATCTCCAGTGTGATGCAGTTCAAGCGCGGGCCGGGCCCAAGCGCCCATACTGCGCTCATTGGAGGCCTGCCCATGCGCCCGCTCGTTGCCGTAGCCCTCGCCTTCTTCCTTGTGCCCCTCGCCGCGCAGGCCGACGTGTACCGGTGGGTCGACGCGACCGGCCAGGAGCACTACAGCGACCTGCCGGTTGAAGGCGCCGAGCTGATCCGCACGACGGCGCCGCGCCCGCCCTCTGCCGGCAACACCCCGCCGCGCGCGGCTGCAACGCCAGGCCCCGCCACGATCACCGCTGGGGGCGATACGCAGTCGACACGCGACGCCGAGCGTGCAGTCGCGAGAGACCTCGCGGCACAGCGCGCCAAGGATTGCACCGAGGCCAAAGCCCGCTACGAGAAGTCGCTGCAGGCACGCCGGATCTTCCGCACGCTTGAAAGCGGCGAACGCGAATATCTGTCCGACGCCGAAGCGGACAAGGTGCGGGTCGCAAACCGCGCCACCATGGAAACGGCCTGCGGCCAGTCGACCGCCTCGCGCTGACTGCTAGAGTTACGGCCCCGCAGCCCCGGCTGCAGTGACCTTCGGGCGGTGACAGCATGCGAGCAGGATTCATCGGACTCGGCGCAATGGGCCGGCACATGGCCCGCAATCTTCACAAGGCCGGATTCCTCGCCGGCGTCTGGAACCGCACGGGTGCCGTCGCGCAGGAGATTGCCCGTGAAACGGGCGTGGCGGCCACCAATACACCCGCCAGCCTCGCCGCCGAAGTCGATGCCATCGTGATCTGCGTATCGGCCGACGCCGATGTGCTCGCGGTCGTGCGCGATATCGCCCCCGCCGTGCGCGCGGGCGCGCTCGTGATCGACTGCTCGACGGTAAGCGCCGCTGCCGCGCGCGAGGCCGCGGCGCTGCTCGCGGCGCGCGGCGCCGCTTTCCTCGACTGCCCCGTGAGCGGCGGCGTCGAAGGCGCGCGTGACGCAACGCTCGCGGTCATGTGCGGCGGCGACGCGGCCGCATTCGAGCGGGCGCGGCCGCTGCTTGCGGCGATGGGACGCACCATCACGCATTTTGGCGCAAGCGGCGCAGGGCAGGCCGCGAAGGCCACGAACCAGATCATGTGCGCCGGCATCATCCGCGCCGTCGCCGAGGCGATGGCCTTTGCGCGCGCCCAGCAGTTGCCGCTCGACGCCCTCGTCGAGACGCTCGGCAAGGGCGCCGGTTCGAGCTGGTATTTCGTCAACCGTGCGCCGAACATGATCCGCGGCAGCTTCCCCGCGGGCTTTCGCGTGCGCCTGCACGCCAAGGACCTCGGTATCTGCCGCGCGATGGCGGCCGAGCATGGCGTCGCACTCCCCGTCGTCGAAAGCATGCTCGCCGAGTACGCGGAGCTCATCGCGCAGGGCTACGGCGATGAGGACATCTCCGCCGACTACCGTCTCAAGGCGGCGCTTTTCGATCGGCCCGCATGACCGAACCCGCCCCGCCGCAGCGTTCGCACTATCTGCCGGACTTCTGCGCGGGACACATGGTGCTCGCGATCGTGCTGATCGTCGAGCTGACGGCACTCGTCGTCACGCTCGCGCGTGACGCTTCTGCAGTCGCGTTCTGGACCGACCTCGCGCGCACCTCGCTCTTCCTCATCTGGATCGGGCTCGCTGGCCAGGCGGCGCTGTGCCTCGTGCGCCGCCGGCTCGAAACACTCCCGGTCGGGGCGGGTGCAGCTGCGGTGCTTGGCATCGTCTGTGGAACTGTCCTCCTCGTGTCGGAAGTGGCCTACCGCATCGGCGCGAGCGGGCTGCTCAGCGGCGGCGAGATGAAGAGCCTCTTCCCGCGCGAGCACTTCGCGTTCATCGGCCGCAACGTCGCCATCGCATTCATAGTGACCGCGCTCGCGTTGCGCTATTTCTTCGTGACGCACGAATGGCGCCGCAATATCGAGATGCAGTCGCGCGCCCGGGTGCACGCGCTGCAGGCACGCATCCGCCCGCATTTTCTCTTCAACAGCATGAACACGATCGCCGCGCTCACGCGCTCGAATCCGGCGCGCGCCGAAGAAGCGGTACAGGACCTCGCCGACCTCTTCCGGGCAAGCCTCGCCGAGAAGCGCGATCAGATCACTCTCGCCGAGGAGATCGAGATCGCGAGGACTTACGAGCGCATCGAGCTGCTGCGCCTCGGCGGGCGTCTCAAGGTGGAGTGGCGCATCGCCAGCGTGCCGCAGGGTGCGATCGTGCCGAGCCTCATGATCCAGCCGCTCCTCGAGAATGCGATCTACCACGGCATCGAGCCGCGCAGCAGTGGCGGCACGGTGACAGTCACCGGCGAGCATGCCAACGGCCTCGTGACGATCGTCGTGCGCAACCCTGTGCCTGAGCGCGCGGCGCCACGAGACGGCAACCGTGTCGCGCTCGCGAATATCCGCGAGCGCCTCGCCCTGATGTACGGTGCGAGGGCGGCAGTCAAGGCTGGCCGCTTCGATGACGAGTACATCGTGACATTGAGATTCCCGCATGAAGCTGAAAACGCTCATCGTTGACGACGAGCCGCCGGCGCGCGAGCGGCTCGCGAGCCTGCTCGCGGAGATCGGGGATGTGCTGCTCGTTGGCGAGGGCGCGAGCGGCCGTGAAGCGCTCGAGCTCACCATGGACCTCTCACCCGACGTCGTGCTGCTCGACGTGCGGATGCCCGACATGGATGGGCTCGAAGCCGCGCAGCGCATTGCAACGATGAGCGAGCCGCCCGCTGTCATATTCACGACGGCTTATGACGAATACGCCGTCAACGCGTTTGAAGCGCAGGCGGCAGGCTACCTCGTCAAGCCGATCCGCAAGGACAAACTCGCGGCGGCGCTCGCCGCCTGCCGGCGCCTGACCCGGGCGCAGCTCGCGAACGCGGAGTCGGCGAGCCCGGCCGCCGCGGTCGGCAGGAGCCATATTCCCGTCCGGCGGCGTGACGGTATCAAGTTGATTCCATTGGCGGAAATCCGCTGCTTCCTCGCGGACCAGAAGTACACGACCGTGCGCCACGAAGGCGGCGACGACCTCATCGAGGATTCGCTGCGCCTGCTCGAGGAGGAGTTTCCAGGCAGCTTCGTGCGTATCCATCGCAGCGCGCTCGTGAGCACGCGCCACCTCGAGCGTATCGATCGCGACCCTGATGGCCAGTATTTTGTCCGCCTGAAAGGGCTGCCTGACCGTCTGGCCGTAAGCCGCCGCATGGCGGGCGATCTGCGCGAACGCTTCCGCCTGTGACGTGCATCAACGCGCCGGGGACTGCATCGGCGTGTGATGTCACGACAAACGGGAGGCGATCGGATGGACTCGGGAGCTGCCAACGCATACGGACTTGCAGAGCAGGCGTTCGAGGACTGGCTGGCCGACCACGGCCGCTGCGGATGGGCCCGCACCTTCGAACCTGCGACGGTGAAGCTGCGCAACAAGGCGCTCGGTCGCGTGGCCGCGGTGCTCGGTCACCCGTCCCCCTGCGCCGCCGCGCGGCGCTGGGTGTGCGACACCATTCAGGCCTGGGCACCGCTCGAAGTGCTGTTCCCGACACGAGACTACGGGGAGGAGCCCGGCGTGAGCGGTGAACTCGGCACGCATATGGCCGACATCATGGAACAGGAATACGCGTTCATGCTTGCCGCGGCCGCAAACCAGCAGCTTGCAGCCGAGTGGCTGCAGGCCGACGCCCAGCAGCTCGGTCTCGATCTCGTGCTCGCTGATGCACTTCTCGTCTCGCTGCACGACGGCGCGGACGATGGCTGGGTACAAGGACACACCTGCATGTCGCTTGCGCTCGCAGAGTACCTGCACCGCCAGGCTCTCGGTCTGCACCAGCTGATCGCTGATGCGGTTGCGATGACGTACACCACGAGTGTTGCCCTGCGGCGCCGGCAGCTGCACGCGGCCTGCCGCTCGACGCCCTGCCTTGTCGCCGCGACGCGTCGCTACGCCTGAATCTACCTCGGCGCGTAATCAAACGAATCGAAGTGCAACCGGTCTGCCGCGAGCCCGTGCGCGGGAAACTGCGCACGGATCGCCTCGATCATCGCGGGCGGCCCCGCCGCGTAAACCTCGTACCCTGAAAGGTCAGGGTGCTGCGCGAGCACAGCCTCGTGCACCCAGCCGCGCGCATGGTCCGCTGCATCCGGCGCATCGGGCGGCGTCTCCGACAACACACCGGCGAAATGGAAACGCGGGTAGTCCGCCGTCCACCGGCGCACGAGCGGCTCCTCATACAAATCGACCGGCGTGCGCGCGCCCCAGTAGAACCAGATGTCGCGCGCAGCACCACGCTCGAGCGCCGCGCGCAGCATCGCCTTGACGGGCGCGAAGCCGGTACCGCCTGCGACGAAGATCACGGGCGTTTCCGCGTCGCCATACACGAACTGGCCGATCGGCCCCTCGATGCGCAGCAGCGCGCCGGCACGCTCGTGCGCGAACAGTCCGCTCGTGAAGCCGCCGCCTGGAGCGCGCCGTACGTGCAACTCGAGCCGCGCTGCATCGTGCGGCGGCGAGGCGATCGAGAAGCTGCGCCGTCTGCCGTCGTCGAGCAGCACGTCGAGATACTGGCCCGCGTGAAAGTGGAAGGCCTCCACCGCCGGCAGGCGCAAGCTGAGGCGCAGCACATCCGGCGCGAGCAGCTCGCGCGTCTCGACGCGGCACGGCAGCGTCTTCACCTCGACATCGGTGACGTGCCGGATCACGCGCGCCTCGATCACGAGATCGCTCACCGCGCGCGCCCGGCAGAGCAGAGCCAGGCCCGCCGCTTCTTCCTCAGCCAGCAGCCCGGGCGGGCGGCCCTCCGGATAGCGTACCGTCCCGGAAACGAGTCGCGCGCGGCACGAAGAGCAATGCCCGCTCTTGCAGCTGTGCGGCAGATTGAGGCCTGCTGCGAGCGCCACGCCGAGAATCGCCTCCTCCGCATCCACCTGCACGATGCGGCCCTGCGGCTCGAAGCGAACGCGGTGCGACGGCATGCCGTAGAATATACGCATGTTCAGCAACCCGGATCGCGCCGCGATCGAACGACTGCTGCGCGGCGCGAAAACCGTCGCGGTCGTGGGCCTCTCGTCGGACCCCTCCCGCCCGAGCCATCGGGTCGCAAAGGCCCTGCAGGGTTTCGGCTACCGGATCATCCCGGTGACGCCTGCCGAGGCGCCCATACTCGGTGAGCGCACCGTGCCCGATCTCGACCACCTGTCTGATGTGCTCGGTGCGGGCGTAAGACCTGACATCATCGATGTGTTCCGTCGTTCGGAGCATGTGGGTCCGATCGCCGATGCCTGCATCCGCCTCGGCATGCCGGTGCTCTGGTTGCAGGACGGCGTCATCGATGAGGCCGCCGCGTCGCGAGCAGTGGCAGCCGGGATCTTCACCGTGATGGACCGGTGCCTGTTTCGCGACCGTGCCGCCATGGCGCCATAGGCTTTGCGCATGCGTCTCGAGTTCACCAAGATGCACGGGCTCGGCAACGACTTCATCGTCTTCGACGCGCCTGCCGGCAGCGCGCCACCTGCCGCCGCCGAATTGCGCCGTCTCGCCGACCGCCACACTGGCATCGGCTTCGATCAGGCGCTGATGCTTGAGCCGTCGCGCCGCGCAGAAGCCGCGGTGTTCTACCGCATTTTCAACGCCGACGGCATCGAGGTCGAGCAGTGCGGCAACGGCGCGCGCTGCATCGCCGCGCTGCTTGCGCGTCGTGGGCGCGTGCAGGGCGCCGATCTCACGATGGACAGCCCCGCGGGCGAGATACGGGCGCGCATCGAGCCGCTGGGCCTCGTGTCGGTCGACATGGGCGTACCGGATTTCAACCCGGCATCGTTGCCATTCGATGCCTCCACCGAGGCGCACGTGTACCCGCTCGACGTGGGCGGCAGCGAAGTGGAGATCGGCGCGGTGTCGCTGGGCAACCCGCATGCGGTGCTCACGGTCACCTCGGCCGCGGCGGCGCCGGTCGACCGGCTCGGTCCGGCGATCGAGCGCCATCCGCGCTTCCCCAGGCGCGTGAACGTCGGCTTCATGGAGATCGTCGATCGCGGCCACATTCGCCTGCGCGTATTCGAGCGCGGCACGGGCGAGACGCTCGCCTGCGGCACCGGCGCCTGTGCCGCCGTCGCCGTCGGGCGACGCCACGGGCGGCTCGACGAGCGCGTCGCGGTACACGTCGCAGGCGGCGAGCTGACGATCAGTTGGCCGGGGCCTGGCAAGAATATTTGGCTCAAGGGGCCAGCCGAAGTATCTTTCACGGGGAGCGTGGAGATCGATACATGACAACGAGAGAGGCCCGCGGGCTGCCCGCGGCAACGATCGACGAAGAATCGATCGCGCACTATCTGCAGCTGAACCCGGATTTCTTCGAGCGCCACCAGCCGATCCTCGGCCGCATGCGCCTGCCGCATGCACGCTCGGCGTCCACGATCTCGCTGGTCGAACGCCAGGTGGAAGTGCTGCGCGAGCGCCAGGCCGAGCTCGAAGGCAAGCTCGCCGAGTTCGTCGCGGTCGCGCGCGCGAACGATGCGCTTTCCGGGAAGATCCAGCGCTTCACGCGCCGCCTGCTGCGCGCCACCACGCGCCAGCTGATGGCGGAGGAGATCGAGGCGAGCCTGCGCGAGGATTTCGACGCCTTCCAGTCTACGCTGATCCTGACCAACGGCCACGCCCGGGGCTTTGAGCTGCCCGAGCGTTTCCTGCGCGCTGCAGAGCCAGATGACCCGAACCTGAAATCCTTCGAGGGTCTCTTTGCGAGCGGCAAACCGCGTTGCGGCCAGGTGCGCGACACGCAGCGCCAGTTCCTCTTCGGCGCCGACGCCGGCGAGATCGGCTCCGTCGCCCTGGTGCCACTCGGCGAGCACGGCGCTATCGGCCTGCTCGCGCTGGGCAGTCACGACCGGGAGCGTTTCCATCCGGGCATGAGCACCGAGTTCCTCGCCCGCATGGGCGAACTGATCGCGGATGCTGTCGTCTATCGCTGACTGGCTCGCGCGCTTCCGGCGGCATCTCGCAACCGAGCGACGCCTGTCGCCGCACACGGACTCGAACTACGCCCGCGACCTCACCGCGCTCGCGCGTTACTGCGAGAAGGAGTGCATCACCGACCTCGCGCGCCTCGACAGTCAGCACGTGCGGCTCTTCGCCGCGCGCTCGCACGCCGCCGGGCTTGCGCCGCGCAGCGTGCAGCGGCGGCTGTCGGCCGTGCGCTCCTTCTGCAACTTCCTCGTGCGCGAAGGCGCGATCACGGCGAACCCGGCGCTCGACGTCAAGGCACCCAGGGCCGGCAGGCGCCTGCCGGCCTCACTCGATCCCGACCGCGTGACACAGCTGCTGAACATCACGGCGACGGATCCCCTTGCGCTGCGCGACCGCGCGCTGATGGAGCTCGCCTATTCTTCCGGCCTGCGCCTCGCCGAAATGGTCGGTCTCGACATCGGTGACCTGTACCTCACGGACCGCACGGTGCGCGTGCACGGCAAGGGTGGCAAGACCCGGATCCTGCCGGTAGGCAGGCCCGCGCTCGCGGCGCTCAGCGCCTGGCTCGCCGCGCGCGCCGGGCTCGTGAAAGGCGCCGCGCAGGCGGTGTTCATCGGCAGGAACGGCCGGCGGATGGGCGCACGGGCCGTGCAACTGCGGGTCGCCTACTGGGCGCGCCGCCAGGGGCTGGGCATACACGTGCATCCGCACCTCTTCCGCCACTCGTTCGCGACGCATCTCCTTGAATCCAGCCGGGATCTTCGCGGCGTTCAGGAACTTCTCGGGCACGCCGACATCTCAACGACCCAGGTGTACACGCACCTTGATTTCCAGCATCTCGCCCGCATTTACGACGCTGCACATCCGCGCGCGCGCAGGAAATAGGCCTTTCGATGCATCAAGTCTGGAACCCCCATGGCACCACGATCCTCGGGGTGCGCAGGAATGGCGCTGTCGCCGTCGGTGGCGACGGCCAGGTCACGCTCGGCAACACCGTAATGAAGGGCAATGCCCGCAAGGTGCGGCCCCTCGGCGGTGGCAAGGTGCTCGCCGGCTTCGCGGGCGGCACCGCCGATGCCTTCACGCTCTTCGAGCGCTTCGAGGGCAAGCTCGAAAAGCACGGCAACCTCACCCGTGCCGCGATCGAGATCGCGAAGGACTGGCGCTCAGACCGGTATCTGCGCCGCCTCGAGGCGCTGCTGCTCGTCGGCGATCGCGAGAAGCTCCTCGTGATCTCGGGCAACGGCGATGTGATCGAGCCCGAGAACGATCTCGTCGCGATCGGCTCGGGCGGCGCTTTCGCGCAGGCCGCGGCGCGAGCGCTTGTCGAGAACACGGCGCTCGATGCGCGCACGATCGTCGAGCGCTCGCTCACGATCGCCGCCGACATCTGCATCTACACGAACCGCAACCTCGTGATCGAGGAACTCAAGTGATGGACGCCGAAGTGACCACCCCGCCCGCCGGTGCTGCGGCACTCACGCCGCAGCAGATCGTGCGCGAGCTCGACAAACACATCATCGGCCAGGGCGCCGCGAAGCGCGCAGTGGCGATCGCGCTGCGCAACCGCTGGCGGCGCATGCAGGTCGGGGAGCCGCTGCGCGCGGAGATCACGCCGAAGAACATCCTGATGATCGGGCCGACGGGCTGCGGCAAGACCGAGATCGCGCGCCGGCTGGCGAAACTTGCTGGTGCACCGTTCGTCAAGGTCGAGGCCACCAAGTTCACCGAGGTGGGTTATGTCGGCCGCGACGTCGACTCGATCGTCAAGGAGCTCGTCGATGCGTCCGTGAAGATGGCCCGCGAACAGGAAGTCGCGAAAGTACGCGAGCGGGCGCTGGATGCCGCCGAAGAGCGCGTACTCGACGCGCTGTTGCCAAAGCCGCGCGTGATGGGCTTTTCGACCGACGAGCCGCCGACGCCGCGCGACGCCGAGACACGGCAGAAATTCCGCAAGATGCTGCGTGAGGGGAAGCTCGACGATCGCGAAATCGAGATCGAACTGCGGGCGATCCCGGTCGGGGTCGAGATCATGGCGCCCCCCGGAATGGAGGAGATGCAGCAGCAACTGTCGTCGATGTTCCAGAACCTCGGTGGTCAACGCACGCATGCCCGCAAAGTCAGGGTGAAAGAGGCGCTCAAACTCCTCACCGACGAGGAGGCCGCCAGGCTCGTCAACGAAGAGGAGCTGAAGGCGCGCGCGGTCGCGAACGCGGAGCAGAACGGCATCGTGTTCATCGACGAGATCGACAAGGTCACACGCCGCCAGGAGACGCTCGGCGCCGACGTGTCGCGCGAGGGCGTGCAGCGGGACCTCCTGCCGCTCGTCGAGGGCTCGACCGTTTCGACCAGGTACGGGCCGGTGAAGACGGACCACGTGCTGTTCATCGCCTCGGGCGCGTTTCACCTCTCGAAGCCCTCGGACCTCATTCCGGAGTTGCAGGGGCGCCTGCCGATCCGCGTCGAGCTCTCCTCCCTCGGCGTCGATGACTTCGTGCGCATTCTGACGGAGCCTGATGCCGCGCTCACCACACAGTACGCTGCGCTGATGGAGACCGAGGGTGTGCGGGTCGATTTTGATGCGGGTGGAGTGCGACGGATCGCGGAGATCGCGGCGCACGTCAACGAGCGCACCGAGAACATCGGCGCGCGGCGCCTGCACACGGTAATGGAGCGGCTGCTGGAGCGGGTTTCCTACGAAGCCTCCGAACAGCATGGCAGCTCGGTCGTGATCGATGCGGCTTACGTCGATGCGCAGCTCGGCGATCTCGCGAAGGATGAGGATCTGTCGCGGTACATCCTGTAGAGCGCTGCTCGTGGCGCGCAGCCGTTATGATGCGCCATGGCTTTCACCGATTTGCGGCTCGAAACGCCGCGCCTCATCCTGCGCCCGCTCGAAATGCGCGATTTCGACGCGTTCGCGGCGTTTCATGCCGACCCCGAGTCGATGCGCTTCATCGGCGGCGTGCAGTCCCGTGAAGTCGCGTGGCGCACACTCATGCTGATGGCCGGTGCGTGGCATCTGCAGAGCTGCTCGATGTTCTCCATGATCGAGAGGTCGAGCGGCCGCTGGATCGGGCGCACCGGTCCCTGGATGCCCGAGGGTTGGCCTGGCCCCGAGGTCGGCTGGGGCGTCGTGCGTGACTGTGAGGGCAAGGGCTACGCCACCGAGGCCGCCACGGCGGCGATCGACTGGGCGTTTGATGCGCTTGGCTGGACTCAAGTGATTCACTCGATTTCGCCGGGTAATGCCGCGTCGCAGGCCGTGGCCACCAAGCTGGGCGCGCGCAACCGCGGACCGGGCCGCCTGCCGCCGCCGCTCGCCGACGTTCCGGTCGACATCTGGGGCCAGACACGTGAAGAATGGCGGCAGCGATGAGCACCACACCTGCCATGAAGGTCGAAGAGACCCGCGACGAGGTCATCGTCACCCTGACGCCTGCGGGCGTTCCCGCATCGGACCCCGACGCCGCGAGCGTGATCTGGCTGCACGGTCTCGGCGCCGACGGCCACGACTTCGTGCCGATCATCCCCGAGCTGCGCCTCGCGCCACCTGCCGTAATGCGCTTCATTTTTCCGCATGCACCCGTGCGGCCCATCACGCTGAACAACGGGATGCCGATGCGCGCCTGGTACGACATCCGTGAGCTGTCAGCCGCCGGGCGCCAGGACGAGGCCGGCACCCGCGCCTCGGCCGCGCGCATCGATACGCTGATCGACCGCGAGACCGCGCGCGGCGTGGCGACGGCGCGCATCATTCTCGCGGGCTTCTCGCAGGGCGGCGCCATCGCGCTGCACGCTGCGCTTCGTTATCCGCAGCCGCTGGGAGGGGTGATGGCGTTGTCAACGTACCTCCCCCTGCACGAGAGCGTCGCGAGCGAAGCCAGCGCGGCGAATCGCAACCTGCCGATCCTGATGTGCCACGGGCTGCACGACCCGATGCTGTCGCTCGCGCTCGGCGAGAAATCGCGCGATTTCCTCGTGTCGCTGGGCTATGCGATCGAGTGGAAGCCCTATCCGATGCAGCATGAAGTGTGCCGATCCGAGATCGGCGACATCGCCGCCTGGCTCACCGCGCGCCTCGCGCGCAGCAAGGCTGCGTAACGGCTGCCGCTACTTGCGCACGGGCGGCAGGCCCGGCGCCGTGAAACCGATCTTGCGGTGCGTGCCATCGCAGAAGGGCTTCTTGCCGGCATGCCCGCACCGGCATAGCCAGCATTCGGTGACCCTCTTCACCAAGCAGCCCGTTGCGGTGACGATTTCGAGATTCCCTTTCACATGCAGCGGCCCGTTCTCAACCGGAATCACCTCGAGTGGGCCATTGCGCACCGCGAGCGCCGGTGACTGCTCACCGGGCGACTCACCGGGCGGCTCACCGGTGGCCGTGAATCCGGCCGCGACATGGCTTGTATCGCAGAACGGCTTCGCCTGCGACGACCCGCAGCGACACAGCGTCGCGCGCATCGCACTGTCCCCGCCGTGGAAGTGCATCTGCGCATGAAACGCGAGCGGGCCATGCTCGAGCACGCGCACGGTATTCACTTCCGGTGCGGCTTTCGACGCTCCGTCATCCTGAAACCTGTCGCCCATGTCCGCGCCCTCCACGCTCCCCGGGGCTGATTGTCGCACCTGTCGGCCGCGTCCTACGAGCGGCGCTCATGCGCGGCCCTGTGCCGCCGGTTCCCGCAGGGGTAACTTGTCATGCAGGATCTCATCATGGAGAGCGGACGTGGCAGCGTCGGAGCATTCCTACAACGGTATCGGACTCACACCGGGGCGCCGCCGCAACGACTCCTCCTATACACGCCTGTCGGCTGCCGCACGCTGGCATCTGGCGGCCGCACGGGGCGAAATCCAGCGGGCCGCAGCCGTAACATCCGCCACATGGGTACGCGCACGCGATAGAGTAACCGGGCTGCTGTACGACAGGTAGGCGAAGGGTATGCCGCAGGTCAGCGTCATCATCGCAGATGATCATCAGGTCGTGCGCGCCGGCCTGAGGCAGATCATCGCCTCGCAACCCGACCTGCGAGTCGTCGCCGATTGCCGCACCGGCAAGGAAGTGATCGCGGCACTCAAAGAGCAGGTCTGCAACGTGCTGCTGCTCGACCTGTCGCTGCCGGACATGTCGGGGCTCGACGTGCTGAAGCACGTGCGCACGCATCACGAAGGCGTCACGGTGCTCGTGCTGAGCGGCTATCCGGAGAGGCAGTTCGGCATCAATGTGCTGCGTGGCGGCGCGCATGGCTTCCTCAGCAAGAGCGCCGACGAAAGTGAATTGCTGCGTGCCGTGCGCATGGTGGCTCGCGGCAGCCGCTACGTCGGGCCCGAACTCGCCGACTTGTTGCTTGCGAGCATGGACGGCAGCGGAGAGCAGCCGCGCCACGGCATCCTGTCGGAGCGCGAGTTCCAGATTTTCGTGAAGCTCGCCGAAGGCAAGACCGTCACCGAAATCGCGGGCAAGCTCTTCCTAAGCGTGAAGACCGTCAGCACCTACCGTTCGCGGATCCTCGACAAGATGGGGATGAAGACCAACGCCGATATCACCTACTACGCGATCAAGAACAGCCTGTTGCAATGAACATGCCGACCGAGCAGCAAGCCGCCCAGCCAAACGAACGCCGCGCCGCTGCGCGTGGCAGCAGGGTGACGGGCGATGCGCGTGCCGGCGCCAGCAACGAACTGAGGATCCTCCTGATCGAGGATTCACGCCTGTTGCGCGACCGCATGATCGGCATGCTCACCGTGCCCGGCGTGCTCAAGGTAACGGGCACCGCGGAGACCGAGCAGGAGGCGATCGGGCAGATCGACGCACACGATTTCGATGCGCTGGTTGTCGATGTCGAGCTGCGACAGGGCAGCGGCATCGCGGCGATCCGCCATGCGCGTCAGTCCTTCGCCGCGCGCACCCAGCCGCTGATCATCGTGCTCACGAACTATTCGTTGCCCACGGTCGAGCAGCGCTGCATGAGCGCGGGCGCCGATCATTTCCTCGACAAGATGCAGCAGTTCGCCGAAGTGCGCCCGCTGCTCGAGCGTCACCAGCAGGGCAGCGCCAGCTAGGCGGGCGTCACGCTGGCGGGAGCGGGCGACGCGAACGGCACCTGGACGTCGAGCCGTGTCCCCTTGCCGGGCGTGCTCTGGATCTCGAAACTGCCGTTCAGGCTCACCACCCGGTGACGCATTCCCGACAGTCCATGCGAGCTGCGCGCCCGTTCGGGATCCATGCCGACGCCGTCGTCGCCGATACTCAGGTGATAGCCCGTCGGACCCACTTCGAAACTCAACTCGACGCGGCGCGCCTTCGCATGGCGGATGATGTTGGTGAGCGACTCCTGGCCGACCCGGAAGAGCGCGATGGCGAGTGCCTGCGGAATCGGGTCCGCTTCATCCGGTATCGTCGTGCGGCATTCAAGCCCCGCGCGCTTGCAGGTTTCGTCGAAATAGGCCTCGAGCGCCGTCGGCAGGCCAAAGTGGTCGAGCAATGCCGGCCGCAGGTTCTCCACCACGCGCCGCTTCAGATTCATCGCTTCCGTGACAGTGCGCACGAGCTCGCCGAGCTTGTCGCGCACTTCCTGCTCCATCGTCACCGAACGCCCCTGCAGCCATGCGAGGTCCATGTTGGCGGCGGTCAGCAGGCCGCCGAGCTCGTCGTGCAGATCGCGCGCGAGATCCGCCTTCTCCTGCTCGGAGGCACTCTGCAGATGCGTCGTGAGCTGCGACAGCTCGCGGGTACGGTCTTCTATCACCACTTCGAGCCGTCGCCGCTCATGCTCTTCCTCGTAGCGCTGCTCTTCCCGCCGAACGCTGTCCGCGACGAAGAGCCGCACGACGAGCACGATCAGCGCGAGCGTGAGCAACGCGAGGGCCGCGAACGCGTAGCGCGACAACACGAGACTCTTCGTCTGCTCCTCGCGCAGCGACGTGAGCCGCGAATCGAGCAGGCCGATGAGCGCCTGCGCCCCGGCGCGGAACTGATCCATTACCTTGCGGCCCTCACCCGTGCGCAGGATCGCCATCGCGTTCGCTCGATCTCCCAGCTGCGTCAGCGAGATCGACGCGGTCACCTCCGCGATCTTGATGCCACGCAATTCCTCGAGTCGGGTGACACGCTCAAGCACCTCGGCGTCCCCCGCCGCCAGCGTGCGCAGCCTCGCACTGATCACCTGCAGGTCGGGCAGTGCGCTCTCGTAAGGCGCGAGATAACGACGGTTGGTGGTGAGGAGAAAGCCGCGCTGTGCGCTCTCGAGATCGACGAGCTGCGAGCGCATCGCGATGACCTCGTTCTGCATGCCGAGCGTCCGGTTGACGCTCTCTGCGGCGACGCGAATGCGGCTCACCGACCATTCGTTCACGAGATATACGCCGAGACCCAGCAACGAAATCGCGACGATCGGCAACCAGATCGAGCCCGGCAGCAGCCGCAGGCCGTCCCAGAAATCGAGGTGGATACCGCGATACTGCCGCCACGGCAGTCCGTGCCTGTCTGCCACCCTTCGACTCCGTGTTACTGAACCCGGATCAATGCTACAGCGAAAAAGAAAGGACGCCTGCACTGGAAGTGAAGGCGTCCAGAATGGCCGGCGCACTACGGGGGGCGAAGTGGCCGGCGATGCGACTTCGAGAATACGCACCGCGACATCCAGGCCCATTCGGGAAAGGACGGAATCCGCGTAGGAGCCGGCTGACACGTGCGCGGCGGGCGGAGGCGTCGTATGCTGCCCCGCCATGACGACCTACGCCGCCATCACTGGCTGGGGCAAATGCCTGCCGCCTGCCGTGCTGTCAAATCAAGACCTTGCGGGCATGCTCGAGACGAGCGACGAGTGGATCACGAGCCGCACGGGCATTCGCGAGCGGCGCGTGTCGCACGTCTCCATGGCAGAAATGGCGCATGTTGCCGCCGAGCGAGCGTTGGCCTGCGCCGGCCTTGGCGGCCGGGAGATCGAACTCATCGTCTTCGGCACCTGCAGCTTCGAGGACCAGGTTCCGAACATGGCCTCAGGTCTGCAGCAGCGCATCGGGGCGATTGGCTGCGCGGCGATGGACGTCAACACCGCCTGCACCAGTTTTCTCTACGGGCTCTCGACTGCGACCGCGATGATCCGCGGCGGCGTCGTGCAGAACGCGCTCGTGATCGGCGCCGAAATCATTACGCCCTACATGGACTGGAACGACCGCAACGTCGCGGTCCTCTTTGGCGACGGCGCGGCGGCCGTGGTCCTGCAGGCGACGCAGAACGAAGAGGGCCTCCTCGCCGAGAAACTGGGCTGCTTCGGCGATGCGCGCGAGATCCTGCGCATCCACGGCATGGGCGGCGCGTACGCCAACCAGGGGCGGCTCTACGGCGTCACTTCATGGCAATTCGAGGGGCAGGAGATCTTCAAGCGCGCGGTCCTCGGCATGAGCGAGGCGAGTGCCGCGGCGCTCGCGAAGCGTGAACTCACCGCCGACGACATCCAGCTTGTCGTGCCGCACCAGGCGAACCTGCGGATCATCGAGGCGGTCGCGAAGCGCGCCGGCATTCCGATGGAGCGGGTCTTCACCAACGTGCAGCGCTACGGCAACATGTCGTCGGCGACCGTGCCCGTCGGGCTCTGCGAGGCGCTCGAGGAAGGTCGCGTTGCAAAGGGCGGCTGGCTGCTGCTGCCGGCATTTGGCGGCGGGCTCACCTTCTGCGCGCATCTCGTGCGCTGGGGCGATCGCGTGACACCGCTCGGCACGTCCGACATCGAGCTGCCGCCCTGCGATCGCACGGCGGTGCAGCTGATCCACGAAGTCGCCGCGCGCAAGATCACGCGCGCGACCGATCCGGCTATTTCCGGGTAGCCTTCTTCTTCGCGGCCGGTTTCTTGGGGCGCGTCTTGCCGAACGAGCCCTTGTAAATCTTGCCGCGGCGGCTGCGGCCGTCACCCTTGCCCATGATTCCACTCCCGTCGTGTTGAAAGGGGCGCGAGTCTAGCAGGCGGGCACGCGCTGATCACCGGTACCGGGACAGGATCTTCTCGAGTCCCTTCGATCCCGGCGACAACGCCGGGAGCGAGAGGCCGTTGAGCGGCGCCTCGGGGGTGCCGTTCAGCTCGTGGAACTCCTTCTGCGACTCGTCGATGTAGAGCAGCCCTGTCAGAAACTCCCCCTGCCGCAGGCGATCCTGAACGTACGCGCTCGCCGCCACGCGGTCGGTCGGATCGTAGTCTTTCGCGAACTTGCGCAAAAGGATCCGGCTGCCGTCGTGCATCACGACGGGAAAACGCTCGCCCTCGGCGTAGTTTGCAACGATCTCGCGCTCGAATGGCACGAAATCCGCATTCACGGCCGGCTCATAGTGCTCGCGCGTATAGGCGTAACTCTTGGTCGAGCCCTCGTGGTCGTTGAACGTGACGCAGGGAGAGAGCACATCGATCAGCGCAAAACCGCGGTGGCGCAGCCCGGCCTGGAGGAGCGGCACGAGCTGTGCCTTGTCGCCCGAAAAACTGCGCGCGACGAAGGACGCGCCGAGGTTCATCGCGAGCAGCACGGGGTCGATCGGCGGCTGCTGGTTCACCTCACCCTTCTTCGCCTTCGTACCGATATCGGCCGACGCCGAGAACTGGCCTTTCGTGAGGCCGTAGACGCCATTGTTCTCGATCAGGTAAAGCATGTTCAGATTGCGGCGGATCGCGTGACAGAACTGCCCGAGTCCTATCGAAAGCGTGTCGCCATCGCCCGACACGCCGATGTAACTGAGATTGCGGTTCGCCGCGTTGGCGCCCATCGCGATCGACGGCATACGCCCGTGTACGGAATTGAATCCGTGCCCGCCGCTCACAAAATAGGCGGTGGTCTTTGACGAGCAGCCGATGCCGGAGAGCTTGGCAACGTTCTGCGGCTCGAGCGACAGGCCCCAGATCGCCTCGGTCAGCGCCGCCGTGATGGAATCGTGCCCGCAACCCGCGCACAGAGTGGAGAGTGCGCCTTCGTAGTCGCGCCGTGTGAGGCCGAGCGCATTGCGCGGCAGCGAGGGGTGGCGGACTTTCGGCTTCGGAAGGTAGGTCATGGGGTTCCTGCGTGCGCGGGCCCGACCGAGCGCAGCGGCTTTGGTGCGACTTCGGCGAGCACGCCCTCGATGATGAAGCTCGAGGAGATCGGCAGGCCACTGTAATGCAGCAGCGAGCGCAGCTTCGCCTTCTCGACCGGCGTCTCGAGCGTGAGCAGCGAGCGCAGTTGGGCGTCACGGTTCTGCTCGACTACGAAGATCAGCGCGTGACTTTCGAGGAAACGGTCAACCTCGTCATTGAACGGGAACGCGCGCACGCGCATGTAGTCCGCGTTGACCCCCATGCCGCGCAGTACATCGAGCGCCTCGCGCACCGCACCGTCGCTGCTCCCCGCAGCAACGATGCCGACGTCGGTACGCGTGCTGGCCATCCCGAAAACCGGGCGTGGCACGAGGCTGCGTGCGGTATGGAACTTTCTCACCAGGCGATCGACGACGATCTGGTACTCGGTGGAATCCTCGGTATAGGCGCCGTACTGGTTGTGGCCGGAACCACGTGTGAAGTAGGCCGCCTTCGGATGCACGCCCGGCAGGGTGCGATACGGGATGCCGTCGTCGTCCTTGTCGAGGAATCGGTGGAACTTCTCGAGCTTGACGATCTCCTCGAGCGGCAGCACCTTGCCGCGGTCGGGCTGCCAGGCGTCATCCCATTTGAGGTCACGGCACATCCAGTCGTTCATGCCGATGTCGAGGTCCGAGAGCACCATCACGGGCGTCTGCAGGCGCTCGGCGAGATCGAACGCCGCGACCGCAAAATAGAAGCATTCCTCGGGGTTTGCGGGGTACAGGCAGACGTGCTTCGTGTCGCCGTGCGAGGCGTACGCGCAGATCAGGAAGTCGCACTGCTGCGTACGGGTCGGCATGCCGGTCGATGGACCGACGCGCTGCACATCGAAGATCACTGCCGGAATCTCCGCGTAGTACGCGAGGCCGAAAAACTCGCTCATCAGTGAAATGCCCGGCCCCGAGGTCGCAGTGAACGCACGTGCGCCGTTCCATGACGCTCCGAGCACCATGCCGATCGCGGCGAGCTCGTCCTCAGCCTGGATGAACGCGAAGTTCTTGCGGCCGGTGGCGGGGTCGACGCGCCACTTCTCGCAGAAGCTCCTGAACGCGTCCATCACCGACGTCGAAGGCGTGATCGGGTACCACGCACCCACCGTGGCGCCGGCGAACACCGCACCGAGACCTGCGGCAGTGTTGCCGTCGATCAGGATGTGGCCGGCTGTCTTGTCCATCGGCGTACAGCGCAGCGGCAGCGGACACGTGAAATGCGTCCTCGCATAGTCGTAGCCGAGCTGGATCGCCTTCATGTTGCTGTCGACCAGCTGCGGCTTCTTCGCATAGGTCTCGGCGAGCAGCTCGCGCATGCGCGCGAGATCGAGATCGAGCAGCGCCGCGAGCACGCCTGCGTAGCAGATATTCTTCATCAGGATGCGTGTGCGCACGCCGTTGAAGTTCTCGTTGCAGAGCTTCGCGAGCGGCACGCCGATCACCGTGATGTCTTCGCGCGTGAACAGCGCCGGTCGTGGCCAGGTCGAGTCGTAGATCAGCCACCCGCCGGTCCCGACTTCGCGCACGTCCTTGTTGTAGGTCTCGGCGTTCATCGCGACCATGATGTCGACGCGGCCGGAGCGTGCGACGTGGGCGTCTTTCGTCACGCGAATCTCGTACCAGGTCGGCAGGCCCTGGATGTTCGACGGGAAATAGTTTTTCCCCATGACGGGGATCCCGCTGCGGAAAATCGCCTTCATCAGCAACGTGTTGGCACTGGCGGAGCCCGTGCCGTTCACCGTTGCGATCTTGACGACGAAATCGTTTACGCGATCTTGGGCAGGGACGGCTGGCATATTGGCGGCTGATCCTCGGCGTGCGGCCACTTCACATACGACTTCTGCATATCCCACGCGGCCGTCGGGCAGCGCTCTGCGCACAGCCCGCAGTGCACGCACAGGTCTTCGTCCTTGACCATCACACGGCCGGTCTGCTTGAGCGGCACCGAGACGTAGAGCAGCTGTTCGGGATTCGCCGCCGGTGCGCGCAGACGCGTGCGCAGATCGGCTTCCTCACCGTCGGCGGTGATCGTGAGGCAATCGGTCGGACAGATATCGATGCAGGCGTCGCACTCGATGCAGAGCTTCGCCTCAAACACGGTCTGGATGTCGCAGTTGAGGCAGCGCTGCACCTCGGCCGCAGCCTGCTCGGCCGTGAAACCGAGCTCGACCTCGATATTGAGCTTCTTGAAGCGCTCCTTCAGCGACACTTGCGGCACCAGCCGCCGCTCGACCGGGTTGTAGTCGTTCGCGTACGACCACTCGTGCATGCCCATCTTGCGGCTCTGCAGGTTGATGCCCGGTGCGAGGCGCCCGGTCACCGGCTCGCCGTGGCAATGGCGGTGAATCGAGATCGCGGCCTGGTGACCGTGCTCGACGGCCCAGATGATGTTCTTCGGGCCGAAGGCGGCATCACCGCCGAGGAAGACGCCCGGCCTCGTCGACTGGAAGGTTTTGGCGTCGACCTTCGGCACGCTCCACTTGTCGAACTCGATGCCAAGGTCGCGCTCGATCCACGGGAACGCATTCTCCTGTCCGATCGCCAGGATCACGTCGTCTGCTGCGAAGAACTCCTCGCCGGCGATACGTTCGGCGGTAATGCGCCCGTGCGCGTCGAGGTCGTACTCCATCACGTCGAACAGCATGCCCTTCAGCTTGCCGCCCTCGACGACGAACTGCTTCGGCGAGCGGTTCACGATGATCCCGACTTGCTCTTCTTCCGCGTCTTCCAGCTCCCAGTCCGAGGCCTTGAAGAACTGCCGCGGCTTGCGCGCCATCACCTTCACGTGTTTCGCGCCGATGCGCAGCGAAGTGCGGCAGCAATCCATCGCGGTGTTGCCGACACCGATGATCAGCACCTCGCGGCCGATCTCCTTCACGTGCCCGAACGCGACCGATTCGAGCCAGTCGATGCCGATGTGGATGTTCGCCGCGCCCTCCTGCCGGCCCGGAAGCTTCAGCTCCTTGCCCTTCGGCGCGCCCGACCCGACGAACACGGCGTCAAAGCCGCCGCGCTCGAGCAGCTCCTGCATGCTCTTCACGGGATGTCCGAGCTTGAGATCGGCGCCCATGCCAACGATCACGCCGATCTCCTCGTCGAGGATCGACTGCGGCAGGCGGAATGAGGGAATGTTCGAACGCATCAACCCGCCCGGCTCACCGAGCTGCTCGAAAATCGTGACGCGATAACCCAGCGGCAGCAGATCGTTCGCCACCGTGAGGCTCACGGGGCCGGCGCCGATGCAGGCGACATGCTTGCCGTTCTTCACGGACGGTATCTGCGGCAGCCGGTCGGCGTACTCGTCCTTGTGATCCGCTGCGACGCGCTTGAGGCGGCAGATCGCGACCGGCTTGTCTTCGACCCGCGAGCGGCGGCAGGCAGGTTCGCACGGGCGATCGCACACGCGCCCGAGGATGCCGGGGAATACATTGGCTTCCCGATTGACCATGTAGGCATCGGTAAAGCGACCTTGCGCGATCAGCCGGATGTACTCGGGCACATCCGTATGGGCCGGGCAGGCCCACTGGCAGTCGACAACACGATGGTAGTAATCGGGGTGGGACGTGTCTGTGGGAGGCATTTCGACGGACGGGGACAACGACGCCAGGATCGGCGGGCCGTTTCTGGAGTATACGGCAACCGGGCGCGGACGCGAGCGGGCAGGCTGCGGGGCCGTGGCCCTGCACCCTTCGCTCTTGGCGCCCCACTGCGCGATACTGTCGACACCATGTCTACGCTCGCCTGCACACTCATCCGCCTGCGCACCAGGTCCCGCCTCCTGACGGTCAATTTCGATGACGGGCGCAGCTTCGATCTGCCGTTCGAGTACCTGCGCGTGAATTCTCCGTCCGCGGAGGTTCAGGGGCACGGCCGGGGCCAGCGCGTCACGGTCACGGGCAAGGAAAACGTGGTGATAACGGCCGTCGAGCCTGTCGGCCAATACGCCGTGCGCCTCGTGTTCGATGACGGCCACGACTCGGGGCTCTACACCTGGAAATATCTCCACGAACTCGGCCGCCAGCGCGACAGCGCCGGAGGAGAGAAATAGAAAAAGGCCGGGCACCTTGCGACGCCCGGCCTTCAGACCCCCGTTTCAACAGCCCTCTCGGGCTCGAACGTGGCGCGGATTGTCAGCGATATTTCGCAGCCTTGTAAAGACGCGCGACGGCCGCCACGGCAGACATCCGTTTTGCGGTACGTACCACCGCGCTAGAATGCCTGTTCACACGAGGTTTCCTTGAGCCAGCCCTCTTCACACACGACCACCGACTTCGGCTATGAGCGCGTTCGCCGCGAAGACAAGGCGCGGCGCGTTCGCGGCGTATTCGATTCGGTCGCCGACAACTACGATCTGATGAACGACCTGATGTCGGGCGGCGCGCATCGGCTCTGGAAGCGTTTCACCCTGTCGATCACCGGCCTGCGCCCCGGCCAGGTCGCGCTCGACGTCGCGGGCGGCACGGGCGATATCGCGCTCGGGCTCGCAAGGCAGGTCGGCACGCAAGGCCTCGTCGTCTTGACGGATATCAATGCCGCGATGCTCGCTCACGGTCGCGACCGCCTGATCGACGCCGGCCATGTCCGCGGCGTCGAATGCGTGCAGGCGAACGCCGAACAACTGCCATTCGCCGACGGCAGTTTTCATTGCGTCACGATCGCCTTCGGCCTGCGCAATGTCACCGACAAGCAGCAGGCGCTCGCCTCGATGCGTCGCGTGCTGAAACCCGGCGGCCAGCTGCTCGTGCTCGAGTTCTCGAAGCCGGCCGACGCGCTGCGGCCGATCTACGACGCATACTCGTTTCGCCTGTTGCCACTCCTCGGCAGGCTCGTCGCAAAGGACGAGGCCAGCTATCGCTATCTCGCCGAGTCGATCCGCATGCACCCCGACCAGGAAGCCCTCGCCGCGATGATGCGCGAGGCGGGACTCGAGGATTGCCGCTATCACAACCTCACTGGCGGCATCGTCGCGGTGCATCGCGGTTACCGGTACTGACGCTGCCGATGTTCACCGAAGCCGCCGAGCGCCTGCTCAACCGCAACCTGCCTCGTTCGCCACGCGCCCGTACACTGTGCGCGGAGCTTGCCGGACAGTGTGTCGCGCTTTCGATCGATGGCTTTGCGCTGCGATTCGTTCTCGGCAGCGATGGGAATCGGCTGTCGCTCGGGCGCGAGGTGGCGCCGTCGCCTGACCCCACGCCCGCCGATGCGGAGTTCCACGGCACACCGCTCAATCTGCTCGCACTTGCGGGGCCCGACGCCGAGGGCGTGATTCGCCGCGGCGACGTGCGCATCGCGGGCGACGCGGAGGCCGCCCAGCGCTTTCGCGAACTCCTGTACCTGCTGCGACCCGACATCGAAGAGGAAATGTCACAGCTCCTGGGCGATGCCGCTGCGCACCGGCTCGGCAGGCTCGGATCCGCCTGCCTCGAGTTTGGCCGGCGTTTCGCCTCGACCGGCACGCGCAATGTCGCAGAGTACTTCGCACACGAGCGTGCCGATCTCGTGCCCCGCGCCGAAGCCGATGCATTCTTCGCCGGCGTCGACCGCACACGCGAGGACCTCGATCGGCTCGCCGCACGCATCGCGATCATCACCTCCGGGGGGCCCTCTTGAAGCTGCGTGTACTCGCGCGGCTGATCGAGATCCAGCGCGTGCTCGTGCGGCACGGACTCGACGATTTCGTGCGCGCCACGCATCTTTACCGGCCGCTCCGGTATCTTGTGTTTGCCTCGCCCTGGACCTGGTTTCAGCGTCGCCACGGCGCCTCGCGCGGCGAGCGCCTGCGGCTCGCGCTCGAGGAACTCGGCCCGATCTTCGTCAAGTTCGGCCAGGCCGTATCGACGCGGCGCGACCTCCTGCCGCTCGACATCGCCGACGAGCTCGCGAAGCTGCAGGACCGCGTACCGCCGTTTCCCGGTGCGATCGCGCGCGCGACGGCGGAGAGGGCCTACGGCAAGCCGCTTTCCGCCGTGTTCGGCGCGTTCGACGAGACGCCACTCGCCGCCGCGTCGATCGCGCAGGTCCACGTCGCGCGCCTCCCTGACGGTCGCGAGGTCGTCGTCAAGGTGCTTCGGCCAGGCATGCGCGAGGTCATCGAGCGCGACCTCGAAGTGCTCGACGCCCTCGCCGCCCTCGCCGCACGCTGGTGGCCGGGCAGCGAGCGGCTGCGCCCCGTCGAAGTGGTGCAGGAATACAGGAAGACGATCGTCGATGAACTCGACCTCATGCGCGAAGCGGCGAACGCCGCGCAGTTGCGGCGCAATTTCGCCGGTTCCCGGCTCCTCTACGTGCCGGAAGTCCACTGGGACCTGTGCCGCGTCGATGTGATGGTGATGGAGCGCATCCACGGCATCCAGATCAGCGACATGGCGCAGCTGCGCGCGAAAGGCACCGACATCCGCGCGCTCGCGGTCAACGGCGTCGAGATCTTCTTCACGCAGGTCTTCCGGCACAATTTCTTTCACGCCGACATGCACCCCGGCAACATCTTCGTGCTCGTCGACGACCCCGCGCAGCCGCGCTACGCAGCGATCGACTTCGGCATCGTCGGCACCCTCGACCCGCGCGACCAGCACTATCTCGCCGAGAATTTCCTCGCGGTGTTCGATCGCAATTACCGCCGCGTCGCCGAGCTGCACCACGAGTCGGGCTGGGTGCCGCCCCATGCACGCATCGACGAAATGGAATCAGCCGTACGCACCGTATGCGAACCGATCTTCCAGAAGCCGCTCAAGGACATTTCCTTCGGCACCGTGCTGCTGCGCCTCTTCGAGATCTCGCGGCGCTTTGACATGCGGATCCAGCCACAGCTGATCCTGCTGCAGAAAACGCTGCTCAACATTGAGGGGCTCGGGCGCGAGCTCTACCCCGATCTCGACGTGTTCCAGACCGCGAGCCCGATCCTGCGGGAATGGATGCGCGAGCGCGTGAGCGGCCGTCGCTTCATCGAAGACTTGCGCACGCAGCTGCCCGAACTCGTGACCGCGCTGCGTGGCCTGCCGCCGCTCCTGAAGGGCGCAGTACAGCGTGCGCAGGACGGGCAATTGCGCCTGCAGGTCGAGACCGACAGCGTCGAGGCACTGCGCCAGACGATCCGCGAGACGCAGCGGCGCCGCGACTTGATGCTGCTCTCAGCCGCGGTGCTCCTTGGCGGCATCGTCTGGCTCGCGATCGGGCGAGACCCCGCCTGGCCCGGCTGGGCGCTCGTCGCGGCTGCCTCGGTTGGCGCCTTCTTTTCGCGCCGCTGAACGGGGCGACGCGCTACGCCCGTGTCTCGATCCACACGCCGAGCGCCCGGGCGCACAACTCGCCATCCTCGTCAAAGAGCGCCGTGCCGACTACGTGCTTGCGGCCACTGGAACCCAATCGCCAGCCGATCACGACGCAGGGTTCATCGATGTGCACACGCCGATCCACGTGCACGGTGAACTCGCCGAGCATCATCCTGCGATCGACCCGCGCCGCAAAATAGCCGGGACAGTCGAGCGCGGCCGACATGAACTCACCGGCAACCTTGCCGTCCTCACTCGCGAGCGACGCATCCGGCACCCACGGTGCGGCCACGAGGCTGTCTCCCCAGGGACCTGCGAAGATACGCAGCCCGTCGCCGCGCTCGCGCTGCGTGCCGCAGACAAAGCAACCCGGGAAGTCGTGGCGATGAAAGCCCGCGAAGTGCCGCGACGCTTCGAGCGCGACGTCGTAGGGCGGCGCCGGCGCCGGCGACGGCAAGCCGCCATCCATCGCGCGCGCCTCGGCAATCACCGTGCCTTCGTGTGACATGCGCAGGATCGCGCCATCGCGCTGCACGATCAGCGATTCATCGAGCGGCGGCGGGGCGAGGAGCCGCACGGTCACAGGACCGGCTGAATACGCCGACACGAGGCCGGCGAAGTAACCGCCGTTCGCGGACGTGTCCGGGCCGCGAAAGCGACTCGCAACAGTGATGACTTCGACCTCGTTCATATGCCGCCTTGCCCCTCTGCGGGACGGTCCCCCGGAGGCGGAATCTACCGCGCCGGGGCTGTCCACGCCATGCGCCAGAGCCCCCAGCCCGAAAAGGCCCCGACCAGCGAGCCGAGCGCGAGCAGCAGCAGCGACCCGTGCAGCGCCGGCACTGCAATCCCCATCGTCGCGGCGGCGATCATGATCGCCACGAAGGCCTGCACCGAGGAGACGGCGCCGCGCGTATCGGGAAAAAGGTCGAGCAGCCGCAGCGTCAGGATCGGCGCGACGACTTGCACCCCGAACGCGATCGTGAAGATCAGCAGCTGTTGCACCAGGATCGGAACAGGCGCGAAGAAGGCGAACGCGATGCTCGAGACGAGCCCCCCCAGCCCGGAGATCGCGTAGCCCACACGACATTGCGCGCCTGGCGTGACTCGCCCGGCCATGCGTCCGGAAGTGAAGGCACCCGCGACAAAGCCGCCGATGACCGGAATGAACAGCATCGCGAACTGTGTTTCGCCGAAATGCCATTGCTCAAGCACGATGGCGGGGGCCGCGCCGATATATGCGATCACGGACGCGAAGTGCAGCCCCGACGCGAACGAGAGCAGCAGGAACTCGCGATGCGAAGCGATGCGCCATGCGAGCGAGAAGAGCGTGCCGAGCTGGAGCACGAGGCGCCGCTCGGGCGGATGGGTCTCGGGTAACCGCCACCAGCTGACGAACACCATCGCAAGCCCGAGCAGGACGAGGAACACGAACACTGCACGCCAGCCGAACGCCACGTGCACCCAACCGCCGATCACTGGCGCAACGGCGGGTGCGAAGCCGAAGAGCATCGTGATCAGCGACATCAGGCGCTGCGCTTCGTGGCCGGCGTACAGGTCGCGCACGACTGCACGCGCAACTACCAGTCCGGCGCCAGCAGTTGCACCCTGCATGGCGCGAAATGCGAGCAGCGTGCCGAATCCCGGCGCGAGCGCGCAGGCGAGCGACGCGACGGTAAATAGGCTCACGCCGACGAGAATCACGCGCCGCCGACCGTAGGCATCCGACAGCGGCCCGTGCAGCAGCATCGTGACGCCGTACGGTACGAGGTAGGCAGTGAGCGTCTGCTGCAACTGCAGCGCGGTAAGCGAAAACTCCTGGGCAATCGCCGGAAATGACGGAAAAAACGTGTCAATCGAGAACGGGCTCAGCATCGAGAGAAAGGCAAGCAGCGCCGCGAGGCCAAGCGTGGGACGCGGGTCCGGGTGATGCGTCACCCGGCACCCGGTCGAAGCGTGCGCAGCCAGGCGGCCGGATCTTCGCCGCGCTCGAGGACTTCGACGAGCGCGGAGCCGACGACGACGCCATCGACGTGGCCGGCGAGCCGCGCGACCTGCTCGCGTGAGCGGATGCCGAACCCCGCGCAAACGGGCACTGGCGAGACGGCGCGCACACGATCGAGGTATGCAATCACGTTGTCCGGCACAGCGACGTTCTTGCCGGTCGTGCCCGTCATCGTCACGGCGTACACGAAGCCACGGCTCGCGCCACACACTTTCGCAAGGCGTTCCGGCGTCGTGACGGGCGTCGCCATCTGGACGAGCGCGATGCCGCGCGCCTCGAGCGCGCGCTGCAGCTCACCGCCCTCGTCGAACGGCAGGTCGGGCACGATGAAGCCCGCGACTCGCGCGTGCTCCGCCGCCACGGCGAGCTCCGCGAAGCCGAATGCGAGCAGCGGGTTGAGATAGCTCATCAGGAGAAGCGGCGCGTTGACCGCCTGCATCGCGGCCAGTTCGTCGAGAATCCAGCGCAGGGTGACGCCCTGCGCGAGCGCCTCGCGGCTCGAGCGCTGGATCGTAAGGCCGTCGGCCATGGGGTCGGTGAAGGGCACGCCGATCTCGACCACATCGGCAACGCCTGCCACGGCCGAGAGTTGCGTGCGGAACAGCTCCCGCCGTGGAAAGCCCGCAGTCAGAAACGCCACGAGCGCAGGATTGCGCCCGCAAGCCCTGCGGATCGCCGCACTGATGCGCTCGTGTGGCGCGATGGCAGCAACTGTCATGCGACCCCCCGTTTTGCCTGTGCCTCGAGCTGCGCAATGAGCGTGCGTTGCAAGGTCGGCATGTCCTTGTCACCGCGGCCTGAAAGGCCGATCAGGATCCGCCTGCCCTGATGCGTGGCCGCCCAGCGCCGCGCGCCGGCGAGTGCGTGCGCGCTCTCGAGCGCGGGCAGAATGCCCTCCGCTTCGCAACACTCCTTCACTGCTGCGAGCGCCTCGTCATCGCTCGCCATCTCGTAGCGCACCCGGCCTGCTGCCTGCAACAGCGCATGTTCGGGGCCGACGCCGGGATAGTCGAGACCCGCGGAAATCGAGTGTGTCTCCTGGATCTGACCGTGCTGATCCTGCAGCAACAGTGAATACGCGCCCTGCAACACGCCCGGGCGCCCAAGACCGAGCGATGCCGAATTCTCGCCGAGCGCGCGACCGCGACCACCGGCCTCGATGCCGATGATCTCGACGGAGGCATCCGCGATGAACGGATGGAAGAGGCCGATGGAGTTCGAGCCACCGCCGACGCAGGCGATCAGCGCATCGGGAAGGGACCCTGCCACTTCAAGCAACTGCGCGCGCGCCTCGCGGCCAATGATCGCCTGCAGTTCGCGCACGAGATACGGGTAGGGATGCGGTCCGATCGCGGAGCCAAGCAGATAGTACGTGCCGAGTGGATCAGTGACCCAGTCACGCAGCGCCTCGTCGACCGCCGCCCGAAGGGTCGCATCTCCCGCAGTGACCGGCACGACTTCGGCGCCGAGCAGTCGCATGCGTCCGACGTTCGGCGCCTGCCTCTCCATGTCCACCGCACCCATGTAGACGGTGCACGGCAGGCCGACGCGCGCGCAAGCGGCAGCGCTTGCGACACCGTGCTGGCCGGCGCCAGTCTCGGCAATGACGCGCCTTGCGCCGAGTCGCCTTGCGAGCAGTGCCTGGCCGATCGCGTTGTTGATCTTGTGCGCGCCGGTGTGGGCGAGATCTTCGCGCTTGAGCCACACGTCAGCACCCCAACGCGCGCCGAGGTGACGGGCATGCGTGAGCGCAGTCGGCCGCCCTACCCAGCTCTTCAGCTCCTCTGCCAGCTCACGCTGAAAGTCAGGCGCGTGCAGGTGAATCTGCATGCCCGCCTCGAGGCCCTCGATCGCCGGTATCAGCGTCTCGGGCACGAAGCGCCCGCCGAATGGCCCGAAGCGACCCCGCGCGTCGGGAAACTTTCCTGCGATCGAGTCGGCAAGGAGCCGCGCGCGATCTGCCTTCTTCAGCAATGACATCGTTCAGTTCTCCCGACGGGCGACCCGCGCCGCCGCCACGAAACGTGTGATCATCTCCGCACTCTTGATCCCCGGCGCACTCTCGACGCCGCTCGATACATCCACACCCCAGGGACGCACGGTGCGTATCGCAGCACCGACGTTGGCTGCGGTGAGGCCGCCCGCCAGCACGAGTTCGATACCTTGCGCGCGCAGCACCGCCGCGCGCGCCCAGTCGGGGACAGCGCCCGCGCCACTCACCGGACCTTCAAACAAGGCGCGCCGCGGCATTGAGGACGGGAATTCCTGCCCGGCTCGCAGCACCGGCAGCCGCTCAAGTGACGCCGGCAATTCGAGTGTGGCGAAATCACCCGCATCGGTCTGCAGCACATCAGGCCGGAACTCCGCGAGGACTTCAGCGACCTCATCCGGCTGCGGGTGCTGCATCACCGCGACACAGCGCAACCGGCCGCGAGCCGGCGCCGCGAGCTTCGTTGCCTGCGAGGGCGAAATGCGCCGTACCGACGGTGCAAAAACGAACCCCACGGCGTCCGCGCCCGCCTCGATCGCGGCGGCCACTGCGACGGCCGTCGTCGAACCGCAAATCTTCACCCACAGGGGCGCGTCAACCATGTGATCGCCGCTGTGCGCACGCGCCACGTCCTGCCGCAAGCATCGAGGCCAGCAACGCGCCGGGCGTCGCGTGTTTCATGAGCGCACTTCCGACGAGTGCGAGCTGGTAGCCCGCCGCGGCAACCCGTGCCGCATCCTGTGCGTCGTCGAGGCCGCTCTCGGCCACGCGCGGCAACCCTTGCGGCAGGCGCGGAGCGAGTGCTTCAAGGCGTCCTGGCACGACCTGCAAAGTCGCGAGATCCCGGCAGTTGAGGCCGACGAGCACTGGCAGGGAAATGCCGGTAACACGCTCGCCAGTTCCTTCTGCGAGCTCACCCGCGAGGTCGAGGTCCGCTTCATCGAACGCCTCGAGCAGCACGAAGAGACCGAGTGCGGCCGCCGTTTCCATAAGCGCCACGATCTCCGTGCGCGCGAGCATGCGCAGGATCACGAGCACGCCGCCCGCTCCGGCGACGCGGGCTTCCATTACCTGATAGGGATCGACAAGAAAGTCCTTGCGCATGGCGGGCACGCGCGCCACCGCGAGCGCTGCGGCCGCCTGCGCGAGATGCTGCAGCGAGCCATCGAAGCGGCTCGGCTCGGTGAGCACAGACACGGCCGCCGCGCCCGCGGCAGCATAAGTCTGCACGCGCGCCGCGGTATCCTCATCCACGGCCGCGCGCAGCGCGCCCAGGGCCGGTGACCGCAGCTTCGTCTCGGCGATGATGTCGAAGCCGCGCGGCGAGAGGACGAGTGCCGGCGGCACGGGAGAGGCCAGTGCGCGCCGCTCCATCTCCGCTCGCACGCAGCCGGCGAGCGCGTTCTGCACGCGGGCGCGACTCGAGGCCGCCATGGTCGCGAGAAAGTCCGTACTCATTCACGTGCTCCGGCGCGGTTCGGTGCACTGCCCGCGGCGAGCAAGTCGAGAGTGCGCCCCGCCCGTCCGTCGTCGATGGCCGCCGCCGCACGCGCAATCCCGTCGCGCAGCGCAGGCGCCTCGCCCATCAGCTCGAGTGCGAGACCGGTGCCGAGTGTCACGGCGTCCCGCACTGCGCCGCGATCCTCCCCGCGCAACGTGCTTGTCAGCCGCGCCGCGTTGAAGACCGCGTCACCACCCGCGAGCGCGCCGGGTGCGCAGCGCACGATGCCCGCGTCCGCCGGATCGCGCACCATCTCGACGACCTTGCCGGGACGCACGTCGTAAAGCAGGAAGGCGCCCACCGGAGTCGGCTCGTCCCAACCGTCGGCGCCGTGTACGACGAAGGCGCGCTCGATGGGCATACCCGCGAGCGCCTCGGCCATCAGCTTTGCCACCGCGGGGCTATAGGCTCCGAGCAGATGATAAGCGGGTTCGGCCGGGTTCATCAGCGGCCCGAGGATATTGAATACGGTGCGCACGCCGAGCGCCGAGCGCACGGGTGCGATAGCCTTCATTGCGGGATGGTAGTGGGGCGCGAAAAGGTACGTGAAGCCGCAGGCGTCGAGCAGTGCGCCTGCAGCGCGCTCATCGAGCGGCAGCGGCAGGCCGAGCGCCTCCAGCACGTCGGCGCTACCGGTGCGACTCGAGATCGAACGGTTGCCGTGCTTGACGACGCGCACGCCGCACGCCGCAGCGAGCAGTGCGCTGCCCGTCGACAGATTCACACTGCCTGAATTGTCGCCGCCAGTACCGACGATATCGATCGCGGGCGCGCCTGGCGCAATTGCCGGGCGACGCGCGCGCGCGCGCATGCCGATTGCGAAACCGCGCAGTTCGCACGCAGCAACACCCTTCGCTTGCAGCGCGGCGAGCAGCGCGCCCGCCGCGGCGGGCGGCGTGTTCTCGTCTGTGAGCGCGGCCAGCAAGGCGCCGGCGCCCGCCTCATCGAGATCCTTTCGGTCGATCAGACGTTGCAGCAGCTCACGCATGGCGCACCCCCAGAAAATTCGCCATCAACTGCGGGCCGTCCGGTGTCAGCACGCTCTCGGGGTGGAATTGCACGCCCTCAACATCGAACTCCCGGTGTCTCACGCCCATGATCTCGCCCTGCGCCGTGCGCGCGCTGATTTCGAGCACGGCGGGCAGCGACGCGGGCACCGCGATCAGCGAATGATAGCGGCCGACGACGCAGGGCGTGGGCAGGCCAGCAAACACGCCGCGACTGTCGTGCTCGATCCCGGAGGTCTTGCCGTGCATGAGCCGCTCCGCGCGCGCGATCTCGCCGCCAAACACCTCGACGATCGACTGGTGTCCAAGGCACACGCCAAGCACCGGAATGTGGCCCGCGAACGCACGAATCATGTCCATCGACACTCCCGCGTCGCGCGGCGTGCCGGGCCCCGGCGAGATGCAGAGGTGAGTCGGCGCGAGTCGGCGCGCCGAATCGACGTCGATCGCGTCATTGCGAAACACCGTGACCTGCGCACCGAGGACCATGAAAGCCTGCACCAGGTTGTAGGTGAAGGAATCGTAGTTGTCGATCAGCAGCAGCCGCGCGCTCACAGCCCCTCCTCCGCGAGAGCGAGCGCGCGCACGAGCGCCGCGCCCTTGGCGCTCACCTCGTCGTACTCGGCGTCCGGGTCGCTGTCGGCGACGATGCCGGCGCCCGCCTGGAAGCTGTACTCGTCGCCGTTGAAGACGAGCGTGCGGATCGTGATCGCCTGGTCCATGTCACCCTGCGCGCCGAAGTAGCCGATCGTGCCGCCGTAGAGTCCACGCCGCACGGGCTCGAGCTCGTCGATCAGCTGCATCGCGCGCACCTTCGGCGCGCCGACCAGCGTGCCTGCGGGAAATGCCGCCGCGAACAGGTCGAATGCATCGCGCCCTGGTGCGAGCGTGCCGTGCACGCCGCTGACCATATGCATCACGTGGCTGTAGCGTTCGATTGCGCGATACGGTGCAACCCGCACACTGCCGGCGCTGGCGACGCGCCCGAGGTCGTTGCGCGCAAGATCGACGAGCATCACGTGCTCCGCATTTTCCTTGGGGTCCGCGCGCAGTGCGGCCTCGTGGGCGGCATCGATCGCGGGGTCGTCGGCGCGCGGCCGCGTGCCCGCGATGGGTCGCAGCTGTGCCTTGCCTTCCTGCAGTTTCACGAGCGCCTCGGGCGATGAACCGACCACCGTGTGCTCGCCGAGGCGACAATAATAGAGATAGGGAGAAGGGTTGATCAGACGCAGCGCGCGGTAGACCTGAAAGGGGTCGAGATCGTGCCGGCCCGAAAACTTCGCCGACAGCACGAGCTGGTATACGTCGCCCGCGGCGATCGCTTCTTTCGCGCGCTGCACTCTTTCGATGTACTCGCGGCGCGCCAACGAGGGCCTGGGCGCACCGTGGCTGCCGCGAGTCCCGCCGTTCGGCAGGCCGCCGCGCAGCGCATGCACGATCTCACGTCGCAGCGACTCGCGCTCGCTCTCGGGGCCCGCGTGCAGCACTGCGATCCCGCGTGTCAGATGGTCGAACACGAGCATCGAGCGCGGGGCGACATAGTGCATCAGCGGCGTGCCGGCGACGGGGCTGGTGTGCGCCGGCAACTTCTCGAACCAGCGGACGACATCATAAGCCGCGTACCCGACAAGACCGCCGGCGAGCGGGACGTGGGTGATCTCGGGTTGCGGCCTTGCCACCCGTGCGAGTGCGTCGCGCAAGCTCGCGAGCAACGCGTCGCGATCGGTGGGAGCTTCGCTCCGCACGCCGTTCAGGTACAGCGCATCGCTGTCGAGCCGGTATTCCACGCTGTCACCGAAGCCGATGAACGAATAGCGCCCGAGCCGCTCGCCGCCCTCGACACTCTCCAGCAGGAAGCGCGGCTGGAACGCGCCCAGCTTCATGAACGCCGACACCGGCGTATCGAGGTCTCCTGCAATATCGTAGGTCTTCCGCATTCGTCTCACCCGCCGCCACACCCGTACGCAATAGAAAAACCCATCACCGTCAGGGACGGAGATGGGTTTTGCCGTATCGAAACCTCGAAGCTAGTTGACTTGAGGACTAGTCGGTCACGTCAGCGCCCACCCCGTCAGGAGTGTCGCCACCACCAGCAGCGCGCCGTGTGAACGTGGACAGCCATCGGGCCAGTATGGCGAGCGGGCCCTGCACCGTCAATGGTGTCGGCAACCGGGTAGTGGGGTATCAGCTCGGGGGTTGGGCCCGCGTCATGCCCTCACCGGTCAAGACGATGGACCTGTTCCTGTTGCGCTGATTCCCGACAAGCCCGCGTTCATGCAAACGACTTGTGATTTCGAAGTCTGCACTTCCAATGGCTGCGAGAGAGTTTGAGTCGCTTCTTGATGATGGAGGTGGTGACCAGCACGTAAACCGATACGGCGATCCAGATTTGTCACTTGACGGCGCTTTCCGAAGGTTGGAGTTGACCCGCGTTGCCGTGAAGCAAACGATCAATTCGAACCTGGATCCTGGCGCGGCTGGCCAGATCCTTTAGCGCATCGATCCAGTCGCGGAACTCACGTGCGGCCTCGGCGCGCATCGGCGCGCATCGGTGTATTGTAGCCCATCGGCTACGACGGTCGGGCTTTGGCACCGATAGCCGGATGGGGTCTAACGCTCCGGTTCAGCGGCGCACCACGCACCGGACCGTTCACTGCAACCGGTTGTTAGCCGCGCGCACGCCGGTAGTGCATAGCGACCGCGCCGTTGCGGAGCGGGGTCGCCGAAGCTAGCTCGAGCCGTCGCGTGCTGGGCAGCCCGCTCTGGTACAGGATCGGGCCGTGACCGGCGATCCTGGGGTGGACGAGGAACTTGTACTCGTCGACCAGATCCAGCCGGTCCAGCTCGGTCGCGAGCCTGCCGCTTCCGAGGAGCACGCCGGCCGGGGTCGCGTCCTTGAGCTTCTGCACGCTCGTGCGCAAGTCGCCGGCGATGTGGTGGCTGTTGGTCCACGGGAAGTCCGTTCGCGTCGACGACACCACGTACTTCGGCTTGGCCTCCAGCTTGACCGCCCACTCGCGCATCGC
>DAORVK010000022.1:0-48217 GCA_035433705.1 Steroidobacteraceae bacterium
CCCGACGAGCCGCAGCAGGGGTCGTACACCCGGCCGCGATAGGGCTCGAGCATCTCGACCAGCAGCTTGACCACGCAGCGCGGCGTGTAGAACTCGCCGCCCTTCTTGCCCTCGGCGCTGGCGAACTGCGAGAGGAAGTATTCGTAGACGCGGCCGAGCACGTCCTTGGCGCGGCTGGCCTCGTCGCCGACCTTGATGTTGCTGATCATGTCGATCAACTGGCCGAGGCGCTGCTTGTCGAGCGCGGGGCGGGCGTAGTCCTTGGGCAGCACGCCCTTGAGCGCCGGGTTGTCGCGCTCGATGCCGGCCATGGCGTCGTCGACGAGCTGGCCGATGGCGGGCTGGCGGGCCTGCGCCTTCAGGTACGTCCAGCGCGCCTCGGGCGGCACCCAGAAGATGCCCTGGGCGCGGTACTCGTCGGGGTCTTCGGGGTCGGCGCCCTGCGCCTTCTCGGCGAGCAGCGCGGCGTGCTTTTCTTCGAAGGCGTCGGAGATGTACTTCAGGAACAGCAGGCCGAGGCAGACATGCTTGTACTCGGCGGCGTCCATGCTGCCGCGCAGGGCGTCGGCCATCTGCCAGAGCTGGGCTTCGTAGCCGAGGGGGGCGGTGGAGGTCGTGTTCTTCTTTGCTCTTGGCATTCGAGTGACTTATTGAATGACGTGCGGGACGTTCGTGAAATGAGTTTGACGGCCGCACATCCCCGTGCAACTGCTGTTCGGGCGACCTGCGGTCGTCCAGGCGCGCTGTCCTGCGCGCCTATCGACGCGCGTGGATTCGTACGCGAAGGGCAGCGGCCGCGCCCAGGCGGGGAGGCGCGCCGATTGCCGCTCCACGCCAGTCAGTGTGCGGCCGCCCTTCTTGGCCTCGATGACGCCCGCGGCCTCGTAGTCGCACACATGCCAGCCCGCCGCCGCGAGCAGCCGGTCGATCCCGGCGCGAGCGCGGGCCTCGGGGATCACCCCTTCGTGCCTCGTCGGGCAAACGGGAGTCGATGAGGCTGGGTGCCCCGGATCATTGCGGCGAATTCCCCCAATGGCTTGTACGGCGAACCGTACCAGATTTCCCTGCTGGCGCAGAGACTTGAGCGTGGTTCGGGTGACTTGGCTCACGAGTTTGCGCTAGACGCCCGCGTGAACACCGGCATTTCGCGCTATTCCCACCAGTTCCAGCAATGGCCTGCTGGCTTGCTTCGGCGCACCGTGCGCCATCATGGGCACGCCCGCAGTAAGTTCAGAAGCGATAGACAGCCAGATCCACATCGTCCACGGGTTCTCGGTGATGCTCGACCGGAATCTGGCGAATCTCTCTTTTCCATCTTACGAATCAGGATGTTATGGCTTTGAAATCACAGATTGTGATTTCAAAGCCCAATGGCGGCCGCATTCACCGAGCAAGGTGCTACGCCGCGGACGTCCTACACTCGAGAACCCGAAGCAGCTCCTGTCGCTGCGGCTACCTCCAAAGGTCATCGCATTCTGGATGGCCAGTGGCCCCATTGGCAGACACGCATAGCCGAAGTGTTGAGCAAATCCTCACCCCAGATCCGCAAGCAAGCCGGTTAACAAGCTGACCTCACGCGTCGAGCTGATACGTGACGTTCGTCCCGCTCACCTGAACAACTCCGCGCCGCTGCAGCGCCTCGACGAGCGCCTGCACTTCACGGTCGTTGCCGCTTTTCACGAAACGCGCCTTCAGCGTGCTCGCAAGCGTCTTGAGTTTGCGCGGGCGCGAATTCTTGAGATTGCGCAGGTGCGCGATCACGTTTGCAAGTTCGTCCGTCTCGGTCCGTGGTGTGGGCGCGGGCTTCTGCGGTACCGCCCTCTGTGGCGCGGCCCTCTGCGGCGCCGGTGACTTGAGCGCCGGGATATCGTCGAGCGATGCGGAACGCCGGCAGCGCACACCGGTTTCGTTCAGGTGCTTGATGAGGACGTCATAGTCGCGGTCCTTCGAGAGGATGTGGAACTGCGCGTCCGGTTGCTGCGTGGCGAGCCGGCCGATGTAATAGGCAATGTGCAGGTCGAGCGCGTTGCGGCCGGTGCCCGCGATCTGCACGTACTCCGCCTGCGTGCCGAGCGATTGCACGGTTTGCGCGAGGTCGAACGGCACCTTCGACTGCTGGCTGCCGACGAAGACCCGCAGGTGTACCGGCCGGCCGCGCAGCGTCGCGAGGCTCTTTGGCTGTACATTCTCGAAATCGATGAGCAAATAGGTGTTGGGCATGGCGCAAACAGTAGCAGATCGGCACGAAGGCGGCTGCCGTTGCGGGCGCATTCGCTACCGTGTGAGCGGTGAGCCGCGCGAGCGTTTCTTCTGCCATTGCGAAAGCTGTCGCCGCTGCGCGGGCGCCTCGCCTTTCCCCTGGGTCACGATCGATACCGCTGCATTTGAGGTCGCACACGGGGAGATCGCTACATTTGCCTCATCGGCCGAGGTGCTGCGCGGCTTCTGCGCGGCGTGCGGCACGGCGCTCACCTACCGCCACGCGTCGTCACCGCAGGAATTGGACGTGACGACGCTGTCGTTCGACGATCCAGTGCCGCTCGCGCCGCAGTATCACCTGTGGGTGAGCGATCAGTTGCCGTGGATCGTGATCGCCGATCACCTGCCGCGCTACGCTACGACGCGCGAAGCGGCGAAGGCGCGCTGATCAGAGATCCGTGTACTTGCGCGCGCTCCCGCGCGCCTTCTCGACCGGATACTTCTTCGCGTTGAGCACGATTTTGTCGTGTGCGGCGGCGGCGAGGTCGATAGCGAGTTTGTCGGCGAGACGGATGAGATAGAGCAGCACGTCGGCAAGCTCTTCGCGCACCTTTGCGGGATCGCTCGCCGTCTCGCTCCACTGGTAGTGTTCGAGCAGCTCTGCGGCCTCGACGGCGAGCGCTGCGGCGAGGTTCTTCGGCGAGTGGAACTGGTCCCAGTCGCGCGCGTCGGCGAACTCGCGCAGCGCGTCGCGCAGGGCGAGGAGGGGGTCGGAAGTGGGGCTCGGCATGGGACAGAACCGTAGCAGAATTCCGTGCGGACGTGATTCTGTGCGATCGCATGCGATTTGGCGGTTTACTCGCTGAGTGTCCAGCCCCAGGCTGGCTTCAAGGTGGCAGTCCACATGGATTTTCTGTACTCGCTGTATGATGCGCTCGTGGGCATCAATGTCCCGTTCGACAAGGCTCGGGCGGTCGTTGATGCCATGGAACGCGACATGACCACCTCGATTGCCACCAAGTCGGACGTTCAGGCCGTGAAGTCGGACGTTCAGGAATTGAAGGCGGACCTTCAGGCCGTGAAGGTGGATGTGCAGGGCGTTAAGTCTGACGTTCAGGCCCTGCAGCGCGACATCGGAACATTGCGTCGCGACGTCGCCAAGGACATGGAACTGCTACGCAGCTCCATGACGATCCGGCTTGGGTCGATGCTGATCGTTTCGACGACCCTGCTTTTCGCCGCGCTCAAGCTCACGTGACGGCGACCGGAACATGACGGGGCCCGCTCCTGCGGGCCTCGCCGTGAACCCCAGGGAGCAGCCGCTCTAATCGGTGACGCTGATCTTGAGCACTTCCCCGCCGCCGGGGAAGATGCCGAAGTTCGTCATGTAGAGCGTGCCGTCGTGCGCGATCGCGATGCCAGACGGGAACGTGAGGCCCTGGTCGAGCACCACTTCGACGGGATGCCCCCTGCGCTTGCGAAGCAGCCTGCCCACACCGACGCCCGGATCGGCGCCCGGCCCGGGCACGAGGCCGCTCGCGATCTCGACGATGTAGAGCGTGCCGCGCCTGTCGAAAGCCATGTCGACGACTGCCGTCAGGCCCGTGACGTACGGCTTCGGCGTGCCGCCGAACGGCGGGATGCGATAGATCGTCGCGGCACCGCGAAAGAAGGGCGCGCCTGTCAGCTCGCCCGCATAGATGTATCCATCCGGACCTTCGACCACGGTCGTCGCCACCGCATCGAGATCGGCGGCCGTGCGCGGCAGTACTGCAAAGGTACGCGTGGACTCGTGTCCGAAGATCCACGCGAAAGCTCCGCTCGCCACGATCGAGTTGCCGCCAGCGTCGGCGACGAGTTGCCGGCCCGGCTGCACGAGGATGCCGTAGGGGTTCGAGTCGATGTCGGTGCCGTCCGGGTTCCTGCGGGCTTCGTGCGCAGAGATGTCTGCCATGGGAAAGTACTTGCCATTCGGCAGTGCCCACAGGATCCGGCCGAAGAGCTTGCCCTTCGGGCCCGCGCTCGCGCGCAGTGCGGGATCACCGCCCCAGCCCATCACGACGAACGGCGTCATGCCCCAGAAGTCGACGTCGACGGGTCCGCTCGATGCGGCGAAGCCACCGGGGCCGGCCATCGACGGCAAACCGGTGATCACGCGCTTGACCGGCGCGATGCCATCGGGATCCACGCGTGCAAGCGCGCCGGTCTCGCCGTAACAGCGCGGCGGTTGTCCCTCTTCGGGTGAAGGCAGGCAGTTGCCGTTGCCGCCGCTGCCGACCTCGGCGACATACAGCCAGCCATTCGGCGCAAGCGACAGACCGCGCGGGTTGTTGAGCCCCTGCGCGAGGACCTGGACGTCGACCGCGGCGAGCGCGCTGCCACAAAGGAAAAGCGATCCGGCTGCCGCGATCCAACGCGGCAGCAATCCATGGTGTTTCATGTGCACGTCCCCTGTAGTTGGTTGTCCTGCGGGCCAACACACGGGAGTGCCGGGTTGGCACGGTGGTTGCCGGACGCTACGCCCGGTTTGGCGAATATTCAAGGTCGCACTGGCAAGATGAAGCGTTCTTAATGAAGGCGTCGCGGCCCTCAATTGACCAGCCGGATCTGCATTTCCTTGCGCCGGTAGTCGAGGATCAGCGTGTCGAGCACGCCGAGCACGTCCATGCCGAGCATGATCGCGGGCTCATCGGTGAGCCGCCAGTGTTTGAAGATGAAAAGATCGACGAAAGTGATGTGCGCGTTACTCACCCGCACGTTGCCGAGGTAGATGGGCGGCACGCGGCTCGTCGGGCCCTCCTGAATGTCGCCGGTGACGCCGATGACCTTGTCCTGCTTTTCCTCGACGCGGCGGCGCGCGATGAGCGCTTCGCGCAGCGCAAGGTTGCCGGTCGTCTGCTGCGCGCCGGTGTCGATGATCGCTTTGACTTCGATGTTTCCGACCACGGCGCGCACGCTTGGCACGTGGCCGCGGATCAGCCGGATCGGCAGCACCGTGAAGCCGGCGAGGGCGCGTTGGTTTTTCGAGCGCACGATCTCGATGTGATCTTTGCGAAATTCGATCAGGATGCGCCGGTCCTTGAGACCGCGCGCGGCGAGCACACCCTCGGCGCCGCCAAAGGCGTCCTGCACCACGAGCAATTTCGCAGGCTCGACCGTGAGGTCGCCGATCTCGATACTCTCTACGTCGACCAGCGGCACCATGGCTTCGCCCGTCATGCCACGCAGGAGGACCTTCGGCGCGTTGAGTACCGGCAGTTTCAGCCGCGTGGCGGCCTCCACCGTCACCGCGGAGCGTGTCGCGCCTGTATCCAGCACGAGCCGCAGTGGTCCTTCGCCGTTGACGTACACCGGCGCCCATACTCGCCCGATGCGGTCGCGCAATGTCGGTGCGACATAGCGCGGCTCGGGTGCCGTGACGATGACTTCTTCGAGAGGCTGAGGTTCAGGCGTCGACTGCGCCGGTGCCGGTGCGAGGGTCTGCGCTCCCGCGGAGTAAGCGGCGAGCGATATGAGTACGGTCACGAACTGGGCGCGAATCTTGCGCGCGATGAGTGCCGCAGCAGTCGGCTCGTGGCGCCGATGCCACCGTTCGCCGCAAGCCACATCGACATCCCTGCCCATGGTGTACGCCTCCGCGCGCCAGTATAAGTGTGCACATGGCATGGCTTACCAAGTCCCGCTTCATGGCCGGCTGGCAATGCACGAAGCGGCTGTGGTTTGAAGTCAATGCTCCGCTCGAAACGCGTGCGCCAGACAGTGTTGCAATCCTCCAGGGACGGGTGTTCGATGCCTTCGTGCGCGAGTGGTGGCCCGGGCGGGTGATCGCCCGCGATCGCGGAATGCCTGCGGCCATTGCCGAGACCTCACGTATCCTCGCCGCGGGCGGCGATCCTGTCCTGCATCAGCCAGCGGTGCGGCACGGCGACTTTGCGGTGATCGCCGACGTGCTCCGCAGTGATCGCGGCAGGGCCGAGCTTGTCGAAATCAAGGCGTCGACGAGCGTCAAGCCCGAGCATCTGCCCGACGCCGCGTATCAGGCGCTCGTACTGCGTAGCGCACATGTGCCAGTCGAGCGCGTGCTGGTCGGGCACGTGAACAACCAGTTTACGCTCGAGCGCGCGGGCGCATACGAGGGCCTGCTGGTTGAAGAGGATGTGACCGCCCGGGTCGAGGCGCTGCTGCCGACCCTCGGCGAGCAGGCCGTGGCGCTGCATCGGGTGATGTCGCTCCCGGCAGCGCCGCCCATCGCGATGGGTCCGCAATGTACGACACCCTGGAGATGTCCGTTCATCGAGCGCTGCTCGCAAACGGCGCCGCCGCCGGACTTCCCGATGCACAAGGATCCACGGGTGCGCGCGGGCGTCATTTTTCTCGATCGCGCAGTGGCGGCGGAACTGTGCGACGCGCCGTATCCGCACAGCTTTCTCGACTTCGAGACGATCGCCTTCGCGGTGCCGGAGATCGTCGGGACGCGCCCCTACGAGCAGCTGCCGTTCCAGTGGTCGTTGCATGTCGAGCGGTCGTCCGGCGAGACGACTCACGCGGAGTTTCTGGCCATCGAAGATTTCGGGAACTTCGATGCACTCGCAAGTGCATTGCTGGCGGCGATACCGGGCGAAGGCGCGGTATTCGCCTACAACGCATCGTTCGAGCGCCGCGTGCTCGAACTGCTGGCACGTTTGTCTGTCACGCACGCCACCGGCTTGCGTGCGCTCGCCGCGCGGCTGGTGGATCTGCTGCCGATCACGAAACGCGCGTACTACCACCCGCAGATGCGGGGTTCGTGGTCGCTGAAGGCCGTGATCCCGACGATCGCGCCGGACCTCGCTTATGGCGCGCTCGGCGCGGTGCAGGAAGGGGAGGCTGCGCAGCTCGCGTTCCTCGAGCTGCGGCGGGGCCGTGTCCAGGAGAGTCGACGGGCTACGCTGATGAAGGCAATGCTCGACTATTGCCGTCAGGATACCCGGGCGCTCGTGGTGCTCGCGCGCTACCTCGCGAGTTCCACGCGTTAGCTCATTTCAGGTACTGGACGCTCAGGGAATAATTGACGCGCAGGTCGCAGGATAGCTTGGGAATGCGGTTGCGGACACGTTGCCCGCCGCACACGAGTGTGCCTTCGACGAGCTTCCTGTCGTGTCCGATTGCATCGTGTGTGATGGCGGTCAGGTCGAAGTGGCCGTCGCAGTCGGACCAGGGGCAGGGAAACTCGAAGTAGGCTCGTGCAGGCGGATGCAGTACCAGGGCCTGAGGAGCGGGAGCCGGTTCTGTCGCCTCGACGAAATCGAGTGCCAGCCGGATATACTCGACTGCAGGAAACGCATTGCGCACGGTCTCACTTGCGGCGCGGGCGCGTAGGCTTTGCTCGTGGCGTTCCTTGCGCGAGGCGCCGGGAGTGCCGGGTTTGGCGCGCGCGCTTCTCAAGGCGTCTCTGTCGTACCGGGTGGAGGCGCTTCGGGGTTGGCAGCTGCCTCCGCCGTTGGCTCCGGCGCGGCGCGTGCGTTCCGGCGCTGCTCTTTCTCGAGCTGGCGAGCCTTCTTGGCGCGCTCTCTCAGCAACTTCTGATGACGAAAATTCGGCTTTGCCAAGCACGTCTCCGGGCGATTCTGGGTTGCGCTCAGTAGAGCAGCTGTGCGCCGCCGCTCGCGCGGAAACAGCGGATACGCGATACAGCCTACAGCACTGGGGTGCTGCGTGCTTGCCTTTCGGCTGGGCCACGAAATCAGCGCCGGTATGTGACCTCGACAGTATCGCCGACCCGCAACGCGCCCGGCTGCAGCACGGTGGCGTTCTCGCCAAACGTCACACCCTGCAACTTCCGGTTCCAGCGCAGCTTCCTGAGGGCAGGTAGTGGCTCAACGCCGCGAGTGCCCGTTTCCTGGTCGGTCGTCGTGACGATGCAGCGTGTACTTGGTTTGGCCAGGCGCAGTACGACATCACGGACGCGGAGCCTGTCGATGTGGTCCTCGTCGAATGGAGTCAGGCCGGCGAGCACGATATTCGGTCTGAAGCGCGTCATCGGCAGTGGTGCCTCGGTCGGCGCGGTACCCGGCGCGCCGATCGCCGCATTGAGCGCGGCGAGCGATGCGATCTGCGTGACGAGCACGGGATAGGCGTCGGAAAACTTCACCGGCGCGTAGTCGTCGCGCGCGAATAGCGGATCGGCATGGCGCACGCTGTCAGATGCGAACCGCACGAGGCGCAGCGGGCGGCCGATGAGGGCCGAGAACCATTCGGCCGCCTCGTCGCCCTCGTCGACCGCTTCGCACACATCCTTCCACACCCGCACTGTGCAGCGATTTCCCTGGGCCGCGAATGGGACGCGAAGGGCCGCGCGGCCCGGGGCCGTGACCTTGAGCGCCTGGCCTTCGGCATCGATCGCGGGCAGGAGGGTTGCGAGCACCGCGTCGGTGCGCTGGGTGATGAATTTCCCATCAAGCTCGACGATCATCCATTCGCGGTCGTGGCGCAGGCCCGTGGACAGGAGCTCGGCGCCTTCGCACTCGACCCGGTGGCAACCCTTGATCGGGTAAAAGGCAAGCGACTCGATACGAACTGTCAAAGCTGCCAGACTCCGCGTACCAATCAGCCTGAATCGTAGCCCAGATCCTGAAACTTGTTCGCGAGTACGGCCCCGCCCGGTCGAGTGCCCACGCTGCCGCGATCAGATGCACGTGACGCGCCGCAAGATCAGCTGCGGCGTTTCAGTTCCTCGACTTCGACCCGCAGCGCGCGCACCTCGTCTTCGAGTCGGCTCAGGCGGTCGTCAGCGGGGGGCAGTGGTGCGCTCGCCTGCGATGGCGGAGCTTCGGCGCCGGGCGCCCGTTCGACCAGTTCGGCCAGTTCGGCCAGTTCGACGGGGCCCGTGAAAACCTGCGCCCAGCAGGCGTCGCGCCGCCCTGGCTCGCGAACGAGCTGCGCGACGACGGGGCCGGCCTCGCGGGTCGCGAGTGCCTGGATCGCCGCCTCAATCCCGCCGGGATCGGCGAGCGTCGCCATACGCGGTACCCGGCTGCGCAGTTCGCCGGGCGTCTGCGGCCCGCGGAGCAGCAACTCGCAGATGATGCCCAGCTCGACAGGCGTGAACTTCAGCGAGCCGTACTCGGTGTTGCAGAAGTTCTGCTGGAATTTCGGCACCCGGCTGCCGAATCCGGAGCGCTCGATGACGAGGTGCTTGCGCGAGAGCGCCTCGATCACGCGTTGGACTTCGCTCTCCTCCAGCGCGAGCACCGGATCGCGGTTGCTCTTCTGGTTGCAGGCGTTCGTCAGCGCGTTGAGCGACAGTGGGTACTGGTCTGGCGTGGTCACCTGCTTTTCGAGGAGGCAGCCGATGACGCGTGCTTCGACGGGAGTCAGCTCGATCTTCATGTGAGGTACCGCTGCAGGGCGAACAAGACATAGAGGGTGCCGCCGATGAACATCGCGAGGCCGAGGCGCGAGCGCCATATCACGCGGTGCGACACCTCGACTTCGGTGCGGCTCGCGATGAGCAGCGGGCGATCGTCGACAGGGCGACGCAACTGGTAGCGGATATGCGCGTCCGGCGCCGCCGCAGCATCCGCCGCGGCACGCTCGGCTGCCGCGCGCCTCGTGCGCTCCCATTCAGCGGCATCGATGCGACCGTCGCGGTTGCCGTCGAAGCGTTCGAGCAGATTCACCTGGTTGCGCTTCCAGACGCGCAGCAACCCGACTTGCGCATCCTCGAGCGCGGGCTCGCGGCGTTCGAGGAATCCGAGCGCATACAGCGGATCGCCGTCGTGGATACGCCAGATCTTGTGCCGCCGTGTCGGGCTTTCCTTCACGATGACATCGGGATCCTGTTCCTCATCGATCTTCGCCTCGCCGGGCACGATCAGGCACGATCCGGTGTCATCCTGCAGCGAGAGGGGTTCCGTGCTGGATTCGCGACGCTCGACGCTCCAGTTGCGGTTCCTGCTCCACCGGTTGCGCGTTTCGGTGACGACGTTGTACCAGAGGCAGCCCAGAGACTCGATCGGGTCGCGCACCGGCTGACCGCCTGCGCCACGCGCGGTGCCGGCAAGTTCCACGTAGCCCTTCGCGGCGCTCGCGACCCGCGAAGTCGCGGTGCCCTCCATCAGGTTCGCGGCCCGCATGTTTCGCCGCCACATCAGATAGCCGCTGACCGCGGTGATCGCCGCGAACGCGAACACCTGCACGTCGTCAACCATTGTTGAACTTCAGCAGCTCGGCAGGGCGAAACGCGAACCAGCCCGCAACTACGCTTGCCGGGAAGCGCTCGACGGTCACATTGTTGATGCGCACGCTTTCGTTGTAGAACTCACGCCGATCGGCGATCGCGGCCTCGAGGCCGGAGATGCGCTCCTGCAGCGCGCGAAACTGCGCATTGGTCTTGAGGTCGGGGTACGCCTCGGCGGTCGCCGCGACCCGCGCGATCTCCGTGCGCAAGGCGCCTTCGGCGCGCCCGACGGAATACGCGCTCGCAGCCTGTTGCGCGGCCACGGCGGCCGCGCGCGTGCTCGTGAGGCGCGTGAGCAGCGACGCCTCGAACTGCGCGTACTGCCGGCACACTTCGATCAGCTTCGGGACCTCGTCGTTGCGCTGCTTGAGCAGCACGTCGATATTGGCCCAGGCCTTGACGACATTGTGCTTGACGAGCACGAGCTGGTTGTAGAGCGCTACTGCATAGACGCCCGTCACAAAGAGCAGCAGCAGGATCGCAAAGCCGGCCACGGGTGTCAGGCGTTGAAGAGCGCCTTGACGCTGACGTCGCCCTTCCCGGCATCCGGGAACTCGAGGAGCTTCGCCTGCCTGAAGCCGAACATTCCTGCAATGATGGATGCCGGAAACTGCTCGATCGTCGCATTGTTGATGTTGACGCTCTCGTTGTAGAGCTCGCGGCGATCGGAGATGCCGGTCTCGAGTTCGCTGATGCGCACCTGCAGTTGCTGAAACGACGCATTCGCCTTGAGATCGGGATAAGCCTCGGCTACGGCGAAGAGCCTTCCCAGCTGCGCGCGCAGCCCGCCCTCGGCGGTGCTGACGCCCGCCACATCGCCGGATTCGCGCGCGGCGTGTACGGCATTGCGCGCCTGCATCACTTTCTCGAGAGTTTCCTGCTCGTACTGCATGTACTGGCGGCAGGTATCGACGAGCTTCGGCAGCTCGTCGTGGCGCTGCTTCAGCAGCACATCGATGTTGGACCAGGACGTCGCGACCCGGTGCTTCAGCGCGACCAGGCGGTTGTAGAGCCCGATGCCGCCGAAGGCGATCGCCACGAGGATTGCCAGGAATACCAGTGTGCCGAGCATGGTCGACCCCTATAAAGGCGTGTGCGTTGCGCAGTATATGGGCGGCTCCCGGTCACCCGCATGATGTGCTGCACATATCCGGGCAATTACGGCATGAACGCGCAATGCCGGCAGTGCTGCGGTCCCGGTGAGTACGTGCTGTGCGTTGATCGCCTGCACGGCCGGCAAGTCTGCCAGCGTGCAGGCGCGTACCTGCGTCAGCTGATGGCCTTCACCGCGCTGATCAGCTCGGCGGCCGCCTTCTGGCCGTCGCCGTAGAGCATGCGTGTGTTGTCGAGATAGAAGAGGGCGTTCTCGATGCCCGAGAAGCCCGCGCCCTGGCCGCGCTTCACGACGATGCAGTTCTTCGCCTTGTCGGCATTCAGGATCGGCATGCCGTAGATCGGGCTCGACTTGTCGGTGCGTGCAACCGGGTTCACGACGTCGTTTGCGCCGATGATCAACGCGACATCGGCCGTTTCGAACTCCGCATTGATCTCGTCGAGGTCGGCGATGAGGTCGTAGGGGACGCCGGCCTCGGCGAGCAGCACGTTCATGTGCCCCGGCATGCGGCCCGCAACCGGGTGGATCGCGAACTTCACGGTGACGCCGCGGTCGATCAGCAGCTGCGTCAGTTCCCACACCTTGTGCTGGGCCTGTGCGACCGCCATACCGTAGCCCGGTACGATGATCACCTTGCTCGCGAACGCCATCATCACGCCGACATCCGTGGCTTCGATCGGCTTCATGCTGCCCCCGACCTCGCCGGTCGCGGCGCCGCCGGTGTCGCCGAAGCCCGAGAAGAGCACGTTGCCGAGCGAGCGGTTCATCGCCTTCGCCATCAACTGGGTCAGCAGCGTGCCCGCGGAACCGACCACGGTTCCTGCGATGATCATCGCAGCATTGCCGAGCACAAAGCCTTCGAATGCAACGGCGAGACCGGTAAGCGCGTTGTAGAGCGAAATCACGACCGGCATGTCGGCGCCGCCGATCGGCAAAGTCATCGTAAGGCCGAGCACGAGCGCGACCACGAAGAAGCTGGTGATGATCGCGGGCGAGGCGTTCAGATGCAGCGCAATCATGCCGCCAAGCACCAGTGCGCCGATGAGGAGGGCGAGATTGAACACCTGCTGGCCGCCGAAGCGGAACGAGCGCTTGATGAGGCCCTGCAGTTTGCCGAAAGCGATGGCGCTGCCGCTGAATGACACCGCGCCGATCAACCCGCCTACCACGGCCAGCACCATGGTCACGAGACCGTGCTCGCCGCCCTTGTACAGCTCGACCGCGGCGATCGCCGCGGCCGCACCGCCGCCCATGCCGTTGTAGAGCGCGATCATCTGCGGCATGTCGGTCATGGCGACACGCTTGCCGCTCCACCACGCGATCAGCGAGCCGACGACGACTGCGGCGATGATCAGCGGATAGTTCGTCATCCCCGGATAGAGGAACGTGACGAGCACTGCGAGCAGCATGCCGGCGCCCGCCCACAGGATGCCGCTGCGCGCGGTGACCGGCGAGCTCATGCGCTTCAGGCCCACGATGAAAAGAAACGCGGTGAGGAGATAGCTCCCCTGGATCAGCGTTTCCGCGGAGAAGAGGTCCGGCATTTCAGTGCGCTCCCCTGGAGCCGCCGCCCTTCTTCACCCCGCTCGACTTGAACATCTCGAGCATGCGTTCGGTCACCACGTAGCCGCCGACCGCATTGCCCGCAGCGAGCAGCACGCCGATGAAGCCGATCGTCTTCTCGAGCGGCGTAACCGCCGCCCCGAGCGCCACCATCGCGCCAACGAGCACGATGCCGTGAACGAAGTTCGATCCTGACATCAGCGGCGTATGCAGGATGACGGGTACACGGGCAATGACCTCGTAACCGGTAAAGGCTGCGAGCATGAAAATGTAAAGCGCTACGATTCCCGTCATTGCCGTCAGCCCTCGATGCTCTTCCTGGTTGCCTCGTGCTTCACGGCCCCGTCATGGGTCAGACAGGATTGCGCAAAGACCTCATCGTTCCAGTCGATGTTCAGCTCACCGCCCTTGAGCGCGGGCGAGAGAAAGTTGTAGAGGTTGCGCGCGTACATCTCGCTCGCGTTGTAAGCAAGCTGTGAGGCCAGGTTCACCGGGCCGATCACCTTGACGGCCCGGTGCACGACTGTTTCACCCGCGCGCGTGAGCTCGCAGTTGCCACCCTGTTCGGCGGCGATGTCGACGACCACCGAGCCGGCGCGCATGCGCTCGACGGCGGCCCGCGACACGATCTTCGGCGCGGGGCGGCCCGGTACCGAGGCAGTGGTGATCACGGCGTCGGCCGCGGCGATGCGTGCATCGAGCACCTCCTGCTGCTTCGCCTTCTCCTCCGCCGTGAGCTCGCGCGCATAGCCGCCGCTGCCTTCCGCAAAGACGCCGACCTCGACGAATTTTGCACCGAGCGATTTCACCTGCTCCTTCGTCGCGCTTCTCACGTCGTACGCCTCGACGACCGCACCGAGGCGTCGCGCGGTCGCGATCGCCTGCAGGCCCGCGACGCCCGCGCCGATCACGAGCACCTGCGAGGGCCGGATAGTGCCCGCGGCGGTCGTGAGCATGGGCATGAACTTCTGCAAATGATCAGCCGCGATCAGCACCGCCTTGTAGCCGGCAATCGCTGCCTGTGAAGACAGCGCGTCCATCGACTGGGCGCGCGAAATGCGCGGCACGAACTCCATCGCGAAGTGGGTGATGCGCCCGTCGCGCAGCGCCTTTACTTCGGCAAGCTTCGCATGCGCCTGCGCGTAGCCGACGACGATCGCGCCTGCCTTCAGCGCGCCGATCTGCGCGAGCGTGAGCGGTTGCACCGTGAGCAGGATGTCAGCCGTGTCGAGTACGGCGCCTGACGTGTCGGCCCACTCCACCTGCTTGTACAGTGCGTCGGGAAACTGTGCGGGTGCGCCGGCACCCCGTTCGATGAGCACTCGCGCACCGAGTGCCGCGAACTTGGTGGCAACCTCGGGAACGAGGCTCACGCGCGTTTCCTGGGGGGCACACTCGCGCAGCACCCCGATCGTGACCGGCATATCCCAAGGCTCCCTGTGGCGGGCAAGGCGCAGGCCCCTGGCCACGCCTCGCGAAATGTCTCGCAGAATTAACGTCTTGCAACGTTGAATTGTTGCACAAACCTGCCTAATCTAACAACGCAATGGAAGGCATCGATCTCGACCGCGCGGATCGGGGGTCCCTGCACGATCTGCGCATCCTCGCGAGCTTGTGTGGCAGCTCGCTCTCCCAGCTCGTGCTCCGCACGGACGTGGCAGGTATGCCGCTCGAGTGGATCGACTACAAGGAAGCGGCGCGGCTCTATCACCAGGAGCAGGTTGCCTACACCTGCGGGCGCTCGATTTTCAGCCTGTACGGGGGGACGAACGCGCGCACCGGTTGCCGCACCGTCCTCGAGGTGAACTCGATCGTCGCGACCGTCGGTCACACGGGCAACCCGGGCAACACACGCCACGACTACGTGCCGCCGCTCAACAACCAGACACTGTTCCGCCGTGACGCGTTCCTTTGCATGTACTGCGCGCAGCGGTTTGCGGCGCGCGAGCTGTCGCGCGACCACATCCGCCCCTTCAGCCAGGGCGGCAAGGATGTCTGGACGAACGTGGTCACGGCCTGCCGTCGCTGCAACAACCTGAAGGCCTCGCGCACGCCCGAGCAGGCACGCATGCAGTTGATCGCGGTGCCGTTCACACCCACCTACGCCGAGTACATCTTCCTCAAGGGTCGGCGCGTGCTCGCAGACCAGATGGAATACCTGCTCGCGCACTTTCCGCGCCATTCGCCGCTGCACGAGCGGATCAAGAGGTTGCGCGCATAGCGCTGCGGGCCGGCAGCGCCGGCCGATGTGGCCGACCCGCGTTTCTGGCCCCAAGCCTGGAGCCCTTGCCCCGGAGCCCGTACATGCTTTTCCTCATCGACGCCTCCGTCTACGTATTCCGCGCCTACTATTCGATGCCGCCCGACATGGCGGACGCCGACGGCAATCCGACCCACGCGGCGTTCGGCTTTGCGCGTTTTCTGGGCGACCTGATCGAACGGGTGAAGCCGGAATACCTGGCCGTCGCGTTCGATGAGAGCCTCACCTCGTCATTCCGCAACCAGCTCTACCCGGCGTACAAAGCGAACCGCGACCCCGCGCCGCCCGATCTTCTGTGGCAGTTCGCGCGCTGCCGCGAGTTCTGCGAGCTCGCAGGAGTGCGTCATTTTTCCAGCCGGGAATTCGAAGCCGACGACATCATCGGCACGCTCGCAGCGCGCGGCCGCGCGGCGGGGCTGCCGATCACCGTGGTCACGCGCGACAAGGACATGGCGCAAGTCGTGCGCGACGGGGATGTCTACTGGGACTATGCGGCGAATGAGCGTTATCGCTACCACGAGATCGAGGGCCGGTTCGGATGCGCGCCCGAGCGCTTCGTCGACTATCTCGCGCTGACCGGTGACAGTGTCGACAACATCCCCGGTGTTCCCGGCGTCGGGCCGAAGACGGCGGCAGCGATCATGCGGGAGTTCGCTTCGCTCGATGCGCTCTACGCCGACCTCGAGCGCGTGCGGGGGCTGCCGATCCGGGGCGCGGCGAAGCTGCCGGAGAAGCTGCTGCAGCATCGCGATGCGGCCTATCTCGCGCGGCAGCTGACTGCGATCGCGTGCGACATGCCGCTCGACATAGACCACGCGGCGCTGCGTCCGCGCGCTCCTGACATGGCGGGCCTCACTGCCTATTTCGATGGTCTCGGGTTCGGCCCGATGCTGCGCCGGCAGGCCGAGCGGCTCGCGGCCCTGTCGGCGACCAGGGCCACGGCGACTGCGATACGTTGATCTTGCCGGCGACGACCGCCGTGAGCCCGGGTTTTCCGATGCAATGCCAATGGCACCCCCACTGCCTGCGCGCTGCGGCCCGGGGGTTGCTACGCTATGGAAGATCGATTGAGGGGTGATGCCGTGAGTGACAAGAATATCCGCTCCATTCTTACCGAGGAACGCCTGTTCGAGCCGCCGGCCGATTTCGCCGCGCGCGCCCGGGTCAAGTCCGCCGATCTGGCGGAGCTGCGATCGCGCGCCGCCGCCGATCCAACGGGTTTCTGGGCCGATCTGGCACGCAGCGAGCTGGTCTGGGACCGCCCGTTCACCCGCACGCTCGATTCTTCGCGGGCCCCGCATTACCGCTGGTTCACCGACGGGCAGCTCAACGTGTCCGCCAACTGTCTCGATCGCCATCTCGAGACGCGCGGCCACAAGACCGCACTGATTTTCGAGGGGGAACCCGGGGACACGCGCCGGCTTTCCTGGCGGGAACTGCACGCCGAGGTCTGTCGACTCGCGAACGCACTGAAGAAACTGGGCGTCGGCCACGGCGATCGTGTCGTGATCTACATGCCGCTCATTCCGGAGTCGATCATCGCGATGCACGCCTGCGCGCGTATCGGTGCGATTCATTCGGTGGTATTCGGCGGTTTCTCTTCCGTGGCGCTCAAGGATCGCATCGAGGACGCGGGCGCAAAGCTCGTGATCACCGCCGACGGGGGGCATCGGGGTGGGCATGTGATTGCGCTCAAGGAGGCGACCGACAAGGCGCTCGCCGCCGGTTGCCGCTCGATCGAAAACGTGATCGTGTGCCGGCGCGTCGGCCAGCCAGTCACGATGCGTGAAGGGCGCGACCTCTGGTGGCACGATCTCGTCGAAGGCGAAGTGCCGGTGTGCGAGCCGGTGCCGGTCGATGCGGAACACCCGCTTTTCCTGCTCTACACGTCCGGTTCGACCGGCAAGCCGAAGGGCATCCAGCACTCGAGCGCCGGCTTTCTGCTTGGCGCGAAGGTTACGGCGCAATGGGTGTTCGATCTGCGCGAAGACGATGTGTTCTGGTGCACCGCTGACGTAGGCTGGGTCACGGGTCACAGCTACAACGCATACGGCCCGCTCGCCGCCGGCGCGACAATCTTGATGTACGAGGGCGCGCCGACAATTCCCGATGGGGGCCGTTTCTGGAGCCTCTGCGAGAAGCACGGCGTCACGATCTTCTACACGGCGCCGACCGCGATCCGTGCGCTGATGAAACTCGGCGACGGGATTCCCGCGCGCTACGACCTGTCGAAGATCCGCCTCCTTGGCTCGGTGGGCGAGCCGATCAATCCCGAGGCGTGGATGTGGTACCACCGCGTGATCGGCCGCGGAAGCTGCCCGATCGTCGATACCTGGTGGCAGACCGAGACTGGCGCGACGATGATCAGCCCGCTGCCGGGCGTCACGGCAACCAAGCCCGGTTCCTGCACACTGCCGCTGCCCGGCATCGATGCAGACATCGTCGACGACGAGGGCCGCCAGGTCACCCGGCCAGATGCCGGTGGCTATCTCGTGATCAAGCGACCCTGGCCGTTCATGTTGCGCACGATCTGGGGCGACGATGCGCGTTATCTGTCGACCTATTGGGCGAAGTTTCACGACCGCTTCTATGTCGCGGGCGACAGCGCTCACCGCGATGCCGACGGCTACTTCTGGATCATGGGCCGCATTGACGATGTGCTCAATGTCGCGGGGCACCGGCTCGGCACAATGGAAATTGAATCGGCGCTCGTCGCGCACCCGCGCATCGCGGAGGCTGCAGTGGTCGGGCGGCCACACGAGATCAAGGGCGAATCGGTGTTCGCCTTCGTCGTGTGCCGCGGGCCGCGGCCGACCGGCGACACCAGCAAGTTCGTCGGCGAACTGCGCGAATGGGTGACGCAGCAGCTTGGCGCGATTGCGCGGCCCGACGAAATCCGTTTCACCGACAACCTGCCGAAGACCCGCTCGGGCAAAATCATGCGCCGCCTGCTGCGTACGATCGCCCGCGGCGAGGAAATCACCCAGGACATCTCGACGCTCGAAAATCCCGCAATCGTCGACCAGCTGCTCGGGGTGGAGAGGGCGAAGAGTCAAGGGCCGGGGGCCAAGGGCAAGAAGCGTGCGGCCACGAAGAAGCGTGCGACGGGCAGCGTGCGACGGGCGGCCGGCAAGAAGCGGGCTTCGCCGAAGCAGCGGGCGGCGGGCAAGAAGCGTGCGGCGGGCAAGAAACGTGCGGCGAGCAGTGGGCGGCGGACGGTGGGCAAGAAGCGCACGGCGCTCAAGAAATCCCGGCCCGCCCGCAAGCGCAGGCGCGGTTGACGCCGCGACAGGCACCTGCATTGACGGGCACAGGCTTGCAGCCCTTCCATCTCGCGATTCCCGTGCATGATCTCGCGGCCGCGCGCGCGTTCTACGGTGCGCTGTTCGGATGTCCCGAGGGGCGCAGCAGCGATGAATGGGTGGACTTCGACTTCTTCGGCCACCAGCTCGTCGCACATCTCGACCCGGCGGCGCGCGCACGACCGGTGCATCACAATTCCGTCGACGGGCACGATGTGCCGGTGCCGCATTTCGGCGTGGTGCTCGAATGGCAGGCGTGGCAGGCACTCGCCGATCGCCTGCGTGCTGCGGGCACCCGATTCGCAATTGCACCCGGCATCCGCTTCCGGGGTCAGGTCGGCGAGCAGGTGACGATGTTTCTCCATGACCCCTCGGGCAATGCGCTCGAGTTCAAGGCATTCCGCGACCGCGCGCAACTGTTCGCGAAGTAGCCGCGCGGGCACCGTTCAAGTACGGGTCTCGCGCAAGGCGAGCGCTACGAGCCGCCGCGAGAACCGCTCCCGCCAACCACGGGGGGCCGCGAGATTCATGCGATGGAGCGCCTCCTCCATGTCGGCTTCGACGGGCTGGCGAATCGCGGCCGCGAACGTGCGCAGCCGACCGCCACGCGTCGCAGTACGTGCGGCGAGCGCACCAAGGGCCTTCGCAAGGCGGATTTCCACGCTCGTCAGGTCAGTGCCGAACGGGTAGTCGCTGAAAAGGCCATCGCGGCGCGGCCCGGCGAAGATCGCGGCGATGCGCTCCGGCGTGTTGGTGCGGCGCGCCTCCGGGATCCGGTAGTCGCGCGCGATCTTGCCGGCATTCTGCGCCCGGGCGAGCAGCGCCGGCTGGAATCGCGAGTCGGCAACGTCAAGCAGACGCGCAATCGTCTCGGCGTCGGTTGCGCTGCGCAGATCGGCGACGCCGTACTCCGTGACGACGATGTCGCGCAGGTGGCGTGGCACGGTCGTCTGCCCGTAGTTCCAGACGATATTCGAGCTGACGCGTCCCGCCCTTTCGCGCGTCGCGCGCAGGCACAGGATGGCACGCGCACCGGGCAGGGCGTGCGCCATCGACACGAAGTTGTACTGTCCGCCGACGCCGCTCACGACACGACCGTTCTCGAGCGTGTCGGAAACCGCGGCGCCGAGCAGTGTCACCATCATCGCCGTATTGACGAAGCGCGCGTCGCGGCGCTGCAGACAGCGCAGTTCGTAGTCCGCGCCGTAGAGCTGGTTGACGAAGCCGACGCCACACATGTCGATCCGGCGCAGCTCGCGCTCCGGCATCTCGCGCAGCTTGGCGTAGAAGCCGCGCGGGCCGAGGAAGAACGCAGCGTGCGCCGCGATTCCGCCCTGCAGCTCCCGACCCAGACATTGCTCCGCAAGCGTGCGGCGCATCGTCGCATCACCGAGATCGGCGGGGAGCCACTTTCCTTCGGGCGTGCGGATGCGGCCGTCGTGATAGCACGTGTCGGCGCGAAACACGCCGCAGCGACGCAGTTCTGCAAAGGTCGCTTCATCGAGGTTGCGGGCGACGCCGGCTTCGAGCAGCGCTTCGAGGATGGCGCGCCAGGCGCCATTCTGCTGGTGGCGCAGCAGCAGCGAATAGACGAGCGCGTCGCCGAGTTCGCCGATGCCGATCTGCAGCGTGCCGCCGTCAGGCACGAGCGCGCCAACGCGCATCGCGATCGCGTGATCGACCGTACGCAACGGCAGATTCGGCGGGCAGAAGAGCTCGTAGTCGTAGCGTGGGTGATCGATCAGGTAGTCGAAGCGCGCGGGGTCGATGCAGGCGCCGCCGAACATGAAGGGCAGGCGGGGGTGCACGGCGCCGATCAGCAGGATATCCCGGCCGGCCGTGCGCGCCGCCTCGATCTGCGGCAGCAGATCCACGGTGACGTCGGGGTTCGAGCCCAACGAGAGCTGCACTTCTCCCGCGACCGTGCGCTTCGCGACGAGCTGCGCGATCACGTTCGCACCGCGCGCGAGAAAGTCGCGTGCGACATGCGTGTAGTTCGCCGAGAGGTAGTGCTGCTGTGCGGCGTCGACCCCGAGCCAGGCACCGGGTTCGAAGAAGAACTCGATCACCTCGATGTTGGGCGGCAGTGTGCCGGCCTTCGCGGCGAGGACATAGTCCAGTTCGGGGTAGTCGGCGAACACCCGCTCGACGACTGGCTCGAGCAGGCGTCGCGCGAGGTCGCCACTTGCCTGCGGCCGCGTCAGTGAAAGCGCAGTGAGTATCGTGAGACGGAGTGAAGGATCGCGCGCGGCGCGCCGGTAGAACTCGTTCGCGACGAGGTTCGGCTTGCCGATGCCCAGCGGCAGACCCAGTACGATGTGGTGGCCGACGCGCGCGAGCGTCGCGTCCACGCATTCGTCGATCGTGCCGAAGACTTGCGGCAAGTCAGGGTGCGGGCGTGAGTTTGACGGACCAGACGACGGTGACGGCGTTGCCGACCATTTCGGTAGAGCGCCATTCGCCCTGACCCACCCCGTAGTCGAGCCGGTTGATCGCGAGCTCGCCCGCAATCACGCGGGCCGGCGCCCCGTTGCCGGAGGCGGCGGTGAGCGCGAACGGCAGCGTTACTTCGCGGGCCATGTCGCGAATCGCGAGCTTGCCTGAAGCCTCGTAGCGATCGTTCGCGATGTGCTTGAAGCGGGTTGCCTCGAAGCTTGCCTGCGGAAACTTCTGCACGTCGAACAGGTCCGCCGTGCGCAAGGCCGAGTCGCGATCCTTGTCTTTCGTATTGAGCGAAGCGGCATCAATCACGACCGCGAGCCGGGTCGGCATGCCATCTGCTGCCGTAGTGAGCGACACCGTGAACTTGTCGAAGGTGCCCGTCGTGGTGGCGCCCGCCTGCGTGAAGCGGAACTGAAGGGACCCGCTGGCGTTGCTGCCGGTTGCGGCGCCCGCGCGGGGTGCCGCGTCGAGCGCTTCGCCGGCACCGGGGCCCATGAGGAGCAGCGCAGCGAGCACGACCGGCACGCGCGTGAAGGGCAGCATGCGCTTCAGCACGACATCGCGGTTGACGAAATGATGCTTGAGCGCGGCGAGCAGGTGCAGCGTCGCGACCGCCCCGAGAGTGAACGCGAGAATTTCGTGCGCATCGTGCGCGATGTCGAAGGTGGTTTCGCTCGGCGCCACGAGATCCGGGAGCTGGAAGAGACCGAACCAGGACACCGGGAAGTTCTTGGCAGAAGACATGATCCAGCCGGCCAGTGGAACCGCCAGGAGCAGCGCGTAAAGCAGTCCGTGCGCGCCGCGCGCCGCCGCCTTCTCCCAGTTCGCCATCGTGGCGGGCATTTCCGGCGTGCGATTTGCCGCCCGCCACAAGAGGCGCAGCGTCGCAAGCGCGAGGATGGTGATGCCGACCGACTTGTGCCGCGCGAGGACAGCGAGTTTCTGCAGGCCGACCGGCAGACCCTCGGCGATGAACGCGAGCACGAACTGGGTAACGACGAGCAGCACGATGGCCCAATGGAAGAACTTTGCGATCGTGCCCCAGCGTTCCAGGGTATTGCGGATCGGCATATGCTCGGCTCCATGGGAGTGAGGAGCGTCCAGTCTAGCAAGGCCGCGCTGGGGGCGGCGATGCTGGCCGCGCTCGGCCTCGCAGGCTGCCCTGCATCCCGACGCGCCGCTCCGCCGCCCGTTCCTGCAGTGCCGCCCGCCGAAGTCGCACCGCCCGTGGCGGGCGCGATCCGCTACCGGATCGTCGGCGACGAATCCCTCGTGGTGGTACTCGCGTACCGCGGCGGCACGCTCGCCTCGTTCGGGCACAACCACGTGATCGCCTCGCGCGCGCTCATCGGCGTCATCGACCTGCGCGAGCCCCTCACGGCGAGCACGCTCGATCTGTACCTGCCGGTCGCTGCCTTCACAGTCGACGAAGCCGAGCTGCGCAGCGGCCGGGGCCCGCAGTTCGCAACCGCCGTCCCGGATTCAGCACGCGAGGGTACCCGCCGCAACATGCTGGGTGAGAGCCTGCTCGACGCCGCGCGCTTTCCCGCAATCGTGGTGCGCGCTGTCTCGCTCACCGGCGGGCCCGGGACTTTCGCGGCCCGGCTCGATGTGAACGTGCGCGGCGAGAGCCATTCGCTCGTCGTGCCGGTGCAGGTCGATCGGCGGGGCGCCGAACGGCTGCACGTCACCGCAAAGTTCACCGTCGAACAGAGCGCGCTCGGGCTCACGCCCTTCAGCGTGATGCTCGGCGCGCTGCAGGTCGAAGATACGCTCGGCGTCGAAGTCGATCTCAGCGCACGCCGAGTTCCCTGAGTACGGTGTCCGCGTGGTACACCTTCTGCAGCGCCTCGCGGAGGATGGCGGGGTGCACGGCAATGGCACGGTTCTTCGCGGCGTCGAACCAGTAGCGGCCCGAGATCGAGTGGATGTTGCCGTCGAACATCAGGCCGACAATGCGACCCTGCGCGTCGATCAACGGGCTGCCCGAGTTCCCGCCGACGATATCGTTCGTCGTCGATATGCAGAACGGGGTCTGCATATCGAGCGAGTCGCGCACTTTCAGCCAACTGTCGGGAATGCGAAACGGCGCGCTGCCCGTCGCGCGCTCGAAGGCCTTCCCGAGATACGTGAACGGCGGGATGTCCCTGCCATCCTCGTTCCAGCCGGCCACCGTGCCGTAGTTGAGGCGCAGCGTGAAAGTCGCGTCGGGGTAGACGTTTGTGCCATAGACCTTGAAGCGTGCTGCAGCGATTTTCTCCGACGCCGCGGTGATCGGCGCTTCGACCTCGTCCTCGTAGCGCTTGCGCACTGCGCGCGAGCGCTCGTCGATCGCAAGCGCGAGCCGGATCATCGGGTCGTTCGACGCGGCGATGGCCGCCTCGCCGCCGTCCCACAGCTGCTTGCGGATGGCCGGGTCGGCGAGCTTCGTCCCAGCGATCAGTTTCGCGGCGAGGCTGTCCGGGGAATCCTTCGCGAGCAATTGGCGCACCACCGGGTGATCGGGGCCGAGCCATTCGCGCATCCGTTCGAGCGAGAACGACAGCGTGAGATTCTCGAGCTCCGGGTAGACGGGGATCGCCGCGAGTGTCTGTTGCGCAAGCCGCGGCAGCGCCGTGTCGGCGTACTCGCGCAGCCGCTCCGTGTTCGGCTTGCCGCGCTCGGCGGCAGCGCGCACGAGCGTGCGGGCGTAGCGGAAGGTCGCACTGTTGAAGCCGCCGGCTCCTTCGAGGAATAGATACGGCAGATAGAGGCCACGCTCGATCGTCGTCGCCCGTGCGATATCTGCCCATGGGTCGCCGAACGAGGCGTCGCCCGCCATTTTCACGCGCAGCGCCTGCTCCGCCTCGCTCTTCGCCTCGAGCAGCGAGTCCTCGTGCAGGGCGTCGAGCAGCTTGCGCCGCACCTTGATGCCGTTCTCGAGCGAGTTGAGCGGCTCCTCGACGATGCGCGCTGCCGCTTCGCTCCCCTTGCCGTACTGGATGTAACGGCCGCGCAGCTCGGAATAGCGCAGCAGCCAGTTCGGCAGGACGAGATCGCGCTGGAACTCGAGTTCCGCGCGCGTATCGAGTCGCTCGGTGGAACCGGGGTGGCCGGAGACGAGCACGAACTCGCCCGCTTCGGGACCCGCAAAGCGGATCGGGAGGTGATCCGGCGTCTTCGCGGGTTTGCCGTTCTCGTAGGCCCGCAGCATCGAGAAATCGAGCGACCAGCGCGGGAACTGGAAATTGTCCGGGTCGCCGCCGAAAGCGGCGATGTCGGCCTCGGGTGCGAGCACGAGACGCACGTCGTCGTAGCGCTTGTATTTGTAGAGGAAGTACTGTCCGCCCTGGTAGAGCGTGACGCTCTCGCACTTGAGCCTTGTGCTCTTCTCGCAGGCCTGCTCGAGCTGCGTGAGCGCCTTCTTGCGCGCCTCGTTCGCTGCGGTCTGATCGAGGCCGCTGATCGCCTGCATCACCTTGTCGGTGACATTTTCCATTGCCTGCAGTACGTCGGCGACCTGCGTCGCGCACCGCGGCTCGTCATTGCGACTGCGCGAGACGAAGCCCGTCTGCACGAGGCTCTGGTCCCTGGACGACAGGTTCGCGAGACAAGCCTCGACACAGTGGTGGTTCGTGAGAATGAGGCCTTCGGGAGAGACGAAGGACGCCGTGCAGTTCGAGAGGCGGATCGTGCTGCGCCGCACCCGGTCAAGCCACGCGCTGTCGAGGGTGGCGCCGTACTTCGCCTTGACGGCTGCCGCGGGGAAATTGTCGAACGTCCACATGCCCTCGTCGGCAAGCGCCGGTAGCGCGGCGCCGAGCAGCAGGGCGAGCATTGCTGTACGCATGATGGCCTCGCAGAAGTGTGAGACCGGCGATTCTAGCGGGCGTGGGGCCTTTCGTGCTCGGCGGACACTGCGCGGCGGAGCGCGCTTGCGACGAGGCGAGCTGATGGGCGCGTCGACCCGCGGTTACCCCGGCGCCAGCAGTATCGCGAGGCCCTCCGGGCTCTCGATCAGCGCGTAATGCCCGGGATCGAGCGCGGCCGGAAGGTCTGCGGCAAATGGCATGTCGAGCGCCGCGAGGCGCGCGCGACGACCCGCCGGGTCTGCGGCTGTGAATACGAGCAGTGGTTGCGCGAAGAAGCGCGGTGTGTGGAAGGCGAGGTTCAGGTGATCGCTTGTGAGCGGCAGACGGCGCCAGGGTGTGTCGTCACTCTCCGCGTCACTCCCGTCGGCGAGCGCCACGAAGCCGAACGCTTCCCACTGCCGGCGCGCGACGGCAAAATCGCGTGCCGGCAGGCTGTACTCCGCGAGTTCGCCGCATAGCGACGGTTGGTCGCGGTCGCAGGGCGAGAACGTGCGCGCCTCGAGCACTGTGACCATGTGCCCCGTGGGATCGCGAAAGCCGGCTTCGTTGAAGACTTCGTCACCCGTGCGGCGAAAGGCGATCTCGACGCCTGTGGCCTCGATTGCAGCGATGTGCCGGGCGACTCGCGCCCGCACGAACGTGAGCGAGGGCGACGCGAAACGGTACTGGTGCAGCCCGATCACGCAGCGGCCGTCGGTGAGCACGCCGTAAGGATGCGACCAGACGTCGCTCGTCACACATTGCGTGAATCCGAGCCGCTCATAGAACTCCACCGATGCGCGGATGTCATCGGTTGCAACCGACAGCTCGAGGAACCGGCCGAGCATGCGCGGGCGCGATAGTCAGCTGCTCGACACGACGCGCGGAAAAGCGCCCGCGGCGCGCGCGGCGGCAGCGCCGATCCAGCCGCGCGTGTGAAGGGCGACGAGACGACTGAGCGCCTGGACATGCTCGGGTCGCGCATTGAGCGCCGCCACATAATCGAGACGCGTACCACCGGCACGCAGGAAGCGCGCACGATCTTCGACTTCGATCTCCTCGAGCGTCTCGAGGCAGTCGATCGCGAAGCCTGGGCAGGCGACGGTAGCGGTGTGCACGCCGCGCGCCGGCAGGGACTCGAGCACTTCCTCGGTATAGGGGCGCAACCAGCTGCCGCCGCCGAAGCGCGACTGGAAGGCGACGCTCCACTCGCCGTCGTGCAGCCGCAACGCATCGGCGAGCTGCTGCGCGGTCGCGTGACAGCGCTTGTGATACGGATCGCCCTTGTCGCAGTAGGCGCTCGGCACGCCATGCCACGAGAGCAGCAGATGCCCGGTGCGCCCGTGCGCGGCCCAGTGTGCGGCGATGCTCGCGCGCAGCGCCTCGATGTAGCCGTCGTCATCGTGGTAATCGGCGATGTAGCGCAGTTCCGGCGCCCAGCGCAGCCTGCCGAGCACGCCGGCCACCTTGTCGTAGACCGCACCGGTCGTCACGCCGCAGTACTGCGGAAAGAGCGGCACGACGAGGAGACGACGTGCGCCGCTGTCGATCAGCCCCAGAATGGCGCTCTCTATCGACGGGCTCGAATAGAGCATGCCGATGGCGACCGGGACCGGTGAGGCGACCCGCTGCGCAAGTTCGCTTTCGAGGCCCGCACGCAGTGATTCCGACAGTGACAGCAGCGGCGAGCGGCCCGCCGCGAACATTTCGCGATACTTGCGTGCGCTGCGCAGCGGCCGGATCGGCAGGATGAGGCCATGCAGGATCGGCAACCACAACCAGCGGGGCAGCTCGACGACCCGCGGATCGGACAGAAGGCTGCCGAGAAAGCGGCGGATATCGCGCACCGAGGCCGAGTCTGGCGACCCTGAATTGACGAGCAGCACGCCGACGCGTTCGTTGCCGTCGTGCGGGAAACCCGGCGTGCCGAGGAATTGCGGCATGAGACTCTCGCGTCAGGCGACGCCGCCGACGCACACGTACTTGAGTTCGGTGTAGTCGAGTATGCCGTACTTCGAACCCTCGCGGCCAAAGCCGGACTCCTTGATGCCGCCGAAGGGTGCCACTTCAGTCGAGATGATGCCGGTGTTGACGCCAACGATGCCGTACTCGAGGCCTTCCTGCACGCGCCAGGAGCGCGCGAGATCGCGCGTGTAGAAGTATGCGGCCAGCCCGAACTCGGTGTCGTTCGCCATCGCGAGCGCCTCGGCTTCCGTCCTGAAGCGAAAGAGCGGCGCAACGGGGCCGAAAGTTTCCTCGCGCGCGACCATCATGTTCGGCGTCACGTTTGTGAGGATGGTTGGCTGGAAGAACGTGCCACCGAGGGCGTGGCGCTTGCCACCGTAGGTGACCTGCGCGCCGTTCGCCACGGCGTCGTTGATGTGCTCCTCGACCTTCGCGAGCGCCTTCGCGTCGATCAGCGGCCCCTGATCGGTGACCTCCTTCAGGCCGTCGCCGACCCTCAGCAGCGCCACTGCCTCGGTGAGCTTCGCGGTAAAGGCATCGTAGATGCCTTCCTGCACCAGCAGGCGGTTAGCGCACACACAAGTCTGGCCGGTATTGCGGTACTTGCTCGCGATCGCCCCCTGCACGGCAACGTCGAGGTCGGCGTCGTCGAACACGATGAAGGGTGCATTGCCGCCGAGCTCGAGCGACAGCTTCTTGAGCGTGCCCGCGCACTGCACCATCAGCTTCTTGCCGATTTCGGTCGAGCCCGTAAAAGTGACCTTGCGCACGATCGGATTTGCAGTCATCTCGCCGCCGATTTCGGTGGCGCTGCCGGTCAGGATGCTGAAGACACCCGCGGGCACGCCCGCGCGAGTGGCGAGCTCGGCCATCGCAAGCGCCGAGTAGGGCGTTTGCGTGGCGGGCTTGCACACGAACGTGCAACCCGCGGCGAGCGCAGGCCCGGCCTTGCGCGTGATCATCGCGGAAGGGAAATTCCACGGCGTGATCGCCGCGACCACGCCGACCGGCTGGCGCAGCACGAGGAGGCGCTTGTCGGGCTGGTGGCCGGGGATCACATCGCCGTAGAGGCGCTTGCCCTCTTCGCCGAACCATTCAAGGAAGGAGGCCGCGTAGGCGATCTCGCCTTTCGATTCCGCGAGTGGCTTGCCCTGCTCGGCGGTCATCAGTGTTGCGAGATCCTCCTGGTTTGCGAGCATCAGGTCGCTCCAGCGCCGCAGGATGGCGCCGCGGTCCTTCGCGGTGCGCGCGGCCCACGCGGGGAACGCGCGCGCCGCCGCTTCGATCGCCCGGCGCGTTTCCGCTGCGCCGGCGTTCGGTACGGTGCCCAGCTTCTCACCGGAGGCAGGATTGACGACGTCGAGCGCGCGCTTCGAGTCCGCATCGACCCACTGGCCGTCGATATAGCACTGTTGTCGCAACAGCGACGTATCCTGCAATTTCATGGCGCGATCCCCGATGGTCAACCGACGAACCCGGCGAAGAAAGTGAGCGTGCGTTCCAGCGCGAGCTGCGCACTCGAAGCGTCATACTGCGCGCGGTCGGCATTGCCGAAAGCGTGATCCGCGGGATAAGTGTGGAACACGCCCGCCGGGTGCACGGCGCGGATCTTTTCGATGATCGCGGGCGGGATGCTCATGTCCTTCTCGCCGAAATGATAAATGACAGGGCACTTCGGAGCCTCGTCGAAATACTTCGGAATGCTGGCTCCGTAATAGCAGGCGGCCGCGGCCACCGGCAGCTGGCACGCCGCGACGTATGCGACGGCGCCGCCCCAGCAGAAGCCCACGATGCCGACCTTCCCTGAGCCCTTCACGGCGTTGACGGCGGCACTGATGTCGGCGAGGAACTGATCCTTGCCCACCTGCTTCATGTAGCCGATGCCTTCCTGCATCGTCTCGGCCGTGTAGCCGAGTTCGATGCCGCGACGCACGCGGTCGAAGAGGGCGGGTGCGATTGTGGTGTAGCCCTGCGCAGCGTAGCGGTCGGCGGCTGCCCGGACGCTGTGGTTCACGCCGAAAATCTCCTGGATCACGACGACGGCGCCGCGCGGCTTGCCGCGCGGCGCGGCGAGGTACGCCTGGAACTCGTGGCCGTCGCGGGCCATCAGCGTAGTGAAATCACCCATGTTCCCGAGGATACCGCGGTCAGGAAGCGCGAACCACGCGTTGATCTATGGCCCCGAAAATGCTGTGGCCGGTCGTGTCGAACATCTCGATGCGCACGCGATCGCCGAAGCGCAGGAACGGTGTTTCCGGCCGGCCGCCGGCCAGCACCTCGAGCGTGCGCTTCTCGGCAAGACAGCTCGAGCCGCGGCTGCGATCGTAGTTCGACACGGTGCCCGAGCCGACGATGGCGCCCGCGCCGAGGCGCCGCGTGCGTGCCGCATGTGCTATGAGCTGCGGAAAACTGAAGGTCATGTCGACGCCGGCATCGGGCGCGCCGAACGGCGCCTCGTTGATGCGGCTCACCAGCGGCAGGTGGACCTTGCCGTCGCGCCACGCGTCGCCCAGTTCGTCGGGCGTGACGGCGACTGGCGAGAACGCGGTCGCAGGCTTTGACTGATAAAAGCCGAAACCCTTTGCAAGCTCGCCGGGAATCAGGTTGCGCAGCGACCAGTCGTTGACGAGCGTGAGCAGCCGGATATGCCCCGCTGCGACCTGCGGCGACACGCCCATGGGCACGTCGTCGACGATCACCGCGATTTCCGCCTCGAGGTCGATGCCGAAGTCCTCGCTCATGAACGGCGCGTCGTCGGTGGGGCCGAGCAGGTCGTCGGAGCCGCCCTGGTAGATGAGGGGGTCGGTCCAGAATGACGCCGGCATCTCTGCGCCGCGCGCTTGGCGTACGAGTTCCACGTGGTTCACGTACGCGCTGCCGTCGACCCAATGATGGGCGCGGGGAAGCGGCGCCGCGCAGGCTCGCGGATCGAAGGGTTTCGCGGCCGCCACGGTGCCCGCCTCGAGGCGCGCCGCGAGCGCTGCGAGCTGTGGTGCAACCGTGGCCCATTCGTCGAGCGCGGCCTGCAGGGTCGCCGCAATGCCTTCGGCTACAACGCAGTGCGTCAGGTCATGGCTCACGACGACGAGGCGGCCGTCGCGGCCGCTTTTCAGGCTCGCAAGTTTCATGTAAAGGGGTGAGTGGGACGCTCGAGAATGGCCGTGACTCCCATCCCTCCGGCCGTGCATACCGAAATGAGACCCCGGCGCGCCCGCGGACTCTCGGCGAGCATCTTCGCGAGCGTCGCGACGATGCGCGTGCCGGTGGCGGCGAACGGGTGACCGATCGCGACGCTGCCGCCCTTGAGATTCAGCTTCGCGCGATCGATGCTGCCGAGCGGTCGTTCCAGGCCGAGGCGTTCGCGGCAGAAATCGGCGGACTCCCACGCGGCGAGCGTGCACAGCACCTGCGCCTCGAAGGCTTCGTGGATTTCGTAGAAGTCGAAATCCTGCAGCGTGAGGCCCGCATCCTTCAGCATCGCGGGAACGGCATAAGCCGGCGCCATCAGCAGGCCCTCGTGACCGCTCACATAGTCGACGGCCCAGGCCTTGCCGTAGGTGAGCCACGCGAGCACGGGAAGCCCGCGCGCTGTCGCCCACTCTTCGGAGGCAAGCAATACCGCGGAGGCGCCGTCCGTGAGCGGCGTGCTGTTGCCCGCCGTGAGGGTACCCGCGGCGCTGCGATCGAACGAAGGCTGCAGTTTCGCGAGCTTCTCGAGCGAGGTGTCGGCGCGGACGTTGTTGTCGATCGCGAGCCCTTCATGGTCGACGACGAGATCGCCGTAAAAGCCCGCCTGCCAGGCCGCTGCGGCCTTCATGTGGCTCGCGAGGGCGAGCTGGTCCTGCGCCTCCCGCGAAATGCTCCACGTCTTCGCCATCTGCTCGCAGTGCTCGCCCATCGACAGGCCCGTGCGCGGTTCGACGACCGCGGGCATCACCGGCTTGAAGTCGCGCGGGCGCAGACCAAAGAACGGCGCGACGCGCGCACCGAAGCCGCGCCCACGGTAGCTGCGCAGCAGCTTCTGCTGGAAGGAGCGCGGGTAGACGATCGGCACGTCACTCACCGAGTCGACGCCGCCCGCGATACCCGCGTCGATCTGCCCGAGCGCGATCTTCCCGCCGATGAGGATCGCGGCCTCGAGGCTTGTGCCGCAGGCGCGCTGGATATCGAGCCCCGGCGTGTGCGGGTCGAGTCCGCTCGACAGTACGCATTCGCGTACGAGATTGAAGTCCCGCGAGTGCTTGATCGTGGCGCCCGCAATTACGTCGCCGAGGCGCACTCCCGCGAGATTGAACTTCGCCACGAGCGTGCGCAGCACAGCGGACAGCATGTCCTGGTTGCCGACTGCAGCGTAGGCGCCGTGCGCCCTCGCGAACGGGATGCGCTGGCCGCCGACGATGGCGACGCGTCTTATGGCAGAACCTGCGAGCATAGTCGGTAGAATGCCACGCTCGCCGCCCCTCCCGCCAACTCCGATGACGCTGCTTTTGCCACAGGCCCGCGCGGATGCCGCCGCGATCGCGCATCTCGCGGGTCCCCTGCTCATCAACAATATCGCCACCGCCGGGATGGTCACGGCCGACACCGTCATGGCCGGCTGGCTCGGGGCGCGCGATCTCGCCGCCGTGGCGGTCGGCGCGAACTACGTGTCGTTCTTCCATCTCGGGGGCCTGGGCCTCCTGATGGCGCTGTCCCCGACCGTCGCCCACGCCTACGGGGCGGGCCGCAACGACGAGGTAGGCAGCTTCACGCGTAACGCGTTGTGGCTCGCGATGGCCATGGCGGTCGTCATGTGCACGGCGCTGCTGCTCGCCAAGCCGGTGCTGCTCGCAATCGCGATTCCGCCGGATGTCGCCGACCTCGCCGCGCGCTACGTGCGCGCCGTGGCGTTCGGCGTGCCCGCCATGTTCGCGTTTCTCGCGATGCGCTTCTCGAGCGAGGGGTTGGGCTGGACACGACCGATTCTGTTCACGGCCGTGCTCGCGTTTGCGGCAAACGTTGCGGGCAACTATGTCTTCATGTACGGCAAGTTCGGCCTGCCGGCCTTCGGTGCGGTCGGATGCGGCGTGGGCACGGCGCTCGCGAGCTGGGTCGTGTTCATCTTCATGTGGTGCTACATGCGCCGCCACCGCCGTTACTCCGCCTACGCGCCGCTGCGGCGCTTCGAGCTGCCGAACAGGGCGCGCCTGCGCGAGATCCTCGCGCTCGGCCTGCCGATCAGCGGCAGCGTGCTGGCGGAAGGCGGGTTGTTCGCGTCCGCTGGCCTGATGCTCGGGGCGTTCGGCCCGACCGTGCTCGCCGCGCACGCGATCGCGATCAACTACGGCGCGCTGATGTTCATGATTCCGCTGTCGCTGCACTCGGCCACCACGATCCATGTCGGACATCAGCTCGGGCGTGGTGACGCTGCGGCGGGGCGATTCGCCGGCTGGGTCGGCATGGCGCTGTGCGTCGCGATCATGGCGACTTCCGCGCTCGTACTGCTCGCGATCCGGCGTCAGATCGCCGGCGCCTACACGGGCGATGCGCAGGTGCTCGCGATCGCGACGCAACTGCTCGCGTTCGTTGCGGCATTCCAGGTGGCCGATGGCCTGCAGGTCGGCGCGGCCGGCGCGCTGCGAGGTTTCAAGGATGCGCGCGTGCCGATGCTGCTGAACCTCGTCGCGTACTGGCTCATCGGCTTTCCGCTCGCGTACGGATTCGGAGTCGTGCTCGGACAGGGAGCGCGCGCCGTCTGGATGGGACTCATCGCAGGTCTCAGCGTCTGTGCCGTGCTGCTCTCGTGGCGCTATGCGTGGGTCTCGCGACGCGCAGTCGCCGCTCAGGGAAACTCGAGCAGGAAGTAGCGATCGCAGCGGTGATGACCGGTCGCGCCGAGCGGGCCCGGCAGCGCCTTGAATCCTGCACGGCGATAGAGCTTCTGCGCGGCATCCATGCCCGTGAGCGTTTCGAGATAGCAGGCGCCGTAGCCGTAGCCGCGTGCCACCGCGAGGCAGCGTGCGAGCAGGTGTACGCCGACCCCGAGGCCGCGCGCTTCAGGCAGGAAATACATCTTGCGCAGTTCACAGGTTCGGAACGGTCCGCCCTCGAGCGGCGCGATACCGCCGCCCCCGACGATGCGGCCGGCCGACTCGACGACGAAGTACGCCGCGCGCGCCCGCTCGTAGGCGCCGCTCATGGCGTCGACTTCCGGGTCGTTGATCGCAAAGCCCGCTCCGCAAGCGCCGAACGACGGCATCACCGTGCGGATGATCGCTGCGATCGCGGCATCGTCCGCTGAACGTGCGATGCGCAGCCCGAAGGTTGCCGGCCCGTCGCTCACTCGCGCTGCTTTCGCTTGCCGGGATAGCCGTAGCCGAGTGTCTCGATATCGACAACCTCGCCGTCCTCGATCGTCAAGCGACGCATCAGCTTGGTCGGGCCGAGGTTGTAGGTCCAGGTCTCGACCAGAACCTCGATGTAGCTCTCGCCCGCCACGCGCACGGGTCGACCGTAGTACCAGATGATGGGCGGGCGGAGCGCGCGGCGTTCCTGCACCTCGGTCGGTGCGCCGCACCAGGTGGTGACCTGATCGCGAGTGGTGCCTTCGACGACAAGGCGCGTACCGCAGCGCAGACTGTCTGCCCTGGCCGCCGGCGTGCAGGCGAGCGCGAGAAGGAGCAGGGCGCACAGGCGCTTCATGCCTGCCACGGTACCGCGTGGTACCTGAACGGACAATGACCGGCCATACTGACTCGCGCCATGAACCTGCCCTCCCTCTGGCTCATCGCCGCCCTGGCATTGGCGGTACCGCTGACCGACACCGAGCGTGCTCGCGTGCTCGGCGGCGAGGTGCTGGTCGACACCGATGTGGCGGGTTCCGTAAACGGTGAATCGCAGGGGGTGCGGGCAGCCATCCGGATCGGTGCGTCTCCTGAGCGGGTGTTCGCAGTCATGACCTCGTGCGAGGAAGCGTTGCGTTTCGTCAGGCGGCTCGAATCCTGCCGGGTCGTCGAAACCGCGGCGGACAGCCGCCATCAGTTGATCGAACACGTCGTCAACCTGCGCTGGTACCTGCCACGCATCCGCTTCGTGTTCCGTGCCGATTACGATCCACCCCGCGAAGTGCGCATCAGCAACGTGAGTGGCGGCCTGCGTGAGCACGAGGGTCGCTGGACCCTCGAGCCGCTCGACGGAGGCGCCGCGACGCTGGTCGTTTATCGCGTGCGGGTCGTGCCGCGCTATCCGGTGCCGCAATGGCTGATCCTTGCCACGCTCAAGCGCGACCTGCCGGAAACACTGCGGGTGCTGGCGGCCCGGTGCGTTGCGCCGGTGTGATTGCGCTCGCGCCGCCCCGCACGGCAAGATGACCGCCACCATGACGCAGCACTTCGGCAGTTTCCGCGAGTTCTATCCGTTCTACCTCGGAGAGCATCGCAATCCGGTCTCCCGGCGCCTGCACGTGGTTGGCACTCTCGCGATGCTCACGATCGTCGCGCTCGCGCTCGCGATCCGGCAGTGGCGACTCGTCCCGGTCGGTATTGTCGTCGCCTACGGCTGCGCGTGGCTCGGGCACTTTGTCTTCGAGAAGAACCGGCCGGCGACTTTCAGCCACCCCCTTTACAGCCTGCGCGGCGATTTCACCATGCTGCGCGATGTGCTGCTGCGCCGCACGCCCTGGTAGCCCCATGCCGACACCCGCCATCGACCGCGCCTTCGAGCGGCGACTCGCCATGCTCGTCAATGGCGGCGGTGCGCCGCTCCTTCGCGGCGGCCTGCGCGGGGTGGAGAAGGAGTCGCTGCGCGTCACGCCCGACGGGCACATCGCCACGACCCCGCACCCGCGCGCGCTCGGGTCGGCGCTGACGAACGGGCAGTTCACGACCGACTATTCGGAAGCGCTGATCGAGCTCGTCACGCCGACCTTCACGACGAACTGGGAGTTGCTGCAGTACCTGTGCGACATGCACCAGTTCGTCTACCGGCATCTCGGCGACGAGCGGCTCTGGGCCACCTCGATGCCGTGCCGCATCGAGAGCGACGAGTCGATCCCGATTGCGCAGTACGGCCCCTCGCACATCGGCCGCATGAAAAGCGTGTACCGCGAAGGCCTCGGGATCCGCTACGGGCGCGTGATGCAGGCGATATCTGGCGTGCATTTCAACTACTCGTTTCCCGGAAAATTCTGGGAGCCGTACGCCGCGCTGCGCGAAAGGGACGAAAGCAGCGCGCTGCGTTCTGCCGCCTATTTCGACCTGCTGCGCAACTACCGCCGGCACGGCTGGCTCGTGCTGTACCTTTTCGGCGTTTCGCCCGCAGTCTGCAGCTCCTTCCTGCGCGTGCGGGGCGAGACATTGCCTTTTCTGTCGAAAGGCACGGCATACGAACCTTTCGCCACCACACTCCGCATGAGTGATCTCGGCTATCGCAACCGCAAGCAGGCGGGTGTTGCGGTGTCGGTCAACAGTCTCGATGACTACGTGCGCGACCTCACGCGTGCGATCAGCACGCCGTACCCGCCGTACGAGGCGCTCGGCGTCAACGTCGATGGTGAATGGCGGCAGCTCAACGCCAATCTGCTGCAGATCGAGAACGAGTACTACAGCAACATCCGGCCGAAGCGCGTCGCGCGCTCCGGTGAGCGGCCGACGAAGGCGCTGCGGCGCGGCGGTGTCGAGTACGTCGAAGTGCGCGCGCTCGACGTCAGTGCTTTCGATCCGGTGGGCGTGAACCAGGCGAAGCTGCGTTTCCTCGAAGCCTTCCTCGCGTTGTGCCTGCTGCGCGAGAGTCCGCCGATCGAAAGCGGCGAGCAGGAGGCGCTCGACCGCAACCACGTGCTTGTGGCACGACGTGGCCGCGAACCGGGACTCGTGCTGCAGCGGGACGGGCGGCCGGTAGCGCTCGTCGACTGGGCGGATGAGCTCATCGATGGGATGACCGGCCTTTGCGAAATCCTCGACGAGGGTGACACGGCGCGTCCTTACGCGCAGGCCCTGGCCCTGCAACGGGAGAAACTGCGCGATGTCGCGCGCACACCCTCGGCGCGGCTGATGCACGAGCTTGAAACGACGGGCGAGTCCCTTTTCGATCTCGCGCAGCGCATGTCGAGCACGCACAAGGCGTATTTCCTGGAGCTGTACCCCCCGAATCCCGCGCGTCTGGACGAATTCCAGAGGGGGGCGGAGGAGTCGCTGGCCCGGCAGCAGTCGATCGAAGCGGCTGATACCGGCACTTTCGAGGCCTACCTCGCCCGGTATTTCGAGAACTAGCTCACAGAATTCGCGCAAAGTCCTGATTTGACATATCCAGCCCGGGAAATTGCCTCTCCCTCGTCTCAGGGAAAGGATTAGAATTGCGCACGATAAGTAGACTGACTGAGTCAGGGACAAGACCCCCGCTGATGAAAACGACAAAGCCTTACGGGGCTGACGGATTCGCGTCCTCCACACTCGTCGCAGCCAACGAGCCGACGATGCCGAAAGCCGCGCAGAAGGAACGTGCGCTGCAGTCGGGCCCGACTCGCGGCTGGGATCCTTACGATGTGTGGCGGACCCGCGTAAAGACGCCGCGCGAGACCGGCACTCCCGCACTCTGAGCCCCCCATGCCCGCGGCGACGCAACCGCAGGAGGGTGAGTCGCTCGTAGCCCGTACCTTGCGCACGGGGTTCCCGTGGTTGCGTTTTCCCGCTGAACTTGAGCAGGAGTTCGTTGCCGAGTACCGGCAATCACGCCGCCGGCTGGTGCGCATCGGTGTCTGCATCGCGCTTGCGACGATCGGCGGTCTTGCGCTCCTCGATCGGCTGCTGATCGGCGTCAATGCGCACGGCGTGCTGGATGTCATCCGCTTCGGCGTGCACATTCCGCTCGTCGTCATCGCCATTGTGCTCACCTCGCACAGCCTGTATCGCTGGTACTGGCCATTCGTGCACACCTTCGCGCCGCTCTACGGACTTGCGACGGTGGTGCTCGCAGTGAACGCCGAAGGCGCGCTCACGACCTTTATCTATGCGCGCCTCGTGATCGCGATATTCTTCTTCTATTTCATGCTTGGCCTGTCCTTCAGGGCGGCACTGCGCACGAATGTGCTGACGCTGGCGGGATTCGTCGTTGCCGCCCTCTTCGGCAAGGTGTCGCCGCAGTTCGCGATCTACCTTTCGTTCCTGCTCCTCTGCGCGAATTTCTACGCGGGGGTCGGTTGCTACGCGCTCGAGCACGCCAATCGCGTCTCCTTTCTCGACCGGCGCCTGCTGCGCGAAGTCGCGACCCACGACGCCCTCACCGGGCTGCTCAACCGCGCGGCGCTCGAAAGCGGGATTCACCGCATCTGGCAGCAGGCCATCCGCGACCACGACGTCGTCACGGTCGTGATGATCGACATCGATCACTTCAAGGCCTACAACGACCGTTACGGACACCAGGCGGGTGACCGTTGCCTGCGCGATGTCGCGCACGCGATCAGGCGCGCGGCCGGCTCCCGCCCGCACGACTGCGTGGCGCGCTATGGCGGTGAGGAGATGATCGCGATTCTGCCAGGCGCAGACCGCGCGGGCGGCGAGCGGGTGGCGCGCGCGATGCTTGCCGAAGTCACCGCGCTTGCGGTCCCGCACGAGTGCTCGCTGACACAGCCGCATGTCACGGTCAGCATCGGCGTTGCGTCGACGCGGCCGGAGCGCGATTCGTCGCACGATCTCATCGTGAGAATCGCCGATCGCGCGCTATACCTCGCCAAGGAACAGGGCCGGAACCGGCACGCGGTGCTTGATGGCGAAGATCAAGCCGCGGCACTGATCGCCGCGGCGGCCTCCGCGGCGCTGCGCATGGCGCCTTCGATATAACTCACGCCGCGGCAATCGCCGACGGTGTGGATAGTGAAGCCCGCTGTGCGAAGCTCCTCTGCCAGCGCCAGATCACCGCTCGCACCCTTGGCGACGATCACGTGATCCGCAGCGAGCTTCTGCTGCCGTCCCTCCCTGTCGGTGAAGCGCACGCGTTCGGGCTCAATCGTGATCCCCGACGCCCCCGCATGCAGTCCGACGCCGTGCTCCTGCAGCTCTTCGATGACGCGCATGCGCCGCACGAGCGTGAGTCCCGCGCCGAGCCTTGGCGCGTCATCGACCACGCCGACCGCGCGACCACGCTCGCTCAGGAATTCGGCGAGCTCGAGTCCCACCAGCTCACCCCCGACGATGGCGATGCGCTTGCCGAGCGGCATCCACTGATGCGTCGCCTTGCGCACGAACCCGGGATTGGCCGTCATGCCGGTCGCGGCGCCGATCTTCGTCGCGAGCCGCGTCGCCCAGCCGGTCTTCTTTCCGAGCGCCGCCGAGCTCTCGCCCATCATGAGCTGGCGCAGATCGTCGCCGCTGAAGACGTGCGGGAGATCGCTGCCGGGCAACGGTGGCATGTCGCGACGGGCGCCGGTGGCGACGACCACCGCGTCGGGCCGGAGCGAGCGCAGCAATTCGGGTGTTGCCGCCGTGCCGAGTCGCACTTCGACGCGCGAGGCCTCAATCCGGCGACGCAGCCAATCCAGCAACTGCTCGTTCGCCGCATAGGCGAGCGAAGCGAAGCGCAGCGTGCCGCCGAGCTCCCTGCCGCGCTCGAGCAGCACGACTTCATGTCCGTCTGCCACGAGGCGGCGCGCCGCCTCCATGCCGCCTGGGCCCCCGCCGACGACCACCACGCGCTTGCGTGCCGTCGCCGTCCCGGCCGCCGCGGCGGTGCGGTGCGACTCGAAGCCGGTTTCGGGGTTCACGGCACAGCGCACCTGTTCCTGCGTGTAGATCGCGCTGATGCAGGTGTAGCAGTAGATACACGGCAGGACGTCTTGCGGTTTGCCCGCTGCGAGCTTGCGCGGCAAGTGCGGATCGGCCAGCAGCTTCCTGCCCATGGCCACGAAGTCGATTGCGCCCGTGGCGATGTGGGCGTCGCCCACCTCGGGCTCGATGCGTCCCGAGGCGATGACCGGGATGCCCACCGCCGCCTTGATCTGGGCCGCGTAGGGCAGGTTCACGCCCGGCTCCTGCGGCGTGTGCGAGGCCGAGTGCAGCTTGCCCTGGCCCACGTCGTGATAGGCCGTGACCGTGATCGCATTCGCGCCCGCTTCCTCGACCATCTTCGCGGTGCGCTTGGCATCCCCGATGGTGATGCCGCCTTCCTTGCCGACCTCGCGGGAATCGAGCTTGCACCACATCGCGAAGTCGGGCCCCACGGCCGCACGTATTGCGCGCACGACCTCAAGCAGAATGCGCACGCGATTCTCGAGAGGGCCGCCGTATTCGTCGGTACGCTTGTTGAATCGTGGCGAGATGAAGGACGAGAGCAGATAACCATGACCGGCATGGATCTCGACGCCATCGGCGCCGGCGCGCTTCGCGCGTACGGCGGCGGCAGCGAATTGCTGGACGACGGTGCGGATGTCCTCGATCGTCATGATCCGGAACTCGACATTCCTGATCTGCGGAGCGGGTGACTTCGCGATCTCTTCGAGCAGCCACATTTCCGTGATGTCTTTTTTCGGTGGCTCGGGGTAGCACGGCACCCAGACCGGGCGGCCGGCCTTCATGTCCTCGGGCGCGCCGAAGCCGCCATGATGCAGTTGGATGGAGAGCTTCGCGCCGTGTCGGTGCACCGCGTCCGCGAGCGCCGCGAGCCCTGGAATGAACCGGTCCTCCGAGATGGCGACCTGGCCCGGCTCGTTTCCACCTGCCGGCCACGCGACACCTGCGACCCCGACATTCACCAGGCCCACGCCGCCGCGCGCCTGCTCTTCGTGAAAGGCGCGGATGCGTTCGCCGCAGGTGCCGTCGGCCTCCGCGAGATTGACACCCATTGCCGTGACGATGATGCGGTTGCGCAGTTCGAGGGGCCCGATACGACCGGGTGAAAGCAGTTGCGCGAATGCTGAAGCCGCCATGAACCATCTCCTATCTGGGATCGATCTGCGCAAGCGTAATGCTGAAGCCGCAGCGCGTGGCGGAATCGAGGACGTGCTCCTCGTATTTCCTGAACAGGCCAGCCAGGTGCGCGTCAATCTCCGCCTGAGAATAGTCAAGTGAGTGAGTGGTCCGGACTCCCGCCTCCTCCGCTCGCGCCCTCGCATGGCCACCATTGTCGACACCGAACACCACGTTCATCACGCCTTCGCCGCGAAGCTCCAGGAACGGCGCGATTATGCAGTCACGCTCGCGCCCGGCCATCGGAGCAATGAGCTCTATACCGGCATCCCAGCTTATTGCTACAAGGATGCCGAAGGGTGCTCCAGTCCAGTTGGCTTCGTGAAAGGTCGCGCCGAGAATCCGCGAATAGTAGTCCCTGGATTTCTCAATGTCCCGGACAGCTATGATGACGCGGTTCACCCCCCTCAGATCCATCGCCTTCTCCCGCAAGAGCCGCATTGCCACGATCGGAGGCTACAAGTTGGATGACTGATGGTGCAAGACGCGATTGCGGAATCATCTGCCTCCGGTTTGCGCGACTTCTATGGCCCTTGCCGAACCGTGTTCCTTTCCACGACCGCTGGACGGGCGGGCCCCCTTCTCCTATGGTTCTCACATGAGCGAGAGCGCCGTTGCGATCACCAATCTGCTCTATCGCTATTGCGAGCTCATGGACAGCGGCGCGCTCGGCGAGGCTGCGGCGCTCTTCCGCCACGCGCGCATCAAGGTCGCGGGTCTCGAGGGGCTCGCCGGCGAGGCCGAGCTGCTCGAAGTCTGGCGCAGATACGTCCGGATCTACCCGTGCGGCACGCCGCGCACCAAGCACATTGTCAGCAACCCGATCATCGAGATCGACGCGCAGGCGAACCGGGCGGAGGTTCGCTCCTACTACTCCGTGTACCAGGCGACCGGCGATCTGCCGCTGCAGCTGATTGCGGCCGGCCGCTATTACGACGAGTTCGAGCGCGTCGAGGGCGTCTGGCGATTCTCGTATCGCGACTACTCGATGCTCGATCTCAAGGGCAACCTGGAGCATCACCTGAAGCTGCCCGCGTGACGCGGGCCGTTCAGGCGTGCGCGTCGCCCTCGCGCTCATGCAGGAGCCGTTCGAGCAGCTCGATCTGCCGGCGCTGCATCTCGATCATCTCTGCCCACTGCTTCTCGCGTAACTCGTCGAAGCGGACATGGAGCCTGGAAAGCTCCATTTCAGTACGCAGGTTCACTTCGTAGTCGCTGCTCGCCATGAGCCGGTCTTTGGCGGCCTGGCGGTTCTGGCTCATCATGATGACGGGTGCCTGCATTGCAGCGAGGCACGAGAGGCACAGGTTGAGCAGAATGAACGGGTAGGGATCGAAGGGCCTGTGGGTGATGGTGTTGATGATCATCCAGATGAGCATCGCCAGCAGGAAGATCCCGATGAACGTCCAGCTGCCGCCGAACGTCGCGACGCGATCCGCGACGCGTTGCCCGAACGTCATCTGCTCCTCGAACTCGGCATTCAGGTTGCGTGGCTTGGCGTCGCGCTTGAGGAGTCTCGCCCACGCGCTGCGCTCGAGATCGCCCAGTTTGCGGAACTGCGCTTCGACGTCGGTGAGCGCCGCCACCTCGCCGAGCACTTTGCGGCTCTTGCGCGAGACCGGCTTGAGTCGCCGCGCGACGCCCAGCACGAACATGGCACCAAGCAGCGACACGGCCGCGTGGCGCAACAGGTCACTGGGTGCGTTGTACCCGAGCAGCGCCAGAACCCAGCCGCCGACGAGGCTGCCGATCAACCCGAGGATCAGGTTACCGGCGACGCCGTAGTCGCGGCCCTTCATCAACAGCCCGGCCGCCCAGCCGGCGAGCACGCCGACCGCGACCCAGATCAGTACATGCATACATCCTCCCGAGCTCGCTGTACGCCTACCGGTCGCGATAGATCGAAACTTCCCGCTTCCCGTCGGATGCCCGGGCGCCGCGGAACATTCCCTCGCTGTTGAAGCTCATCACGATCTGCCCGTTGGCGTCGACCGCGATGATGCCGCCTTCGCCGCCCATTGTCGCGAGGCGCTGCATCACGACTGCGTCGGCGGCCTCCTGCAGCGTCGCGCCACCGTAGGCGACGCGTGCGCAGATGTCGTGCGCGACGACTGTGCGGATGAAGTACTCGCCGTGGCCGGTTGAGGAGACTGCACAACTGCCGTTGTCCGCATAGGTACCGGCCCCGATGATAGGCGAGTCGCCGACGCGGCCGTAGCGCTTGCCCGTCATGCCGCCGGTAGAGGTCGCGGCCGCGAGGTTGCCTGCCTGGTCGCGCGCTACGGCACCTACCGTGCCGAGTGCCGAGAGTTCGTTTGCGGGGCGCGTATCTCCGACGAGCACGCGTCGCAGCTGCGCCTTGCGCGTCCCAGTCTTGAAGTAGTCGTTCGCCACGAAGGCGATATTGCGTGTGTGCGCAAATTCCTCCGCGCCCGCGCCGATCAGCATCACATGGGGCGAGTGCTCCATCACCGCGCGCGCCAGCTCGATCGGATTCCTGATGTGCGCGACACCGGCGATCGCGCCCGCCGCGAGGGTTCGGCCGTCCATGATCGACGCGTCGAGCTCGACCGTACCCTCGTGAGTGAGCACTGCGCCGCGGCCGGCGTTGAAGAGCGGGTCGTCCTCGAGGATCCGCACCGCAGCGGTCACTGCATCAAGGCTTGTGCCGCCGCCCTCGAGCACCGCGTAGCCGGCGTCAAGCGCCGTCGCGAGCCCCGCCCGGTAGGCCGCTTCCTGGTCGGGCTTCATTTCGGCGCGCGGCAGCGTACCGGCGCCCCCGTGGATGGCGATGGCGTGCATCCTGCGAGTTTACCGAGCCGCGACAGCTTGCGCCTCCTGCGGCTATGATCGCGAGCGCCGTGGGCGCCGTTCCCTTGAGCATTACAGGCGGGTTTCGTGGCTAACCGGGAAAAACGCATTCGCAGCCTGCTGGTCGCGAATCGGGGCGAGATCGCGATCCGCGTCATGCGGGCCGCCACCGAACTCGGCATCCGCACGATCGCGATCTATTCGCAGGAGGACCGCTTTTCGCTGCACCGGACCAAGGCGGACGAGGCCTATCTCGTCGGCCGCGGCAAGGGGCCCGTCGAGGCCTACCTCGACATCGGGGACGTGCTGCGGATCGCGCGCGAGGCGCACGCCGACGCGATCCACCCGGGCTACGGGTTCCTGTCGGAGAACCCAGGCTTCGCGGAGGCCTGCGAGCGCGATGGCGTGATCTTCGTCGGACCGACGCCGGCCATCATGCGCACGCTCGGCAACAAGGTCGCGGCGCGCAATGCGGCGGTGGCCGCGGGTGTGCCGGTAATGCCGGCGACGCCGCCGTTGCCTGCGGATCTGGCCACTGCGCAGGCGCTCGCGCGTGAGGTCGGCTATCCCGTGATGCTCAAGGCGAGCTGGGGAGGCGGTGGCCGCGGCATGCGGGTCATCGAGAACGACGCGCAGCTCGCGGACTTGCTGCCTGTCGCACGGCGCGAGGCGCTGGCCGCCTTCGGCAACGACGAGGTGTATCTCGAAAAACTGGTGCGCCACGCGCGCCACGTCGAAGTGCAGATTCTCGGCGATCGCCACGGCAATCTCGTGCACCTCCATGAGCGCGATTGCACGGTGCAGCGGCGCAACCAGAAAGTGGTCGAGCGCGCGCCGGCGGTGTTCCTCACCGATGCGCAGCGCGCCGGGCTGTGCGAGGCCGGCCTCGCGATCGGACGGGCAGTCCGGTATCTGAACGCCGGCACGGTCGAGTTCCTGCAGGATGCCGCTTCCGGCAAGTTCTATTTCATCGAGGTGAACCCGCGCATCCAGGTCGAGCACACCGTGACCGAGTGCGCGACCGGCATCGACATCGTGAAGGCGCAGATCCACATCGCGGCCGGTGCGCGCATCGGCACGCCGCAGAGCGGTGTGCCGCCGCAGGGCGAAATTCGCGTGATGGCGCATGCCCTGCAATGCCGCATCACGACCGAAGACCCGGAGAACGGCTTCATTCCGGATTACGGCCGCCTCACGGCATACCGCAGCCCCGCAGGCTTCGGCATCCGCCTCGATGCGGGTACCGCCTACACGGGTGCGATCATCACGCGCTCCTACGATTCGCTGCTCGTGAAGGTGACGGCCTGGGCACCGACGCCGGAGGAGGCCTCCGCACGCATGCATCGCGCGCTGTGGGAATTCCGTATCCGCGGCGTGGTAACGAACCTGCGCTTCCTCGATCAGGTGATCACGCACCCCGCATTCGCCAGTGGCGAGTACACGACCCGCTTCATCGACACGACGCCCGAGCTTTTCCACTTTCCGCGCAAGCGCGACCGCGCGACGCGCATGCTCACGTATCTCGCCGAGACGATTGTCAACGGCAATCCCGGAACGAAGGCGCGACCACGCCCCGTACGCCTCGGGCTCGCGCGGCTGCCGAAAGTCGCGCTGCAGTTGGCGCCGCCCGCGGGCACGAAACAGAAGCTCGATGAGCTCGGGCCGGAGAAGTTCGCGCAGTGGATGCTCGCCGAGCAGCGCGTGCTGCTGACCGACACCACGATGCGCGATGCACACCAGTCGCTGCTCGCAACGCGCATGCGCACCATCGACATGGTTGCGATCGCGCCATACTACGCGCAGCTCCTGCCGCAGCTTTTCTCGGTGGAATGCTGGGGCGGCGCCACTTTCGACGTCGCGATGCGCTTCCTCAAGGAAGACCCGTGGGAGCGTCTCACCCTGCTTCGCGAGGCAATGCCGAACCTGCTGCTGCAGATGCTGCTGCGCTCGGCGAACGCGGTCGGCTACACGAACTATCCCGACAACGTCGTGCGCTACTTCGTGCAGCAGGCGGCCGGCTGCGGCGTGGACCTCTTCCGCGTGTTCGATTCGCTCAACTGGGTGGAGAACATGCGCGTCGCGATCGACGCGGTGCGCGAGAACGGGCGACTCTGCGAGGCGGCGATCTGCTACACGGGCAATCTCTCGGACCCGCACGAGAGGAAGTACACGCTCGACTACTACGTGAAGATCGCACGCGAGCTCGCGGCCGCAGGCGCGCATATCATCGGCATCAAGGACATGGCGGGGCTGTGCCGGCCCGCCGCAGCGCGCGCGCTTGTTACGGCGCTCAAGGCCGAGACGGGCCTGCCGCTGCACTTTCACACTCACGACACGAGCGGCATTTCCGCCGCGAGCGTGCTGGCGGCGGCCGAGGCGGGTTGCGACGCCGTCGACGGCGCGATCGACGCGATGAGCGGGCTCACCTCACAGCCGAACCTCGGCTCGATCGCCGAAGCGTTGCGCCACGGTGAGCGCGATCCCGGCATAGACACCGCCAACCTGCGTCGCATCTCGTCCTACTGGGAGCAGGTGCGCCGGGGTTACGCTGCTTTCGAAAGCGACATCCGCTCGGGTGCCTCCGAGGTCTATGTGCACGGCATGCCCGGCGGGCAATACACGAACCTCCGCGAGCAGGCGCGCTCGCTCGGCATCGATGAGGCACGCTGGCCTGAAGTCGCGCAGGCGTACGCTGACGTCAACGACATGCTGGGAGACATCGTCAAGGTGACGCCGACTTCAAAGGTCGTCGGCGACCTGGCGATCATGATGGTCACGAGCGGCCTCAGTCGCGCGCAGGTCGAGGACCCTGCGACGCAGATCGCGTTCCCGGAGTCCCTCGTGCAGTTGATGCACGGCGACATCGGTCAACCCGTGGGCGGCTTCCCGAAGGCGCTCCAGGCCAAGGTGCTGAACGGCGCGGCTCCGCTCGCGGTGCGGCCCGGCGAAGTGCTGCCGCCGGTCGATCTCGAGGCACAGCGCCGCGAGGTTGCACAGAAGATCGGCCACGAGGTCACCGACTATCAGCTCGCCTCCTGGCTGATGTATCCGCGCGTGTTTGTCGAGTACGCGAAAGACCGCGCGGCGTACGGCGACATGGGGCGTCTGCCGACACCGGCCTACTTCTACGGGATGGAGCCTGGACAGGAGATCAGCATCGATCTCGAGCGCGGCAAGACGCTGATCGTGACCCATGTGGCGGTGAGCGAGACGCACGACGATGGCACGCGCACGGTGTTCTTCGAGCTGAACGGCCAGCCGCGCGCGGTGCGCGTCGCCGACCGCAGCCAGGTCGCGCGCCGCCCGCCGCAGCGCAAGGTCGAAGCCGGCAACGCACGACACGTCGGTGCACCGATGCCCGGCAGTGTCGCCACCGTCGCGGTCGCCGTCGGTCAGAAAGTCTCGCGCGGCGATCTGATCGTGACGCTCGAGGCAATGAAAATGGAGACGGCCGTGCGGGCCGAACAGGATGGTCAGGTCGTGGAGGTGCTGGCGCGCCCGGGCCTCGCGGTCGACGCGAAGGACCTGCTCGTCGTCATCCGCTGAGCCGCCTGCGCGCCGCCCTGGTGCCGAGTGCGAGCGCGAGTGCTGCGAGCAGCAGCCACGACAGCTTTCCGCCTCCGCCACCTCCGCTGGTGGCGCCGCTCGTGGGCGGGGGCGGCGGCGTGGTCGGGCCTCCACCGCTGCCGGTCGTGACCGTGAGTGCGACGCTCGCGGCATTGTTCGAGCTGTCGGGATCGACTGCTGCGGTGAGTGACACCGCCGTCACCGTGAAGCCGCCGGCGGCACTCGTGCGTGCCGTGAACACGACTGTGCGCGAATCGTTCACGGCGAGCAGCAGCGGATCGCAAGAGATGCTGTTCGCGCTCACGGTGCAGGCGAGACCGCCCGCGTCGATGGCGCTCACCGCGAGCCCGGCGGGCACGTCGATCGACAGCCGCGCGTCGGACGTGATGCTCGGCCCCCTGTTCATCATCGTCACGGTGAAGCGCGCATCGTCACCAGCGGTGAGGCTTGCAGGGGCAACGCTTACGGTGGTCGCGAGATCGGCGAGCGGTGCGGTCACGATGTCGACCGACGTGCTGTCGTTGGCGGCAGTGCCGTCGTTCAGGGTCATCACGTCGGCGAAGAGTGTTTCAGTGCCGATGACCTGACCCGTGAGAGAAAGCGTGATCGTGCGCGAGGTGCCCGAGGGCAGCGTGCCGAGGTTGCAGCTCGCCTGGCGATCCATCACGGAGCAGGTGCCGCCCGCGGCGTTCACCGACTCGAGCGTCGAACCCGCCGGAATCACGAACCCTGCAGTGCTCGCCTGCGCATCGCGCGTGCCGATCGAGCGCACATTGAAAGTGAGGGCGTAATTGACGCCGATTCCGTGCCGCGCGGTGGCGACGGGTGCGATGATTTCGGCGTCGACCTGATCGACTGCGGTGAGGCATTGCGCGGCGGCCACCCGCTGCGCGATCACATCGAGACTGCACTGCGAGAACTGCGAGTTCGCGGTCGACAGGGTCGGCGCCATCAAGTACGCGCCCGGGCTGATCGTCGCGCAGGCCTTGCCTGCTTCACCGTCGTGCGGAGCACCGAAGTTGTGGCCGATTTCGTGCGCGGCGACGAGTGAGATCAGTGCTGCGCTCAACTTGCCGGCGCGCGCCTCGGTGAGGCTCGCGGATTGCAGCGAGCAGACCGTATCGAGGTAGGCGATGCCGACTGTGGTGTCGTCGAGCTCGCGGCCGGTCATCAGGTGCGTGAGGCCGAGACGCCGCGAGGCGATCGTCGTGCGGCGATAGCCTGCGAGCTGCTGCAGCAGATCGGGAGCCGCTGTCGCGGTGAACGGGTCCGGCGTCTCGTAGACGAAGGTCGAGCCGACGTGAATGCGAATACCCACCTGCGCGGCGTAGATGCCATCGACGACGTTCATGCGGGCGAGGAGGAAGTCGATCGTCGTGGTGCCGTAGGCCTTGAAAAGCTCGTAGTCGGCGATCGTCGCGACGTCGAGCTGTCTGTCGACAGCGAGCGCGGCGAGCGGGGCGAGCTCACTGCCGAGGGACTTGTAGAGGGCGAGGGCGGTGATCGGTTGCCCGTCACTTGCGACGCCGCAGCTCACTGCCTGTGGATCGATCAGTGCATCGGCGAGGCGGTAGACGACGGTGCCGGCAGTCGGTGGCGAGAGTGCCGCGTCCACGATCGGCGCGACTTCGCGAGCAGGTTCGACGGCGTAGATCTCGCGGCCATCCGCGATGAGGCCGCTGAGCCCCTCGCGGGTGCGAGTGAGGCGCACCCAGGAGCCGGGCAACCCCGCAATGCGGCCTTCGAGAGCCACAAGATCGGAACGCCCGGCGGGTATCGCGGCGGTGAGGCGTGTATTGGGCTGGAGCCGCAGGTCGAAGCGTTTGCCGAAAGCTTCGAAGGAGAGTTGCTCCTGCGCCTCGCCGGCCGTGCGTTTCGCCTGCAGGGCGCGCGCAGGCTCAAGATAGACGATGCGCGCCGGCGCGCGCGCCTCGACCCACGGCGCAACGACCGCGAGCGCGACCAGCAATCCCCAGGCGGTGGCCTTCCCCCTTCTTCTCATGCGCACGCA
>DAORVK010000023.1:0-43345 GCA_035433705.1 Steroidobacteraceae bacterium
AGGAGTACATCCAGGTCGGGTTCGATGCGCCGCTGCAGAGCGGCAGCATCGGCGCGTTCCTGGGTGATCCGAGGCTGTATGGGGCGACGTTCCGCTTGAATTTCTAGCTGAGCTGTTTGCAGGTTTTAGTGCGACGGCAAGGTCGGTAGAGTCGGGCGCAGGGCGGCCGCAATTGCGGCCAGGAAAGCCAACGCGCCGATGAACCTGTGCAGCCATTGGCCGTGTGCGAGGAGCTTCTCGGCGATGACGAGCGCCGAAATCGCGGCGACCCAGACGAGATTCATGACCCCTCCAACGAAGAGGAGCCCCATCAGGAGCCAGCAACAGCCGAGGCAGTAGAGGCCGTGGTGCAAGCCCATCCTGAACGCGCCACGCGCGCCGGGGCGGTGCGCGGCGACGAGAAATTCGGCCGGCGCACGGCAGTGCTCGAGGCAGGCAGCCTTTGCCGGCAGCCATTGGTAGACCCCGACGGCAAAGAGAACGGCGGCCGTGCCGAGCGGGTGCGCGCTCACGCCCATCGCATCGATCCAGCCGGCGGCGATCAGCTCGATCTGCAGCCAGGTTGCAATGACCGAGAACGCGAGCCACACCGCGAGGTAGCCCGCGACGAAGCAGGCGGTGCGCGTGTAGGGAGAGTCGGGGTGCCCTGGCCGATTGATGCGATCGAACAGCAGCACGGCTGGTGTGACCGACGGCGTCATCATCCCCACCATCATCACGAACCACATCGCGAAGGTGTAAGCCGCGTAGTGGCCCGTGCGCAGGCCGCCGCTCGTCGCGGGCATTGGCATCGGGGCGGTGACAAGATACGCCCAGGCCAGCGCAATCAGCGCGGCGAGCGCCGCGAGTGTGATCAGGGTCGAGCGGGCGGGCACGCGCCCAGGCCCGATCAGGCCGCGCGGCTGTGCACGACCCCGGCGCCCGTCATGTCGATACGTGCGAAATGCGCATGCCGCGAGTCCCAACTGAGCGGGATGCTCGCCCCCGGCTTCGTCTTCACGTTGCCGCTCGCAGCGTCCGCGCGTTCATATTCGAAGCCGGCCGGCAGCACGATCTGCGCACGCACGCTCTGGCCCGTGACCGGATTCCTGATCGGCTCGACGCGTGCCTCGAACAAACCCTCGACCTCGACCGTTGCGGTGCGAGCCTCGAGGTTCGCTTCGATGTGGATCAGCTTGAACAGGGGATCGTGTACCTTCGAATAGGTGCTCGAGAACACGTTGAAGATCGTGGCACCGGGTTCGGTTTCTTCGCCCGACATGATCTTGAGGAGCGCCCCGCGCTGCACTTCGCTCGCGTGTACGTCGATGATGGGCTGTGCCTGGCCGTCACCCAGGTGGATCGCCTTGGGCCACGCGAAGAGGCCGCCGAAGGCCAGTCCGTCGAGCGACGTCTTGCCGAAATGGCCGCGCTCCACCTGGAAGAAGACTCCCGCGTGGCAGTTGCCATGCGTGGGCGGCGACATGAACTGGCAGGGACAGCCCCAGGCGCAGTTGCAGTTGGTGACATCGAATCCCTGGATGCGCCAATCGACTCGAGCCATGGTCCTTCTCCTCGAGTGCAGAGGCGCAATCCTATGCCTCGACTCAGCCGTTCGCCACTTGCGGCTCCGGCAGCGGTTCGAGCGGCATTTCAGGCGCGGCGGCAGTCGCGGCGACCGGCACGGGGACGATCTTCGGGATCGGCCCGTCGCCGTGCAGGCGCTGGCGGGTGTTCTCGAGCCAGCGCTCGATGTGACGGCGAAAACGCGCAATCGCCTCGGCGCGCAGCCTCGTGATGATTTCCCCGCCGCCCTGCAGTTCCTGCGCTGCGGAAACCTGCCACCACCACTGCAGCCGATCGAGGCGTTGGTCGTCGAGATAGGGGAGCGTAATGGTGAAACGCCGGCCGGCGCGCGTCGGCGCGGTTTCGGCATGTGCGAAGTAGTCCTCGAGTGCGCGCGGCAGTTCCATGTGCGACATGCGAAACCCGGAAGCAGCAGGATTGCTCCGCATCATAGCGAAAATTCAGCGAGTGCGAGCCCCCGATCTGATCCCGAGGCCCCCCGCCCGGGTGGATGGCGCCCCGTGCTCAGGCGATCAGGTAGCCGCCATCGACATTGAGCGCGACCCCGGTCGTGTAGCTGGCCGCGGGCGACACGAGATAGAGCACTGCGCCAGCCATTTCGTCGGGCTGCGCGACACGATTCATCGGCACGTGCGGCAGAACCTTTTCGAGCACTGCGGGGTTGCGCGTGAGCGCGGCGGCGAACTTCGTGTCGGTGAGCCCCGGCAGCAGCGCGTTGACGCGTATGCCCTGCGGCGCGCACTCGCGCGCGAAGGCCTTCGTCATCGAGATGACCGCGGCTTTCGTGATCGAATAGACACCCTGCATCGGCCCGGGAATCACGCCATTGATCGAGGCCACGTTCACGATGCTGCCACCGCCGCCTTTCGCCATCAGCTTGGCCGCCGCCTGCGACATGAAGAAGTAGCCGCGGATGTTCACGTCGATCGTCTTCTGGAACGCGCCTGGGTCGATCGACGTGATCGGGCCGAAATGCGGATTCGTCGCGGCGTTGTTGACGAGAATGTCGAGCCGGCCGTGCCCTGCCTCGATTACCGTGAAGATTCTCTCGATCTCTGCCAGTTCGCCGATGTGACAGGCAAGGGCGGTGGCCTTGCCGCCTGCTTCACGGATCGACGCGGCTACGGCTTCGCAGGCGTCCTGCTTGCGGCTCGAGACGATCACCCGCGCGCCTGCGCCGGCGAGCGCGTGCGCGATCGATTCGCCGATGCCGCGCGAGGCGCCGGTGACGAGGGCGATGCGGCCGGAGAGATCGAACGAGGGTGCGGTGCTCATGGGTCCGGCTAGCCTAGGCGCGGGCGTGGAATCATTCAAATGGATGTTGAGCATCCGCGGAGATCAAGTGTCTCGTGGTGTTCTACTCAATCATCAACAGGAGGGGGCCGTGGTTCGACGGCGGCAAATCGTGAGACGAGCGCCCTGCACGAGCAAGGCGGAATCGCTGTGATCAAGCGGCCGCGTCTGTGCTCTCCTCGAACAGCCGCACGTAGGCGTCATGGCGGAAGCGGCGGTGGCGAGCCTGCCCCGTCACCTCGCGCAGTACACACTCGGCGCAACGAGCCGCTGCACGATCTGGTTCGCTCCCGCGAAAGTGGTCCCCAGCAGGTTCTGGACATCCTTCACGCTGAGGATCGGCTGCTAATAGAGCCGCTCGAGCACACGATGACCAATGCCCGCTGCACGCCCGAGTTGATCGGTGATGGCGCGCCGATGCTGTTCGCGCAGCTCGAGGATGCGGGGCGTAGGTGGAATTGGCGAGCATCCGCGTTTCGCGCTGATAATCAAAGGATTGCGGTCTTGAGATCACAAGAACCAGCCGCAATTGGTGACCGCCAAACGAAGCGGCCCGCCGTTTGCCCGATTTCCGGTCATTTTCGATGCGAATGCCCTTTGAGAGTGGGACGACGACCACTGCAGAATGCAAATGCATCACAAGAGCGGCGACCTGTCGGTTGACTGCAGTCGGTGGCCGAACGTACGCACTTCCCGTTGCCAGCCGGGGTTTTTGTAGTTACAGTAAACATGCGCGTCACCTACGATCCGGCCAAGCGCGCCAAGACATTTGAGGGTCGCGGCCTGGATTTCGATGATGCGGCTGTGGTCTTTGCTGGCACCACCTTTGAGGTTGAGGACACGCGCCGAGACTATGGAGAGACGCGGATCATCTGCTACGGGTGCTTGCAGGGTCGACTCGTAGTGATCGGCTACACACCGCGAGGTGGCGATCGTCACGTATTCAGCATGAGGAAAGCCAATGCCCGGGAAGAAGCGCTCATCGCGCCACTCCTTGCAATCTGATCTGGCTCGTGTGGATGCGCACGTCATCAAGCCGAAGGAGTACGAGGAACTCCCCGACCTGACGTCGGAGATGCTTGAACACGGCACGATCAACAAGGGCGGTCGCCCGGCCTCGGCCAATCCGCGCAAGCTCATCACCATCCGTCTGCCCGCGAATGTCATCGCTCGCTGGAAATCCACGGGCCCCGGTTGGCAGACACGAATGGCGGATCGGCTCAGCAAGGTTCGCTAGGCGGATTCTGGAATCACGACCGGCGTACGAAGTGGCGGAGTGCCTCGTACCATTTCAGGGTCACCTTGCAGCGCCAGCCTGACTGGGCGGCAACGCGCGCTCATCAACGCCGCGGCCTGCGCTGTCCGACTGGCAACCCACTCGCCCGCCTAAGCCCCGCCTCTCCAAACCTCTGACGAATGGCATCGAGCGCTGAGTCGAGCGGTGGCGGCTGTGGCACAGCGCCCGCCGCGAACAAATCAAACTGGGTGGCCGGCGCCAGCTCCGACACGCCAACGCCGAGCAATCGAATGCGCGCCCGCGGCTGCTCACCACGCCACCGCCGCAAAAGATCAGTCGCCGCGCGGCCGATCACGCGGCCATCCTGCGTCGCGGGCTCGATCTGCTGCTGGCGTGTGAAGGTCGCGAAATCCGCGCGGCGCACTTTCACCGCGATGCAGCCCGCGGCGAGGCTCTTCGCGCGCAGGCGCGCGCTCGCGCGATCAGCGAGCGCAAGCAGCTCCGCTTCGATGCGCGCGGGGTCCGAGAGATCGGTGTCGAAGGTTTCCTCGGCGCTGATGGAAAGATCCTCGCGCTCGGCGAGCACCGGGCGATCGTCGATGCCGGCCGCGCGCTCGCGCAGGCGCTGCGTGTCGCGGCCGAAGAGCGGCCAGAGCACCGCGTCGGGTGCGCGCCGCAGTTCGCCGAGCGTCGCGAGCCCCGCGCGCTCGACTTCATTGCCCTTCTTGCGCCCGAGGCCCGGCAGGCGGCGAATGGACAGCGCGTCGAGCCGGTCGGGGAGCGAGGCGGCGGTGATCACGGTCAGGGCGTCAGGCTTTTCGAGGTCGGAAGCGATCTTCGCGACGAGCTTGTTCGGCGCGACGCCCACGGAGGCATTGAGGCGGGTGCGCGCCAGGATCTCGGCCTTGATCCAGCGCGCGATCGCCACTTCGTCGCCGAGCAGCGCGCGGCTCGCGGTGACGTCGAGGAAGGCTTCGTCGAGCGAAAGGCCCTCGACGAGCGGTGTCACTTCGTGGAACACCGCGAACACCTGCTGCGACACGGCTTTGTAGTGCGTCATGCGCGGGTGGATGCACACGGCCTGCGGGCACAGCGCCAGCGCGCGGTTCATCGGCATCGCGGAGTGCACGCCGAACTTGCGAACGACGTAGTTCGCCGCGGCCACGACGCCGCGCGCGCTCGTTCCGCCGACGATCACCGGCCGACCGGCGAGCGAAGGGTCGTCGCGCTCCTCGACCGACGCGTAGAACGCGTCCATGTCGACGTGCAGGATCGCGCGTTCGCGCGCGGCGGCCATCAGAGTGTCGCGACGCTGAAGAGGACCGTGAACACCAGCATAACGAGGCTCACGACCAGGTACACGCCGCCCATGCAGACGTATTTGGCGAGCGTTCGACGGCGCCCCTGGCCGTAGTAGACGCGCATCGCGCGATAGAGGTACCACGCGAGCCAGAGCAATTCCGCGCCCTTCAGCAGGTTCTCGGCGAGCCCGCCCCGCAACAGCCAGGACAGCGGCAGGAGCAGGGTGCCGAGCAGGAACACCATCGCATGGTTGTGGATGAAGAACAGCAGGTGTTCGACGTAGTAGCGACGAGGCCGCCAGTAGAGCAGCAGCATGAACGCCGCGATCAGCGGCAGGAAGAGGAACATCGCGCGCGGTACGTTTTGCGCGAAGGCGCGGCCGAGTGCCTTCCTGTCGGCGAGTGATTTCTGGCAGCCGAGCACGAGCCGCGGCTGGAGCCACGCGGCGCCGGGGCCCTGGTATGACAGGGCATCGCAGTAGACGCCCTTGGTGACCGGTTCGCCGGACCCGGTGCCCGCCCGGCTCCCGACCCGCAGGAGCTCAGCGTCGGGCAGCAGCGCGAGCACAAGGAAGAACAGCAGGCTGACAACGAGGTAGAGCCGAAACGGCGGCAGGTAACGCTGGCGGCGGCCGGCGAAGAACTCGCGCGTCAGGAAGCCGGGGCGCACGAGCAGTGGCCAGAGCGTGCGCCAGAGGCGCGAGTCCGCGTGCGACAGTCCCTCGAACGCTTCGGCGAGAAAGTGGCCGAGCGAGTGCACATGGCGGTCGTCACGCTGGCCACAAGCCGCGCAGAACTTGCCGGTGAGCCCGGCGCCGCAGTTGAGGCAGCGCTGGTCCGGTGGCGGTCCGCCGGCATCGGTCGTCGCAGCGGCAGCCCCCTCAGCCACGCGCAGGCGACCTACGCGAGCCGCCGGTCGGCGGTGTCCGCTGCGCGCGCCGCCGCGTCAGGCTGCGCCTGCACGCCCAGCTCGTGCGGCGCGAAGTCGTCGACGTTGATCAGGTGCATCACCTTGCGGTCGAAGTCGCGCAGCATCGCAGCCTCCGTCTCGGAAAGGATGCCGAGCGCGAGGCCCTGCTGAATCTGGCCCGGCAGGTCGAGCGCGGTGATCCGGCCGGTCTTGACGCCTTCGACGCGCAGGCGCTTCTCGAGCGGCTCGGCGGTCTGCGACAGCACCAGCGCCTCCTGCAGCAAGCCGAGCGCGTTCCCCGGCTCAAGCGTGCGATAGACGTGCACGCACAGTCGGTCACGGGTGTCGGTGGGCATCGTGACGAGTTCGGCGAGCTTGCGTCCGAGGCGGTCGCCAGGAGCGAAATAGGTCAGGCCGCGCGGGAAGATCAGCAACCGCATCAGCCCTGCGAGGAAGGGATTCGGGAAATTGCGCAGGAAGCCGTGCAGTTGTTCCTGCGCCGTATACAGGAGGTCGCGGCAGGCCCACTCGACGATCGGCAGATCGGCCTCGGGGCGACCCTGGTTCTCGTGATGCTTCAGCACCATCGAGGCGAGATACATGCACGAGAGCACGTCGCCAAGGCGCGCCGAGAGGCTTTCCTTCTTCTTGAGATAGCCGCCGAGCGTCAGCATCGCGACGTCGACCGCGAAGGCGAACGAGGCGCTGAAACGCACGATGTGCTGGTAGTAGCGCGCGGTCGGCCCCTCGACGGGCTTTTTCGTGAAGCGCGCGAGCGTGAGTGCCATCACGAGCGAACGCACGGCATTCGAGATCGCGAAACCCATGTGGCCGAAAAGCGCGCGGTCGAATTCGTCGACACCCTTCCTGCGATCCGGATTGCGCGCGGCGGTCATCTCGCGCATCACGAACGGGTGGCAGCGGATCGCGCCCTGACCGAAGATCATCAGGTTGCGGGTGAGGATGTTCGCGCCCTCGACCGTGATCGCGATCGGCACGGACTGATAGCCGCGCGCGAGGTAATTCCCGGGTCCGAGCATGATGCCCTTGCCGCCCTGCACATCCATCGCGTCGTCGGCGACCTGTCGGCCCATCTCGGTCACGTGGTACTTGAGCATCGCGGCGGGGACCGACGGCTTCTCGCCACCGTCGATCGCGCCTGCGGTCACCGAACGACCCGCATCCATGATGTAGGTGTAGCCGACCATGCGCGCGATCACGGCCTCGACGCCTTCGAATTTGCCGACCGGCAGGTTGAACTGACGGCGAATGCGCGCGTAGGCGCCAGTGGCGAACACGCCGGCCTTCGCGCCGCCGGTCGCATTCGAGGGCAGCGAGATGCAGCGGCCGACCGACAGCTGCTCGACCAGCATGCGCCAGCCCTGGCCAGCCATCTTCACGCCGCCGATGAGGGCGTCGAGTGGCACGAACACGTCATGGCCCTGGAGTGGGCCGTTCTGGAACGGAATGTTGAGCGGAAAGTGCCGCCGGCCGATGGTGATGCCCGGCGTGTCACGCGGGACCAGCGCGCACGTGATACCAAGGTCGGTCTCCCCGCCGAGAAGCCTCTCCGGATCGAGCATGCGAAACGCAAGGCCCACTACCGTCGCGATCGGCGCGAGCGTGATGTAGCGCTTCGAGAAGTTGAGCTTGAGCCCGATGATCTCCTTGCCCTGCCACATTCCCCGGCAGACGACACCGGTGTCGGGAAGCGCCGCGGCGTCGGAGCCGACACGCGGCCCGGTGAGCGCGAAGCAGGGCACTTCCTCGCCGCGCGCGAGGCGCGGCAGAAAGTAGTCCTTCTGTTCTTCAGTCCCGTAATGGTTGAGCAGTTCCGCAGGGCCGAGCGAATTCGGCACCGCGACGGTGGACGAAGCAGTCGTGCTGCGGCTCGCGAGCTTCACGAGCACGCAGGAATGCGCATAGGCCGAGAACTCGAGCCCGCCGTACTTCTTCGGGATGATCATCGCGAAGAAGCCCTTCTTCTTGAGAAAATCCCATACGGCGGGTGGCAGGTCGCCGCGCACGTGCGTGATATCCCAGTCGTCCAGCATGCGGCACAACTCTTCGCAGGGGCCGTCGAGAAAGGCCTGCTCCTCGGCGGAGAGTTGCGGCGGCTTCGTGGCGCAGAGCTTGTCCCACTTCGGCGCACCGGTGAACAGCTCGCCGTCCCACCACACGGTGCCGGCTTCGAGCGCTTCGCGCTCGGTCTGCGACATGCGGGGCAGCATGCGCAGATACACTTTCATGAAGGGGCGCGTGATGAGCGATTTGCGCAGCGGGCGGATCGTGAAGAGCCACAGCAGCGCGAGCATCACCCACAGGATGCCCTTCCAGATGCCGGCCGGATGGCCGAGTGCGGTGTAAGCCGCGAGCAGCACCGTGAAGGTGGCGGCAAACGCGATCAGCGACAGGCGCTTGTAGGCGAGGAACAGCACCGCCGCGCTGAAGAGCAGGGTGATGACGCCACCCACCTGCGTGACGGCGAACGCCGCCGCGGCGACGAGCACGATCGTGACGAGCACACCCAGCATGAGCCGCCTCCCGCCCTTATTTGTCGATCTTCGTGATCTTCGAACCCTCGAAAGTGAGGTTGTACATCAGCCCCTTCCCCGAAAAAATGAAGCCGATGATCGGCTTCTTCGCGGTATCGGTGTCGATCGAGCCGCCTGCGCCGAGGGTTGCGAGCGCGACGCTGCCATCGACGCCCGCCTTCCAGCCTTGGCTTTCGCGGAAGTTCCTGAGCGCCTCCGCGGTCATGAAGAGGATGATCTCGCTGCGCGCCTGGGCGCCGAGCTGCAGGCCGATCGAGGCCGCCGCAATGTTGTAGTACCCGGCCGTCTTGCCGCCGATCAGGAGCGCACCCTCCCCGTATTCTCCACCGACACCGAAGCCGGCCTTGATCACCGACGGAAACACGAGCACGCCGTGCGCTTTGGCCGCGAGCTCGGCGCCCGCCGACGTGTGCTTCGCGAACGTGCTGCGCGCTTCCTGCACTTTTGCGTCGAGCTCGATCTTCGATTCCGCGAACGCGAGGGGTGTGACAAACGCGGTGAGGCAGACCGCGGCAAGCAACATCTTCATGCGAGCAACTCCTTTACGCCGTCACGCTCCTCGCGCAGTTCTGCGAGTGTAGCGTCCATCCGCTTGCGGCTGAACTCGTCGATCGAAAGGCCCGGCACGATCTGGTAATCGCCATTCTTCGTGGTGACGGGGTATGAGTAGATGACACCTTCAGGGATACCGTAGCTGCCATCCGACGGCACGGCCATGCTGAGCCAGTCGCCGGCCGCCGAGCCGCGGAACCAGTCGCGCACATGATCGATCGCAGCGGATGCGGCCGACGCCGCGGACGAAGCACCACGCGCCTTGATGATCGCAGCTCCCCGTTGCTGCACGACAGGGATGAAGCTGCTCTCGAGCCACGCCTGATCCACGAGCGATCTTGCCGGCTTGCCGTTGACGAGCGCGTGCGACACATCCGGGTACTGCGTCGCCGAGTGGTTGCCCCAGATGATCATGCGCTGGATCGAGTTCACGTGCGTGCCGGTCTTCTCCGCAAGCTGCGACAACGCGCGGTTGTGGTCGAGGCGCGTCATCGCAGTGAAATTGCGCGGATTGAGATCCTTCGCGTTCGCGCGCGCGATCAGCGCATTCGTGTTTGCCGGGTTTCCGACCACGAGCACCTTCACGTTGCGATCAGCCACTTCGTTGAGCGCCTTGCCTTGCGCCGAAAAGATCTGCGCGTTCGCGAGCAGCAGATCCTTCCTCTCCATGCCCGGGCCGCGCGGGCGCGCGCCGACGAGCAGCGCAGCGTGACAATCGCGGAACGCCACTTTCGCATCGTCCGTCGCTACGATCTTCTGCAGTGTCGGAAACGCACAGTCCGACAGTTCCATCAGGACGCCCTGCAACTGCGGCAGCGCCGGCGTGATCTCGAGGAGATGCAGGTTGACGGGCTGATCGGGCCCAAAGAGGGCGCCGGAAGCAACACGGAAAGCGAGGGCATAGCCGATATGGCCGGCAGCTCCGGTAATGGCGACGTTCAGGGCAGTTTTCATGAGGGCTCCGCAGAAGGGGGCGTAGAGTCTACAGAAATCAAGCAGTTACGTTAAGAGCTGGGGTGGCCGCCGGCAGCTGCAAAAAAATCTCCTTCGGGGTGTTGACACTGAACTAGTGTTGTAGTTATATATAACACCAAGACGAAGGCCGATTGCAGGGTGCAACGGCCAGGACAGTAACCCAAGGAGACTGACATGAGCACCTCAACCCAGAACTTCACGGTAGCCCTCGCCGCTGCGGTCATTGCCATTGCTCTCACGGTCGCTTCGAGCATCACCTTCGTGGAGTCGACCAGCGTGACCCGGGTGGCGGTGGACGCGCCCCAGGCGATCCACCTCGCCGCGAGGAAGTAAGGCGTTCTGCTAGATTAGCTCTCTACAGCACGGCAACCGCCATGTCTCAGGAGTTCTCAGGCAACATGGATCCGCAGTGGGACGACAGCCAGCCGATCTATCGCCAACTGCGCGATCGCGTGGTGGCGATGATCCTGGAAGGCGTCCTGAAGGAGGGCGATCCGCTGCCCTCCGTGCGGAATGTGGCGGCCGAGTTTCGCCTGAACCCGCTGACCGTGCTGAAGGGCTATCAGCAGCTCGTCGACGAGCAGCTCGTCGAGAAGCGCCGGGGCCGCGGCATGTACGTCAATGCCGGCGCGCGCAAGGCGCTGATGAAAGACGAGCGGCAGCGGTTCATCGAGGACGAGTGGCCGAAGGTCTACGCGACGATCCAGCGGCTGGGGCTCTCCACCGAAGAGCTCTTCGCGCGGGCGCCCGCCCCGACACAGACGCTGTCGAGCGCAGGGAGCAACGATGACAAGCACGAGTGACACCCCCGTGATCGCCGCGCGCGGACTCGCGAAGTCCTACGGCAAGCTGCGCGCGCTCGATGGCGTCAGCTTCTCGGTGGGCGCCGGTCGCATCGTGGGTCTCATTGGCCCGAACGGCGCCGGCAAGACGACTGCGCTCAAGGCGATCCTCGGCCTCACGCAATTCGACGGCGAGTTGTCCGTGCTCGGGCGCAACCCGGCCGCCGCGCGCGATGCGCTGATGCAGGACGTGTGTTTCATCGCCGACGTGGCGGTGCTGCCGAAGTGGCTGCGTGTTTCGCAGGCGCTCGATTATGTCGCGGGCGTGCATTCGCGGTTCGATCGCTCGCGCGCCGAGGGCTTTCTCAAGACGACCGACATCAGGATGAAGAGCCGCGTGCGCGAACTCTCAAAGGGGATGGTCACGCAATTGCACCTCGCGCTGATCCTCGCGATCGACGCGCGCCTGCTCGTGCTCGATGAGCCCACGCTCGGCCTCGACCTCCTCTTCCGGCGGCAGTTCTACGACACGCTGCTGAACGACTACTTCGACAAGGACCGCACGATTCTCCTGACCACCCACCAGGTTGAGGAGATCGAGAACCTGCTCACCGACGTCCTCTTCATCCAGCACGGCCGGATCGTGCTCGACAGCGCCGTCGAGAGCCTCGGTGAGCGTTACCGCCAGCTCCTCTGCGCGCCCGACCAGCTCGAGCGCGCCCGCGCGCTGAACCCGTTCTACGCGCGCGAAGTGTTCGGCCGCACCGCGCTTTTCTTCGAGGGTCGGCCGGATTCGGACCTCGCCCCGTTCGGCGAACTGCGCACGCCGTCGATTGCCGACCTGTTCGTCGCGAAAATGCAGGGAGCAACCCCGTGAACGTCATGCCGACATTGATCCGCCGCGAATTCTGGGAGCATCGCCCGCTATGGCGTGCGCCAGCCATCATGGCGGCGATCCTCGTGCTGATTGCGATATTCGGGCGATTCCAGATGGGGAACATGGCCGCGCTCTCCACCGCGCAGGCGGGCGCAATCCTTGGCATCACGGTCTGGGCGATGAGCCTCGTGATCTTCGCGATCGCAGGCATCGTGCTCTCCTTCTATCTGCTCGACTGCCTCCATGCGGAACGGCGCGATCGCTCCATCCTCTTCTGGAAGTCACTGCCCGTGTCGGATGCGGCGACGGTCCTGTCGAAGTTTCTAGTTGCGATGGTGGTCGTGCCGCTCGGCGTGTTCATACTCACGCTCGCCACCGACCTCGTGGTGCGCGGGATTCTCTCGCTGCGAGCCGGCGCCGGGCTCATGGTCGAACAGCTACCGTTATGGGACACCGGCGCCTGGTTGCAATCACAGGCGTTGCTTGCCGTGTTTCTGCTTGCATCGCTCTTGTGGTACACGCCGCTCGCGGCCTACCTGCTCGTGGTATCTGCCTGGGCACGTCGCAACGTGATGTTGTGGGCCATATTGCCGCCTGTCGTGCTCGCGCTTGTCGAGCGCATAGCGCTGAGTACTTCATACGTGTGGAACTTCCTCGCGGATCGCCTTAGGCCGGCATTTCCGACGATGGAAGGCATCGAGACGCAGATCCGCAGCTCGGTCGTGACCATTCATCGCGATCAGGTCGTTTCGCTGCCGCGTCTATACGAACACGTTGACGTAACCGCGATTTTCTTCAATTGGCAGATGCTGCTGAGCCTCCTGGCCGCCGCGGCGCTGCTCTTCGCGGCGATCCGCCTGCGCCGCTGGCGCGACGAGGGCTGAACGCCGCGATCCTGCCTCGCGCGCTCAGTCGTACTCACCACTCCAGAGCGATTCGAGAAAACCCGTCAGCGGCAGGATTTCAATCCCTTCGACCTTGCGCACCCGGCTTTCCAACGTCACGCACAGGAGGCGCCTGATGCCGCGTTCTTCCCGGATCGCATGGAGCGATCGCAGATCGTGTCCGCCGATGGATCGCTTGGCCTTGACCTCGATCGCCGTGTGGCCGCCCAGCAGGAAATCGACCTCGAAGCCGGACGCAGAGCGCCAGTGCTGGACTGCCTCACCGGAGACATAGTCTCGATAACAGAACAGCTCGTGCGCAATATAGGTTTCGAGGGCCTGGCCGGCCTCGGGCGTGTTCAGGCGGAACAAACGGCCCTGCAGTTGCCCGGCCACGCCGACATCGAAAAAATAGTACTTGGACGAGACGAGCGGCTTGCGCGTGCGTGATGCGCGCCATGCAGGGACTTCCTCGAGCAGCAGTGTGTCCTCGAGAATCCTGAAGTACTCGTAGACAGTGGTTCGCGGCACTTGTGCATCGTTGGCGACAGCCGTGAAATTGACGACCGTGCCGTTGCACAGTGCGGCGACCCGCAGGAAGCGGCCGAAGGCAGGCACGTTCCGCGTCGCGCCTTCGGCGGCGATTTCCTGCTGCAGATAGGCGCCGGAATAAGCGTCAAGATCGGCCTGCGGGTCATCCGAGAAGTAGACGGACGGCAACAGGCCGTTGTGCAGGGCGCGCGCAAGATCGAAGTGGCGGCCCAACTCGCGAAAGCACAAGGGATGCAGGCGACGCACGCGGGCGCGTCCACCGAGCAGGTTGACGCCGCCGCGTCGCAGCGTCCGGGCGCTCGAGCCCGTGAGCAGGAAGCGGATGCCGCGCTGCTCGATGAGACGGTGCACTTCATTCAACAAGCCGGGCAGGCGCTGAATTTCATCGATCACGACCAGCTTGTCCGTCGCAGACAGTTCCTCCGCCAGGCGCTCCGGCCGAGTGCCCAGATCGAGGTACACGGCACTGTCGAGCAGGTCGTAAACGTGGGCGTTCGGCAGCGCGCGGTTGACGAGATGGCTTTTGCCCGTCTGCCGCGGTCCGAACAGGAAGTGCGACTTCTTCGCCGTGAGGGCGGCGAGGTCGAGAACGCGCGGCACGACAGGTGGGACAATCATGGCAGCATGTTATCTGTCGATAGAGTCGTTGAATATCATGATGAATGACGACAGGTCCGTCAAATGGCACTCAGGGCGGGATTCCGGTTAGACTTTTCCGATGCACCTGTCGGCCGAGCAGACAGACGGACGCCTGACGCTACGCCTCACCGGCAACTGGCGGGCACTCGATCTTGCCGCAATCCGCGCGGAGCTGGCGGCCGTGCCGCTCGATCACGTACGCGAGATCGCGATCGACGCACGGGGTGCAGAGCGGCTGGATCTGTCGGGCGCGTGGTTGCTGCGCGAGTTCCTCGATGCGGCGGCCGCGGGCGGCGCGCGGCGGACCGGCTTCGTCGGCGAGGCGCCGGCGCAGCTCGCGTTGATCGATCGCACGCGTGCCGGGGAGGCGGATGCCCCCGCCAAACCTTCTGCGGAAGAGGGCGACCGGTCGCCGGTCGTCGCGGTCGGTCGCACGGCAGTGGTGCAATGGCGCGGGCTCAGGGAGGGGCTCGATTTCGTGGGGCGTGTCACGGTGCAGGCCGCGCGCGCATGCCGCAGCCTGCGGCGCCTGCGCCCGATCTCGGTCGCGCGCCACGTGTACGACACGGGCATCACTGCGATCCCGATCGTGTCGCTGATCGCGTTCCTGATCAGCGTGATCATTGCCTACATGAGCGCGCAGCAGCTGCGCAACTTCGGCGCTGAAATCTATGTCGTCGACCTCGTCACAGTCGGTGTGCTGCGCGAGCTCGGCGTGCTGCTCACGGCCATCATCGTGGCGGGCCGCTCAGGCAGCGCGTTCGCGGCGGAGATCGGCGCGATGAAGCTCAATGAAGAGGTCGACGCGCTCACGGCGACGGGTGTCGAGCCGATCGAGGTGCTCGTGCTGCCGCGCGTACTGGGGCTCATGATCGCATTGCCGCTCCTCACGATCGTCGCCGACGGCGTCGGGCTCGCGGGCGGCGCGCTCCTTTGCAAGTGGCTGCTCGATATACCGATCATCCAGTACCTGGCGCGCGTGCAGGACGCCATCTCCTCGACCACGTTCTGGGCGGGTCTCGTGAAGGCGCCGGTGTTTGCGCTCCTGATCGCGACCGCTGGAACCTACCGCGGATTGCAGGTGCGCGGTTCCTCGCGCGAGCTTGGGCGGCTGACGACCGTGGCGGTCGTGCAGGCGATCTTCCTCGTGATCCTCGCCGACGCCCTCTTCGCGGTGCTCTTCATGGAGATCGACTTCTGATGCAGCCGATGGTCGAGGTGCGCGGCATCGTCAACCGCTTCGGCGCGCAGGTCGTGCACGACGGCCTCGACATGGTGGCGTACGAGGGCGAAGTCTTCGGCATCGTCGGTGGCTCGGGCTCGGGCAAGTCGGTTCTCCTGCGCACGATCCTTGGTCTGCGTCACCCGCAGGCGGGCGAGGTGAAGCTCGAAGGGCGCGACATCACGCACCTTTCGTGGGACGAATTGCGCGCGGCCAAAGCGGGGTATGGCGTGACGTTCCAGCAGGGCGCGCTCTACAGCGCGCTCACCGTGCTGCAGAACATCCAGTTGCCGATGATCGAGCATCTTGCGCTGCCGCGCGATGCCCTCGAGCAGCTCGCACGCCTGAAGATCGCCATGGTCGGCCTCCCGGCCGATTCCGCCGCGAAGTACCCGTCGCAGCTCTCGGGAGGCATGATCAAGCGGGCCGCCCTCGCCCGGGCACTGGCGCTCGACCCGCGGCTGCTGTTTCTCGACGAGCCGACTTCCGGCCTCGACCCGATCAGCGCCGCGGCCTTCGATGCACTTCTGATGGCGCTGCAGAAGGATCTGGCGCTCACGGTCATCATGATCACGCACGATCTGGACACGATCTTCCGAACCTGCAATCGTGTCGGTGTGATCGTCGACCGACGCATGTTGAGCGGCACTCTCGGGGAAATCGTGGACTACCCGCACCCGTGGATCCGCGAGTACTTCCACGGCGAGCGCGCGCTGCGCTTCGGAGGCCGGCATGGAACGTGAGGCGAACTACGCGGCCGTCGGCGCCTTCGTGCTGCTCGTGGTCGCGATGGCGGTGCTGTTCGTCTACTGGTACTCCGACAGCGTCGACCGGCGCGACTACACGCGCTACGAGATCTATTTCGACGGCAGTGTGAGCGGCCTCTCGCGCGGCTCGCCGGTGCGCTACCTCGGCGTCGATGTCGGTCGCGTCGTCACGATGCGCGTCGACCGGCGCTCGAGCGCCCGGGTGCAGGTGATCGCCGACATCGATGCCGAAGCGCCGATTTCCGGGCGCACCGTCGCGCAGCTGTCGCTGCAGGGTGTCACCGGGCTCCTCTACATCGATCTCGTCGAGAGCCACGGCAACCTCAAGACCATCGCGCCGGTGCCGAGCGAGCGCTATCCCGTGATCGCGTCGGCGCGGTCGAGCTTCGACCTGTTCCTTGCGTCGCTGCCCGAGGTTGTCGCGAAGGCGAATGAGGTCCTGAATCGCGTCAACACCGTCCTCTCCGACACGAACATCACCTCGCTCACGAAAACGCTGGCTTCGCTCGAGGGCGCGGCGGCACGCCTGCCCGGCACGATGCAGAATGCCGAAGCAGTGGTTGCCGACTTGCGCACATCGGCGCGGGACTTTGGCGCGACGATGGCGGCGCTGCGGGCGCTGTCGGAGAAGTCCGGTCCGGATGTCAGCGAGGCGCTCGCCCGGATGCGCGTCGCGGCGGAGCATCTCGCCACCGCCTCGGCCGGCCTCGATCGCTTCATCGCGGAGAATGAGCGCGAGCTGCGCGGCTTCGCGCGCGACGGCCTGCCCGAGATCGAGCGACTGCTGCAGGACGCCCGCTCGGCGGCCACCGAGTTCCGCGACCTCTCGCGCAGCCTGCGCGAGAATCCGGGGCAGCTGGTCTACGAATCGAACTACTTCGGTGTGGAGATACCTCGGTGAACCATGCCTCGTCGTCCACAGCCGTCCTTGTTTGCGCGCTCGCGTGGTGCGCGGGCTGCAGCGGCACCTTCACGTCGAAAGCGCCGGTGTCGCATGCGTATGTACTGCGTCCGACAGCGGCGACAGGCGCCGACCAGGGCGCGGCGGCGCAGCCGGCGTTCGACGGCACGCTGCGCATCCGGCGGCCGATCCCCGCGCCAGGCTTTGAAACCGACCGTATCCTGCTGCTGCGTGATGGCCGCGAGCTTGATTTCTACGCCACCGGTCACTGGGCCGCACCCATTCCCGAGATGATCGAGGCGCTCACCGTCGAGTCGCTGCGCCGCGCCGCATATTTTCCTGCGGTATACGGTGAAAGCTCGCCGATGCGCTCGGAGTATTTCCTGCAGATCATCGTGCGCAATTTCGTCGCCGAGTACCCGGGCGATGCCGCGGTGCCGGTCGCGCGCGTCGCGCTCGACTGCACGCTTGGGCGGCGACTCGACCGTGCCGTCGTGGCGACTTTCACCGCGGAAGGACAGGCCCCCGCCGCGGCCAATCGCATGAATGACGTGGTCGCCGCCTACGAAGCGGCGCTGCAGCAGGCGCTCGCGAGTGCGGCGGCATCGTTGGTGGCGGCGAAGCCGCCGCCACCAGCAGGGTGATGCTTCAGAAGTTGATGTTGAGACTCACACCGTAGGTGCGCGGCGCGTTCGTCAGATAGCCCACGCGCGCGCTGCGTCCGCGCTCGCGGTCGATCGACAGCAGCGCCCGCTCATCCCACAGGTTGTTGACGAATGCCGCCGCTTCCCAGCGGCCGCTCTTCAAGCCAAAGCGCAGGTTGCCGATCTCGTACGACGGTAGTTCCGCCTGGAACGCGAACGAACTGATCGTCGGGTTGCCGAAAGGAATGAAGCGCGCCGAGCCCGGTGGCCCGCCGGTCGCGATCAACCCGAAGTTCGGTTCCTGGTCCGCGAGCTGCGTGTATGAGGAGCCGACGTGCTGGAACGTGAACGTGAGATAGCCCTCGAGCGCGTTCGACCAGGCCCACGAGTAGGTGGCGCTTGCCGCGGCCTGGAATTCCGGTGCAGTCGGCAGCCGATTGCCCTTGCGGATGCCTGCGATCGGGCTGCCGTTCGCGAGCCGGGACTTGGTGATCTCCGCGTTGTTGTAGGTCGCGGAAAGACCGAAATCCCAGTTCTCGTTCGGGCGCGCGAACAGCTCCACTTCGCCGCCCACCGACCGCGCCTCGGCATTCAGGATGATGCGCGAGGAGCAGGAGCCGGCGTCGGCGATGACTTGCAGGCCGTCGATGTCGGTGTAGAACGCCGCCGCATTGAATTGTACCCGGCCGCCCGCGAGCGTCGACTTGAGGCCAAGCTCATAGTTCTGCGTCTTCTCATCGTTCCAGGTCGGGTGGCCGCCGTAGATGTTGATGTCGTTGCCCACGCACAGCCCGACGTTGAGCGGGTCGTTGATGCCGCCGAGGCGAAAGCCGCGCGACACCTGCGCGGTCAGCATCATGTCGTCGGTCGGCCGGAAGGCGAGAATTGCGCGCGGCGAGAAGCCGTCGGAGCTCGTCGAGCCGGGCTGGTTCGTGTACCCGACATCCGCGAACACGCCGGCGAAAGTGAGCAGCCGGTCTTCCTCGAAGTCGTAGTAGCGCAGGCCGCCGGTGAGGCTCCATTGGTCGTTGAAGCGCCAGGTACCCTCGCCGAAGAGCGCGAACTGCTGGAAATCGTAAGTGAGGTGCGAGAAGTACGGCGTGTTGGGCGGTGCGTTGAACGTGGCGCTCGTGGCATTGAAGCGCCGCAACAGGATCGCGTCATAGCCAGGCGTCGGCAGGTTCTGGCCGTACGTGCGGTCGACCTGCTGGTAGAAGCCGCCGAGCAGCCACACGAACGGCCCCTCGCCGTCTGAAGCGAGCCGCAGCTCCTGGCTGAAGGCCTCGAGTCCGGTTGAATCGATCAGCGGCGAGTTGAGGCGCACTTCAGCCGGGAAGTAGCCGGTCGCGTGGCCGAAGGTGAGGTCGTAAGTCACGCTGCCGGTGAGCTGGCTCGCGTCGCGCGTCACCACGACCTTGCGGTCGGTGTACGAGCTGACCGAGGTGAGGGTCACGCCGCCGAAGTCGTACTCGATCTTGAGGTCGCCGAGCTTGAAGTCGTCGTCGATGCCTTCCTGCAGCTGCGTCACCTGACCGCGCTCGCCCGGGGTGACTCGCGGCTCGGTGGTCGTGAAGGGGTTGCCGAGGATGCTGTAGACGTCGATGCGCGGGAAGCCGTCGGTCTCGAGCTTCTGGTAGACGAGGCGCGGCGTGATCGACAGGCGCTCCGTGGGCTGGATGAGCAGTGCGACACGTGCACCCGACTTCGTGCCGCTGTTGACGTCGTCTCTCGTGCTGCGGCCGGGATACACGGAATCGATGAAGCCGGCCATGTCGTTGTAGTAGCCGGCCACGCGCAGTGCGGCCTGGTCGCCGAAGGGCAGGTTGACGGCGCCCTTCACCGCACCGCCGAACTCGCTGTCGGTGCCCGACTGGCCGCTCACCTGCGCCGAGCCCGCGAACTTCTCGAGCTTGGGCTGCGCGGTGATGTAGCGCACCGTGCCCGAGGATGAGCCTGCGCCAAACAATGTGCCTTGCGGACCGCGCAGCACCTCGAGTCGCTCGAGGTCGTAGAGGTCGAGATCCGGCGTGAAGAGCGCGACCGAGATCGGTGATTCATCCAAATAGATACCCACCGATTCCTTGACGCCCGCCTGGTCGCGCACGACCTGGCCGGCGCTGATGCCGCGGATCGCAACCTGGCTCTGGCCGGGGCCGAGGTCGGTGATGGTGAGACCCGAAATATTGCGCGCGAGCTCGACGATGTTGCTCGCGCCGGAGCGCTGGATGCCCTGTTCGGTCATGGCCGCGACCGAGAACGGCACGTCCTGCGTGGATTCCGAGCGCTTCTGGGCGGTGACGACCACTTCATCGAGTGTGGCCGTGCGTGTCGGTGCTACCTGTGCATTGAGCGCCGCCGGCAGTAATACGGCCAGCACTGCGACAGCTGCATTCCTTGGCGTCCGCATGTTCGACTCCCTTCGTGCGGGTCACGGGGGCGACCCGCTGTTGTATTTACGCGTCGCGAAATACTGCGCCTTTGCGCATATCTTTGGAAGTCCCGCAACGCTTTTCGCCAGAAGGGGGGTCGCATGCTGCGCGCCACCGACACCGTCACCCGCCGCAAGGCCATCGCAGGGCTCGCTGGTGTCTCCGCGACGCTCGCAGCAGTCCCCCGGAGCCGGGCGACCGGCTCGAAGACCCGCGCCATCCGGTCGTCGGCAGCGACTTGAGGCACGGCTTCAAGCACGGCCCGGCGGTGGGGCGCCATGCCGCCGATCTGGTCTCAGGCGGTGGCGCGCCCGAGCCACGTTTCTCGCTTGCGAGCAAGGATCGCGTGCAGCGGCGAGAGGTGCATTGAGGCGCCTACTTCTGCCGAGCCACCAGCGACGTGTATCCATTCTGTATCGCCGTTGCAATCTGCGACGGTAGCTCCAGATGCTTCATCAATGCGTACCAGTTTCGCGAGTCGAAGGATGCGTCCTCGAGGCGCAGCTCCGGCAGCTTCGCGAAGCGACGGCCCTTGCGCGTCGCGACGTACAACGTGTCGAGCAGGGCCTTCTCGATCGTAGCGATGCGGAAGGGCCGCGGCGTTTCACTCCATCGCACGCCGGCCAGGAACATGGCCGGTTTCATCTGCAGGAAATCGTATGCGCCGACTGGTGTGCGAAGCTTGCGGGTGTGGCCTGTCGTTGCCACCTGGATGCTCGCGGGAATCTGCGACAGCGCGCCCGAAAGATGTAACGCGCTCAGAAACGATATGTAGCCCTGCTCACTGCCGACGAGTACCGGCACACACGCCAGCGGAGAGAATTGCGGATGCGACGGGTTCGCCCAGACGCCCCGCGTCAGCCGCACGATGGAGCGGTTCCCGCGTTGCAGGCGTGATAGCTGGTGGGACGCCGCAGTGAGGGAGAGGTCGGCGGCCAGTGCATAGTCACGAGTCGTGAACACCGCGAAGGCGGAGGAGGTCAGGAGATCGAGTTTCACGATGGGTCCAGAAGCCCGCGAACACGACCCACCATGGCGTTCCATGCCGGGCGACCGCCGTACGATGCACGATGTTCCTCATCGAGAAACTCGAGCACCTGGTCCGAGTAGGCAGCAAAATCCAGAGTATCCAGATTCTGACGAGCCTCGGCCCGATCCCTGACGCTCACGGCCCTGAGGATGGGCAGGCGTGCGTGGCCGCCGCGCAGCAGAATTTCCAGATCAAATACGTCGCGGGCTTGCGTAGCGGACCTCCCCGCCAGGGCCAGCACCTTTTGCACCGCTGCCGCTTCTCCGCTGTAGTGCTGGCAGAGAAAGCCCAGGCGGTTGTACTGCCGGGCGACCTCGGGGTCGATCGGTTCCACGACACGTGTGAGCCCTGCGTGGGTGCGTCGCGAGAACTCGACTTTGCCCGGCAGCTTCTCCCCGGAAGCGGTGATCAGCTGCACCCGGAAGCGCTGCGTCGTCTGCGTGTGCTTGGCCTTGTCCGGATCGTTGATCGCGATGTCGGCGATGCCGTAGGTACGGAGCGTTCGACGGAAGGTCGAATCGCCGAGCACCCGGTAACCGTTCTTCTTGAGCGTCGAGACGCCCCCAGCCAGCACATCAATATCCATGTCTTCAGAGTAGCGGGGGCTGTGGAAGAAAAACCGCAGGTTCACGCCGCCCTTGAGGACGAATTGCTTCGCATCCGCGATCCGGAGCAGGCTCTCCAAAAAGCAGAAATGGAAGATTTCGCGCAGTTGCCGGGCGCTGAACATAAGCGCATTATGGAGTGGAATTGATGTTTACGTCAATTGAGCTACATAATATAGAAACGCCCTGTGCCGACCGCCGCTCCCCCGACGAGGTGCGCCGCGCCCCTGACGAGGTGCGTGCGTTGGCTATCCCTTCACGCGCAGCACAAGGGCGGCGCCGCAGGCGGCCAGCACGGCACTGTAGCCAAACGCCGCGGTTGTGCCGAGTGTCGTCCACAGGAGGCCGACGACGATGCTCGACGCGAAGTCGCCGATGCCGTTCACCGTCGCGAGCGTGCCGAAGGCCATGCCGTGTTGGGCAGGCGGTACGAGTTCCGCGCACAGCGAGTCTTCCAGCGTCTCTTCGATCGCGACATAGACGCCGCCGAGCGCGAAGACGAGCGCGAGCGTCCACAAGTTCGGCGGCAACGCCACGATCGCGATCCCCATCACGGCGGCGAGCAGATAGCCCGTCGCGAGGACGCGTCGCTTGTCGAAGTGGTCAGCCAGCCATCCAGCAGCCATCGCGAAGGTGGCATAGAGCGCGTTGTGGAGCAGGTAGAGGCCTGCACCGAAGCTCGCGGCGGTGGCTGCGCCCAGAGTCGGCGCGAGGCTCTGGACCGCCAACAGGATGAGCATCGTATGCGCGAAGTCGCCGAGTCCAAAGAGACCCACTGCGATGAGGAGCCGACGAAATTCGGCCGGCAGTTCGCGCAGGCTCGCGCCGAAGCGGATGTGCGAGACCGCAGTCCGCGCCTGCTCGCGCACCACAAACGCCATCAGGGCCGCCGCCGCGAGGCCGGGCAAGAGTGTGAGCGCAAACAGCATCGGGTAGTCGTGGCCGAGCAGCGCAAGCAGCGCGAGGGCCGTCGCCGGGCCGATCACGGCGCCCACCGTGTCCATCATGCGCTCGAAGCCGAACGCGCGGCCGTAGGTTTCCCTCGTGACCGCGGCAGCGAGCAGTGCCTTGCGAACCGGCGTGCGCACGCCGCGACCCAGCCAGGCGGTCGTGCGCGCGAGCAGCACGTGCCACGCGTTCGACGCGAGTCCGAAGGCGGCCGTGCCGAGCGCGGTAAGCACGTAACCCGCCACGGCGATGCCTTTGCGGCGCCGGAGACGATCCGTGTAGAAGCCCGAGGCGAGCTTCGCAAGGCTCGAGACGCCGTCGGATACCCCTTCGATCACGCCGAGCCAGACCGCAGCCGCGCCCATCGTCGCGAGAAAAGTTGGCAGGAGCGTGGTCGCGATCTCGTGCGACCAGTCGCTGCAGAGCGAGGCGAGGCCGATGCCGAGTACGGTGCGGTTGAGCCAGGGCGGCGCTTTCATGCGACCCACCACCACGCGCCGCGTCCCCGCGGGCGCGTGGTGGGCTCCCTCAGCGCGAGGCGCCGAGATTCACGCGTGCGCCGATGCCCCACCAGCGCGGCAGGCCGGCCGCCTGCTGGTTGAAGCCGAAGAGGCCGGAGAAGTCGAAGGTGTAGGACTTGTACTTTTCCTCGAAGGCGTTGTTGAGCCAGGCGTACAGCTCCCAGGCACCGTCGCCGCCCGTGTACGAGGCGCGGAAATTCACGACCGTGTAACCATCCTCGCGCGAGATCGGGTGGTTCTGGATGTCGTACCAGATGTCCTTCAGGTAGCTGCCAGAGCCCTGCAGCGCGAAGCGGCCGCCGAGCGTCGGCCACTCATAGCGGATGAGCCCGTTCACGCTCAGGTCCGGCGCACCGACCATCTCGCGATCGCGGATCGCATCGCCCGTGATGGTCGGAATGTCCTTCGCGACCGCGTGCAGCGCACCGAGCCCCAGCTGCAGCGTGAGGCCGTCCACGGGCTGGCTGTCGATCTCGAGCTCCGCGCCGTAGACCTCGGCGTCGGTGTTGAAGATCACCTGGTTCAGGATCAGCCACTGGAAGGTCTGGAAGTCCTTGTAATCATAATAGAACACCGCGGCGTTCAGCCGCGTGGTGCCGGACAGCACCGTGGACTTCACGCCGAGCTCCAGGGCATCCAGCGTCTCCGAGTCGAAAGGAATGCTCGCGAGCGGGTTGTTGCCGAATACCTGCGTGGTATCGAGGAAGCCGTTGTTGAAGCCCTGCGACTTCTTGCCGTGCGAGTACGAGCCGTAGACCAGTACATCTTCGGCCGCCTTCCAGTTCAGCTGCAGCCGGCCGGTCGGGTAGCTCTCCTTCTGTCGCGCAAGGGAACCGACCGTGGACTTGTTGAACAGGATCATGTGGTCGGGCGTCGGGCGCCAGGGGCTCAAGGGCGTCGGCGCCGGATTGAAGCAGCCGGCCGCGATCGGGTCCGGTTCCGTGCTACAGAACGCCGTGATGCCGGAGGAGTCGATGTTGCTGAAGTCGAGGTCCTTTTTCTCGTCCGTCCAGCGCAGGCCCGCGATGACGGTGAATGCATCCGACAGGTCGAACTCCAGCTGGCCGAAGAGATCCCAGGACTGCGTCTTCTGCGTGTAGTTCGCGTCCATGCGCACGAAGCCGATTGCGTCCGTGTTCAGGGAGTAGTGCCCCTTGACCTTGTTGTCGAAATAGTAGGCGCCCGCCAGCCAGCGCAGCCGCGCGGCCGAGCCTGCGAGGCGCAGCTCCTGCGACCAGGTGTCCGTGTCCGCGGCGAAGGTCGGTGCGATGAACGACAGGTCCTGCCCGGCACCTAGGAACGGATTCATGTCCGAGTCCTCCTGCTGCAGGCGCTCGACGTTGGTGAAGGCCGTGATGGATGTGACGTCGATGCTGCCGGCCTCCCAGTTGATGTTGGCCTGCAGACCCCGGTTCTCGACCATCACGCGGCCCGGCCGGTCGTAATCACCGGCCCACGGATTGCCGTCGGTGTCGGAATAACCGAAAGCATCGCAGCCAGGGCAGGTGCCCCAATAATCCTCGTTGGGTCCGAGTGGCAGGCTCGTGTTGAAGTCGTCGCTCGGCCGTGCCGACTGGTGTTGCCACGCTCCCACCGCGGCCTCGTTGCGCGAGTAGTTGCCGGCGAGCAGCACGCTCAGTTCATCGGAAGGCTCGATGAGCAACTGCGCGCGTCCTGCAAGGGCGTCCGCACCGTTGTAGTCCTGCACGCCCGGCGTGCGGTTCTTCGTCCAGCCGTCGTGATTGTCGTAGGCCACGGAAACACGGCCCATGAGGCTGTCCGACAGCGGACCGCCGACGGCCGCCTCGGCCCTCACCTCGCTGAAGCGGCCGTAGGCCACATCGGCATAGGCGTCGAGTTCCCGGGAAGGCCGTTTCGTGACGAAATGAATCACGCCACCCGTGGAATTGCGCCCGAACAGCGCACCCTGCGGCCCGCGCAGCACCTCGATGCGCTGCACGTCGAACAGTTGCAGCGCGAGACCGCCCATGGCGGGCTTGTAGACATCGTCCACGTAGACCGCGACCGGGTTTTCCTGTGCGTCGGCGAAATCGTTGAGACCGACGCCGCGCAGGAAGAAATTGACCTGACTCGATTCGCCCTGCGGCACCGTATAGTTCAGGTTGGGCGTCATCTTCGTGATGTCGGTGGTGCTCGAGAAGCCCAGGTTGCGGACTTGCTCGGCGCCGAAGGCCGTCACCGCGATGCCAACCTCCTGCAGGTTCTGCTCACGGCGCTGCGCCGTGACCACGATCTCCTCGAGCGTGCTGCTGGTCTGCGCCACAGCCGGGCTGCCGACCGCTGATGCCAGCAACATGCCCACCGCAGCCGCCAAGGCGGCCATCAATCTAGCGTTTCCCATAAATCCCCCTGGTCACGTTCATAGTTCAGAAACTGCCACGCAGTTCGGCGCGCAGGCGCCGCCCCTGCGCAGGAAAGCCGACGAACTGCTCGTATTCGCGATCGAGCACGTTGTCGAGGGCGAGATTCAGAGTCAGTACACCGAGCCTGAATGAGCAGGCCGCATCGACGACGGTGTATCCGGCCATGCGGATGTCGCCCGTCGGGTTCGAGCGATCGAGGAAGTGCCCGGTGCCGCGCACGCCCGCGAAGACCGTTGCATGCGTCAGATCCAGGATGACGCCGCCCGTGAGCCGCGTCCCGGGCCGGTTGCGCAGCGGCTGCAGGCCGTCCCGCTCATCGATGTCGAGCAGTGTGGCACCGGCCTGTATGCGCCAGCGATCGCCGAGGCGCAGCTGCAGTTCCGGCTCGATTCCGCGCACTTCAATCCGGCCACGGTTGACGTTCGTGAAGGTGGCGCCGTCGAAGTCGACCAGATCCTGGTAGCGTGTCTTGAACACACTGACCCGCAGCATCGAACCCGTTGCACCAAGCCGCTGCACGAGCGTCGCCTCGAGGTTGCGGCTGCGCTCGGGCTTGAGCTGCGGGTTGGCGCCGATCGGGAAGCCCAGCGCGAAAAAGCTCGGCGGCTTGAAACCCTGGTTGGCGTTGAGCTTGAGCGTCGTGGTTTCATTCGGCAGTTCCCAGACGAGCCCGAGATGCGGCGTGGTTTCCGCATCGAGTCCCTCGACCTTGTCGTGGCGCAGCCCCAGCTGCGCCGTGAGCCATTGGCTCAACCGGACGCGGCCCTCAATGAAGCCGGCGTTGGTGCTGCGCTTAAGATCGAACCGCAGGGTCTGCGGGCTGCCGATGCCGAAGAAGTCGCCGATGCTCGCGAGATCACCCTCTTCGCGCTGGTGCTCGAAGCCGGCAATCACGCTGGCTGCCGTACCGAACTCGCGCGTGGCCGAAACGTACAGATCGTCGCGCCTGAAATCGGTGTCGCTGCTGAAGGCAGGTACTGGAAAGCGAACGCCGCCATCGATGAATGCGTTGTCGCCCTGTTCGCGACGGTCGAGACGCGAGAGCCCCGCCCGCCAGTGCAGCCGCGAGGCATCACCGAACGCGATGCGCAGGCCGTAGATGTGGTCCTTCGATGCGCGCGTGGTCTTCGTGCGGTTCACCGCGAGTCTCGGGCCGCCACTGTCGTCCGGAAAGGCCTCGCTGTCACGCTGGATCTGCGTTGCCGTCAGTTCGGCCTCGATACCGCCCTCAGTCTGATAGCGGACGGAGCCCGAGAATGTATCCAGCTCGAGCCATGCATCCCGGCGGGAGCCGTCCTCGCCATGGCCCGCGCTCAGCTGGAGTCGAAGGTTGTCCTGCCCGAAGGCCAGGGAGCCGCCAAGATTGCGGTAGCGGTCCCCGCCCAGGGCGAGATGCCCCGTGCCCGACAGGCCGGTGCGCGTGCCTGCGGGCCGCGTGATGATGTGCAGTACGCCGGCCAGTGCCTCGCCGCCGTAGATGGCGGACGCGGGTCCGCGCAGCAACTCGATTCGTTCGATGCGGCTGACGTCCAGCGAGGACAGGTCGTAGGCGCTGCCGCGCGTGGTGGTCGGATCATTGAGCTTCACGCCATCCAGCAGCACCAGCAGGTGACTGTTCTCGGCGCCGCGCAGGTAGAGCGATGCGAAGCCGCCGGTGGCGCCGGCCGCATCGACGTACGCGCCCGTCACGCGCGCGAGCAGATCCTCGATGCGTGCCGGGTGCATGGCCTCTATGTCCTGCTGCGCGATGACCGTGACGTTCTGCGCGAGCCCCGCTGGCGTCTGCGACAGGCGCGTACCGGTGACGACGACGCCGGGATCGGCGGCATGCACGGGTGTGATGCCCAGCAGGACGGCACAGGCACTCAACCAACCCACATGCATCTTGAAACGCACCTGTCTCATGTCTCGAGCCACGGCCCCCACAGCCGTTGCTTCATGTCTTCCCAGGTCGTGCCGTCGTCGCCCGCGGGCTGGTAGCGGCAGCCCGGGTGCTCGAACGCCGGCTTCGTCCAGCTGCCGCGTTCCTGCAGACGCCGGATGTTGGCGCGGTAGATCTCGTCCACCTCGGCATGTGACTTCGGCTCGTCCTTGAGCCACAGGTTCTTCGGGTGGATCGGCTGTTCGTACATGCGCCGGAACAACTCCACCCGCAGGTCCTTGAGCCAGTTGTTGTTGAGGCTCATCGCACGGAACTGGCGCAGTGCCTCGATGTCGATCGTCGCCGCGACGCTGGTGTTGGTGGTCGAGGCACTGTAGGACACCACCTGGCCGCGGTAATCCACGATGTGCGAGTTGCCCCCGGCAATGTCCACCGGGTGCTTCGATGCGGCTCCCAGATACACGGGGCCCGTGTTCGGGCAGAGCATATACAGCGAATTGAACTCGGCGTGCGCGCGGTTCTGGATCATCCAGGTGCCGCCGCCCGGATAGCCGACCCCGGTCATCGGGCTGGCTTCGCTCGGGCGGTACACGACCTCGGCGCCGTTGAACGCGAGCGCGCGTACGGCTTCGGGGTACTCGCCGTCGCTGCAGCAGAGGGTGCCGATGTTGCCGATGTCGGGGGTCCTCAGCACCGGGAAGAACGACTCGATGCCGTCACCGAACAGTTCGACCCAGCGATCGTAGATGTCGTGCGGCATGCAGGAGCGCTCGCGGCACCAGACGTGGTTCTTCGCGGCGCGGTGCACGACCTCGCCCTCCGGGCCGATCACGAACAGCGAGTTGAAGTACCGGTCCTGCATGACCTCCGGCCAGCGCGCCTTGCACTGCCCGATGATGTAGAGGTTGTAGAGCTTCGCGAGTCGGCCGAGGTACGCGGTCTCCTCACCCGGAATGTCGATGAAGAGTTCGCGTGCCGCCATCACGTGCGGCAGGTCGAAGATCTCGTCGGTGAAGCCCGTGAGCGCGCCCTCGGAGAGCGCAATGAGCCTGACCGGCATGTTGATGTTGACCATCGAGAGGTTGGCGTGGATCGCCTCCTCGACGGTTTCGAGATTGTGACGGATCTGCCGCCGCTCCGAGATCCCGTAAATCACGGTGGAGAGGCCCAGCGCCATGTAGGGAGCCACGGGTGCCGGTGCGTTCTGCTCAGACATTGGATGATCCTTCCAGCCGCAGACTGCGATGGACGATGAAGAGGAAGGCGAGGGTGCTCGACAGGCAGAGCGCAGCAGACAGCCACAGAATGCCACCGTAGCCAGCGCTTGCACCGATCAGCGGCGCCGCAACCGCCGGACCGATCGCCGCGCCGAGTCCCTGCGCCGCGGTCATCATCACAAGGAAGCGCCCGCGCGTGTCGAGCTCGGCTATTGCACCCATCTGGTAAGACACGCCGACGATGAACAGCGCCTGAAAGAGCCCGGTACTGACGAAGTAGGCGAGCGCGCCGAAGCGCCCCGCGACGGCATACAGCGCGAGTACTTGTCCGACGAACACGATCAGCAGCGGCCAGTACCGCCCGTAGCGGTTGCTCGCCGCAACGGCCGCGAGAGCGCCGCCGATCGCCGCAAGCTGCGCGACCCCGAGCGCCGCACCGATGGTTTCCGCGGGCAGACCACCGGCCTGGCCGATGCGCTCGATGAAGCCCCAGAAACCGAACACGTTGACAAAAAACAGCACGCTCGCCGCGAGCCCGAGCCAGATCAGCGCCGTGTGCGACCCGGATTCGACCGCGGCGCCGGCTCCCGCCTCGCGCAGCCTTCCGGCGGCCGGCAGCCAGCGCAGCGTGGGCAGCATCAGCAGCGCCGCGACGGCGAGCATGTGGTAGAGGCCGCTCACGCCGAAACGCTCGAGCAGCACGGGCGCGGCCAGGAATGCGGCGAGCATCATCACACCCTGCACGGCCTGCGCCAGGCCGAAGGCGCGGTCGGGCGCGCGGTTGTCGCCGAGTGCCGCGACCGTCACGGCGAAGAGGTTTCCCCCCGCGATCCCGGTCAGGAAGCGCAGTGCGAGCAGCGCCGAGTAGTCGCCGGTGTGCGCACTCACGGCGTTCAGCCCCGCGTACGCGAGCAGACTGGCCAGCACGGCGCGCACCCACGAGACGCGGCGGATCCAGGTCGTGGCCGCGATCGAGGCCACCACGAGCCCGAGCCCCTCGAGCGCCGCGACGTTCGCGGCCTGCTGGTCGGTGTAGCCGTAGCCGTCGATGAAGCCGCCCACGAACATCGGCATCAGGATCGTCGCCGCCGGTCCCACGGGGTAGACGACGCAGATGAGCAGCGTGGTTGCCAGCCCGTCGTTGAAGCGATGCTGACCGTGCATGCGCTATTGCGCCGTGAGGCCGCCGTCGACCACAAATTCCGCACCGGTCACGAAGCGTGCGGCATCCGAGGCCAGGAACAGCACCATTGCGCCGATGTCCTGCGGCTGGCCGATCTCGGCGAGCACCTGCATATTCATGTAGTGATCCCGCGCTTCATCGAGGCTCGCGACCATGCCTTTCGCACGCATGTCCTCGAGCTCCTGGCGGAACATCGGTGTATCCGTGTTGCCCGGGTGCACCGAGTTCACGCGGATGCCCCATCTCGCACGCCCGCACTCGACGGCCGCGGCCTTCGTGAACAGCCGCACCGCCCCCTTGGTCGAGCAGTAGGCCGACAACCCCTCGGAACCGATGATGCCGCCGACCGAGGAGAGATTGATGATCGAGCCGCCGCGCCCGCTGCGGCCACCGGGGCGCATGACCTCGACCGCTGTCCGCGTGCCGAGGAACACGCTCTCGAGATTCACCGCGTGCAGCCGCCGCCAGTCCTCGAGCGTGGTTTCGAGCAGGTTTTGCACGATGGCGATGCCGGCGTTGTTCACGAGCACATCGAGTCCGCCCTGGCGGTCGACGACGTCAGCGACGACCCGTTGCCACTCGTCCTCGCGTGTCACGTCGAGCGCGACGAAGTCGGCCCGGCCCCCCTGCGCCACGATACCCTCGGCGACCCTGCGGCCGGCTGCGGCATCGACATCGGCCACGGCGACTGCGGCGCCCTGCTCGGCCAGCACCGCCGCGCAGGCCGCGCCGATGCCCTTCGCGGCGCCCGTCACGAGCGCCACCTTGCCGCGCACGTGGATGACCGGTTCCATCGCAGTTCAGCCCTTGCCCTGGCGGCCCTGGTTCAGCAGGAAGATCACGCTCGGTGCATGGCCGCCGCGCCCCTGCATCGCCTTGTGTGCCGTGATCCAGTCGGGCGGCACCAGCTCGGGGAAGTTGCCGAGTCCCAGCACGATGTCGGTTCGGCCGTCGCCGTTGACGTCCGCCGCCTCGATCGAACACCAGACGCTGAAGAATTCTTTCGCGATCGACTGGGGCTCGAACTTCATGCCGCCCTTGTTCTCAAGGTACACGAAGGTCTCCGGCTCGTCGTAGGTCCACTGCGGGAACAGCGAGATCGCGGCGATGTCCTGATCACCGTCGCCGTCGAAGTCGTGTACCACCGAGCGGATCGCGCCGTGCAGGCGGTAGTAGTACGCCTCCGTGAACTTCAGGGAGCCGTCGTTGCGGAACACGCGGATGCCGTGCTGCGGCCGCGGTGCCGGTACCACCTTGCCGATGTGGTTGCCATTGACGTTGTCGCCATTGATTACCTGGATGTCCACGTCGCCGTCACCGTCGAAATCCGCCGCCTGCAGGCTGTTGCCACCCCAGGACGGCGTGTGATGGTCGATCAGGTGGCGCGTGAAGGTCTCGTCGCCGTTGTTGACGAAGATCACCAGCTCCTGCCGTCCCTGCGCGATCAGCGCTGCGATATCCGGCCGGCCGTCCTGGTTGAAGTCCGCGATCGCATTCGAGATGAGGCCCGCGTCCTCGGCGAGGATCTTCTCGCGCAGCGCGCCCGCGAGCACGCCGCGCGGAATTTCTGCCGGTGCAGTCTTCCAGAGCTTTGCATACCCGGGCGTCTGGTAATAGGCCGCGAGCAGGCTCTGCGCCATGCCCATGAAGCCGTCGCCGAAGGCGACCGCGACCATGTCGGTCAGTCCGTCGCCGTTCATGTCGGCGCCGCGCTGCATGACGAAGCGCTGCTTGCCATTGACCAGCATGCGGGCCCGCGGCTTGTCGCCATCGAATTCCCAGTCGACGATCTGCGCAATGCCTTGCTTGCTCATCGGGAAACGGCCGTGCGTCATGAGCCGCATGCCCGTCGCGGTCATCGCCATATCGATCGGGTCGCTGTTGACCCGCACCGTGTACAGGCGCCGGCCGGACTTGAGGTCGAGCACCACGACGTCATCCCATTTCTCGAAGCCCGCGCGCCGCTCGCCACCACCTACCCAGTCGTCCATGACGGCCCGGCCCACATGGATCCGGCCGCGCGCCGGATCGACCAGTGTCGACATCACCAGCGCATCCGGCTCAAGATCCAGCTTCGGCACCACCGGCTGGAACAGCGCCGAGACCGGCGGCTTCGGCCCCTGCTGTTCCATCTCCTTCCACGTGCGCGCATTGCTCACGTAGTACTCGCGGATCTTGCGGAAATCCCCGGCGCTCATTTCCGGCTGCGGCGGGATGTGCGCCCGGAACGGATAGAGGTCACGGAAATAGCCGTTCTGGTCATACAGGAAGTAGCGCTTCGTGTAGTCCTTCTCCGGCTCCAGTTCCGGCGGGAATTCCTCCGTGCGCATGTCCGGGAATTCGTCGCCCTTCATGCCGATGTAGTTGCCCATGTAGTGCAGCGCGAAGGGCCAGTACTCCTTCGACAGGTCGGTGGGCTCCGGTTCGAGATGGCAGCGTACGCAGTGGCGCTGGGCGAGCGTCTTGCCCCCGGCCGCCGCCACGGTGCTGGCGCCGGGTGCGCCGTCGGGTGCGCCGTCGGCTGCGGCGCTGCGCGGCGTCTCGCTGGAACCGCTGCAGGCGGTGAGCCATGCGGCCGTGATGACAAGCGCGAGCGAGGTGCGACGCCGGCGTACCTGCGGGTGTGCCTCACAAGACATGTTGCCTCTCCTGCGCGATCGAAGAAAGTCACCCCACCAGACCGGGACCTTTTTTAGGGTGATCACCCTATAATGTCAAGCGCTCCAGGTGTGCTGGTCGCAATGCAGGAGGAGATCGCATGAGTCGCGCGAGGCCAGCCACCCGTCCCCGCACCGCCGGAACGCACCGCAGCGCAAGCGCCCCCCCTCGGCGCGGCTATCAGGTGGGCCACGAGACACGGCAGGCAATCATCGCCGTCGCGGGCAAGGTGCTGGTCGAGTCGGGCTATGCCGGCCTCACGCTCAAGCGCGTGGCGGATGCGGCCGGCGTTTCCGTCGGCAACCTCAACTACCACTTCCGCACGAAGGAGAGCCTGCTCGAGGCGTTGATCGACCACGTGCTGACGGACCTGTCGGCGCGGTTCGAGGTCCTCATCGATCGGGGAATCGCCGACGGCACCGACGTGCCCGGGGCCCTGCTGCAGTGGGCCATGGACGATTCGTGTTCACGGCAGTACACGCGCCTTATCCGCGAGCTCTGGGCCATGGCGTCGCACTACGAGCCGGTCGCCGCGGCCATGGACCGCTTTTATGACCTCTCCATCGCGGACGCCGCAGCACGCCTGGCGGCGCCCAACGATGCTCGCCGACTGGAGAGCTTCAGGGCGCTGGTGTCGCTGATCTGCATCATCGCTGAGGGCGCAAGTGTCGTGTTCGGCCGGCGTGGACGGCGGCACCCGCAGTACGCTGCCGTGCAGCGGCTCGCGCGAGCGGCCATCAGAACCGTCGACGGACGCTAGCTCCGATCGAACGCGTCGTCGTCCCGGCGCTGCTGCGCTTCCGACCGGAACTGGTCATCGTGTCCTCAGGCTTCGACGGCAGTGCGATGGATCCGCTCGGCAACATGATCTGCCACAGCGACACCTACCGCGCCATCGCGCGCATGACACTGGCTGCGGCGACCGAGGTCTGTCGCGGACGCCTGGTGGCGCTGCATGAAGGTGGCTACTCGACGGCCTACGTACCCTTCTGCGGCCTCGCCGTGTTCGAGGAACTGCTCGGCGAACCTACCGGGATTACCGACCCCTTCCTGCCGGTCTTCGCACCGATGGGCGGACAGGAGTTGATGCCACACCAGCGGGCAATCATCGATGCGGCCGCGGCGCTGGTCGGAAGGGTGCCGCGCTAGAAAGTCGAAAAGCCGGTCGCTTCCATGAAGCGATAGCCCCAGTAATTGAGCTGGGTGGGATCGGCGTAGGCGCCGAACTCCGCCGTGTATTCCACCCCGGCAGGCGCGCGATTCGACCAGAGTCCGTCGAACCACTGCAGCACGGCGAGTTCGAGCACCGACTCGCGTGGCGTCTCCACGACGACGTTCGCCTCGAGGTTGTAGTCGCGCAGGTTGCGGCGCGTGAGATTTGCAGAGCCGAGCGTCAGCCAGTAGCCCTCGCGCCCGCGGACCGCCACCAGCTTCACGTGAAACTGCTCGCCGTGCGTACGGTACCAGCGCACGCGGATTGCGCCGTCGCTGCCTGCGACGAGCTCCGTCGCGACAGGGCGGTTCGGAATGCCGTTCTTTTCGCGCCCGAACGCATCCTTGTTGGGGTCGAGGAGGACGCGCACCGCTGCGCCCCGCGCCGCCGCATCGTGCAGGGCGCGCAGCACGTCGCGGTCGGAGAGATAGAACATCGCGATATCGATTGCATCGCCCGCAGCGCAGGTCTGCAGCCGCTCGACCACGGCGTCGGCGATGGACTCCTCGGTGACAATGCGGATGCGGCCCGTGGCCGCCGCGCTGGCAGAGGCGCTCGCGGCGCCGCCCGATGCGGCGGCGGCCGACACCGGCAACGGTTCGCCCGTCCAGCCCGAGAAGCGCGCGATTGCGAGCTCGCTTTCGAGCAGCGGCGCGAGTGCGGGGCCCTTGATTGCGAGCGCGACATTCGAGTGCTGGCTGCTCGCATCGTGCGGGTTCGCGGAGGTGACGAGCCCGTGCAGCACGCCGTCCGGGCCATCTGCGATCAGCAACTTGCGATGGTTCGCCTTGAAATTTGCGAGCCGCGCCCAGACGCCGAGCGACACGCCGGGCGCGCCCGCATCGAAAGGATTCGGCCAGTCGCCCGGGCCGCCGTCTGCCCACCAGCCGATGGCGAGGCGCCAGAGCGCGGAGTACGCCGGGTTCGAGTCGCGCAGGCGATCGAGGTCCGTGACGACCACGTCGACGCCGGCGGCGCGCAGCGTCTTGAGCTCGGGCGAGGGCTCGCCGCCGTAGACGTCGTTGATCGGGTCGGTGATGAAGAGGACACGGAACTGCGGGTCCGCGCGGCGCTTGTCGATCAGCAGGCGCGTGAGCTCCTCCGCGAGCGGCCGCAGCGAAGTCGCGGGCGCGGACGTGCGCGCGCCGCGCTGTGTGTTGAAGAGGAACATGTCGAGCACGACGAAGCGCTGCGCGTCCGCGATGATGCGGAATGCAGCGTCGAAGATCTGCTGATCGACGATCGAGTGCCCGTAGGCATCGGCGGCGGTGATGTCGCGCAGGAAGCGCACGTCCCCCTCGTGCAGCGCGCTCCATCCACCGTTGACGACGACGCCTTGCGGCATCGGCTTCCAGGTGTTCCACGCGCCGACGAGTACCCAGACGGCGAGCAGGCCACCGCCGATCCAGCGGGCGATGCGCTTACGCGCGCTGCGCGGCATCGATTTCCTCGCCGAGGGCGAGCCAGCGGTCCTCGAGCGCGGCGGTGCGTTGCGCGATCCGCCCGAATTCGGCGGCGAGGCCGCACTTCGCGGGGTCCGCGAGCGCCCGCTCGATCTCTGCGCGCTCCTTCGCAAGCGCCTCGATCTCCACCTCGATCGCACGCAGCTCGGCCCGCAGCGGCGACAGCCGGTTGCGCGCCGCAGCCTCGCGGCGCCGGGCATCGCGGCGGGATTTCGCGCTGTCGCCGCCCGGGCCTGTGCCTGCCGCCGCGCCAGACTCAGCGACGGGCGGCGCGGCGCCCTGGGCAAGCCACGCTGCGTAGTCTTCGAGATCGCCGTCGAACGGCCGCACCGCGCCACCCGCGACCACGAGAAATCGGTCGCAGGCGCCGCGCAGCAGCGAGCGGTCGTGGGAGACGATCAGCACGGCGCCAGCGTAGTCCTGCAGCGCGAGGAGGAGTGCGCTGCGCATCTCGAAATCGAGGTGGTTGGTCGGCTCATCGAGCAGCAGCAGATTCGGGCGTCGCGCGACAATAGTTGCGAGCGTGAGACGCGCGCGCTCTCCTCCCGAGAAACTGCCGATGGTCTCGAACACCCGGTCGCCGCGAAAGCCGAAGCGGCCGAGGTGATCGCGCTTCTGCTGTGGCGTCCACGCGGCGACCGCCGGACCGCCGCGCCGCGCGAGCTCCTCGATCGAGGAGCTCGCGGCATCGAGCTGCTCCACCTCGAGCTGTGCGAAGAAACCGACCTCCAGATCGGGAGCGGCGGTGCGCTCGCCGGCCAGCGGCGTGAGCGTGCCGGCAATGGTCTTCATCAGCGTCGACTTGCCCGCACCGTTCCTGCCGAGCACGCCGATGCGCTCGCCCGGAGCGAGCGAGAGGCTCGCACCCGCGAATACGGTGTGGCTGCCGTAGCCCGCGCCGACACGCTCGAGCGCGACGAGCGGCCGGGGCAACTTCCCCGGTACCGGAAACTCCCACGCGAAGGACTCCTCGCCCTGCGCTTCGATGATCTGCGGCAATCGCGCCAGCCACTTGAGGCGGCTTTGCACCTGCCGCGCCTTGCTCGCCTTGGCGCGAAAGCGCTCGACGAAGCTCTCGACATGGGTGATTTCGCGACGCTGCCGCGCAGCGAGCGCAGCGCTGTGCTCCCGCGCGGCGGCCCACTGCCGCTCGAACGCCGAGTAGTTGCCGCTGTAGCCGGTCATTCGGCCGTTTTCAATGTGAAACGTGCGGTTGACGATGGCGTCGAGGAACTCGCGATCGTGCGACACGATGAGCAGTGTGCCGCGCCAGGCGCGCAGCCAGCTCTCGAGCCACAGGACGGCGTCGAGATCGAGGTGGTTCGTCGGCTCATCGAGCAGCAGCACGTCCGAGCGGCGCATCAGCGCGCGCGCGAGCGCCGCGCGCATGCGCAGGCCGCCCGAAAACACCTGCAGGGGTCGCTCGAGGTCGCCCGGCTCGAAGCCGAGGCCGGTCGCGAGCGCAGCCGCGCGGCTGCGGGCGCCGTAGCCGCCCGCGGCGTCGTAGTCGCCGTGCAGGTGCGCCTCGCGGTGCCCATCGCCGGCGGCATGCGCCGCGCTGATCGCGTGCTCAATCGCCACGAGTTCGATGTCACCCTCGCGCACATACTCGAGCACGCTCTGCGCCGAATCGGGTACCGATTGCTCGACGATCGCGATGCGCAGGGTCGACGGCGCACTATACTCGCCGAGATCCGGCGCCAGCTCGCCGCGGATGAGCGCGAGCAGGCTCGACTTCCCGGAGCCATTACGGCCGACGATGCCGACCTTGTCGCCGCGGAACACGGCGATGGAGGCCTCCTCGAACAGCACGCGTGTGCCGCGCCGCAGGCGTACGTTGCGCAAGCTCAGCATGGGGTGGTGGAGGTCAGGCGGACAGTCCCGCGGCGTCGGCCGCGGGAGAGAGCAGCGCGGCGAACGGCGTATGGCCATTCTGCTGCTGCGTCAGCAGTGCGAGCAGCGCGTCGAGTGGCATCGAATCGCCGAACAGGCGTCCCTGGCCGTAGTCGCACCGGTGTTGTCGCAGGAACTCGAGCTGCCGCGGCGTTTCGATACCCTCGGCGATCACGTCCATGCCGAGGCTGCGACCCATGTCAATGATCGTACGCACGATCGTTGCATCGCCAGGCTGCTCGGTGACTCTTTGCACGAACGACTGGTCGATCTTGAGCGTACCGATCGGAAACTGTTGCAGAGCTGACAGCGACGAATAGCCCGTGCCGAAATCGTCGATCGACAGGTGCACGCCCATGGCGTGCAGCTCGCCAAGGAGGTGCACGGTGCGCCGCGCATCGGCCATCAAGGTCGACTCGGTGATTTCGAGCTCGAACGCCGACGGCGAGACGCCGTGGCGGCGGAACACCGAGCGGCAGCGCACGATGAACGAGGCCTGGCGCAACTGCTTCAGCGACAGGTTGAGCGAAATGCGGCCCGGTTCGGCGACTTCGCGGCGCAGGGTGCGATAGTCGAGGCAGACCCGATTCAACACCCACTCGCCGATTTCGAGGATCAGGTTCGATTCCTCCGCGAGCGGGATGAACTGGCTCGGGGGAATGTCGCCGTGGCCTGGCAGGCGCCAGCGCAGGAGGCCCTCGGCGCCCACGATCCGGCCGGTGCGCAGATCGACCTTCGGCTGGTAGTTCACGATCAGCTCGTCACGCTCGAGCGCGCGCCGCAGTTTGCTTTTCAGCATCAGGCGTTCGACGGACGCCGCGTTCATCTCGGGCGCGTAGAACGCGAAGGTGTTGCCGCCGTTCTGCTTCGAGTAGTACATCGCCGCGTCGGCGTTGCGGATGAGATCGATCACGTTCTCGGCGTCGCGCGGGCAGAAGGCGATGCCGATGCTCGCGGTGAGAAACAGCTCGTTCTGGCCAAGCTGGAAGATCTTGCCGGTCTCGGCGAGGATCGTGCGCGCGAGCTGGCCGACCGGGCCGCGGTGGTCGGCATCCCCGGCAAGCGAATCGATCATCACCGCGAACTCGTCGCCAGCGAGACGGCCGACCACGGAATCCTTCGGCAGGACCCGTGTCAGCCGTTCCGTCAGGATCTCGAGGGTGCGATCGCCCGCGGCGTGGCCGAAGGTGTCGTTCACTTCCTTGAAGTGATCGACGTCGAGGTACAGGAGCGCGACGGACTGGCGGTTGCGCAGCGCGCGCGCAATGGCCTGCTGCAGCAGATGCTGGAACTGCATCCGGTTCGGCACTTTCGTCAGCGCGTCGTAGCGGGCGAGGTAGCGGATGCGCCGCTCGGCGCGCTTCCTGTCGGTGATGTTGCGCGCAACGAAGACGCTGCCCTGGAACTGCGGGTCGTCGGTCGCAATCGGCGAGCCCGTGAGCGCCACCGGAATCGTCTGGCCCTTGCGCGTGCGGATCACCGCTTCGCGTGTTTCACTCGAGGCCTGCAGCACGTCGAAGGCTTCGCGGTCTGGCTCGTCGAGCAGCGACACGATGTTGCGGCCGTTCAGCTCGTCTTCGCCGTAGCCGAGCAGGCGCTGTGCCGCGAGGTTCGCGACGCGGATGACGCCCTCGGGCGATGTGACGAACACCGCGTCCGTCATGCCGGTGAGCACGCTGTTCAGGTAGTTCTTCGTGATGGTGGTCTGGCGCAGCTTGTGGCGCATGCGTTCGAGCGCCTGCTGCAGCTCGCCGAGCTCGTCGCGGCGTGCAATGTCGGTCGGGCGCGAAAGGTCGCCTTGGCCGATTCGATCGGCCGAGCGGATCAACGCCGTGATCGGGCGCTCGATGCCGCGCGCCGCCCACCACGCGAGCGCGACGGCGGAGACGAGACCGACGAACAGTACGCTGGCGAGCACCCACAGCGCGCGCCGCAGCATCGTGCGGCCGGCGGCGGCGAGGGGTGCAGCGACTTCGGCCGGTGACGTATCGTGCGTCGAGAGTGTGATGCGCGCTGTTCCCAGCGTTCGCGGTGCAGTCGCGCCCGGGAAACCCGGGACCTGTGCGCGTATGGGCTCGATGACGCTGCGCTCGATGATCGGCGCCTGCGCCGATGGCGGGCGGGTGAAAACGTAGAGCTGCTCACCCGCCGAATCCAGAACTTCGATCCGGGTGAGCGCCCCGTCGTCGCTGAACGGAGAGAGGCGCGCGGCGAGCGCCAAGCGATCGCCGGACAGGAGCGCGGGCGCCGCGCTGTCGGCGACATGGGCTGCGACCGATTGCGCGCGCGCCTCAAGCTCCTCGCTGATCGCGCCGCGATACTCGGTGGTCGCGATGGTCGACAGGAGGCGTGATTCGGACCTTGCATGCACCAGTAACAGGCTGCCAAGCAGCAACGCTGCCGCCAGCATCACCACGATGGCGATAGCGACGTACTTCAGCTTGAGGCTGAGCCGGTTCACAATCTGGCGGCCGGGCGCGATGGAAGCAGGCCCGAGCGCTTATCCCCTTGTATTTGCTGCGCCCGGCTATCTTAACCCAGCCGGCGGCGCGGCCGCTCGACCGCCGCGAAACGGCGCCCGGGCCATGTCGGCTGGCCGCTACAATAGCCCGGAATTGCCGCAGGAGTACCGGTGCTCATCGAAGTGTTTTCGGACACAGTGTGTCCCTGGTGTTATGTCGGCAAGCTCCGCTTCGAGCGGGCGGCTGCCGCGCGCCCCGGACTTGCGATCGACCTGAAGTGGCTGCCGTTTGAACTCAATCCGGAGATGCCGGTGGCTGGCGCCGATCGCGCCGAGTACCTCGCGGCGAAGTTCGGCGATGCCAATCGCTTCGCGGACGCGCAGCGTGCGCTGCGCGGGATCGGCGCAGAACTCGGCATCGATTTCCGTTTCGAACTCATTACGCGCATGCCGAACACGCGCCGCTCCCATGCGTTGATCGCGTGGGCCGCCGGCGCACAGTCAGACGTGAAGGAACGCGTGCTGCGCGCTTATTTCACCGAGGGGCGCGACATTGGCGACGCGGAAGTGCTCGTCTCGATCGCCGCCGAGGCCGGGCTCGACCGCGCGGCGGCACGCGTCGCCATCGACGAGCCGATGCTGCACAAGGAGATCGCAGCGCTCGAGGCGCGCGCGCAGTCGTGGGGCATTTCCGGCGTGCCGGCGTTCGTGTTCGAGCGGCGCTATCTCGTTTCGGGTGCGCAGGAACCGCAGGCCTTCCTGCAGGTGATGGACAAGCTCGTCGCGGAGGGCGTCACGACCGCATGAACGCGCTCGAACTGACGGGGCGCGCACGCACCCATGTCGTCGACGTGCCGGATCTGCATTGCACGATCCATCGTGACGTCGTTGCGCCGCTGCGCGCCCTGTCCCGTGCGGCCTGGACGGAGGCCGGCATCGAGCTGGCGGCCGTCTCGGCGTTTCGCGACTTTGAACGCCAGCGCACGATCTGGAACGCGAAGTGGCGGGGCGAGCGGGCGCTGCTCGATCGCTCGGGCCGGCCGCTCGATACCACGACACTCGACCCTGACGGGCGCATCGACGCGATTCTTGCGTGGTCAGCGCTTCCCGGCGCGAGCCGCCACCATTGGGGCACCGACATCGATGTGATCGATCGCGCTGCGACGGCCCAGGGTTACCTCCCGCAGCTCGTACCCGCAGAGTACGCACCCGGGGGCGTGTTTCACCGCCTCGACGCATGGCTCACGGCATCCATGAGCCGCTTCGGCTTCTATCGCCCCTATGTACGTGATCTCGGCGGCGTACGGCCCGAGGCGTGGCATCTGAGCCATGCCGATACCGCGCGTCCCGCCTGCGGTGGCCTCACGGCAGAAATCATGCAAGAAGCCATCGAGAGCGCCGATATCGAGGGCAAGGAGCGCCTCATCGAGCGCATGGACGAAATCCGGGAGCGATATGTCGTCGAAAGGCAATAACTGACGGCGAATGGCCCTCAGGCGGTCTGCTTGGCCCAAGCCTTGCGGATATACCCCATCGCCAGCCCGCGCGTGGTGCCGAGGGGATCATCGCCGGCCGCGAACACCGGCGGATTCCGGCGCAGCATGCGCCAGCTCTCGCTGCGCAGCACCTGATTCAGGAACAGGAGGTTGCGGTCGATCGCTTCCATGTAGGGGTTGCAGCCATCGAACAGCACTTCGAGATGGCGGTACGCCGAGGCGAACGCGCCGTCGAGGCGCTTCATGCGCGTCTCGGCCACGAACTGCGGTGTCTGGCGCAGCAGGTCGAGGCCGGAGGCGTACTTCACCTTGCGATCGCCGTTGGTCGAAAGAGGCAGCGCGTAACCGCCGAGCACGAACTCGGGGTAGAGCCGGTCGCGGCATTTCTCGAGATAGCAGCGGTCCGCCATCTGCGCGGTCATGTCAGCGGTGCCGAGCAGGTGGCCGAGCTTGCGGTCGCGTTCGTCGAACACGACGATTTCGTCGAACGGAACCTCATAGCCCGTGAAGTGGATGATCTGCGTGGCGATCGGCACCCAGTCGGCGAAGCCGGCTTTGGGCAGGTAGCGCTCGAGGAAGCGCGCGCCGCGCGCGACATGCGTGGCAGTCAACTCCGCGCCGCTCAAGGTCACCGTGTCGGCGCGCTCACGCAGATAGCCGACGTCGTGGAACAGCGCGACGAGGAGGCCGATCGTGGCGCGCTCGGCGCCGAGCGATCGGCCGGGAGGCGCCACGCGCTCATAGCCGGCGCAGAGGCGTGCCATCGCAAGCGTGACATCGAGTGTGTGCTGCGTATCGTGGTAGACGGTGTCGAGCGCGTGGTACTCGGGATCGCGCCCGGAGAAGGCTTCCTCGAGCCGGTCGAAGCCGCGAAGTACCGGGTCGAACGGGGCGCCGGGCCAGGTCGCCGAGAAGAGTTTCTTGACCGCCTCGCAGACACTCGCCGGCGAACTGACCTGCACGGTGTTCGTGACGTCGTAGTCGCTGCGGCGGTGGTGCTGCATCAAGGGGATGGCGCTCAATTCAGCCGAGTCTAGGCCGGGGTACCCCGGTGTGCCAGCGACGTACCGCACACTTTTCGGTGGTTCAGGGTTTGCCTATATGTCAAACGTCGCGAGCGCCGGCGCGTGATCCGACGGCCGCTCGGCGCGGCGCGGCTCGCGATCGATGGTCGAGCGGGTGCAGCAGCCCGCAAGTACCTCCGACACGAGCAGCAGGTCGATGCGCAGGCCGTTGTTGCGGCGAAATGCACCCTGCCGATAGTCCCACCAGCTGTAGCTGCCTGCGGGTTGCTCGAAGAGGCGAAAACTGTCCGTGAGACCGAGCGCCAACAATGCACGCAGCGCCTTGCGCTCAGGCTCGCTCACGAGCACCGAACCGGCCCAGGCAGCGGGGTCGTGTACATCGCGATCTTCCGGAGCCACGTTGAAGTCGCCCAGCACGACGACCCGTGGGTGCTGCGCGACTTCGCCCGCGAGCCAGGCGCGCAGCGCCTCGAGCCAACGCAGCTTGTACCCGTATTTTTCGGACTCGACGGACTGGCCGTTTGGCACGTAGAGATTGACGACGCGGACGCCGTCGATCGTCGCCGCGAGCACGCGGCGCTGCGGGTCGTCGAAGCCCGGGATTTCAGTCACGACATCCGTGATGGGGGCGCGCGCGAGGATCGCGACGCCGTTGTAGGTGCGCTGGCCGCTGAAGGCGACTTCGAAGCCGAGTTCCTCGAGCCCGGCGCGCGGAAACGCGCTGTCCTCGAGCTTTGTCTCTTGCAGCGCGAGCGTATGCACCGGCTCCCCGGCGAGCCAATCGGTGAGTTGTGGCAGACGCACCCGCAGCGAGTTGACGTTCCAGGTGGCGATCGTGCGCATGGCCATGGCGCCTCAGGCGGCGATGCCGTGCTGACGCAGGAGCGGCGTGATGTCGGGCTTCCTGCCGCGGAACTCGATGAAGGCCTCGAGTGCATCGCGGCTGCCGCCGCGCGAGAGGATTGCATCGAGGAAACGTTCGGCTGTGGCGCGGTCGAAGACGCCGGCTTCCTCGAAGGCTGCGAAGGCGTCGGCAGCGAGCACTTCGGCCCACTTGTAGCTGTAGTAGCCTGCGGCATAGCCGCCGGCGAACACGTGCCCGAAGCTGTGCGGAAAGCGGTTCCATGCGGGCGCGGGCACCACGCCCACTTCGCGGCGCACCTCGGCGAGCGTATCGAGCACCCGGCCGCCGCGCGCCGGCGCATATTCGGCGTGCAGCCGGAAATCGAACAGCGCGAACTCGATCTGGCGCATCGTCGCAAGACCGGCGTGAAAGCTGC
>DAORVK010000023.1:43445-46471 GCA_035433705.1 Steroidobacteraceae bacterium
TCGAACAGCGCGAACTCGATCTGGCGCATCGTCGCAAGACCGGCGTGAAAGCTGCGGGTGGCGATGAGCTGGCGCCGTGTCTCGTCGGGCAGGCGTTCCCCGGTGGCAACGTGCCCGGAAACTTCCGCCAGCACACGCTCGTGCCAGGCGTAGTTCTCGAGGAACTGGCTCGGCAGTTCGACCGCGTCCCACGCGACGCCGTTGATGCCCGCGAGGCTCGGGTAGGCGACGCGCGTGAGCATGTGGTGCAAGCCGTGGCCGAACTCGTGAAAGAGCGTGACGACATCATCGTGCGTCAGCAAGGCCGGCTGCCCGTCGCCCGGCGGCAGGAAGTTGCAGACGAGATAGGCCACCGGCGTCACGGCGCCGCTCGCGGTCGTCTTGCGACCGACGCAGTCGTCCATCCAGGCGCCGCCGCGTTTGTGCGGACGTGCGTAAGGGTCGAGATAGAAACTGCCGACGGTGACGTCACCCGACCCGATCTCGAAGAAACGCACATCCGGGTGCCAGACCGTGACGCCGCTGCGCTCGGCGATGCGGATGCCGAACAGCCGCTCGGCGAGCGCGAAGAGGCCCGTGAGCACGCGCGGCAGCGGGAAGTACGGCCGCAGTTCCTCCTGCGAGACCGCGTAGCGGCTCTTCTGCAGCCGCTCGGCCCAGAACGCGACGTCCCAGGCTTCGAGCTTCGTGCCCGCAAACTGCTCGAGTTCCACGAATTCGCGCAGCGCGGCCGGGCGCGCCGCGCGCGCGAGTTCGCGCAGGAAGCCGATCACCTCCGGCACGCTCTTTGCCATGCGGGTCGCCAGCGCGTTCTCGGCGAAATTGCCGAAGCCGAGCAGGCTCGCGGCCTCGTGGCGCAGGCGCAGGATGTCCTCCATGACCGGCGTGTTGTCCCAGCGACCGGCGTGCGGCCCCCGGTCCGAGGCGCGGGTAGTCCACGCCTCGTAGAAATCGTGCCGCAGCGCCTGCGACTCGGCGTCGGTGATCACGGCGACCCAGGTCGGCTGGTCGAGCGCCAGCACCCAGCCTTCCTGGCCCGCCTCGCGTGCACGGGCGCGCGCCTGCTCGACGATCGTGGCGTTGAGCCCGGCAAGTTCCGCCGGATCGGTGATATGCCGCGTCCAGTTGTTCGTCGCGTCGAGCACGTTCTCCTCGAACCTCGATTGCAGTGTCGAAAGCTCGAGCATCACCGCCTTGAAGCGCGCCTTCTTCCCTGGCTCGAGCGCGACGCCAGCGAGGCGGAAGTCCTGCAGCATGTGCGTGATGACGCGCTGCTGCACCGCGGTGAGCGCGGCGCCCTCGTGCTCCGCGACGGCAGCATACGCGTGGTAGAGCGGCTCGCTCTGCGCGAGATCGGTCTGGTAGTCGGTGAGCAGCGGAAGGCACAGGTTGTAGGCTGCGCGCAGCGGCGCCGAGTTCACCACCGCGTTCAGGTGACTCACTGGCGACCACGTGCGGGCGAGGGTGTGCTGCAGGTCTTCGAGCGGCTCGACGACCCGTGCAAAACTCGGCGTGGCATCCGAGGCAAGCTGCGCGACGTGTGCGCGGCTCTCTTCGAGCAGCGAGCGGATCGCAGGCTCGACATGCTCGGGGCGGATCGTATCGAAGCAGGGCAGCAGCTCGCCGGCAAGAAGCGGGTTCAACATGGCTGCATTGTAGCTGTGTGTAGAATGAGAAATGCCTGAAAAACATGATCTCGCCGTCATCGGCGGCGGCAGCGGCGGGCTCGCCTGCGCGCAGCGCGCTGCGGAGTACGGGGCGCGCGTCGTCGTCATCGAGGCGGCGCGCCTCGGTGGAACCTGCGTCAATGTCGGCTGCGTGCCGAAGAAAGTCATGTGGAATGCCGCCGAGCTCGCCGCCGGACTCGAAGACGCGGCGGAGTACGGCTTCGCGCTCGACGTGCGCGGGCTCGAATTCGCGGCACTGAAGGGCAGGCGCGATGCTTACGTCGCGCGCCTGAACGACATCTACGCGAGCAATCTCGGGAAGCGCGGTGTCGCGCTGATCCGGGGTCACGCGCGGCTCGCGGGTGCTCACGAGATTGCGATCGGCGGGCGCACGATTCTGGCTGAGCGCATCGTCATCGCCACCGGAGGTCGGCCGCAGCGTGCGCAGTTTCCCGGCGGCGAACATTGCATCGACTCCGATGGCTTCTTCGAGCTCAGTGCGCTGCCGGCCCGCACGCTGGTGGCGGGCAGTGGCTATGTCGCCGTCGAGCTTGCGGGCATCCTGGCCGGGCTTGGTTCGAGGGTCACGCTTGCGATCAGGTTCGATCGCGTGCTGCGCTCCTTCGACACGATGCTGGGCGATGGGGCGATGCAGGGGCTGAGGGACGCGGGCGTCGAGATCGTGACAGGCGCCACGGCCGCGAGTCTCGCGCGCCGGAAGAGCGCACTTGAGCTGACGCTCAGCGATGGTCGCGTGCTGCCGCCCGTCGATTGCATGTTGTGGGCAGCCGGTCGCGAGCCGCTGGTCCACGATCTCGGGCTCGGGCACGCAGGTATCGCCCTCGATGCCGCAGGCTTCGTGCAGGTCGACAAGTACCAGCAGACGAGCGCTGCGCACGTGTTCGCGATCGGCGATGTGACCGGGCGATTGCCGCTCACGCCGGTCGCGATCGCAGCCGGGCGACGCCTCGCCGATCGCCTGTATGGCGGCATGGAGGGCCGTCACCTCGACTACGGGAACGTGCCGACCGTGATCTTCACGCATCCGCCGATCGGGACGGTGGGTCTCACCGAGGCTGAAGCGCGCACGCGTTTCGGCAGCGGGGACGTGCGCACCTACGCGTCGAGCTTCGTGCCGCTGTACCACGCGCTCACCACCCGCAAGCCGCGCGCGAACATGAAACTCGTCGTCACCGGGCCCGAGGAGCGCATCGTCGGCCTGCACGTGATCGGCGAGGGCGCCGATGAGATGCTGCAAGGCTTCGCGGTGGCGGTGAAGATGGGCGCGCGCAAGCGCGATTTCGACGACACGGTGGCGATCCACCCGACCTCCGCCGAAGAATTCGTTACGATGCGATA
>DAORVK010000024.1:0-4200 GCA_035433705.1 Steroidobacteraceae bacterium
CCCCTCGGCGCTCTCCACGCTCGTCGGCGGATGAATCACCGCGCCTTTTGCGCGTTGCCCGTGGCCCGATGCTCGGCGCCCGCAGTGAAAGTCGGGTACTTCCCCATTGTGAGCAGCAACGCGGCGCCGACCCCGAACGCGACCGCGGCGGTGGCCAGGATCGCGTCGTAGCTGCCGGTCCTGTCGTGCACGAAGCCGAAGAGCGGCGGGGCGATGCCCGAGGCGAAGCCGAACACCGCGTACTGGGCGCCGTAGATGCGACCGTAGTGCCTGAGACCGAAGTAGCGCGCGCTCAGGTAGGCCACGAGATCGGTTTCAGCGCCCGACGCAAAACCAACAAGTATCGCCGCGAGGATCGCTGTGCCTGCGCCCATGTCGTGGTTCATCAGCAGCAGGCACGCGATCGCCGGCAGGATCAGCATGGGGAAGACGACGCCCGGCGCCCAGAAGCGATCCATCATGAAGCCCGCGAACACGCGGCCGAACATGATGCTGACGCCGACCGCGCCGGCGATCTTGCCGGCGTCGAGCGCCCGAAAGCCGCGGTCCTCGAGCAACGGGACGAGGTTCGTGATCGTGCCGCCGATACCGGTTGCGACGAGCAGAATGGAAACGATCAGTACCCAGAAACGGTAATTGCGCACTGCTGTGCCGAGCGTGACGCCGCCCTCCGCGCGGTGTGTCACGACCCCGTCATCGCTCACAGCGCTGGTGGGCGCTGGCGGGTCGCGAAACCAGGCGATGGCGATCGGCAGCGCGACGGCGAGCGGCAGCAGCGAGATGCCCAGGAAGGCCACTCGCCAGCCGAAATTCCCGATCAGCCAGATCGTCAGGGTTGGAAGGAATGCCGCGGTAATGCCCGTGCCGAGGAGAGTAATTGCGAGCGCGAGGCCCCGGTTCTCGACGAACCAGCCGTTGATCGCGCGTGTCCACGTGACGGGGGTCGATCCGCCACCAGCGAAACCCGTAACGAACCACAAGGCGTAGAAGACGGCGATCGACGCCGGCGTCAACGCGAGCGCAGCGAAGCTCAGTCCGAAAAGAGTCAGCGTAAGGATCGCCATGCGCCGCACGCCGTAGCGATCTGCGAGCGCGCCGACCATCGGCACGACCAGCACGACGGCAATGGTGAACCAGAGGATCGCGAGCTGGAACTCACCACGGCCCCAGCCGAACTCTTCGGTGATGGGCCGCGTGAAGGGACCGAGCGAATTGTAGGGGATCGGTGAGGCACCGAAGGCGACGCCGAGCGAGGAGGCCGCCAACACCGCCCAGCCGCGCCGGAACTCAGCAAAGGATCGGGTCATGGCATGAAATTGATGGCCGCACGAGCGCACTGTGGGTCGAGGTCGAGCGTCCGCGCAAGGAGAATCCGCCAGCGACGCCGCTTGGCGGCGGGAGTGAGCCGGGCATTCGCGGGACTTGTCGAGGGGAGAGTCACGAACTCGAGGGGCGCGACGTGCCGGGGCGGAATTCCGGGCAGCACGAGGCGCGTGAAGAGGCGGTGGGCCACTCCGCCATTGAATGCGATGACTGCGATCGAGCGGTGGCGCAGCAACAATTGGTGGATGCCGTTGGCCCGCGCAGTCGCGGGTTCTATGGCGGCATCGGCGCTTCCCGGACGCGTCGCTTCAGCGAGCACATCCCAGACGCATACGCCGACAGCCCGGAGGGCTGCGACGCGTTGCGCGTAAGGGGCGTCCGCCGGCACGCCGAACAGCGCCTCCATGATCGGCCAGAACTGGTTGCGCGGGTGCGCGTAGTACTCGCGTGCACGCAGGGATGCGATGCCGGGCAGGCTGCCGAGGATCAGGAGTCGTGGCTTTGCGCCGAGGATGGGTGCAAACGCGTGAACCCGCACTGGCCTAGATCGTGATGAATTCATTGAACCAGACCATGGCGGCAAAACCGGCGAGGAGACTCGCGGTGGCGCCGCCCGCCATGCCGCGGCGATGCGTCTCCGGAATCACCTCTGCGCTGATGACGTAGAGCATCGCACCGGCCGCGAATGCGAGCGCCCACGGCAGGAGGCCACCAGCAAGCCCGACGGCCGCGGCGCCGACAATGCCGCCGCCCGTCTCGATGAGTCCGGTGAGCACGCCGAGCCCGAAACTGCGCGCACGGCCGAAGCCGCCCGACAACATCGCCATTGCGACGACAAGGCCCTCCGGGATGTTCTGGATGGCGATCGCGGTGGCGATGCGCGGCGTCAGGGTGGGGTCTTGCGCGCCGATCGTCACGCCGACACTGAGCCCCTCCGGAAAGTTGTGCAGGGCAATCGCCGTAACGAGGAGAAAGGACATCGAGTGAGGGCGGTCCGCTCCGTCGTGGCCCTTGAACTGGTGCTCGTGGGGGAAATGCCGGTTGGCCCACGAGACGCACCAGGCACCGACGCCCAGCGCACCGAGCGTGAGCGGCGTCGCCCATGCGCCGGGCACCCTCTGCGCGGCTTCGTGCAGCGCCGCGGGCAGCAGCGCGTAGACGCTCGCTGCGAGCATCACGCCTGCAGCAAGGGAGATGAAATGATTCGCCAGACGCGGCGACAGCTCCCGCAGTGCGAGGACGGGCGCCGCGCCGAGCGCCGTCGCCACCGTGCCGCTCACGAACACGATCCAGAGCGCGGACCAGAAGCTCATTGCCATCTCCCCATTGTGATCGCCCATTATGGGGTGCGAGGCTTGGCACCCAGGTCGGAATTGGCTAGTTTCCGCGCCATGATCCGCATCAACGTCAACGGAGTGCACCACACGGTCGACGTGGAGCCGGATACTCCGCTCCTCTGGGTATTGCGCGACGCGCTCGGGCTCACCGGCACCAAGTACGGCTGTGGTATCGCCCAGTGCGGCACCTGTACCGTACACGTCGGCGGCCAGCCCACGCGGGCCTGCGTGCTGCCGGTAGGCAGTGTCGGCGACATGCGGATCACCACGATCGAAGGGCTGCATCCTGAGGGCCGGCATGCGCTGCAGCTGGCGTGGATTGCCGAGCAGGTACCGCAGTGCGGCTACTGCCAGTCCGGCCAGATCATGAGCGCGGCGGCGCTGCTGGCTGCCACGCCTCAACCGGCCGATGCGGACATCGACGCCGCCATGGCGGGGAACCTGTGCCGTTGCGGCACCTACCCACGCATTCGGAACGCGATCAAGCGCGCGGCCGGACTGGCAGGCGCATCGAAGCCACGGACGGTGAAGGGAGCGTCGTGAGTCTTGCCCGGCGTGAATTCCTCGCGCTTTCGGGCGCCTTGTGTGTCGGCGTCGCGCTTCCGCGAGCGGCTGGCGCGGCAAAGCCCCTCGCGGCGGGGAAAGCGATACCGCTGACAGCCTACGTCGTCATCGAGCCAGGCGGCCTCGTGCGTGTCCTCTCGCCCGTGTCGGAAATGGGGCAGGGCACGTTCGCTGCGCATGCCGCGATCGTCGCGGACGAACTGGGGGTCGACTATTCGATGGTGCGCGTCGAGACCGCGATGCCCGCCGATCCGTACCGGCATCCTGGTCCGGGCGGAGCGCCAGCCAGCCAGAGTACGGGCGGCAGCTGGGGTGTACGGCGCTGGTATGGTCCGCTGCGCAAGGGTGCCGCACAGGCGCGCGAAATGCTGATCGCTGCCGCAGCCGCCAGGTCCGGGCTTGCTGCGGCGGAGTTTGCCGTGAGCGACGGTGTCGTGAAGCACGCGACTTCGGCGGCTGCGCGCTATACGTTTGGCGAGCTGGCCGCGGATGCGGCGAAGCTCCCACCACCCGCTGAACCGCTGCTGCGGCCCCGCTCCGCGCGCCGCCATGTTGGCGCGCGCCTCGAGCGGCCCGACATTCCCGACAAGGTGCGTGGCCGCACCCTCTACAGCAGCGATTTTCGTCGACCGGGGATGGTGTACGCATGCGCGTGCATCGCCCCTGTCCAGGGCGCAAAACCCACGCGCATCGATCGGGCATCGGCGCTCGCCGTGAAGGGCGTGATCGAGGTCGTGGCGCTGCCGAACGGGGCGGCGGTCGTAGCCTCGTCGCAGTGGGCGGCCATGCAGGGCGCGCGTGCGCTCGTGATCGAGTTTGAGCGCACCGCAAACGATTCCCTGAATTCGGCAGCAGTGAGTGCCGCGATGCGCGAGGGGCTCGGCGCCGTGTCGCGGGCGGTGCTGCGCAGCGAAGGCGACTTCGAGGTCGCGCTCGCGAGCGCGGCCCGGGTCGTGACAGCCGACTATGAAGTCCC
>DAORVK010000024.1:4300-17678 GCA_035433705.1 Steroidobacteraceae bacterium
GCGTGCGCGTGCATACGTTGCCGCTCGGCGGCGGATTCGGGCGCCGTCTGAACGATGATGGCGTGCCGGCTGCCGCCCTCGTCGCGAGGGCGATGGGCAAGCCCGTCAAGCTCTTCTGGACCCGGGAAACCGAGTTCGCGGCGGGTTTCGGCCGGCCGGCGCAGATGGCCCGCATCACCGCAGCGCTCGACCTGTCCGGCCGGGTGACGGGGCTGCATTTCCGGGCTTCGGGCCCGTCATTGATCCTGCACTTCGCACCGGGTCCGCCGGTTGTGCCGGATGCGACGTTTCTCGACGGCACGTCGGTCCAGAACCTCGATGTCGTGCGCTATGCGTTCGGCGCCTATCGCGTCGATTACGCGCTGCGCCACAATCACTTTCCGACCGGCCCGTGGCGATCCGTTGGCGCGACGCAGAACGCGTTCTTCCTTGAGTCCTTCATCGACGAGATCGCTCATGCTACGGCGCGGGATCCGGTGCAGTTGCGTCGCGAACTGCTGGCGCACGATCCGCGCGCGCTGCGCGTGATTGACGAGGCTGCAAGGCGCGGCGGCTGGGGCACGCCGGTCAAGCCCGGCCACGCGCTCGGTTTTGCGTACTTCGAATGCTACGGCAGTCTCTGCGCGCATGTTGCGGAGGTGTCAATCAAGGACGGCGCCCCGCGCGTGCACCGCGTGGTCTGCGTGCTCGATTGCGGCGAAGTCGTGACGCCGGACGGCGCACGCGCGCAGGCCGAAGGCGGCATCGTGCAGGGGCTGTCAGCGGCGCTCGGTGAGGCGCTTACGCTGAAGGGCGGCGCCGCGATCGAGCAGAACTTCGACACCTATCCGTTGCTGCGCCTGCCCGACGCGCCGCGCGAGATCGACGTGCATTTCATTCAGTCGGGCGAGCCGCTCGGCGGCGTCGGCGAACCGGTGCTGCCGCCGATCGCGCCAGCGGTCGCGAACGCGGTGCGCGTGCTCACGGGCAAGCCGGTGCGGCGGTTGCCAATCCTGGTGCCGGGTTTTCGGTTATTCGGTTATTCGCACGCAGCGCGCGAATAGCCGAATAACCGAAAACCCGGCACCACTCAGAACCTCACGCTTTCCGGGGTCAGGCCGCCGACGTAGTAGGCGAGCAGGCGACGGCGGAACTCCACGTCGTAGCGAGCCGTCACGGCAGCGCTCGCGGCAGCCACCTGCGTGGCACGTGACTCCGTCAGTTCGACGAGCGTTGCGGCGCCCGCCTTGTAGCGCTGGTCGGTGACCTCGAGCGCGCGCTCCGCAGCGGCGAGCTGCGCCTCGGCAGCCGTCAGCTGGGCCCGCGCCGATTCGAGGTCGAGAACCGCCGTGCGTACCTGCGAGCCTACGTCCTGCTCGAGGCTGTCGAGATCGATCTGCGCGCTGTCGGCCCGGATTTCGGCGCCGCGTACAGCAATCCGCGTTGCGCTGCGATCGTAAATCGGCAGCACGAGATTCAGACCGACCGAGCCGCCGCGCTCATCGGCCAGCTGATCCCGCCAGTCGTCGGGGTCGGCACTCGAAAACGAGGAGCCATACCCGGCGGCCAGCGTCACGGTCGGCCAGCGCGTCGACTTCGCGACGCGAATGTCCTGGCGAGCGGCCGCGAGACGAGCCTCGCTCGCCCGGATGTCAGCACGCGTCGCGAAGGCGCGCGTGATCAGCGCGTCGAGCGACTCGCGCGCGATCGCCGCCGGCTGGCTGATCTGCGGGGTGACGAACTCATAGGTGCCGCGCGGGTCGAGCCGCAACGTGACGATGATGTCGATGCGTGCGAGCTCCGCTGCGCGCTCGGCCTGTACCACCGCGAGCTGCGCGCTCGCGACATTGGCCTGCTGCTGGTACAGGTCGGCGATCGTGCGCGCGCCGGCCTTCACGAAGGTATCGATCTGCGCGGCCAGTGCCGCCTGCGCCGTGAGGTTCTCGCGTTGCACGCGCAGTTCTTCGCGCTGCTGGACCAGTGCGAGAAAGTTGCCCGCCACCGTGAACACGACGGTTTCTCCCGCGCGCGCGAGGTCCTGCCCGCTGGCGGTGCTCGCGAACCTGGCGCCGGCGAGCGAGGCGGTGTTGGAGAAGCCGTCAAAGAGCGTGACGCCTGAGGACACGCCCAGGCTGGTCGTGCGTGTGCCATCGCCGTCCGCACGCCCGAAGGTCCGGGAACTCTGGCCGGTCGCGCGCAGGTCAGGAAGAAAGCTGCGGCGTGCCTGTGTCACATCGAGCTCGCCGAGCGCGGCGGCGTTGCGAGCCTGCCGCAACGTGTCGTTCTGCGCGAGCGCAATTTCGATCGCCTGATCGAAGCTGATCACGCGAGTTGCCGCAGGCGCCTCCTGTGCCATCGCGCCCGCCGTGCCAAAAAGGCTGGCGAACACTGCGCCGAGAACATGAAGTCGGGGTTTGCTACTCATAGCGAAGCGCCTGGATCGGATCGAGAGCGGCGGCCTTGCGCGCCGGGTAGAAGCCGAAAAACACGCCGACCGCAGCGGAGAACAGTACCGCGATCAACGCGGCGTCGAGCGGTGTCGCCACCGTCCATCCGGTCGCCTTGGCGAGCACGACGCCGGCGGCATAGCCGAGCACGATACCGATCAGGCCGCCGGCGACACTGATCACCACGCTCTCGACGAGAAACTGCGCCAGTACGTCGCCGCTTCTCGCGCCGATCGCCATGCGGATGCCGATCTCACGGGTTCGCTCGGTCACTGAAACGAGCATGATGTTCATGATGCCGATGCCGCCAACCACCAGCGAGATCGACGCGATGGCTGCGAGCAGCATCGACATGACGCGCGTCGTGCCACTTGCGGCCTGCGCGATATCGTCCTGGTTCCTGATCGTGAAGTCGTCGTCGTCACCCGGCGCGAGCTTGTGTGATTCGCGCATGATCGCGCGGATCTCTTCCTGCGCTGCCGGAATGTCCCCCGGTGAGTAGGTGCTCGCGATGATCTGGCCGATGCGACTGTGGCCGGCGAGGTGCGCCTGGGCCGTCGTATAAGGGATCAGCACTGCATCGTCCTGATCGTTGCCACCCGCGGTCTGTCCTTTTGGCGTGAGCACACCGATGATCGTGAAGGGCACGTCGCGGAGCTGGACCTGCTGGCCGATGGGGTCGGCGTCCGGATACAGCGCCTGTGCCACGGTGCTGCCGAGCACGACGACTCGCCGTACCGAGCGCTGGTCGGCTTCGGTGAAGAAGCTGCCGCTCCCGACCGGCCAGTCGCGGATCGTCTGGTAGCTCGCCGACACGCCCATGATCAACGTGCGCCAGTTGCCGATGCCGCCAATCAGCTGACCACGCGAGAAGATCACCGGCGAGACGGCGGCCAGCAGCGTCGACTCGCGTGCGAGCTTTTCCGCGTCCGGGATCGTCAGGCGGTTGAAAGTCGCGGCGCCCTGGCTCACGCCGCCCTGCGAGGTGGAGCCCGCCATGATCATGAGCATGTTGGTGCCAAGTCCCTTGATCTGCGCCTCGATGCTGGCCTGCGCACCCTGGCCGAGCGCTACCATGACGATTACCGCCGCGACGCCGATCACGATGCCGAGCATGGTGAGCAGTGTACGCAGCTTGTTGCGCAGGATGCTGCGTGTCGCGATGCCAAAGAGCGCGCGCTTTCTCATGCGGCGTTTTCCGTGTGTGAGGCCGGAGTGGCGATGCGCCGCGCGCTGACCGGTGCGTCGTGCACGATGCGCCCGTCGCGCATCTCGACGATGCGGTGCGCATGCCTGGCGATGTCGAGCTCGTGAGTGACGAGCACGATCGTGATGCCCTGGGCGTTCAGTTCCTGGAAGAGCGCCATGATCTCGATCGATGTGTGGCTGTCGAGGTTGCCGGTCGGTTCGTCCGCCAGGATCAAGGAGGGACTCGTGACCAGCGCGCGCGCGATCGCGACGCGCTGCTGCTGGCCGCCCGAAAGCTCACTCGGCACGTGGTGCATGCGCTCGCCGAGCCCGACCCGCCGCAGCGCCGCACGGGCCGGGGACTCCTTGCCTGCGAAGCGGCCGCTGCGGTCGTACAGCAGCGGCAGCTCGACGTTCTCGAGCGCGGACGTTCGGGCGAGCAGGTTGAAGCCCTGAAAGACGAAGCCGAGCTTGCGGCTGCGCAGATCGGCGAGCTCGTTTCTGGAAAGTCCCGTGACCGCAACGCCATCGAGCTCGTAGCGACCCTCGGTAGGACTGTCGAGGCAGCCGAGGATGTTCATCATCGTCGACTTGCCCGATCCCGAGGCGCCCATGATCGCGACCATCTCTCCGCTCTCGATCACGAGATCGACCCCCGCCAGGGCATGCACGGCGTTCTCGCCGGTACTGTAGACGCGGGTGACGCCCTCGAGGCGAATGACCGGTGGTGCGGGCTTCATGCGCGATCTCAGAAGCGGCGGGCGCCGCCCATGGGCTGCGACTGGAACGGGTTGGTAGCGGCGGCACCGGTCGAAGCCTGCGTCACACCGATGATGACTTCGCGCCCCGGCTCGAGGCCCTGGCCGGAGACTTCGGTGCGCTGGCCATCCGTGAGGCCAGTGTGTACGCGTGCACGCACGGGCTTGCCCGCGGCATCGAGATACCACAGCACTGCGGTATCGGGCGACTTGTGCGCGCCCTCACGCCCCTGGCCGGCGCCACCTGGCTGCGCGCGCACACTCGCGATCATCGCCTCGGTCGGGCGAAAGCGCAGGGCGGCATTCGGCACGGTCAGCACGTTCCGTGCATCGCCGGTGATGAAGTCGACGCTGGCCGTCATGCCCGGGAGCAGCTTGCCGTCGGGATTTGCGACCTCGATGACGACCGTGTAGCTCACGATGTTGTCGGTGGTGGTCGATTGCAGGCGCACCTTCTTCACCGTACCGGTGAATGTATCGCTGGGCCAGGCCTGCACCGTGAAGGTGACGGGTTGCTCCTCGCGGATCGAGCCGATGTCGCTTTCTGCCACCGAGGCGAGGATCTGCATGCGCGACAGGTCCTTCGCGATGAGGAAGAGCTGCGGCGCGGAGAAATTTGCGGCCACGGTCTGGCCGACATCGACGTTGCGTTCGACCACGATACCGTCGATCGGCGCGAATATCTCGGTATAGGCGAGGTTCTGGCGGGCACGGTCGAGCGCGACCTGCGCGGATTTCACATTGGCCGCGGCGACGGCGCGGGCGAATTTCGCCGTGTTGAACTCGATCTCGGTCAGCACCTTGCCCGTGAACAGCTCGAGGTTGCGGCGATACTCGATGTCGGCCTGCTCAAACTGCGCCCGACTGCGTTCGAGGCCAGCCTGTGCATCGCGCACCGCCTGCTCGAGGAGTGTGGGGTCGATGCGCGCGATCAGCTGGCCCTGCTTCACCCGGTCGTTGAAGTCGGCGTGGATCTCGACCACACGGCCTGAGACCTGCGTGCCCACCTGCACGGTCGTCACTGCGCTGAGCGCGCCGGTGGCGGCGACCGCCGCGCGAATATCGCCGCGCTCGACGGCCGCAAAGCGATACGGTGCGGCTTCCTCGCGCGAATATTTCGCCCACGCGTAGGCGAAGGCTGCTGCGATCCCGACCGCGACGGCAAGCACGACGATCCGCTTTTTCTTCATGGTGCAAGCATAGCGAGCCGCGCACGCCCCGGGAGAGGCTGGAGCACGAACGACACATGGGCGTCACGAACGGCGTGAGCGGTGTTACGGGCGCCTTTGCCGCCGGGCTCGGGCCTACCTATGCTTGTGACCCATGACGACGCCCCTGCCCGTACACGAGCGCTATCCGCTGCAGCGGGCCGAGTACGTCATGATCTGCCTTTTCTGGGCGTTCTTTGCCGTGCTGTGGTCGGCGGACGCGCTGCTGTCGCCCGGAGGGCGTTCCGTGCCGCTCTTTCCGGGCGCGCCAGTGTGGCTCGCGGTGAGCGCAGCGCTCGTCTGGGCGCTGCTCACACCGCCGCTCTTCGTGGCCGCCGGCCGGCTCAGCGTCGATCACGGCGCGAAAGCGCTGCGCATCCTCGCGTTGCTCGGGCTCGCGGTCGTGGTCGGACTGGCGGTCGATGCGCTCTTCGGCTGGCTGCGCTGGGAAGTGTTCTATGAGCCAAGGCCCGGTCACCGACCGCCGCTCAGCATGCTGCAGCGAATGTCCCGGCTATGGTTCATCAACCAGTTCATCATCGCAGCGGCGATCATCTCGGCTGGCCTCGCGCGGCATTATTTCCGGCGCGAGGAAGCGCGCCGCGGGGAGGCGATCCGCCTGCAGGCGCAACTCGCCGACGCGCGGCTCGCGGCGCTGCGCAGCCAGCTCGACCCGCACTTTCTCTTCAACACACTGCACGCCGTGTCGGCGCTCGTCGAGCGCGATCCGCGCGGCGTGCGGCGCATGATCGCGCGGCTTTCGGAGCTGCTACGCACGACGCTCGAGGGCTCGCGGGAGCAGGAAGTACCGCTGCGCGAGGAGTTGCGCTTCCTTGACGGCTACCTCGACATCATGCGTGTGCGTTTTCAGGGGCAACTCGCCGTCGACCTGCAGATCGACCCGGGGCTCGGTGAGGCGCTCGTGCCGAACCTCGTGCTGCAGCCTCTCGTCGAGAACGCGATCCGTCACGGGACTTCGAAGAACGAACACGGCGGGGCGATCACCATTGCCGCACGCCGCGATGGCGCGAGGGTCGTGCTGTCGGTCGAGGACAATGGCCCGACGGCGCCGGCAGCGCCGCTGCCGCCGGCGGAGGGGATCGGCCTGCGCAATACGCGTGAGCGTCTCGCGCAACTTTACGGGGGCGCGCAGTACCTGACGCTCGCGCCGCGCGCGGACGGCGGCATGCGCGTCGAGGTGTCCCTGCCGTTTCACACCGGCGCCGATCTGCGCGCGGTAGCCGTATGAGCCCGAAGCTGCTGCGCGTGCTGATCGTCGACGACGAAGCGCTCGCGCGCCAGCGGCTGCTCGATCTGCTCGGCCGCGAGTCCGGGGTGGAGATCGCCGGCGTCGCAGATGATGGCAACGCGGCGGTCGATGCGATCCGTGAGCTCGCGCCCGATCTTGTTTTTCTCGACATCCAGATGCCGGGACGCACGGGTCTCGAGGTTGTGCGCGAGATCGGTGCCGTGAACATGCCTGCGACCATTTTCTGCACCGCCTACGATCAGTATGCGCTCAAGGCGTTCGATGTTGCGGCCGTGGACTACCTCGTGAAGCCTTTCGACGACGAGCGCTTCGAGCTCGCGTTTGGTCGCGCGCGGCGTGCGATCGAACTGGAGGAGATCGGCGCCTTGTCGGCGCGGCTGAGGACGCTGCTCGACGGCGGCGGCACAAGCCCGGGTTCGCCCGCGGCCGGTCATCTCGAGCGCATCGCAGTCGAGTCGCGCGGGCAGGTGCGGGTGGTGAGCGTCGAAGACATCGAGGCGATCACGGCAAGCGGCCCCTATGTCGAGCTGCATGCCGGCGACAAGGCCTGGCTCGTGCGCGAGCGCATGCAGACGCTCGAGGAGCGGCTCGATCCCGCCCATTTCGCACGCGTGCATCGCTCCGCGATCGTGCGGCTTGACCGCATCGACGCGCTGCTGCGCGAAGCGGGTGGTGATTACACGCTGCGCATGAAGAGCGGTCGCCAGCTCCCCGTGAGCCGCTCGCGCATCGAATCCCTGCAGCGCTGGATGGGCCTGTCCGGCCCTTAGCCTTTCGCCCTTGCGGCGGAATACATGATCCGGTCCATCAGCGCGAGCAGCACCGCCGATACGACAAAGGTGAGGTGCAGGACCACGTACCAGAGGATCTTTTCGTTCGGCGTCTGCATCGTGTTCATGAAAACGCGCAGCAGATGGATCGAGGAGATCGCGACGATCGATGCGGCGACCTTCAGCTTGAGCCCGCCGGCGTCGAGCTTGCCGAGCCAGCCGAGTGCCGCTTCGCGGGACTCCCCATGGTTCGCGTCGATGCGCGAGACGAAGTTCTCGTAGCCGGAGAGCATCACCATGACGATCAGCCCACCGACGAGCACGATGTCGATCAGGGCGAGCAGCGTCAGTACGAGGTCCGCCTCCGATACGGTGAGGACCTGCGCCAGAACGTGCCCGGCCTCCTGGAAGAACTTGATGCTCAATGCGATGAGCGCCAGCGAGAGGCCGAGGTAGACGGGGGCCAGCAGCCAGCGCGACGCGAACAGCAGTCGCTCGATGAAGCGTTCGATCATGCGTGCATTCTATCCGAGCGCTTGCGCGAGGTCGGCGATCAGATCGTCCGGGTGCTCGATGCCGACCGAGATGCGCACCATCGCGTCGGTGATTCCGTAGCGGTCGCGTGTTGCCTTTGGCACGCCCGAATGGGTCGTCGACGCGGGGTGCGATATCAGCGTTTCAGTGCCGCCGAGGCTCACGGCGAGCTTCATTACCTGCAGCCGGTTCAGCATCCGGAAGGCGTCGGCCTCGCCGCTGCCGACCTTGAACGCGAAGGTGGAGCCTGCGCTCGCGCACTGCCGCCGGAACACCGGCGTGCGCGGGTCGTTGTCTGGCAGCAGTCCGAGGAAGTTCACGTCCGATACGCGCGGATGCCTCGCGAGATACCCGGCCACGAGCGCCGCGTTGTCGGATGCGGCGCGCATGCGCAGCGCCATGGTTTCCATCGAGCGCATGATCATCCACGCCGAGTTCGCATCGAGCTGTGTGCCGAGCGCGCTGCGCAGCAATCGGGTCGACCTGATGCGCGCCTTCGAACCTGCGACACCGCCCGCGATCAGATCGGAATGGCCCCCGACATACTTCGTGAGCGAATAGAGCACGAGGTCGGCGCCGTGCCGCAAGGGCTGCTGATAGACCGGTCCGAGGAAGGTGTTGTCGACCGCGACCGGCGGTGCTTCACCGCCCTGCCTGCGCGCGATCTCGTCGGCCGCGCGTCGCATCAGGGCGAGATCGACGAGGCTGTTGGTCGGATTCGCGGGCGTCTCGGTCATGATGAACGCCACGCGTCCGCCGGTTTCCTTCGCGACGCGCAGCGCTTCACCCATCGCTTCCGTCACGGCGAGCTCGCTGCAGCCGTCCGCAAAGCCGACCGCCCGGATGCCGAGATTGGGCAGCGTCTTCTCGATCAGTGTTTCGGTGCCGCCATAAAGCGGCTGGCTCATCAGGATCACGTCGCCCGGGCGCACGTGCGCAAGGAGGGTCGTCGAGATTGCCGCCATGCCGCTGGCGAACACGGCTGCCGCATCACCGCCTTCCCACAGCGCGAGGCGGTCCTCCAGCACTTCGAGATTTGGATTGTTGAAGCGGGAGTAAACGAGCCCCGCGCCTTGTCCAGGTGGTGCCTCGCGGCGGCCGGCCGTGTAGTCAAAAAATGCCTTCCCGTCCTCGGCGGTCTTGAAGACGAAGGTCGAAGTGAGGAAAACCGGGGGCTTGAGCGCGCCTTCGGAGAGCTGCGGGTCGTAGCCGTAGCCCATCATCTGGGTTTCCGGGTGCAACACGTGCTCGCCGATGCGTCGCTTGTGGTATTGATCGTAACTCATGCGGCAATGCTAGCACTTGCCGTCAAGATGATCGGTGGGAAGGAGGCCGGATGGCGACACGTGAGGAGGCCGAGGAGGCCGTGCGAACCCTGTTGCGGTGGGCGGGCGATGATCCAGGACGCGAAGGGCTGCTCGATACGCCGCGCCGCGTCGTTGAGGCATACAGTGAATGGTTCTCGGGCTATGCCGTCGATCCCGGCGAGTATCTGCGCCGCACTTTTGAGGAAGTGGCCGGCTATGACCAGATGATCGTGCTGCGAAACATCGAGTTCGAATCGCACTGCGAGCATCACATGGCGCCGATCATCGGCCGCGCGCATGTCGGTTACTTGCCGACCAACAAGGTCGTCGGTATCAGCAAGCTTGCACGGGTCGTCGAGGGTTTTGCGCGACGTTTCCAGGTGCAGGAGAAAATGACCGCCGAGATCGCCAGTTGCATCGAGGAGGTGCTGAAGCCGCGGGGGGTGGGGGTCGTCGTCGATGCGGCGCACGAATGCATGACGACGCGCGGGATACACAAACGGGCGGTCTCCATGGTCACGAGCTACATGACGGGCACTTTCCGCGAAGATTCCCGGACCCGGGCGGAATTCCTGCAGTTCATCGACATGGCCCGCTCCCCGTAGGCCCTCCCCAACGGGGGTGGGGGAGGGGCCACGAGGAGGGGTAACCTCCGGGAATTTGGGGTTTTTCCGGCCTATGGTATGCTGCGCGCCGATCGTTGCCTGTTCGACCTGCATTTACGGCGCCAGAGAGCGTCCCGTCTGCAAGCCCGTTTCGACTGCGATCAGGGGTCAGGGATCGCAAGTTCCTGCCGTGTTTGAGTTACAAACCTTTTGAGAGAGTTGTTTCGATGGCTAAGATCTATGTAGGAAACCTGCCGTTTACGGCTGGTGAGGACGAAGTGCGCGAGCTGTTTTCCAAGCACGGCACAGTGGAATCCGTTTCCCTGCCGACCGATCGCGAGACGGGCCGCCCGCGCGGTTTCGGATTCGTTGAAATGTCGCAGGCGGACGCTCAGCGCGCGATCGGTGCGCTGAATGGCTACTCGATGAACGGTCGTCCGTTGCGCGTCAATGAGGCGCAGGACAAGCCGCGCACGGGTGGTCCGGGCGGCGGCGGTGGTGGTCGCGGGCCGCGTCCGGGCGGCGGTGGCGGCGGCTTCCGCTCCGGCGGGGGCGGCGGCGGCGGCGGGCGCTGGTAACCCGCTACCCGTCCGAACGTCTTTTTGAGACGCTACAGGGCCCGCGCAAGCGGGCCTTGTTTTTTGCGTTGGTGCCGGGTTTTCGGTTATTCGGTTATTCGCACGCAGTGCGCGAATAACCGAATAACCGAAAACCCGGCACCAAATTCTCTTCCTGGAGGGGCTTATGGACGTGAAGGCTGCGGTGGCGTGGGAAGCGGGCAAGCCGCTCGCAATCGAGACGGTGCAACTCGAGGGCCCGCGGGCCGGCGAGGTGCTCGTGGAGGTGAAGGCGAGCGGCGTCTGCCACACCGACGAGTTCACGCGTTCGGGCGCCGATCCCGAGGGCCTCTTTCCGGTGATCTTCGGCCACGAAGGTGCTGGCATCGTCGTCGACGTCGGGCCGGGTGTCACGTCCCTCAGGAAGGGAGACCACGTCATCCCCCTGTACACGCCCGAGTGCCGGCAGTGCAAATCCTGCCTCTCCCGCAAGACGAATCTCTGCACGGCAATTCGCGCGACGCAAGGCAAGGGCGTGATGCCGGATGGCTCAAGTCGCTTCTCGATCGGCGGCAAGAAGATCCACCACTACATGGGCTGCTCCACCTTCGCGAACTACACGGTGCTGCCCGAGATCGCGCTCGCGAAGATCCGCGAGGACGCGCCCTTCGAGAAAGTCTGCTACATCGGTTGTGGTGTGACGACCGGAATCGGTGCGGTGATCAACACCGCGAGGGTCGAGCCCGGCGCGAATGTGGTCGTGTTCGGCCTTGGCGGCATCGGCCTCAACGTAATCCAGGGCGCGCGCCTCGCGGGTGCGAACATGATCATCGGCGTCGACCGCAACCCGAGGCGCAAGGTACTTGCGGAGAAGTTCGGCATGACGCATTTCGTGAACGCGAAGGAGGCAGGTGCCGACCTCGTCGCACACCTCGTCGCGCTCACCGATGGCGGCGCCGACTACAGCTTCGAGTGCGTCGGTAACGTCGATCTGATGCGTCAGGCGCTCGAATGCTGCCATCGCGGCTGGGGTGTATCCGTGATCATCGGTGTCGCAGGGGCCGGGCAGGAAATCCGCACGCGCCCCTTCCAGCTCGTCACCGGGCGTGTGTGGAAAGGCACGGCCTTCGGTGGCGCCCGCGGCCGCACCGACGTACCGAAGATCGTCGACTGGTACATGCAGGGCAAGATCCAGATCGATCCGCTGATCACGCACGTGATGCCGCTCGACAAGGTGAATGAAGCCTTCGACCTGATGCACGCAGGCGAGTCGATCCGCAGCGTCCTCACGTTCTGAGCGCGCGATGAGCCTCGAGACCCTGAGCGAGCACGCCTGTTACGGCGGCAAGGTCGGCTTCTACCGCCACGAATCGACGAGCACGCGCACGCCGATGCGTCTCGCAGTCTTCACCCCGCCGCAGGCGCGCGAGCGGCCGGTGCCGGTGCTCTACTACCTCGCCGGGCTCACCTGCACCGAAGAGACCTTCATGATGAAGGCGGGCGCGCAGCGTGTCGCCGCAGAGCTTGGCCTGATGCTGGTCGCGCCCGACACGAGCCCGCGCGGCGTCGAGCTGCCGGGCGACCGCGAGCATTGGGACTTCGGCGTCGCCGCGGGCTTCTACCTCGACGCGACGCGCGAACCCTGGTCGACCCACTACCGCATGGCAAGCTATGTCGTGCAAGAGTTGCCGTCGCTGATTGCGCAGCATTTCCCTGCTGACAGCGCGCGCGCCGGCATTTTCGGTCACTCGATGGGCGGCCACGGTGCGCTGACCCTCGGCCTCACGCATCGCGACCGCTACCGCTCGATCTCGGCGTTTGCGCCGATCGCGGCACCGATGCAGTGCCCGTGGGGCGTGAAGGCCTTCACCGGCTATCTCGGCGAGGACCGCGCTGCGTGGGCGCTGCACGATGCGACCGAAATCGTGCGTACGCTCGACGAGGCGGGCCGGGGCCCGCAGATCCTGATCGATCAGGGGCTCGCCGACCCGTTCCTCGAGCGTGAATTGAAGCCGCAGCTGTTCGAGGCGGCGTGCGACGAGGCGGGCCTCCCGCTGAAGCTACGCCGCCACGCGGGCTACGACCACGGCTATTACTTCATTTCGACTTTCGTCGCGGACCACCTGCGACATCACGCCCACGCGCTACTGCAATAGGCTGCGCAGCATCCACGCAGTCTTCTCGTGGATCTGCAGGCGCTGCGTGAGGAGGTCGACCGTGGACTCGTCGCCGGCTTTTTCTGCGGCCGGAAACCCCTTGCGCACCGTGCGCGTGACGGCTTCGTGGCCCTTCACGAGGCGTCGCACCATCTCCATCGCCTCGGGGACGCCCGGTCGTTCCTCGATCGACGTGAGGCGTGCGAATTCGGCGTAGGTGCCAGGCGCCGGAAATCCGAGCGCGCGGATGCGCTCGGCGATCTCGTCGAGTGCATTCCACAACTCGGTGTACTGCTCCATGAACATCAGGTGCAGCGTATTGAACATCGGCCCCTCGACGTTCCAGTGAAACGCGTGGGTCTTGAGATACAGCGTGTAGGTATCCGCGAGCACGTGCGCGAGCGAATCGGCGATCTTCTCCCGGTCGCGCGCGCTGATGCCGATGTCGATCAGGGGCGCAGCCACCGGGGCGCTCTTGCGTGTCGTTCTTGCCATGCCTTATCTCCTCCAGATCAGCCAACGTACATGATTGCAAAGCGCGCGTAGCGGCGCGAGCGCTCTGGCCCGCAGCCCGCAGCCCGCAGCCCGCCGCGCGACGC
>DAORVK010000024.1:17778-33809 GCA_035433705.1 Steroidobacteraceae bacterium
CGCGCGACGCCTCAGCGCGCCACCCGTCTCCCTTGACGCCATCGCTGGTCTTGCCCCTGCCGGCTCGGCCGGGAAGCCGGGCGAGGCGCGGATTGTGGAGCGCGGTGCGGTGGCGGCGGCGGCGCGGCCGTGACTTCGAACGGCGGCGCCGCCGCATAAGGGACGGCCCGTTTCAGGACTTTCTCGATGTCGCGCAGCAGTCCGCTTTCGTCCGGCCCGACGAGCGACACCGCATGACCCGTCGCGCCCGCGCGCGCCGTGCGCCCGATGCGGTGCACGTAATCCTCCGGCACGTTTGGCAGTTCGTAGTTGACGACGTGCGGCAGCTCCTTGATGTCGAGGCCGCGCGAGGCGACATCGGTCGCGACGAGCGCAGTGACGCGGTTCGCCTTGAAGTCCGCGAGCGCCCGCACGCGGGCCGACTGGCTCTTGTTGCCGTGGATCGCCGCGGAGCGGATGCCTGCGCCCTCGAGCTGCTCCGCGAGACGGTTGGCGCCGTGCTTGGTACGGGTGAACACGAGCACCTGGTGCCAGTCGCCGTCCTTGATCAGGTGCGCGAGGAGGTGACGCTTGTGCTCCTTCGGCAGCTTGTAGGCGATGTGCTCGATGCGCTCGGCGACGGTGTTGCGTGGCGCAACGTCGATCGCGACCGGATCGTGCAGCAGCCGTGCAGCGAGCGCGCGGATATCGTCGGAATAGGTGGCCGAAAACATCGCGTTCTGCCGCTGCCCGGGCAGCAGCCTGATCACGCGCTTGATCGCGTGGATGAAGCCCATGTCGAGCATGCGGTCGGCTTCGTCCAGTACGAAGGCGGAAACATGGCTCAAGTCGAGCACGCCCTGATCCTCGAGATCGAGAAGGCGGCCCGGTGTCGCAACGAGGAGATCGCAGCCTGCCGCGAGGCCGTCGATCTGCGGCTGCATGCCGACGCCGCCGAAGATCACCTGCACGCGCAGGCGCGTGTGGCGGCCGTATTCGCGCGCGCACTGGGCGACCTGCGCGGCGAGTTCGCGCGTCGGCGTGAGCACGAGCGCGCGCGGCGCGCGGCCGTGCGGCGCGTCGAGCTTCTGCAGCAGCGGCAGCACGAAGCCCGCCGTCTTGCCTGTGCCCGTCTGCGCGCTCGCGAGCACATCGCGACCGGAGAGCATGGCGGGTATGGCACGTGTCTGGATGGCGGTGGGAGTGTCGTAGCCCTTGTCGGCCACGGCACGCAGCAGCCCCGGGACAAGCCCGAGATTCTCAAAAGACATTGGTCAGGATTCCTCGAAAAATGGAGTGGCGGGTCCCGGGCCTCGGCGCGGGCCCCACGAGCGCGCGGAGTGCGGCTCGAACGTGTGTCAGCGGGCGCAAGCTTACACGAAACAGCGCGGCGGGTCACCCGATCGGGAACATTGCTGGCAGTCGCGTGACACACCTTGCACAATCGGGGGAAGAACGAAGGGGGAGTACATGACACTCAGCGGAGGCGCATTGGGCCTGATCGTGGCCCTCGCGCTGCTCACGTTGTGGTTCCTCGCCCGATGGTGGCAACTCGGGAAGCGGTGGCCTGCAGAAGGCGGCGCACGCCCTTCGGCGATCGACCTGCTCACCGGATTTGGCACCAACTTCTTCGACACGCTTGGCATCGGCTCCTTTGCGCCGACGACGGCCATCTTCAAGCTGCGGGCCCGCATGCCGGACGAGAATATCCCGGGCACGCTCAATGTTGGCCATACGCTGCCGACGGTGGTGGAAGCGCTCATTTTCATCTCGCTCGTGACGGTCGATGCCTTGACGCTCATCGGCATGATCGCTGCGGCGGTGGTCGGTGCCTGGCTCGGCGCGGGCGTTGTGTCTCGCCTGCCGCGCCGCGCAGTGCGCTTCGGCATGGGTGTCGCGCTGCTCATTGCGGCGCTCCTGTTCCTCGCCGCGAATCTCGAGTGGATGCCCGCGGGTGGCGAAGCACTGGGCCTCACGGGTGGCACGCTCGCCTTCGCGATCGGCGCGAACTTCGTGCTCGGCGCGCTGATGACGCTCGGTATCGGTCTCTATGCGCCGTGCCTGATTCTCGTGAGCCTGCTCGGCCTCAACCCGATTGCGGCGTTCCCGATCATGATGGGTTCGTGCGCGTTCCTGATGCCGATCGGCGGCATGCGCTTTGTGCGCGTGGGCCGCTACGACCTGCGCGCCGCGCTCGGGCTCGCGCTCGGCGGCATCCCGGCGGTGCTGCTCGCGGCGCTCGTCGTGAAGTCGCTGCCGATCGTATGGCTGCGCTGGCTTGTCGTGGTGGTGGTGCTCTATACCGCGACGGTGATGCTGTCGGCAGCCCTGCGCAAGGCTCCCGCGGTTCCCGTGCGCGTCGCGCAATCAGGCGATGCGTGAGCGGGCGACGTCAGCCTCACTCCGCTGCACGCCTCACTGCGCCGCGACGTGCAGCACGGTCAGGCAGCGCCCGTCGCGGTCGATATCGCATAGCACATTGCAGCCCGGCAACGGGTAGCGCCAGAACGCGCCGAACTCCTCGCTGATCAGCAGTTCGCCCGACTCGTGCGGGCTCGTGTACCGGCAGACCCGCTCGGTCATCGCCGAGAGCACGTCGCGGGCCTCGCGCCTCCCGAGCTGCCGCAGGTCCTCCACGGCATTCTCGTGATAGCGCATGCGCCACGCGCTCACGCAGGGCCGAGATCCAGCTCGCGCTCGACTTCGTCCGCGGTGAGCGTGCGGGCATGGCCGGCCCGCACTTCTTCACGGGCCTGCCAGGCGGTGCGGGCTTCATCGAGGGAGCGCACGGCCATGAGCTCGGCGAGCGAGGCGAGCTGGGCATCGATGTCGGCCATCGATTCGCTGAGCGCCGTGCGTTCATTCAGGGTGGGACGGCCTGTCGATCGTCTCTGACCATCGAGTTGACGCATGCAGTGATCCTCCATGGCGGCCTGCAGGCAGTGTAGCGCTTCCTGCGGATGTTGCATGGCGAAAATTCAGGCGATACTACGTGGCTTCTGCCGGTGAGTGCATGCGCATCGAATCCCTGTTCGTCACACAAGTTTATGCAGCGCGGCTGCAACACGCGCGCAGCCGGCTCAATGCACGATTGTTGCTGGAATGCCTGCAGTTGCGCCACGACGATGCCGCGGGCCGCCGCTGGTCGGCGCAGAACTACGCCGGCGGGTATACCTCTTACGGCTCGGCGAGCCGCATGCACGAGCGCTCGCCGACCTTCGCAGCCCTGGCGCGCCGCATCGATCGACACGTGCGGGCCTACGCGCGTGCCCTCGCGTTCGACATCGACGTGCGCAGGCTCGCGATGACGGACTGCTGGATCAACATCATGCCGCGTGGCGTCGCGCATGGCGCGCATCTGCATCCGCTATCGCTCGTGAGCGGCACCTACTACGTACGTACCCCGTCGGGCTCGGCAGGGCTCAAGTTCGAGGACCCGCGCCTCGAGCGCTTCATGGCCGCGCCACCGCGGCGGCGTACCGCCCGCCGCGAACTGCGGTGCTGGGTGGGGGTGCCGGCAAGAGCGGGCAGGGTGGTGCTCTTTGAAAGCTGGCTGCGACATGAGGTCCCGGCCGGTCGCACGGCATCCGAACGTGTCAGTATCAGTTTCAACTATGGTCTCAGGTGAGCACGATGAGTGAAGGTCCCCGCTTCGTCCCCTTCGCATATGGGTTTCGCCCCTTCTTTCTCGGTGCCGGGCTCTTCGCCGTGATCGGGATCGCCGCATGGGTCTGGATCTACGTCAGCGGGAGCACGCCGCTCGGCGAACTGCCGCCGTTTCTGTGGCACGGCCACGAAATGCTTTACGGCTTCATCTGCGCCGCGATCGCGGGCTTCCTGCTCACTGCCGTGCCCAGCTGGACAGGTTCACGCGGGTTTGCCGGCACACCGCTCGTGATCCTGACGCTGCTGTGGCTCGCGGGGCGCGTCGCGTTTGCGACGGCGGCCGCACTGCCGCCGCTGTGGCTTGCCGTTGCAGAGCTCTCGTTCCTGCCGATGCTCGCCTTCCTGATCGGGCGCTCGCTGCTGCGCGAACGCAATCGCAACTTTCCGATGCTGATCATCGTCGCAGTGCTGTGGGGGATCGACGCGTGGTTCCTCTATGCGATCACGACCGGAGACTTCACGCTCGCGAGCCGCGCGTTGCGGGTCGGCATCGGTGTCGTCGCGCTCCTCATCACCGTGATCGGCGGGCGCGTCGTGCCGAACTTCACGGCGAGCGCGCTGCGTCGTCGCGGTATTGCCGTCGAGATCAGGAGCCGCGTCCTGGTCGAGCGTGTGACGATCGCATCGATGGCGCTCGCGGTCGCGATCGACGCCGTGGCACCCTGGCACTGGAGTGCTGCGGCGGTGGCAGGCGTCGCGGCGATTGCGCATGCCGTGCGCCTGTCCGGCTGGCGGAGCCTGCGGACCCTTGCCGAGCCCATCGTATGGGTGCTGCACGCGGCCTATGTGTGGCTGCCGATCGGGCTTGCTCTCAAGGCGATCCACCTCGGCACCGGTGCTGCCTGGGCGTTTCAATGGCAGCACGCGCTCACGGTCGGTGCCGCGGCCACGATGATTCTCGGGGTTACCACACGCGCGGCGCTCGGTCACACCGGGCGCCCGCTCATCGTGTCGCGCGGGATCGGCATCGCCTATGTCCTGCTGCTGCTCGCGGCGCTGGTGCGCGTATTCGGACCCGCGTTGCTGCCCGCCAGCTACATTGCGACGATCGAGACGGCGGCGATCCTGTGGATCGTCGCATTCACCATCTATCTCGTGATCTACGCACCGATCCTCACGCTGGCGCGCGTGGATCAGAAGCCGGGGTAGCTCAGGCGTCCGGGCGCGCGAAGAGTGCGCTCGCGCGCTGGCAGATTGCCGCCACCGCCGGATGGTCGATCTCCCGGCGCAGCGTCACGGCGAAGAACTCTGCTTCGACGGGCCTCGCGGAGCCGAGCACGGCGAGCTCTGAGGTATCCCGGAACTGCCCGCCGATCACGTCGGGTACCGGGATGAGCCCGTTGCCCGCGCGCGCGAATTCCCGCAGCAGCGCATAGTCCTCGAATTCCCCGATCACGAGTGGGCGCAGATTCTGTCGCTCGAACCACTGGTCGAGGGCGCGGCGGATCGCTGTATCTTCAGTCGGGAGGAGCACCGGCGCGCCGGCGAGCGACGCCGGGAAGCGTGCCTGCAGGCGCTTCACGAGCGCGCGGCTTCCCATCCACGACACGCTGCTGCCGCCAAGCCTGTGATTGTGCGCGCGGATGCCGAGGCCGGCAGGCACTGGGGCATCTGACAGCACGACGTCGAGATCCTGTACGGCGAGTCCTGCAGTGAGTCGCTCGAGCGTGCCTTCGTGACAGGCAAGGTGTACCCGGCGCCCGAGCACGAGGGCCGGGGCGATCAGCCGCTGCGCAAGCTCCTTCGGCACGACGTCGTCGATGCCAATTGCGAGACGCAGCGGACGCGCAGAGGGCCCGGGCGCAAGCGCTTCCAGCAGTTCGCGGCCCAGCCGGAAGATGTCTTCTGCGTAACGAAAGGCAGTGCGACCGGTGTCGGTGGGGACGAGGCGCCGGCCTGCCTTCACCAGCAGTTTTTCGCCGAGACGCGTCTCGAGCGTGCGCAGTTGCGCACTGACTGCCGGCACGGAGAGGTTCAGCTCACCCGCCGCTTTGGTGAGACTGCCGGCACGCACGACGGTCCAGAAATAATACAGGTGCTGGTAGTTGAGGCGTTTTGCGGGGCTCATGACACTTTCATAAAATGAAATACAGCGTCAAGTTAATTATAATGGATTTAACTGACGGATTCAGCTAAACAGGGACTCAATCCTTTGGAGCTGGACATGAGACAGAACCCGATCCTCGTGAGTGAGTCGGACGCCGATCGGCTGCGCGCGTTGCTCGGTGCCCGGGACGACTCCGCGCACGACCAGGTCCACCTGCACGAACTCGAGGCCGAACTCGAGCGTGCGATCGTGCGCCTCGCGGACGAAGTGCCGCCCGACGTGATCACGATGCAGGCGCGTGTGCGCGTGCGCGATCTCGCGACCGGCGCCGAAGAGGAGTACACGCTCGTGCTGCCGGCGGAAGCCAATATCGCGGCGCGGCGCATCTCGGTACTCGCACCACTCGGCACGGCGCTGCTCGGTTACCGCGAGGGTGATGAAGTCGAATGGCGCATGCCCGGCGGGCTGCGGCGCCTGCGCATCCTCAAGGTCACGCGCGAACTCAGCGATCCAGCGGCAGCGGCACCTGCCGAACCACGTGGCGCAGGACGAAGCTCGACTCCACGCGCGCCACTCCCGGCAGTTTCGTGAGCACAGTGCTGTGCAGCCGCTCGAGGTCGGCTGCATCGCGGGCGATCGCGATCAGCTCGTAGTCCCATTGCCCGGTCGTGAGGAAGCAGTCGAGCACGTTTGGCACGGCCTGCACCGCACGCTCGAACGCGTTGAAATCGCGGTCGGTCTGGCTCTTGAGCGTGATGCGCACGAGCACACGCACGGTGAGGCCTACAGTGCCCGCGTCGATGCGGGCGCCGTAGCCGCGGATGACGCCCGCTTCCTCGAGGCGGCGTGTGCGGCGCAGGCAGGCGGACTCCGACAGGCCGAGGTGAGCGGCCAGCGCCGCATTCGTCGCCCGGCCATCGCGCTGTAGCGCCGCAAGAAGCCGTCGATCAACGCCGTCCATGCGCAAGATTATGGCGCATGCGGCGCTCTACTGTCTTGTAAGTGGCAGCGCCTGCGGCGGGTCCGGTTGCAGAATGCGACTCCACATCCCCGGGGGAGTCGGGCCATGAAGATCGGCGTGCCGCGCGAAATCAAGAATCACGAGTACCGCGTCGGACTCGTCCCCGAGGCCGTCAGAGGGCTCGCGGCGGCCGGGCACGAAGTCACGGTGGAAACGGGTGCCGGCACCGCGATCGGCTTCAGCGATCAGGACTATGCTGCCGCGGGCGCGCGGGTCGCGGCGGGCGCCGAAGAAACCTTCCGCGGCGCGGAGCTGATCGTCAAAGTGAAGGAGCCGCAGCCCGAGGAGTGCCGGCGCCTGACGCGTGACCATGTGCTCTTCACGTACCTGCACCTTGCCGCCGATCGTGCGCAGGCGGAGGCGTTGATGGCCTCCGGCTGTACGGCGATCGCCTATGAAACGGTCGTCGGCCCGGATGGCTCGCTGCCGTTACTCATGCCGATGAGCGAAGTCGCCGGACGCATGTCCGTGCAGGTCGGCGCGCAGTATTGCACCAAGGCGTTCGGTGGCCGGGGTGTGCTGCTCAGCGGGGTTCCCGGTGTTGCGCCGGCGCGCGTGGTCGTGATCGGCGGTGGTGTATCGGGCAGTCACGCGGCCGAAATGGCCGTGGGCCTGCGTGCCGATGTCACGATCTTCGAGCGTTCCGTGCCGCGCCTGCGCGAACTCGATCAGCTCTTTGCCGGGCGCGCGCGCGTGCTGTTTTCCTCGCCCCAGGCAATCGGGGCAGCCCTTGAGGGCGCGGACCTGCTGATAGGAGCTGTGCTGATTCCCGGCGCAGCGGCGCCGCGGGTCGTCACCCGTGCGATGTTGCGGCGGATGGGAGCCGGCGCGGTCGCGGTCGATATCGCGATCGATCAGGGCGGCTGTCTCGAGACGAGCCGCCCGACCTCGCACGCCAACCCGACCTACGTAGACGAAGGCGTAATCCACTATTGCGTGACAAACATGCCCGGCGCGGTGCCACGCACGTCGACCTTTGCGCTGAACAACGTGACGGTGCCCTATGTGCACCAGCTCGCAGCCCACGGCTGGCAGGAAGCCACCGCGCGCGATCCGGGTTTGCGCGAGGGCGTGAATGTCACCGCCGGTCGCATCGTGCACCCGGCCGTGCAGCGCGCATTGCAGTGATGTAATGCGCGTACGTCCCGTCGCCAGTGCGGAACGATCAATGCCGCTACGGGTCGAATGGGCATGGGTCTCTTGTTTCCGCAGCTGCCGTTCGGATTCGACGATCTTGAGCCGGCCATGTCGCAGGACGCTTTGTCGTTGCACTTCACGCGGCATCACCTCGATCATTTCGAACGCGCCTCGGCGCTCGCGCGTCGCGTCGGACTTGATCACCTGACGCTCGATGAACTCGTCGTCAGCGCAAGTCGCGCGTCGCGCCTGCACACTCTCTATCGACACTCGGCGGAAGCCTGGAACCACGCCTGTTTCTGGCGGTCGATGCGCGCGGGTGGCGGTGGAGCCGCTTACGGTGCCATCGGCGATTGCCTTCGCCAGCGTTTCGGCAGCCACGAGCGCTTCGCGCGCCGGTTTCATGGCGTAGCGGCCACCCTGTTCGGCAACGGCTGGCTCTGGCTCACCTGGAAAGGGGATCGCATCCGGCTGCTCACGACGGGCGCAGGTGACACCCCGCTCGTGCGGGGTCACATCGTGCTGCTCGCGGTCGACTTGTGGGAACATGCTTACTATCTCGATCATCAGAACCGCCGCGGTGCCTGGCTGCGTACGTTTCTGGACGAACTGGTCGACTGGGACAGGGTCAACAGGGTGCTCGAAGGCAGAGAGGAGTCCGCATGATTCGCGCCAAACGTGTCTACGAGGACCCCGCGCGCGGTGACGGACGCCGCTTTCTGGTCGAGCGCCTGTGGCCCCGGGGCATGAAGAAGGAGGCGCTCGCTGCAGAGGCCTGGCTGAAGGATGTCGCGCCGAGCGCAGCGCTGCGGCAGTGGTACGGGCACCGCGTCGAGCGCTGGCAGGAGTTTCGCCGCCGCTACCGCGAGGAGCTCACGGAACACCCGCAATCCTGGGCGACACTGATGTCCGCAGCACGGCGCGGCAATGTCACGCTGCTCTACAGCGCGCACGACGTCGAGCACAACAGCGCAAAGGTGCTGGGCGATTTTCTCACGGCGAGGATCAGCCGGTCGCAGCGATGAAGCTCGCGACTCGCGGGCCGTTTGATCTCGAGGCGACCGTTCGGGTGTTGCAGCGCCGGCCGACGAACCGGGTCGATGTGTGGACGGATGGTCGCTATCGACGGGTGTTCGAAACATCCCGCGGCCTTGCGCTGGCCGAGGTCGTCGATCGCGGCAGCACCGACGCGCCAGACCTGCGCTTGCTCGTGCGTGACGCCAGGGGGAACGCCGCGGTGCGCCGTGAAGTCGCGCGCACGCTGCGGCGTCTGCTGGGACTCGACATCGATCCCGCGCCGTTGCACGCGCGGGCGGCAGGCGAGCCGGCGATCAGGGCCGCAGCGCACGCGCTGCGCGGCCTGCGACCCCCGCGTTTCGCGAGCCTCTTCGAGGCGTTTGCGAGTGTCGTTCCGTTCCAGCAGGTGAGCCTCGACGCTGGCGTGGCTGTGGTTGGACGCGTGGTCGAGAAGTTCGGTGCGTGGGTGGAGCACGGCGGCGAACGCCATCGGGCCTTTCCAACTGCCGTGGCGATCGCCGCTGCGCGGCCGGCAGCGCTGCGTGCCTGCGGGCTCTCCGCACAGAAGGCAGGCACGCTGCAGGCGGTGGCGGCGGTGATTTCGCGTGGCGAGCTGCACGAAGAGCAGCTCGAGGCGCTCACGACCGCTGATGCGATCGCACGCCTCACGGCGCTCAAGGGCGTGGGCCCCTGGACGGCCGGGCTCGTATTGCTGCGTGGCTGCGGCCGGCTCGACGTGTTTCCACCAGGCGATGTCGGTGCGGATCGCAACCTGCGCGCACTGCTTGGCACGCAGGATGAGCGCAAGGTCCGGGCTGCGATCGCCCGCTTCGGAGATCTCCGTGGCTACCTCTATTTCTGCGCGCTCGGCGGCAGTCTCATTGCGAGGGGCCTGCTGACGGTCTCTGGCGACAGCTGGACGCGTGTCAACCGCGACGCCCATAGTCCGTTCTGAGGTTCGGACGACTCGTTCGCAGGGAGAATGCCATGGGCTCGTTGTTGCTCGGATCGCGGCCGCGGCTCGCGCTGGTCATGGCGGCCGGCCTGCTCGCCACCGCCTGCGGGGGCTCAGGCAGTCCAGGTGGCGACAATCCTCCACCACCCCCACCGCCCCCACCGGCGGGCGTCAGCAAGACAGAGGCCTTCGCGTTCCTCAATCAGGCGACCTTCGGCGCGACCGAAGCCGAGGCCCAGCGTCTGCAGTCGCTCGGCGATGCGAGCAACGCCTACGCGCGCTGGATCGATGCACAGCTGCAGCAGCCCGTCTCGCTGCAACTGCCACACGTGCAGGCGGTGTATGCCACGTTGCCGCAGCCCGTGCAGAACATCGGCCGCCTGAACAACGATCGCGTCGACATCTGGTTTCGCAATGTCGTCAATGGTCCGGACCAGCTCCGCCAACGCGTGGCTTTCGCGCTCTCCGAGATCATGGTGGTCTCGCAGCAAAGCGCGCTGCAGAACACCCCGTATGCGCTCGCCGACTATTACGACCTGCTCGCCCGCGACGCATTCGGTGATTTTCGTCAGCTCATGGAGGACGTGACCCTGCATCCGGCGATGGGCGTCTACCTCTCGATGCTCGGCAACCAGAAGCCCGATGCCGCACGCAACATCCGCCCCGACGAGAACTACGCGCGCGAGCTGATGCAGCTGTTCACCATCGGACTCGTGCAGCTCAACCTCGACGGCACACCCGCCACGGATAGCGAGGGACAGACGGTTCCCGTTTACGATCAATCCGTCATCGAGGGATTTGCGCACGTTTACACCGGCTGGAACTGGGCGGGCGCCGCAAGCTTTGGCCAGGCGCGCCCGTCGCTGCAGAACCAGGTGCAGCCGATGCAAGCCTATGCCGTTCAGCACGACCCCGGGGCGAAGAAGCTGCTGAGCTATGCGGGCGCGGCACTCGTCGGGATTCCGGCGCGCAATCCGGCCGACCCCGCGCGGGATCTCGACGATGCGCTCGACAACATCTTTCACCATCCGAACGTCGCGCCCTTCATCTCTAAACAGCTCATACAGCGGCTCGTGACGAGCAATCCCTCGCCGGCTTATGTCCAGCGCGTCGCGCAGGTGTTCAACAACGACGGCACGGGGCGCAGGGGCAATCTCGCCGCCGTGGTGCGGGCCGTTCTGCTCGACGCGCAAGCGCGCAGCGCTCCGGATGCAACAACTGCGGGCAAGCTGAAGGAGCCGTTGCTGCGCGTGACCCAGCTCTGGCGCGCGTACGGGGCGCGCTCTCAAAGCGGCCGCTACAACGTGCAGAGTCCTGCCGCCGTGGCGGGGCAGGGGCCGCTGCAGGCACCTTCCGTGTTCAATTTCTTCAGTCCTTTCTACGCGCCACCCGGCGAGGTGGCCGATCGGGATCTCGTCGCGCCCGAGATGCAGATCACGACCGAGTATCTCGCGACGCTGCTCACGAATTACTTTTTCGTACAGACCTTCTGCTACACCTCGGCGCCGGTCACCGGTTGCCCCGCCGTGCGGCCCGAAGTTCGCACCGATCTCGTGTTCATCGATGTGAGCGCTGAAATGGCGCTCGCCAACGACCCGGCGGCCCTGGTGACACGCATTGCCGGCAAGCTGCTCGGTGGAGAGATCTCCGGCACGCTCGCGGCACAGGCCCGCGCTGCCATCGAGCGTGCACCGGCGAGCCTCGGCGGACTGAAGGTCGCCGAAGCCTTGTATCTCATCGCGAGCTCGCCCGAGTTCGCAGCGCAGCGCTGAAGGGGCTCCCCATGAACCGCAAACTCTTCGTGAAGCGTCGCCAGCTCCTGAAACTCGCAGCCGCGGGCGGGATGGCTTATGCCTTCGGCCGGCTGCCGGATGCCGTGTACGCGCAGGCCGTCAATGCGTACGCACGATTCGCCGACTACAAGGCGCTGGTGTGCGTGTTCCTCTTCGGCGGCAACGACTCGTGGAACATGGTCGTGCCGCGCAGCGCGGCCGAGTACCAGGCCTACCAGCTCGCGCGCCAGAATCTCGCCGTCGACCAGGCGAGCCTGCTGCCGATCACGCCGGTCGCACCGCTGCCGAACGGCGCCGCGATCGGCCTGCATCCATCGATGCCGGAAATCGCGACACTCTTCGAGCAGGACGCCGCCTGTGCCCTCATCGCGAACGTGGGGCCGCTCATCACGTCCACTTCGCTCGCGCAATATCAGGCACGCTCCGTGCCGCTGCCGCCACAGCTCTTCTCCCACAATGATCAGCAGGATCAGTGGCACTCGCTGCGTGGACTTGCGCAGGCGAATACTGGCTGGGCCGGACGCATCTCCGATGCGCTCGGCACGCAGACCGGACCGGCGATTCCGCTCAATGTGTCGCTCTCGGGGCAGACTCTCTTTCAGGCCGGGGAGAGCGCGGGTTCCTACGTCATCGGCCCGACGGGCCCGGTCGAGTTCTTTGGCCTTGACGGCACAGATGCGCTTTCCGTCGCGCGCAAGAGCGGTTTCGAGACGGTCGCACGCGCCGCCTACGGCACCCTTTACGAGCGTGCGTATGCGGGAGTGCAGCAACGCGCGCTCGATTCCGCCCAGGCGGTCAATGCGGCGCTCGCGACCGTGCGAGCACCGAATCCCGTGCCGTTCGCCACACCCTTTCCGCCATCGCCACTCGGCACGCAATTGAAGACCGTCGCCGAGATGATCGCGGTGCGGGGCACGTTGCAGGCCTCACGCCAGATCTTCTTCGTCGCCACGGGCGGCTTCGATTCCCACGACGATCAGGCGCAGGATCAGCCGGGATTGCTCGCGAACGTGAGCGCGTGCCTCGATGCGTTCTATCGCGCAACGGTCGAGATGGGCATTGCGCAGAGTGTCACCGCATTCACCCAGTCGGATTTCGGGCGCACCCTGACTTCCAACGGTGATGGTACCGATCACGCCTGGGGTGGCGTGCAACTCGTCGTCGGTGGCGCGGTGCATGGCAAGAGTGTCTACGGCAGCTATCCGGTACTGCGCCTCGGCGCGACCCTCGCAGCGGATGGCGCCGACGATGTCGGCGGTGGACGCTTCATTCCGACGACTTCCTCCGACCAGTATGCAGCGACGCTGGCGCGCTGGTTCGGTGTGCTCGACGCGGATCTGGCGCGCATCGCGCCCGGCATCGACAATTTCACGCAGCGTGATCTCGGCTTCATGAGCTGACGTGTGCTAAAAGTGCGCGCGACATGGAGCATTCTCCGTCGCTCGCGCTGATCGTCCTGCTGCCGTTCCTTGGCAGTCTTTGTGCTGCATTCCTGCCCTCCAATGCCCGCAATGCCGAGTCGTGGCTCGCGGGCGGGATCGCGCTTGCGTGCACGGTGCTCACCCTCGGCCTCTACGGCCGGGTGGCAAGTGGCGCCGTCCTGCACTTCGTGTTGCCCTGGCTGCCCCAGGCAGGCCTCGACTTCAGCCTGAGACTCGACGGGTTCGCCTGGCTCTTCACGCTGCTCGTGTCGCTGATGGGTACGCTGGTCGTGATTTACGCGCGCTACTACCTGTCGCCGCAGGATCCGGTGCCGCGCTTCTTTTCCTTCCTGCTCGCCTTCATGGGTTCGATGCTCGGCATCGTGCTGTCCGGCAACCTGATCCAGCTCGTGGTGTTCTGGGAACTGACAAGTTTCAGCTCCTTCATGCTGATCGCGTACTGGTACCACCGCGCGGAGGCGCGCCAGGGCGCGCGCATGGCGCTCACCGTGACGGCCACTGGCGGATTCTGCCTGCTCGCCGGGGTCATCATGCTCGGTACCGTCGCGGGCAGCTTCGACCTCGACAGGGTGCTCGCAGCCGGCGACACGGTCCGTGCGCATCCCTGGTATCCGGTCATGCTCGGGCTGATCCTGCTCGGGGCGCTGACGAAGAGCGCGCAGTTCCCCTTCCATTTCTGGCTGCCGCACGCGATGGCGGCGCCGACGCCCGTGTCCGCATACCTGCACTCCGCGACCCTGGTCAAGGCCGGCGTCTTCCTGCTGGCGCGCCTCTGGCCCGTGCTCGCGGGCACCGATCTGTGGTTCGCGCTCGTCTGCGGCGCGGGGCTCGCGTCGCTGCTGCTCGGCGCGGCCGCGGCGCTCTTTCAGCGCGACATGAAGGGCGTGCTCGCGTACTCCACCGTCAGCCACCTCGGGCTCATCACGTTGCTCCTCGGCATGAACAGTCCGCTCGCACTCGTCGCCGCGGTCTTCCACATCATGAACCACGCGACCTTCAAGGCGACGCTCTTCATGGCGGCTGGCATCGTCGATCACGAGGCCGGCACACGCGACCTGCGACGTCTGAATGGGCTGGCGCGCGCGATGCCGATCACCGCAACGATCGCCACCGTCGCCGCGGCCGCCATGGCCGGCGTGCCGCTGCTCAACGGTTTTCTCTCGAAGGAAATGTTCTTCGCCGAGGCGATCTTCGCCGGCGAGGAGCCGCTGCTGCGCGTCGGCCTGCCGGCACTTGCAACACTCGCGGGCATCTTCAGCGTCGCGTATTCGCTGCGCCTCGTGCACCAGGTGTTCTTCGGCGCGCCCGCGCGCGAGCTGCCGCGCACGCCGCACGAGCCGACCCGCTGGATGCTGTTGCCGGGGGCGCTGCTGGTGCTCACCTGCCTCCTGGTCGGCATCCTGCCGGCGCGCACGATCGGGCCGGCGCTCGCACTCGCCGTGCAATCGATCCTCGGGGCCGCCACGCCTGCCTACAGCCTCGTCGTCTGGCACGGATTCACGGCGCCGTTCCTGATGAGCGTGATCGCGCTCGTGGGTGGGGTCGGCCTCTACCTGCTGCGATACTTCTATGGCCAGCGCGCGACGGGCCGCGCGCCGCTGCGCGCGCCGTTCGATGGCCGGCGCGTGTTCGACATCCTGATTGTCGTGCTGCACCGGGCCGCCGAGCGCATGGTGCGCTTCGCGTCTTCGCGACGCCAGCAGCCCCAACTCCTCCTGATCGTCTGCCTGGCGCTCGCCGTGGCAGCCATCCCGCTCGCCGCGAGCGGTTTGTCAGGGGGTGGAGCGCCGCTGACCCCGATCGATCCCGCCTACGTCCTGCCCTGGTTCGTCGGCTGCCTCTGCGCGATCGGGGCGGCGGTGCAGGCGAAGTTCCATCGGCTCGCAGCACTGATCATGCTCGGCGGAGCGGGGCTTTTCACCAGCCTGACCTTCGCCTGGTTCTCCGCGCCCGATCTCGCGCTGACGCAGATCGCGGTCGAGGTCGTCACGCTCGTACTGCTGCTGCTCGGGTTGCGCTGGCTGCCGAGGCGCCTCGAGCTCGACGATCCGGACCGGCGCACGCGGCGCGCGCGTGCGCGCCGCGTGCGCGACTTCCTGCTTGCCCTGGTCGTCGGCGGCAGCCTCGCTGCGCTGTCCTTTGCGATGCTCACCCGCGCGCCGGTGAACGGCATCGCGCATTTCTTCATCGGGCGCGCGCTCCCCGAAGGAGGCGGGCGCAATGTCGTCAACGTGATCCTCGTCGATTTCCGTGGCTTCGATACTCTCGGCGAGATCACGGTCGTCGCGATCGTCGCGCTGTCGGTGTACGCGCTGCTGCGGCGCTTCCGGCCTGCACCGGAGAGCATCGAGGTACCGCGGGCGCAACGTGAGGCGCTCGCGCACGGGAAACGGCCTGTCTTTGCTCCGGACGCGAAGCTGCCGGCGGGCGATCTTGCCGTCCCGGCGGTGCTGGTGCGCCTCCTGCTGCCGATGGCCGGCCTCGTTGCCGTCTACCTGCTGCTGCGCGGACACGATGCGCCGGGCGGCGGATTCGTCGGCGGGCTCGTGATGGCCACGGCCTCCATCACGCAATACATGGTCGGCGGCGCCCAGTGGGTCGAGTGGCGCATGCGGATTCATCCGCAGTACTGGGTGGCGCTCGGCCTCCTTGCCGCGGGCGGCGCCGGCGTGCTCGCCTGGTCGATCGGGCAGCCATTCCTGACGAGTTTCGGTGCGGAGCTGGCGCTACCCGTCGTCGGTGACGTGCATGTCGCGAGCGTGCTGCTCTTCGATCTCGGCGTGTATCTCGTGGTCGTCGGCGCGACCTCATTGATGCTCGTCGCGCTCGCGCACCAGTCGTTCCGCAGCCAGCGGGGGGCGTGACGATGGAGATCCTCTTTGCGATCGCGATCGGCGTGCTCTCGGGCTCGGGCATCTGGCTGCTGCTGCGCCCGCGCACCTTCCAGGTGATCGTCGGTCTCGCGCTGCTCTCC
>DAORVK010000024.1:33909-36967 GCA_035433705.1 Steroidobacteraceae bacterium
GCAACTCGTCGCAGCGATCATGCTGCTGGCGCTCACGACCGAGGCGTTCCCGGACATCTGGCCGCAGGGCGTCGGGGCCTACGCGATCGGCTCGTGGCCGGCGCCGTTCGGCATCGTGCTCGTGATCGATCGCCTGACGGGGTTGATGCTGACGCTCACGGCGGTCGTGGGGCTTGCGGTGTTCATCAATTCACTCGCGTACTGGGACCGGGTCGGGCCGCACTTTCACGCGCTGCTGCAGCTCCTCCTGATGGGGGTGAACGGTGCCTTCCTGACGGGCGACCTGTTCAACCTCTTCGTGTTCTTCGAAGTGCTGCTCGCCGCATCCTATGGTCTCCTGCTGCACGGCTCGAACTCGCAGCGTGTGAAAATGGGCCTGCACTACATCGTGGTGAACCTGGTCGGGTCGTTGCTCTTCCTGATCGGTGTTTCGCTGATCTACGGCGTGACCGGTACTCTCAACATGGCGGACCTGCCCGCGAGGGCTGCGGCGTTGTCGGACGCAGACCGCGCGCTTTTCGATGCCGCCGCGGCCGTTCTCGGCATCGCATTTCTCACCAAGGCGGGCTGCTGGCCGCTCAACTTCTGGTTACCCGGCACCTATGCTGCCGCAAGCCCGCCGGTCGCCGCGGCCTTTGCGATCCTGACCAAGGTTGGTGTGTACGCGCTGCTGCGGCTCGGCTCGCTGATCGGCAGCGCCAATGCGCTCGCGCATATCGAAGGCTCGGCGCTGTTGCGGCCGGATCTCTTTCGCGGCGGGATGTTCTACATCGGAATCATGACCATGGGCTTCGGCATTTTCGGCACGCTGGCCGCCCAGCAGCTCGCACGCGTCGTCGGCTTTTCCGTGATCGTCTCTTCCGGCCTGCTGCTCACGATCATGGGGCTCGACCACACACCACTGCTCGCGCCGGGGCTGTTTTATCTCGTCGGCTCGGTGCTCGCGACCAGCGCCTTCTTCATGCTCACGGGCATGACCGGGCGCGCATGGCGCACTCCGACGGTGCCGGCGACGGTCCCGGCCACACCAGTGTCCGTGCCCACGAGTGGCTACATACCCTTCGGCGTGCGTCTCGCAGCCGCGCCGCATGGCGAGGACGACGAAGTGGGCGTTGCGATCCCCGCGGCGATGGCGTTCATGGGTCTCATGTTCGCGTTCTGCGTGCTGCTCGTCACGGGGTCTCCGCCACTCTCGGGGTTTGTCGCGAAGTTCGCGATCCTTGCCGCTGCGATACAGGCGGCGCAAGGCGCGCCGTGGGCTGCGGCCGCGTGGATGCTGGTGGGCTTGACGATCGCAGCGGGCCTCGCAAGCCTCATTGCGCTGACTCGCATCGGCATGCGCCTCTTCTGGTCGGTGACCGGGCGCAGTACGCCGCGTCTTCGCGCGCTCGAAGCGGGGCCCGTGGCGATGCTGGTGTTCCTCTGCATCGCGCTGACAGTGGCCGCGGGGCCCGCGATGGGCTTTCTGGAGGACACGGCAGCGTCGCTGCGCGCGCCCCGGATCTACATCGACACGGTGCTCGCCACCGGGGAGGGGCGATGAAAGGCGGGGTGCCCGTGCTCGGCGGTGCGCTCGTTGCGATGTGGCTTGCGCTCAACGACACGGTCGCGCCCGGGCAAGTGCTGCTTGGCGCGCTGATCGCCGTGGCGCTCATCCTGTGGGCGGCGAAGCTGCGTCCCTTGCGGCCACGCCTGTACAGGCCGTGGCTCGCCATCAGCCTGCTGGCCGTGGTTTTCGTGGATATCGTGCGCTCGAACATTGCGGTCGGTCGCATCATCCTGGGGCTCGTTCCCGTTCGCGCGATCCGCTCCGGGCTGCTCGAGATTCCGCTCGATCTGCACGATCCACACGGACTTGCGGTACTCGCAACGATCATCACCTCGACGCCGGGCACCGTGTGGGTCGAACATGTGGCCGAGCGCCGCACGCTCACGCTGCACATCCTCGATCTCAAGGACGAGGCGGGGTGGATCCGCGACATCAAGGACCGCTACGAACGGCCGCTGATCAGGATCTTCCAGCCGTGAGCACTCTGATTCACCAGGCCGCCACGTTCGCCGCCGGTTGCGCGGGGCTTGCGATGCTGCTGGCCGCGTGGCGTGTGTTCCGCGGACCTTCCGCGCAGGATCGGGTGCTCGGGCTCGATACCCTTTACGTGAACGGCATGCTGACCTTGCTGCTGCTTGGCATTCGCTCCGCCTCGGGCGTGTACTTCGAGGTGGCGTTGCTCATTGCGCTCTTCGGCTTCGTCGGCTCCGTGGCGCTCGCGAAATTCCTGCTTCGTGGCGAGGTGATCGAGCCATGACGGGACTTGAATCGCCGTGGGTGGTCATCCCCGTTGCGCTGCTGCTGATCGCGGGCGGCCTCATCACCCTGATTGGCTCGCTGGGGCTCGTGCGTCTGCCCAGCTTTCAGGCGCGCCTGCACGGGACGTCGATGGGCAGCACACTCGGGCTCGGCTGCGTGATCGTGGCTTCGGTGGTCGTCTCCTCTGCCATGGCGGGGCGCTTCGTGCCGCACGCGCTGCTCATCACCGTGTTTGTCGTGATGACCTCTCCCGCCACGGCCATGTTGCTGATGCGGGCCAGCCTGTACCGCGCACGCGCGCGGTCAGCTGCGGGCCAGCGCGAGAGGGTCGAGCGGTAACGCGGTGGTGTGCCTGTCATCCCCGCGAAATTCACGTGCAATTCCGAAGGCCGATCGCTCGCGCCTCGAGTCAATGATAATCGTCCTCTCGCTGGAGACGTACCGCGAGGATGCTGACGGTCTTGTCGTCGTCGATCTCGAACAACGCAACGTAGCCGGTTGCCCCAAATGGAATCACGAGTTCGCGCAGAAAAGGGTTGCCCGAGATCACCTTTCGGTAACTGAACGGTGAAAGCGCGAGGTTTCTGACCGCGTTCCGAATCGCCTCGAGCGCCCGTTCAGCCAGTGCCCAATCGGTCTCGTCGCGCGCAAGAATGAACTCGTAGAATCGAATCAGGTCGGCCTCGGCCTCCTCAGTAAACCGGACCCGATAGGTCACCTGCGCGCCTTGCCCGAGATCCTGGCGCGGGC
>DAORVK010000024.1:37067-38438 GCA_035433705.1 Steroidobacteraceae bacterium
GCGCGGGCAGCGCGCGGACGATCTTCAGCGTTTCCAGGCTCACGGTGATGACGCGCAGGAAGAGTTCCAGTGGGTAGCGCGGGTTGTGCAGGGTCTCGCTCGCCCAGGCATTGGCGTCGTTGACGATGCCGCTGTCCTTGTCGGTCCTGACGCCCTGGCGCTCGATCACCCAGTCGAGCGCGGGCTTGCCGTTGACGATGTAGTCATACGCCTCGGGCGGGATGCCGGTGACGCTGAGGTGCGCGTTGCAGACGAGCCGGGTCAGATCCTTCTCGCCCTTCACCTTGGGCACCTTCATCTTCTCGACGCGAAAGACAGCGGCTTCGTCCGCGAGCCTGCCTGTCGCGATGCCCGTGGGCGTCACGCTCAGCGTCTTGCCGTGCGGGCCGTTCACGGTGACGCCGGCATGGGGCGCCACCGTTTCGTAGTTCAGGTGCAGCCCGGCGAGGGCGCGGCCCGCTTGCGCGAAGGCGCGGAAGCCGGCGGCGGTGCCCATGCGCGGAATGCGCGGCAGCTCCTTGGCGAGATTGTCGGCGTAGCGCGCGCGGTAGTCGGGCGAATGCAGCAGGCCGTAGATGTAATAAAAAAGGTCTTCCTTCGTGATCTGCTCGCCGGGATATGCGGACGTGAAATGCGCGAGGCCCGCATCGGTGATGGCCTCGCGGCGGCTGCGTGGGGTGGGCTTCGTGGCGGGCGAGTCGAACAGGCCGGACTGCGGGGCGCTTGCGGCGGCCGGTTCGGGGTCGTCGTAGAGGTAGAACGGGAAGCACTGCGAGCCTTCGATGTCTACCATGTGCAGGCTTGGCACCATGGAGGCGATGTACGTACTGAACGGCACCTTCTCGCCCGGTGCTGACACACAAATGACCAGATTCGTTGCCGTCGCATCGGGGAAGATGCGCGGCATCTGGTAGACCCTTTCGTTGAAGCGACGGTTGTAATACAGCCATTGTTTCGTGAACGGGCGATAGAGACTCTGCACTACGCAATCGGGCTCGAAGGCAAAGCGGCGATCCCTGACCAGGTCCTGTTTGATGTTGTGTGTCCAGCTGATCCGCGTGGGGTCGGTGTCAATGAAAGCATCCACGGCGTCGGCGCGCTGCCTGGTGTTCAAGTCCGTGTGCGCCGCGTCGAAACGATCGACCTCACGATTGTAGAAGCCGATCATCCGGGTCATGTGGTCGGTGACGGCGGCCTTGCTGGCGTTGTAGCACCACGCATCACGGTTGGTGACGACGCCGAGAGAGAAGTTGTCGAACACCGCCGCGCCGCGGCCTTTCTTGTCGCCGAGCGCAATGAACTGCGCGAAGCGGTCGTCGCGCTGGCGCAGCCAGTCGCCGTGGGCATCGGGGGTGAGAGTTCGCCATCGCT
>DAORVK010000024.1:38538-40969 GCA_035433705.1 Steroidobacteraceae bacterium
GCCGCAGCCCATCGGCGGTATTGGCATCCAGCCAGCCGGCATTCGTGACGAAGCCGATCACGCCCTGATTGCCGATGCGGTCGGAAGCCCACCGCATCGCGCGGATGTAGCTGTCGTACAGGCCCTTGGCGAGTGTCGCGCTGGAGCGCGCGGCGTACGTCTGGCGGATGTGTTCGTCGAGCCTGGGATAGGCGACGTTCTGGTTGTTGTCGTTCTCGCTGCCCTGCCCGATGGAATACGGTGGATTGCCCAGTATCACGCGAATATCGAGCTGCTTCTGGCGCCTGCGCCGCGTGCTGTTGTCGACCAGCAGCGCATCGACGAGATCGTCCTTCTCGTACATCTGGAAGGTGTCGGTGAGGCAGATGCCGGGGAAGGGCGTGTATTCCTCTGCGCTCGCCCCCGACCCCTGCCTCGCGCGCGGCAGGGAGGCCTCGCTCATGAGATCATGGTAGGCGGCTTCGATGTTGATGCTGGCAATGTAGTAGGCGAGCAGCACCAGCTCGTTCGCGTGGATTTCGTGCAGGTACTTGTAGGGCAAATCGGCCCTGGAAATGAAGCCTGATTGCAGCAGGCGCGTGATGAACGTGCCGGTGCCGGTGAAGGGATCGAGGATGTGGACGTTGTGGTTGCCGAGCGACGTGCCGAACTCGTCGCGCAGCACGTCCTGTACGCTCGCAATGATGAAGTCCACGACTTCCACCGGCGTGTAGACGATCCCGAGGCGCCGGGAGAGTTCCGGAAACGCGCCGTTGAAGAACTTGTCGTAGAGCTCCTTGATGATTTTCTGTCTGCCCGCCGCGCTCTCGATGCCTTCGGCACGCAACTTCACGCTGGCATAGAACTGCCGCAGCGTGTCGGCTTCCTTGTCGAGATGGTGCTCGTGCAGGGTGTCGAGCACCTTCTGCATGGCCCGCGACATCGGGTTGTGGCGGGCAAAGCTGTACTGCTCGAACAGCGCCTCGAACACCGGCCCGGTGATGAGGTGCTGCGCCAGCATCTCGATGATCTCGGCATCGGTGATGGCGTCGTTCAGGTCGTCGCGCAGTTCCTTCGCGAAGGCGGCGAAGGCCTTGCGCTCAGTCGTGTTGGCGGGGTTCTCGAGGATGGCGGTGATGCGGTCGATGTGGGTGTTCGCGATCCTCGCGACATCCGCCGCCCATTCCTCCCAGTGGTGACGGTTGCCGACCTTCTGCACGAGTTTCGCGTAGATGGCCTTTTCGATCTCGCCGATTTCGAACTCGAGCGCGTGCTGCTCGGGCGGCTTGTAGGCGACCGCCTGACCGATGGACTGGCCACCGCGCGCACTGGCAGCCTGCTTCGCCTTGCCTGTGGCGCGCAACTGCGCCGCCTTCTTCTGTACCTTGTCGGTGACCGCGACGACTTCCATCCTGGCGGTGTCCTTGCCGTTGAACTCCAGCTTGTTGACCATCGCATCGAACTTGTCGTCATGGCTGCGCAGCGCCTGCAGGACCTGCCACACCACCTTGTATGTGATGTTGTCGTTCAACGCCTCGTGCGGCTCTTTGCCGGCGGGGATCACCACCGGAAGAATGATGTAACCGCGCTGCTTGCCGGGCGCCTTGCGCATCACCCGGCCGACGGCCTGCACCACATCCACCTGTGAATTGCGCGGGGTGAGGAACAGCACGGCATCGAGCGCTGGCACATCCACGCCTTCCGAGAGGCAGCGCACATTAGAGAGGATGCGGCAGGTATTGTCCGGGGTGGGCGCCTTCAGCCAATCGAGTCGCGCCTCCTTCTCGCTGGCGTTCATGCCGCCATCGACGTGCTCGGCTTCGCACCTGAGCGTTGCGGCGATCTCCTCTTCGCTGCCGTCCGCCCCGGCGGTGCGCTGGTATTCCTCCACCACCGCCTGGAACATGCGCGCGATGTTCTTCGAGCCGACCTTGTGCACCCTGGCGCCTTGCCGCGCCTCGATGACATGGCAGAAAGCCACGGCGCGCCGCATCGGGTGGCCATCGTCGGCGAGATCGCGGGTGAGTCCCTGCTTCGACAGCGCCTTCCAGCAGCCGACGATGCGCGCGGCATCGTCCATCCTGAGATCGTTGTCGCCGCTTGCAAGCAGCCGCTGCAGGCGACGGTTGATGACGGTTTCCTCCACCGCGAGCACGATGACCTTGTAATCGGACAGCAGGTCGCGCCGCACCGCCTCGGAGAAAGTAAGCGTGTAGAGCGTCTTGCCGTAGACCGCCGGGTCATCCATCGAGGCCAGCACCACGTCGTCGCGCTCGGCGCTGGCCTTGGCGTGCCCGGAATAGATGCGCGGCGTGGCGGTCATGTAGAGCCGCCTCGCGGCCTTGATGAACCCGGCATCGTGCACCTTCACGAAATGGCTCTCGTCCTCGCCGGCGAAGGTGGCGCCGGTGGTGCGGTGCGCCTCGTCGCAGAGGATCAGGTCGAAGTCGGC
>DAORVK010000024.1:41069-45184 GCA_035433705.1 Steroidobacteraceae bacterium
AGCTCACCGGTGGCGGCTTCGGCCACGAGATCGATGCCGGCATCGGCGCCCACATCGCCGAGCCCGCGCTTCGCGGCCTCCCTGCGCCAGGCTTCCCACAACCATACGCGGCCTGCGTAGAGGTCCAGGTAATACGGCTCGTTCTCGAGGTAGGCCTTGACCAGCCGCTCGAAATAGGTGCCTTTCTCACGCTCGGTGACCGCGGTGGTACGGAAGGTGTCGAGCAGGTGTCGCAATGCCGTCATGCAGGGTTCCCCCGGTCACCCCGCCAGCGGCAGGTCATCCTGAAAAAGTCGCGGCTATTCTGCCGCACAAATGGCGAACGGGGGATGCGCTACACCCTCGACCTGGAAAAGCCGGAGGGCCGCGAGCGGGCGGTTACCAGAGGCCCGCTTCGCTGTAGAAGCCAAGCGCAGTGTTCGGCGTACTCGTCGATCTCCGGAGGCAACGGCTGATCGATTCACAAGGTCAGCATGTACGGGCCCGATGTTTTCAGGGTGATCGTCAACGTCCCGAGCCAGTGCATCAAGCGTGGAACGTACCTTGGCATCCGCAAACACGAGTGAGTGCGGCATTTCGTCCCCTCAGGCCTTCATCGTGCTCAAGCGCAGCATCAGCGTCATCGGATGCTGCGGCGATTGCTGGAAACCGTAGTGCTCGTAGAACTGCTTGGCACGCTCGTCGAGCGCATGGACGAGCAAGGCGCGGACGCCAGCGTTGTGCGAAACGGTCACCGCACGGTTGACGGCGTCGCGCAACAAGGCGGCTCCCAGCTTGATGCCGTGGGCGCGCTGATCAACCGCCAGCCGCGCCAGCACCATCACCGGGACGGGGTCTGGCATGTTGCGCCGCACGCCACTCGTTGCCTGCTGGTGCGAAACAGCGCCCGCAGCCATGGCGTAGTAGCCATAGACGCGGCCATCGTGATCGGCGACGACAAACGTGCGGCTGGCCCCGCTTTGCTGGTTCGCCAATGCCCTGCGCTTGAGCCACTCGTCGAGACTCGATTCTCCGCATTCAAATTCGGCCACAAGGTGAGCAGCGGCCAGCGGTTCTGGCGCGCGCAGGTGCAAGCTCATACCGCGTCGGCGCTCCAGGGAGCCTTCACGGCCATGAGGCGCTCAAGCCCTGGGTTGGGGCCGGGAGGTGCGTCGAGCATGGCCGTGAATTGCTTGAACTTGTCGGCGTCCAGGCCGAAAAAGACCTGATCCAGCACTACGGCCTGAGCGCGGTCGCAGGCGGCTTCGAGCATGAAGTCCGAGCGGTTCTTGCCCAGCAGGCTGGCGGCGTGATCGATCAGGTCACGCTGTTCGGGCAGGGCCCGCAGATTGATGGCGGCGTCACGCATGGGTCTTTTCTATCGATGCATACACAACAGATACACAAATTGTGTTGGATCGTGTAGCCGTTGTCAATACGACTCTTGCGCCTGGTGCCGCAGGTCGAGAGGTCGTGTGGCAGGCCGTCGCGCCATAGCCCGAGCGGCTGTGCCGCTACGTAAGCCGCCCGCCCGTCACTTCACCTCTGCAATCGAGTTCCCGCCGGCGTCCGGTCGTGCGCGCAACGTGCCGTCCGTCACGCTGAACATGAACCGCATGCTGACCCGACCCGGTGCAGCGACCGGTGCGGCCGCGCGCACCTGTGTCTTCAGCGTGTCCTTGAGTCGGCTTGTGGCCTTCTCGATGACCAAGGTCAATGCATAGTCGCCCACGCCGAGGGGCTCGATGACGTCGATGCCGCCGTCTTCGCGGGTGCGGCTGGCAAGCGGACTCGGGGCGGCACTGCGGCCGGTGGCGGCGTAGGCGGCGGCTGCGGCCCCGCTACCGCTGCGCCCCAGGCTGCTGACCGAGGAGACGGCGGCCGACACGATGCCGCTGCCCGGCAGTGCACCGCCGACCAGGGAGGCGCTTTGCCTCGCATCGAGAGGACCGAGCGTCATCGACGCCAGATCGGCGCGATAGCCGCTCCCGTCGGGCAGCGCAACCACGCAGGCGGATGAACCACACTCGATGATGAGGGTGACGCCACTGGCCATGGCGCTGCCCGCGGACTGCAGGCCCGATTGCACCTTCTCGCCAAACGTTGCGCCCTGGGTCTGCTTGGGTACGGTGACGTTCATCGAGATGCGATTCGGCATCCCGCTGTTGATGCCGTTGATCCCGCCGGCCACGGCGGCGGTCGCCATCGTCCACAAGAGCACCAGCATCGCCGCGAGCTTTGTTCCGTACATTATCCACCTCCCGAACGGGCCGGCAGTATACGCCGTCGAATCCACCCAACTGCCTGCGCTTCGCGCCGCTCAGTTCTTGATCGAGTTCGAGGAATGGCGCGAACTCGTCTAGCGCGCTCATGAATTCCTTGACGCCATCATTCAGCCAGTCCGGGTCGAAGTGCGCTCGGGCGACCACCCGCACCGCCGCTTCGCGTACCAACGTGCTCGCGAAAACGGGCAGGGTCAACGGTTCGACCGTGCGAGTCCAGGCGGGCAAGGCCACGCATTGCTTCTGGCAGGCGTATGCGACCATGGCGGCGGTGTAGTTGGCGGCACAGGCGCCGAGCCTTACCGCGGGCGCCGTGGCGTCAGTTGCGGGCCAGCGCGAGATGGTCGAGCGGTAACGCGGTGGTGTGCCTGATCGCGCCCATGGCGAAACTTGCGCTGATGTCGAGGAACTCGCAGCCGGCGATCAGTTGCTTGTAGACCGTGCCGTAGCCCTCGATGTCCGGCACGACGATGCGCAGCAGGTAATCCACCTCGCCGCTCATGCGGTAGATCTCGACGACCTCGGGGATCTGATCGAGCGTGTGCAGAAAGCGCTTGTACCAAGCCTCGCTGTGATTCGACGTCTTCACCGTCACGAACACGGTCGTGCCGACATTCAACTTCTTCGGATCGAGCAGGGTGACCGTCCCGCGGATCACACCGGTTTCCTGCAGGCGGCGAATGCGCCGCCAGCACGGCGCCTTGGACAGGCCGACGCGCTCGGCGATCTCGGCGACACCCAGGGTCGCATCGCGCTGCAGCAGGTCCAGGATTCCGCGGTCTATGCGATCCATGAGACGTTGTTGCTCATTTGACAAAAATCAAGCAACAGTATTGTGACGCGGCGGTGTTTTGTCCACCGCTTTGAGCCCCGATTGCTCAATGACGCGCGTAACGTCGCCCGGATGAACCTTCACAAGGCCTTTACCGGGCATCCGCGGTCGGTCGGCGAGACCTACTTCGAGCACATGGGCGTGGCATCACGCTGTGGTGCATCGATGGTCGTGGCGGGGCTCGCGTGCCTCGTGCACGCGGTGCTGCCGTTTCTCTTCGTGCGAACGGCCAGCAACTGTCTCACGCGGCTCTACCAGCGCATGGTGGCGCAGCGCTCGCGATTGCCGCCCGCACCGGCGGTCGCGGGTGGCCTCGGCGTGCCCAGCCCGCGCTGAATGGCACTACCGGCGGGCATCCAGGCGAGCGCCTGGCGCGCGGTTCCCGGCATTGTGCTCGCGCTTGCGCTTGCGCTCGCCGCGAGACTCGGCTCGCAGGAGATCGGTCAGGCGCTCGTCGACGGTCGACCTTCACCGATCAGCCCGGTGCTGCTCGGGATCGTGCTGGGCGTGTTGTGGCGGCACTTCATCGGCGTTGGCGCGCGCACGGAAGCCGGAGTGCGCTGGATTCTCGGCACACTGCTCGCCATCGGCATCTCGCTCGTCGGGCTGCGGCTCACGCTGCCGGGTCTCACGGGCGTAGGCGTGATCGCGCTACCGGTCGTCGTGCTCTGCATCACAGTGGCAATCCTGGTCAGCAGGTTCGTTGGACGCCTGCTCGGTCTCACGCCGGGACTGCAGAGTCTCCTCGCCGTGGGCTCGGCGGTGTGCGGCTGTACGGCGATCGTCGCCACGGCGCCCGCCATCAAGGCGCGCGACATCGACACCGGCACTGCGCTCACCTGCGTCGTGCTGATCGGCAGCCTCGGCATGCTGCTGTATCCCTGGCTCGCGTCGGCCGTTTTCGGTGGTGCAGCCTTGCCCTCCGGAGTGTTTCTCGGTTCGGCGATCCACGATACCTCGCAGGTGATCGGCGCATCGCTGATCTACGCGCAGCAGTTCAACTCCCCCGATGCGGTTGCGGT
>DAORVK010000025.1:0-2725 GCA_035433705.1 Steroidobacteraceae bacterium
CTCGGCATCGAGGCGATCGTCGTGGAGGACGACAAGCTGCAGCGTGCCGTCGACAAGTCGCTCGAGCAGGTCGACACGCAGATGCCGAACCTCACCGACGAGGAAGGCGTCGACCTCGAGGGGCTCGAAGTCACGGGTGGCGAGGACGAGCACGAAGGCGGCATCACGCGCGATGACATCGACGATGCGCCGATCGTCAAGTTCGTCAACAAGGTGATGCTCGATGCGATCCGCCGCGGCGCCTCGGACATCCATTTCGAACCGTACGAAAAGATGTACCGCGTGCGGTATCGCATGGACGGCATTCTGAAGGAAGTCGCGCAACCGCCGGTGCAACTCGCGCAGAAGATCTGCGCGCGCATCAAAGTCATGGCTCGGCTCGACATCGCCGAGCGCCGCGTGCCACAGGACGGCCGCATCAAGATGAAGCTCTCGAAGACGCGCGCGATCGACTTCCGCGTCAGCACCTGCCCGACGCTCTACGGCGAGAAGATCGTCACGCGCATCCTCGACCCCTCTCAAGCGATGCTGGGCATCGATGCGCTTGGTTACGAGCCGCAGCAGAAAGATCTTTATATCGCGAACCTCGCGAAACCGCAGGGCATGATCCTCGTGACCGGCCCGACGGGCAGCGGCAAGACGGTGTCGCTATACACCGGTCTCAATATCCTTAACCGCGAGGATACAAACATCTCGACCGCGGAGGACCCGGCGGAAATCAATCTGCCCGGTGTCAACCAGGTCAACGTGAACCCCAAGGTGGGCCTCACCTTTGCCTCCGCGCTGCGCGCCTTCCTGCGCCAGGACCCGGATGTGGTGATGGTGGGCGAGATCCGCGACCTCGAGACCGCGGAGATCGCGATCAAGGCGGCGCAGACGGGCCACCTCGTACTCTCCACCCTGCACACCAACGACGCGCCGCAGACGCTTACGCGCCTCATCGATATGGGCGTGAAACCCTACGCGATCGCGACCTCGTGCAGCCTGATCATCGCCCAGCGGCTCGCGCGACGGCTCTGCTCGCAGTGCAAGCACCTGGTCGATGTGCCGGCCGAGGCCCTGCTCAAGGAAGGCTTCTCGAAGGAAGATGTCGCCGTGGGTATCAAGGTCTACGGTCCCAAGGGCTGCCAAGCCTGCACCGACGGCTACAAGGGCCGGGTCGGCATCTATCAGGTACTGCCCGTGACCGAAGAAATCGGCCGCATCATCATGGAAAGCGGCAACGCCATCCAGATCGGCGACGCCGCGAAACGCATGGGCGTGTGGGACCTGCGCCGCTCGGGCCTCGAAAAAGTGAAGCAGGGCATGACCAGTCTCGAAGAGATCAATAGCGTCACCATCGAGTGAGCTGACGGAGATTCCGCATGGCCAATGTCTCAGCAACTGCAAACGTCCGCACGATCAAACGGGACATCCCTTTCGCGTGGGAGGGAATGGACAAGCGCGGCAACCGGGTCAAGGGCAAGAGCCTCGCGCCCGACGAAGCAGCTCTGCGCGGCGAACTGCGGCGCCAGGGCATCGCGCCCTCGAAGATCAAGAAGCAGTCGCAGGCGTTCAAGAGCGGCGGAAAGGTCAAGCCCGAAGATATCGCGGTGTTCAGCCGCCAGCTCGCGACGATGCTGGCCTCCGGCATTCCGCTCGTGCAGGCCTTCGAGATCGTCGGCAACGGCCACGAGAAACCTTCGGTCCAGAAGCTGATCCTCGACGTCAAGATGGATATCGAAGGCGGTACCTCGCTGCACGAAGCGCTCGCGAAGCAGCCGCTCTACTTCGACGACCTCTACGTGAACCTCGTCGAAGCGGGCGAGCAAGCCGGTGCCCTCGAGAACCTGCTGGACAAGATCGCCACGTACAAGGAAAAAACCGAGGCGATCAAGAAAAAGGTCAAGAAGGCGCTGTTCTATCCGGCTGCAGTTCTGGTCGTCGCCGTGGTCGTCACGCTGATCCTGCTGATCTTCGTGATTCCGCAGTTCGAGAGCCTGTTCAAGGGCTTCGGCGCGGAACTGCCGGCGTTCACGCAAATGGTCATCAATCTGTCGAAGTTCGTTCAGAGTAACGGGATCTACCTGGCGGTCGTGTTCGGCGGCGCCGTGTACGCATTCATGTACTTCAAGAAGCGCTCGCGGAAAATGCGCGAAGCGCTCGATCGTATCTCCCTGAAACTGCCGATCATCGGTCCGATCCTCGTCAAGTCAGCGATCGCGCGCTACGCGCGCACCCTGTCGACGATGTTCGCCGCCGGAGTACCACTCGTCGAGGCGCTCGAATCGGTGGCGGGCGCCACAGGTAATATCGTCTACGAGAACGCTGTGATGAAGATGCGCGACGAAGTCGCGACCGGCCAGCGCCTGCAGCGCGCGATGGAGAACACCCAGCTCTTCCCGAACATGGTGATCCAGATGGTCGCGGTCGGTGAAGAGGCTGGAGCGCTCGACCAGATGTCGGCGAAGGTGGCGGAATTCTATGAGGCCGAGGTCGACAACGCGGTCGACAGCATGTCGAGCCTGCTCGAGCCGCTGATCATGGCGATTCTCGGCGTGCTGGTCGGTGGTCTCGTGATCGCGATGTACCTGCCGATCTTCAAACTCGGCGCGGTGGTGTGATCGCAGCACTCTTCGTTCTGGGGCTGCTCATCGGCAGCTTCCTGAACGTGGTCGTCTACCGCACGCCGATCATCCTCGATCGGCAGTGGCGACGGCAGTGCGACGAACTCGCGGGCCGGGAA
>DAORVK010000025.1:2825-4476 GCA_035433705.1 Steroidobacteraceae bacterium
ACGCAACTGCTGCCCGATGCGCTGACGCTGCCGCTCCTGTGGCTCGGGCTCGCCGCGAGCGTACTGGGCTTTGCGCCCATCGAGCCGCGCAGTGCGATCATCGGTGCGCTCGCCGGCTATCTCTCCCTCTGGTCCGTGTATCACCTGTTCAAGGTGGCGACCGGCAAGGAAGGCATGGGCTACGGTGACTTCAAGCTGCTCGCCGCATTGGGCGCCTGGCTCGGCTGGCAGATGCTGCTGCCGATCATCCTGCTCTCTGCCGCAGTCGGCGCGATCACCGGCATCGCACTGATCGTCGCGCGTGGTCGCGACCGCAACATCCCGATTCCGTTTGGCCCGTTTCTCGCTGCGGCCGGCTGGATCGCGCTGATGTGGGGTAACGGGATTGTGACGGGGTACCTTGGAATGTTCACCTCTTGAACCTCCGCAGTACAATCGACGCAAGAGGTACATATGTCCCGTCAGTTTGATGTCGTGGTGGAACGAGACTCGGAAGGTTACTTCGTGGCCTCCGTCCCTGCGTTGCCGGGCTGCCACACGCAAGCCAGGTCACTGGACGAGTTAACCGAGCGCATTCGAGAGGCCATCGAACTCTGCCTCGAGATCGAAGGTAGCGACGTGCCCAGCCTTGATTTCGTGGGAGTACAGCGGGTTACGGTCAATGCATGACGAGCTTCCCTGCGCTCACTGGAAAGGAACTCGTCGCAGCGCTGCGTACTGACGGATTCCAGCTCCTGCGAATCAAGAGCAGTCACCATTTCATGCGGCATGCGGACAGACGCGCGACAGTCGTTCCGGTCCACGCTGGTGAAACAATCGGACCCGGGCTTCTTTCGCGGATTCTGCGCGACATCAAGATGTCCCGGAAGCAGTTGCAGAAACTGCTTTGACTCGCCTTGGCACTCTCTCGCCGCGGCCGGCCGTGGAGCCATCACAAACTGGGCCGTGAGCCCGACCATCCTGCGCAGCGGCGGCTATCGGTTTCATTTCTGGCGCACAATGCAAGTCTCGATGAGCGCCAGATCAGGGCAGTTCGGAATCTGGTCGAGGAGCAAGCTGATGAATTCCGCAGCGCATGGAGAGCCCATTTCAGTGGCTGAGATCACCAACATCTCACCTCACGGCATCTGGCTGCTGCTGGGCGACGAAGAATTGCTGATGGATTTTGAGCACTTTCCATGGTTTCGTTCTGCGACCATCGCACAATTGACGCGCGTCGAGCGGCCCTCACCAGATCATTTGTACTGGCCCGAACTGGATATTGACGTTGCCGTCGAATCAATCCGGCAGCCGGACGCCTTCCCGCTCGTGTCGCGATCTGGCCTGCGCTGATCGTCCTGCGCGGGCGCGATCGCATCGTCCCGATGCCCGTTTCAACAGCCGGGCTTGCCCAGGCGGTGGTTTGCGTACATCCAGGGAGAGGGCAATAATGTCCCGCATGCGCACCTTTACAGCAGTCGTTGAGCGATGTCCCGAAACAGGCATGTATGTCGGCTACGTTCCGGGAATGGTTGGTGCGCATTCACAGGCCGAGTCCCTGGATGAGCTCAACGTAAACCTGAAGGAAGTCCTCGAGATGCTCTTGGAAGATGGCGAGCCGCGGTTTGATGCGGAGTTCGTCGGCGTCCAGACCGTCGCCGTCGCGTAATGC
>DAORVK010000025.1:4576-44776 GCA_035433705.1 Steroidobacteraceae bacterium
GTGCGCCAGCGCGGTTCACACAAGCAGTTTCGCAATAGCGATGGGCGTGGCACGACCGTGCCCTACCACCGAGGCCGCGATGTATCCCCCGTGCTGGTGCGAAGGATCGCGTCGGACATCGACATGGACGTCGACGAGTTTCTGCGCAAGCGATGACGCGTGACGTAGCGATGACGCCCTGCACGGAAGCGCGTCGGTGACGCCCGTGTTCCGCGTCGGCCTCACCGGCGGCATCGCGAGCGGCAAGAGCACCGTCGCAAACCTCTTTGCCGCCCTCGGCGTGCCGGTCATCGACTCCGACGTCATCGCCCGCGACGTGGTTGCGCCCGGCTCGGCGCTCCTCGAAAGGATTCGCGCGGAGTTCGGCGGCGGGGTCCTGGCGCCCGATGGTTCGCTCGATCGCAAGGCGCTGCGTGCACGGGTCTTCGGCGAGACCGCCGATTCGACCGCGGCACGGCGCCGGCTCGAGGCGCTGACTCACCCGGCCATCCGTGCCGAAATGGACGCACGCTCGGCGAAGGCCGGCGGGCCCTACCAGATCCTCGCGATTCCGCTCCTGGTCGAGGGCGGCGCGCGCGGACGCGTCGATCGGGTACTGGTCGTCGATGCCGATGAGGCCACGCAGATTCGCCGGCTGCAGGCACGCGACGGCTCGACCCTGGCCGAGGCGCGTGCGATCCTTGCCGCGCAAACCGATCGCGCCAGGCGCCGTGCGGCCGCCGACGACATCATCACGAACAATGGTGACCTTGCCGCGCTGGCCGCGCAGGTCGAGGGCCTGCACGCGGCCTATCTCGCCGCCGCAGGCGTTTACGGGAGTGGAGGCTGTCGCGCACAATAGGCGGATGTCCGAGGAACTGGCGCAGGCGGATCTCCCCGTGGCCGAAGAGGCCGAACTCGTGTTCGAGCAGCCGCTCAACGAGCGCATGCGCACGTTCCTGCGCATCGATTTCCTTTACAGCCAGGCCACCTATCACAACGACCGGGCCAGCGAGTGGGGCAGCCGCGCCGCCATCGCGAGCCTGATCGATATCCTCGCGATCACGACCCGCGGCGACGCCCGCGCCGATGCGCTGAAGGAGCTCGAGCGTCAGCTCTCGCTGCTGAACGAGTTCCAGGCGAAGCCGAGCGTCGATACTTCGCGCTTGCGCGCGGTGATGTCGAACCTGATGCGCCTGCGTACCGAACTGCTGGCTGCCGGCTCTGCTTACCTGCAGCCGATCAAGGAGTCCGAATTCCTCGCGGCGGTGAAGCACCGCAGCGCCATTCCGGGTGGCACCTGCGAGTTCGATCTGCCCGACTACTTCTACTGGCTGCAGCAACCGACGGCAGCACGCACACAGGCCTTCAACGAATGGCTCACGCTGCTGCGGCCGCTGTGCGATTCGATCGCGGAGCTGCTGTGGCTCACGCGGCAGAACGGCCGACCAAGGGAAGAAGTGGCGAAGGGCGGCGCGTTCCATATCACTTTCGACCGCGAGTCCCCGGTGCAGCTGCTGCGCATCGGCGTGCCGCAGTCGCTCGGGCTCTATCCGGAAATCAGCGGCAGCCACTATCGTTCGAGTGTGCGCTTCCTCGCCTGGAACGGTCTCGGCAATCGACCCACGCAGGCGAGCGCGGATGTGCCCTTCACGTTGAGCTGCTGCAGTTGAAGGTCCCCTGCCCCACCTGCAAGCGTGACATTGAATGGTCCGAGGCGTCGCCGTTCCGGCCGTTCTGCAGCGAGCGCTGCCGCCTCATCGATCTCGGCGCGTGGCTTTCGGAAGAGCATGCGATCCCCGGCGAGCCGGCCGAACCGCAGGCGGATGACACTCCGGTGCCCGGCCGCCGCGTTCCCTCTTCATCCGCCTGATCCTTCGGTCGCGGGCCCTGCTTGGTGTGCAACAGTCCTTCGAGGCTGAGCACACGGAGCGGCTGTTGATCCGGCGCAGATGATACGCGTCACGGCGCCGGGGAGGCGGTCGGCACGGTAGCGGCAGGCGCCGGCATGCCGAGCGCCTTCGCTGCAAACGCCCACTGATCCGCGAAATCCTCGATCTGCATCCACACCGGCTTGCCGGCGCCGTGGCCGGCACGTGTCTCGATGCGGATCAGCACCGGATTCGCGCAGCCCTGTGCCGTCTGCAGCGCCGCCGCGAACTTGTAGCTGTGCCACGGCACCACCCGATCATCCCGATCGGCGGTCGTCACGAGTGTCGGTGGATAGCACACGCCTTTCTTCACGTTGTGCACTGGTGAGTAGGCGTAGAGCGCCTTGAACTCGTCGGGCTGATCGCTCAGGCCGAAGTCGCCCGACCACTGGCGGGCGTTGGCGCTTGCGAGCTGGTAGCGCAGCATGTCGAGCACACCGACTCCCGGCAGCGCCGCGCCGAAGAGCTCCGGTCGCTGCACCATCACCGCACCGACGAGCAGGCCCCCGTTGCTGCGCCCACTGATCACGAGGCGCGACGGCTGCGTGTACTGCTCGCGGATCAGAAATTCGGCAGCCGCAATGAAGTCGTCGAATACATTCTGCTTGTGTGTGAGTGTTCCCGCATCGTGCCAGGCTTCGCCATATTCACCTCCGCCGCGCAGGTTTGCTTCGGCGTAGACGCCGCCCATCTCGAGCCAGGCAAGCACGGTCGGCCGGAAGGTCGGCGTCAACGAAATATTGAAGCCTCCGTAGCCGTAGAGCAGCACCGGCTGATTGCCGTCGCGCGGCATGTCGCGGCGATGCGTGATGGACATCGGCACCTTCGTGCCGTCCTTGCTCGCATAGAACACCTGCCGGGTCACGTAGACCGAAGTGTCCGCATCGATCCTGGGCGTGCGGAACGCGCTCACCGTATTCGTTGTCGCGTCGAGGCGCAGGATGCGGGTCGGCGCGAGATAGTCCGAGAACGAGAAGAACGCTTCCGCCTCGTCGCTCCTCGCCTCGAAGTTGCCCGCCGAACCTGATCCGGGCAGATGCACATCGCCCACTGGCCTGCCATCGCGCTCGAAGAGCCTCACGACATTGCGCGCATCCTGCACGTAGCTCACGAGCACCCGGCCGCCGGCGATATCTGCCGATTCAATCGCGGCAGCCGCCTCGGGCACGATCGTACGCGCGCTCGCCGCGCTCGGTGCCGCGCGATCCACCGCAATCACGCGCCAATTCGGCGCACCCGCAGTGGTCGTGAAATAGAGAGTGTCCGCGTCATTGCCGAGGTAGACGTAGTTTGCGTCGAATCCGGTGAACAGCTTCGTGATGCGCCCGTCGGGTTTCGAGAGGTCTTTCAATACAACGCCATCGCGGCGCGTGTCCTCGTAGATCGATATCACGAGCAGCTTGCCGTCGTCGGTGATATCGGCCGACGGCGCGCGGGTCGGATGGTCGGTGACCGCGTAGACGAGTGCGTCGCGTTCCTGCGGCTCGCCGAGCCGATGGAAGTAGACGGCAGGACGGCCGGTGTCGTCCCCATGACCGTCGGCGCGGGCAGGGTAGCGGCTGTAATAGACGCCGGACCCGTCTGCCGCCCAGCTCACCTGCCAGAATTTCACGCGCCGCAGCTCGTCGGGCAGATCGGCGCCGTCGTCGACGCGGCGAAAGCGCCAGATTTCCCAGTCGGTGCCACCGTCGGAGAGCGAGTAGGCGAGCAGCTTGCCATCGGGGCCCGGCTCGAAGCGCGCGAGCGCGATCGTCGCGTCCTTGCTCGCGGAGTTCGGGTCAAAGAGCACGCGGCCGGGGGAATCGACCGAGTCGCTGACCTGGAGCACGCTCTGGTCCTGCGTCCCGTCGTTGCGCGTGAAAAAGTAACGCCCACCGGCCAGCTTCGGCACGCCGAAGCGCTCGTAGTTCCACAGCTTCGCAAGCCGCTCCCTGATCCAGGCGCGCTGCGGAATCGCCTCAAGCCAGGGTTGCGCAAGCGCGTTCTCTGCCTGCACCCACTTCCTTGTGGCAGGCGCATCGAGTGACTCGAAGCCCCGATAGGGGTCGGCGACTTTCGTGCCGAAATAGTGGTCGATCACTGTACTGCGCGGCGCAGCGGGATAGCGGAGTTTCACGGCAGCAACGGCTCCCACGGCGAGGGCTATGGCGCACGCGGCAAGGGTGAGCATCGCGCCGCGCGAACGCGCCGATTGGCTGCGGGTCATGTACTTCCCTACACTCGAAGATTGCCGATGCGGCAGTCTAACAAACGGACCAACCCGATGACCGCACCCCACTCCGCTCGCTTCGTCGCGTGGCTCCTGTGGCTCGTCGCCGCGCCGGCCATGGCGGCCGATCTCACCATTGCACGGCTTTTCGCCGCACCAGACTTGTCGGGGCCCACGCTTCGCAGCGCGGCGTTCTCGCCTGATGGTCGCCACATCACATACCTGCGCGCGAAGGACAGTGCAAAGGACGTGTATGACCTGTGGACCTTCGACATTGCCACGAAGCACCACGCCCTGCTCGTCGATTCAGCGCACCTCGTGACCCCCGGCAGCACCCTGTCGGCCGAAGAGGAAGCGCGCCGCGAACGCCAGCGCACGTCTTCCCTCGGCGGCATTCTCGAGTACGACCTCTCGGCCGATGGCCGGCGCATTCTCGTGCCGCTCGGCGGTGACCTGTACACCTACGATCTCGACGCCTCGCCCGGGCGCGCCGTGCGGCGCCTCACCGACACGCCTGCCTCCGAAACCGACGCGAAGTTCTCGCCGGGCGGCCGCTACGTCAGCTTCATCCGCGACGCGAATCTCCACGCGCTCGAGCTTTCGAGCGGGCGCGAAATCGCGATCACGCAGGGGGGCGGCGGGCCCGTCTCGTACGGTGTCGCGGAATTCATCGCGCAGGAGGAGATGAGCCGCAACACCGGCAATTGGTGGTCACCTGACGAGCGGTACATCGCGTTCACGCGCGTCGACGAGTCTGCGGTCGCCGAAATCGAGCGCTTCGAAGTCTATGCCGACAGCCTCAAAGTCGTGAAGCAGCGCTACCCTGCGACGGGCGCGCGCAACGCCGACGTGCAGCTCTACGTCACACGCATAGGCAAGGGGCCGGCAGTACGGGTTGATCTCGGTGCGAACGCCGACATCTACCTCGCCCGCGTCCAGTGGTTGCCTGACAGCAGAGCCATCGCGGTGCAGCGCCAGAGTCGCGACCAGAAGACGCTCACCCTGCTGAAGGCGGACGCGGCGAGCGGCGCCACACGCAAACTGCTCGAGGAGCACTCGGACACCTGGGTCGACGTCTGCGATGAGCTCACTTTCGTTTCGGATCGCGGTGACTTCCTGTGGGGATCGAGCCGCTCCGGCTTCAATCACCTGTATCTGCATGACGCGGATGGCCAGTTGCAGCACGCCGTGACAAGCGGCGAGTGGATGGTCGCAGGTGAGGACCGCGGCGATGCGATGCGTGCGATCCGTGGCATCGACCGCCGACGGGGCCTCGTCTGGTTCATGGCGAACGCGGCCTCCCCGCTCGAAAGGCAGCTCTACGTCACGTCCTTTCGCAAGCGGGAGGCGCCACGCCGCATTTCGCGCGAGACGGGCTGGCACACGGTACGCATGTCGCCCGACGCGCGCTACTACCTCGACACTTTCTCCGACAGCGAGCACCCGCCCTCGGTCAAATTGCACAACGCCGACGGCAGCACGCGTGCCACGCTGGTCGCCAATACCCTCGACGCCTCGCACCCGTATGCGCCGTATCTCGCCTCGCAGCAGAAGTCGCAATTCGGCACTTTGCGGGCGCGTGACGGCCAGACGCTTTACTACCAGCTGACTCCTGCGAAAGACATGCAGCCGGGCCGACGCTATCCGGTCATCGTCGACGTGTACGGAGGACCGGGCGTACTCGGGCGCGTGCGCAATGCCTGGGGCAACCTCTTCCGCCAGTTCCTCGCGCAGTCAGGTTACGTGGTGTTCACGCTCGACAATCGTGGCACAGCCTTTCGCGGCGTGCAGTTCGCCAGCGCGACCTTTCATCGGCTCGGCACGGTCGAGGTCGAAGACCAGGTGACGGGCGTCGAATTCCTTCGCTCGCTGCCCTACCTCGACCCGGCGCGCATCGGCGTCTGGGGCTGGAGTTACGGCGGCTACATGGCGCTGATGTCGATGATGCAGGCGCCTGATTACTTCGCGGTTGGGGTGGCCGGCGCACCAGTCACCGACTTTCGCCTCTACGACACGAACTACACCGAGCGCTACATGGGCACGCCCGCGGAGAACCGCGCGGGCTACGAGGCTTCGAGCGTGATGACGCACGCTGCGGGCCTCAGAGGACCGCTCCTCATCATGCACGGCATGGCCGACGACAACGTTCTTTTCACCAACAGCACCGCGCTCTTCAAGCGCCTGCAGGACCTCGACAGGCCCTTTGAGGTGATGCCCTATCCGGGAGGCAAGCACGGCCTCTTGAGGCACGCGGACATGGGCCCACACGCCTATATGACGGTGAAGCGCTTTTTCGACGAGAACCTGTGAGGGCGGTGGGCTGAGCGGCAGCGCGCTTCTGGCCCGTCGCCCTATGGCAACTTCAGCTTCCCCGGCCCCATCGGCGGGAGACCACCGGCTTCCGGCACGACGATGCGCGAGGCGGATTCGCGCCGGTACTCGCGCGCTTCATCGATCGCCTGTTCGAGCGCCAGCTTGACCGACCCGGAGAATTTCGCGAGCGCATCGGGCAGGGTCTTCGCGTCGATCTCGAACATCAGCGGCAGCACGCCACCCGGTGTCAGCAGCTGTGTCTGCCCCGAATAGAGCACATCGCGGCCGGGATCGTCCTTGCCATCTGCCGTGATCGGCACGAGACGACGCAGTGTGCCGGCCTTGCGGTCGGTGAACACCTCCTCGCGGTAGAGAGCGTTCGCGTCGAGCTGGATTTCGGGCAAATTCGGATCGGTAGCCATGGCGAGCCTGTCGGATGGAGGGCGGCATTGTATCGCGCATTCCGGGGCGAATGCGCCAGATTGACATGTGGAGCACATGCAAATAGCTTGAGCGCATGTCACACATGATCCAGATCCGGCACGTTCCCGAGGAGATCCACCGGCGCCTGAAAGCACGGGCCTCGCTCGAGGGCCTGTCGCTATCGGACTTCCTGCTGCGCGAAGTCGCGAAGTTGAGCGCGCAGCCCACGTTGGAAGATATGCGCGCGCGCCTTGCGCGGCTTTCTCCCGTGAAAACAAGGGCTTCCGCCGCCGCCATGCTTCGCCAGGAACGCGAGCGACGGTGATTGTCGTCGACGCATCCGCAGTGATCGAACTGGTCCTCGCGAAACCGGCGGCCGGCTCGATCCTCGAGCGAATGTACGGTCGCGACGGCCTGACACTGGCGCCCGATCTGATCGAAGTCGAGGTCCTGCATGTCCTGCGACGCCTCGTGCTGAACGAGGGATTGGGACCGGAGCGTGCCGCGACCGCGATCGCATTGTTCCATGACCTGCCGATTCACACGGTGGGCCATCGGGCGCTCGCCATGCGTATCTGGGAATTGCGGCACCAGTTTTCGGCCTATGACGCCGCGTACGTTGCACTCGCAGAAGGTCTGGACGCTCCACTGCTGACCAGCGACCGCCGCCTCATGAACTCACATGGCCACCACGCCCGAGTGGAGCTACTGGCATGACAGCACCGTCCTGCCCATAGCGCGGCGCGTTCTCCTCCGCCAGCACCGCGACCGTGGCAGGCGCACCGGACTGGCGCAGCAGCGCCTTGGTGCGCAGAAAGCGCAGGTATCCCGTGGCGCCCATGCGGGAGCCGCCGAGCCCCGAAAGCTTGAACGAATTCTTCTCCGCCTCGTGCATCACGGTGGTGAGCGAGCAGTCGTTCAGGCTCACGGCGCCCACCTCGATCTGCCGGCCGATAGCCTCAGCCTCCTCCATCGAGCCGGCCATCACCGCCGCGGAGAGGCCGAAGCTGGAGTCGTTCGCGAGCCGGATCGCGTCATCGATCGTGTCGAAGGCCATCACGGGCATCAGCGGGCCGAAAGTCTCATCGGTCATCACCTGCATGTCGTGCGTCACATCGACCAGTACGGTCGGCCGCAGCCATTCGCCGCCGTGTTTTTCGATCGTGCCGCCGGCGAGCACCTTGGCGCCTTTCGCAACCGCATCCGCGATCTGCTGCTCGACGACGCGCGCCTGCGCCGCCCAGATGAAAGGACCAACGGCGCCGCGATGGATGTCAGGCCAATTGATTTCGACGGCGCGCGCCTTGGCGGCAAGCCGCTCGACGAACGCGGCGTGAATGCGACGATCCACGTAGACTCGCTCGAGCGCCTGGCAGGCTTGGCCGCTTGCGCTGATCGAGGCACGCAACACGGCGTCAGCCGCACGCTCGATATCGGCGTTCGCGGTGACGATCACCGGGTCCTTGCCACCGAGTTCGAGGAAGGCCGGAATGAAATGCGCGGCCGCGCTGGCGCCGACCAGCCGACCCGTCTTCACGCTGCCCGTAAAACATACGGCATCGACGGCTGCCACCAGCGCCTCACCCGTCTCGCGGCCGCCCTGGCAGATCGCGAACACGGCGGCGAGCTCGGGCACCGAGTCGATTGCGCTGCGCACCGGGTCGATCCAGCGTGGCGTGACTTCACTCGGCTTCAACAGCACGGCACAGCCGGCCAGCAGTGCCGGAACCGCGTCGATGAAGGAGAGGATGAAAGGAAAGTTCCACGGGCTGATCGCCCCGACGAGCGGATAGGGAACCAGCTGGAAGCCGTAGCTGACAGTCGGCAGACCCTCGGAGCGACCCTCCGGGGGCGCACCGAAGCCCGGCACTTTGCGGCACCAGCGATCGATCGCACCCGGCACCGACTGCGCCTCTCCCAGCGAAAGGAGATGACGCCCGGTGTCGCGCGTGAGCGCATCGCCGATCTCGCGGCTGCGCGCGACCAGCTCGGCCTTGAAGCGCTGCATGACGTCGATACGATGCGACAGGCCTGCGTCGCGCCAGTTGAGCTGCTGCGCGCGCAGTGCGGCGGCGACCCGCCCGACCTCTGCGGCGCTGGCCGCGGTGAAGCGATAGTCCACCTCACCGCTGCGTGGATTGCGAACTTCGAAGGTCTGCGGCTGCGTCATCGTCGTTCCGGTAAACGCGCGCAAGGCGCCAATGAAAGGAGCGTCGGCCTCGAGGATATCCCACCCTGACAGCTCGCGCGGCGCCACCCACGCGAGTCGCTGACCATCGAGCGGACGCGGCTCGCCGCTCCACGATTCGATGAGCCACAGCGAGAGATCGACGCTGCGGTCGGGGTACTCGTGCGACACGGCCATGAACGGGCGCGCAGCCTGCACGGTGACACCGAGCTCTTCCGCGAGTTCACGGGAGAGCGCCGCGCGCGCGCTCTCCGCCGCGCCGATCTTGCCGCCCGGGAATTCCCACCGGCCGGCGAGATGCTTGCCACGCGGCCGATCGGCAAGCAGAACGCGACCCTCGCCATCGAACAGCGCGGCCGCCACGACCCTGACAGGTGGTTTCGCCGCGGCCGGCGCCACGGTCGCAGACGTCACTCGGCCTGGGCCAGTGTGCCGTGACAGTGCTTGTATTTCTTGCCCGAGCCGCACGGGCACGGCTCATTGCGGCCGACTTTGGGCTCGGCACGCACCATGGGCGTGTGGTCCGCCGGCGCGATCGGCCGGCCAGGCAGACGCGCAACCCCGGCACGCGCCGCGCCGGAACCCGCCGCCGGGACACCCGCCGGCGCCGGCGCCTCGGCTTCACCGCCTCCGGCTGTCAGCGCCGACTGTGCATCGGCGTGCTGCGCCTGCAAGGCCTGCATCAGACGCATGCGGCGGCGCTCTTCCTCGCGATCGATCTCCTCCTGCGTGCGCACTTCGATCTTCGCGAGGAGCGAGGCCGTCTCGAACTTCACGCGATCGAGCATCGCTGAAAAGAGCTCGAAAGCCTCGCGCTTGTACTCGTAGCGGTAGTCCTTCTGCGCGTAGCCGCGCAGGTGGATGCCCTGGCGAAGGTAGTCCATGGCCGCGAGATGATCGCGCCAGTGCTGATCGAGGGTACGCAGCATCACGTCTTTCTCGACATGCCGCATCAGCTCCGCGCCGATGCGCGCGACCTTCCCGTCGTAGGTCGCTTCGACCGCCTCCGCGATGCGCGCGCGGAAACTCGCCTCGTCGATCTCGGGCTCCTGCGCGAGCCACTCCTGCGGCGCGATGCGTGCATTGAAGTCCTTCAGCACCGAATCGGCGAGACCGCCGAGGTCCCAGTCCGCGGGACCGGCATTCTTCGGCACGAACTGGTCGACGAGCGTACCGATCGCGTCGGCGCGGATGCCGCGGATCGCGTCCGCGACCTCCTCCTTCGCCATGATCTCCGTGCGCTGCTGGTAGATCACGCGACGCTGATCGTTCGCGACGTCGTCGAACAGCAGCAGCTGCTTTCTGATGTCGAAGTTGTGCGACTCGACCTTGCGCTGCGCCTTCTCGATGCGACCCGAGAGCATGCGGCTCTCGATCACTTCACCTTCCTTCATGCCCGCCATCGTGAGCAGGCGCTTGGTGAAGTTCGGATCGCCGAAGATCCGCATCAGGTTGTCTTCCATTGACAGATAGAACCGGCTCGAACCCGCGTCTCCCTGGCGGCCCGAGCGGCCGCGCAGCTGATTGTCGATGCGGCGGGATTCGTGACGTTCGGTGCCGATGATGTGCAGGCCGCCAGCGGCGAGCACCTTGTCGTGGCGGGTCTGCCAGTCGCTGCGCACGCGTTCGCGCTCGGCGTCTGGCGCTTCGGGCGCCAGCGTTGCGAGCTCAGAGTCGAGATTGCCGCCAAGCACGATATCGGTGCCGCGACCCGCCATGTTGGTGGCAATCGTGATCGAGCCCGGTCGGCCGGCCTGTGCGATGACGTGCGCTTCGCGCTCGTGCTGCTTGGCGTTCAGCACCTGGTGCGTGACGCCTTCCTTCTGCAGCAGCTCCGACAGGAACTCGGAGGTCTCGATCGAGGTCGTGCCGACGAGCACCGGCTGCTCGCGCGTCACGCAGTCCCGGATGTCCTCGATGATCGCCTTGAACTTGTCGCTCTGGTTGAGATAGACGAAATCCGGGTGATCCTTCCTCACCATCGGCCGATGCGTCGGAATCACGACCACTTCGAGTCCGTAGATCTGCAGGAACTCGGGCGCCTCGGTGTCGGCGGTGCCGGTCATGCCCGAGAGCTTGCGATAAATGCGAAAGTAGTTCTGGAACGTGATCGAGGCGACCGTCTGGTTCTCCTCGCGCACGCGCACGCCTTCCTTGGCTTCGATCGCCTGGTGCAGGCCGTCCGACCAGCGTCGGCCCTGCATCGTGCGGCCGGTGAACTCATCGACAATGATCACCTCGCCACCGCGCACGATGTACTCGACGTCGCGCCGGTAGATCGCGTGGGCGCGCAGCGCCGCGTTCAGGTGATGCATCAGGCGGATGTTGCCCGAGTCGTAGAGGCTCTCGCCTTCGCGCAGGAGCCCCGCCTGCAGCATGTACTGCTCGACGTGCTCGTGACCCTCCTCGGTGATATGCACCTGTTTCTGCTTCTCGTCGACCGAGTAGTCACCGGGGCTGTTCTCGTCCTTCTGGCGCGTGAGGCGCGGCACGAGCTTGTTGATCGTGAGGTAGAGTTCGGTGCTCTCCTCGGCCGGGCCCGAGATGATGAGCGGCGTGCGTGCCTCGTCGATCAGGATCGAGTCGACTTCGTCGACAATCGCGAACGCATGGCCGCGCTGCACGCGATCTTCGAGGCGAAACGCCAGGTTGTCGCGCAGGTAGTCGAAGCCGAACTCGTTGTTGGTGCCATAGGTGATGTCGCAGGCATAGGCGGCACGCTTCTCGGGGCTCGACTGCGAGTTCCTGATCACGCCGACCGTAAGGCCGAGGAAGCGGAAGATCGGCCCCATCCAGTCCGAGTCGCGCTGGGCAAGGTACTCGTTCACGGTCACGACGTGTACGCCTTCGCCCGAGAGCGCGTTGAGGTACGCCGGCAGGGTCGCGACGAGCGTCTTGCCCTCGCCCGTGCGCATCTCGGCGATCTTGCCCTCGTGCAGCACCGTGCCGCCGATCAGCTGCACATCGAAGTGGCGCATCTTCAGGGTGCGTCGCGCCGCCTCGCGCACGACCGCAAAGGCCTCGGCGGCGAGATCGTCGGGTTTTGCGCCATCCTTCAGGCGGGCGCGGAACTCGTCGGTTTTCGCGCGCAGCGCATCGTCCGGGAGCGCCTCGATGGTGGGCTCGAGGGCGGTCGAGGCGCGGACCTGGCGGGCGTAGTTCTTGACGAGACGGTCGTTGCGGCTGCCGAAGACGCGCGTGAGCAGTGCGAGCACGTGGAATCCTTGAAAAAAATCCGCCCGATCAGGCACTTATGCGTGCCGTGGCCGGGCAAAGGCCGGATATTATACGGATTCGTAGATAGACGGCGCGCGGAGAAAATGATTCCCCCACCCGGGGAGGGGGTTAGCGTCCGATGAAAGTCAGCGGATCGACCTGGCGGCCCTGTCGCAGCACTTCGAAGTGCACATGCGGACCCGTTGAGCGGCCCGTGGAACCGATCTGTGCGACCGGATCACCGCGCTGCACCGTGTCGCCCACGGACACGAGGTTGCGGCTGTTGTGACCATAGCGGGTCACGAAGCCGTTGCCGTGATTGATCTCGACGAGATTCCCGTAACCGGAGCGTTCGCCCGACCAGGTCACGATGCCGGCTGCGACTGCGACCACTTCAGCGCCTGCCTGGGAAGCGAAGTCGAGGCCCTTGTGGAAGGCGCCGTGGCCCGTGAACGGGTCCTGGCGCGAGCCGAAGTAAGAAGAGATGAAGCCCTGGCGCACCGGACGCCCCTCGGGGTGAATCTGGTCACGAAGCTGGCGCGCGATCAGCACATTCTCAAGTGCTGCAAGCTGTGCACTGCGCAGGTCGACCCGTTCCTCGAGGTTGCCCAACAGGCTCGTGAGATCGGGGATCTGCGCGGCGATGCCGCCCTCCCCCTCTTCGGGGCCGCCGGTGGGCGGCGCGGCGTCGAAATTGAATTCCCTTGAGTCGATGTTCGCCATCTCGGTCAGGCGCTTGCCGAGCGCATCGAGACGGATCATCCGGCCGTTGACCTGACCCATGCGCATGGAGATCGCATCGACGCGCTCCTGCAGCGCGCGTTTCATTTCCGCGATCTCGGCCTCCTGCGCCTTCACGACCTGCGACCAGTGGGACGCGTCGCCGCGCGAAAATACCCGCGCAGAGCGCTGCCCAAGCTCGAGCCCGAGCACGAAAGCGATGCCCAGGACGGCAAGCGCCAGCGCTCCGACGGCCCCCAGGGTGACCGGGTGGGCCAGATTGACGTGCCGCGCGCGCCCATCGCGCCGAGAGAAGAAAATGAGGTTCATCCGTTATGCTCGGTCCATTGGCGGGGGCAATATGCCGAAGAGCCGGGGACGACACAAGCAGACTGGTGCACAGAGTCGAAAATCAGGGTCTCCCCGATATGGTAAACCGGGGGCCCTGGCCGACCTGCTGGCACGTCCCACCTCACCACTGGTCACCCTCAGGCAGCGTGCCGAGGCGGCCCAGGAATGGCTGGGGCTCGTCAGGTCGTGGCTGCCGGCCGGTACGGCCTCGCAGGTGACCTCGGCGGTGGAGCGGGAGGGAACGCTGGCCGTTTATGTCGCATCGGCGGCCTGGGCCGCGCGCCTGCGCTTTGAAACAGAAACGCTGCTCGCGAAGGCCCGCGAGAGGAACGCGCGCATCGCCACCGTGCAAGTAAAGGTTCTGCCGCCGTCCCGCGCCTGACTCAGGCTGCCGTGCTCGGCAGCGCTTCGGTGCCGACGTAGTGGATCGGCGTGTCCTTGTCGGTTTCAAACACCACTTCCTGCCACGCATCTGCATCGGCATGCAGCGCACGCAGCAGCTGGTTGTTCAGGCCATGGCCGGACTTGAAGCCGCTGAACTCACCGATCAGGCTGTGACCCAGGAGGTACAGGTCACCGATCGCATCGAGGATCTTGTGCTTCACGAACTCGTCTTCGTAACGCAGACCGTCCTCGTTCATGATGCCCTCGTCGTCGAGCACGATGGCGTTGTCGAGGTTGCCGCCGAGCGCGAGGTTGTGGGACCGCATGGTCTCGAGATCGCGCATGAAGCCGAAGGTGCGCGCGCGACTGACCTCCTTCAGGAACGAGGTCGTCGAGAAATCCATCGAAGCCGCCTGCGTGCGGCGCTTGAAGATCGGGTGATCGAACTCGATCTGGAAGTTGACCTTGAAACCGTCGAACGGGTGGAACTCGGCCCACTTGTCCCCGTCTGCGACGCGCACGTGCTTCAGTATCCGCACGAAGCGCTTCGGTACGGCCTGCTCTTCGATGCCGGCCGACTGCAGGAGGAACACGAAGGGCCCGGCGCTGCCGTCCATGATCGGCACTTCGGGAGCATTCACCTCGACGATGGCGTTGTCGATGCCGAGACCCGCAAACGCCGACATCAGGTGCTCGATCGTCGAGATGCGCGCACCATTCTTGACGAGCACGGTGCCAAGCGTCGTCTCACCGACGTTTTCCGCGAAGGCCGGGATGTCCACGGCCGGCTCGAGGTCGACACGGCGAAAGACGATGCCATGATCGGGCGGCGCGGGACGCACCGTCATCAGCACTTTGGTGCCGGTGTGCAGCCCTACGCCCGACGCGCGGATCGCGTTCTTGAGAGTTCGTTGACCGACCATGCAGGAGTGTAGCGGTAGCGCCCGGTCCCGTTCAGGAAACCGGCTGGAGCGAGGCGCCGACGAGGCGCACCGGCCCCGGCGGGAACGGGGCGCTACCGTACCACAAGCGCGCAGGTCGCGTCAGTCGGCCTGACGGCGCAGGAATGCCGGGATATCGAGCACGTCCTCGACATCGACATCCGCGCGCAGTCCGTCGCCCACCGCCCGCTGGCGTTGCACCGTCGGCCGGTCGAGCGCGGCATAGTCCGAGCTGTTCAGCGGCGAGCGGCGCACGACCCGCATCGGGGGCTCCGTTCTTGCCGCTCCCTCGCGACCCATCTCGCGCGGGCGTGCGGCGGGCGCGGCAGCGATACGGCCGAGGCCGGTAGCCACGACGGTGACCCGGATCAGGTTCGACAGCTCCGGATCGATCACGGTGCCGACGACCACGGTCGCGTCCTCCGAGGCGTACTGCTTGACGATCGAGCCGACTTCCTGGAACTCGCCGATCGAGAGGTCCATCCCCGCCGTCACGTTCACAAGCACGCCATGCGCGCCCGAGAGGTTGATGTCCTCGAGCAGCGGTGACGACACGGCCGCCTCGGCGGCCTCGCGCGCGCGGGCCTCGCCGCTCGCCGAGCCGGAGCCCATCATCGCCATGCCGGTCTCCGACATCACGGTGCGCACGTCCGCAAAGTCGACGTTGATGAGACCGGGCCGCGTGATCAGCTCGGCGATGCCCTGCACGGCGCCCTGCAACACCTGATTGGCCGACTTGAACGCGTCGAGCAGCGTGATCTGCGGCCCGAGCACGGTCAGCAGCTTCTGGTTCGGGATCGTGATCAGCGAGTCGACGTACTTGCCGAGCTCGGCCATGCCGTGTTCCGCGATCAGCATGCGCTTGCCGCCCTCCATCTCGAACGGCTTCGTCACGACCGCGACGGTCAGGATGCCCATTTCCTTCGCCACCTGCGCGACGACCGGCGCCGCGCCCGTGCCCGTGCCACCGCCCATGCCGGCGGTGATGAAGAGCATGTCGCAACCCTCGATCATCTCGATGATGCGGTCGCGGTCTTCCATCGCGGCCTGGCGGCCGACTTCCGGATCAGCACCCGCACCGAGGCCCTTGGTCATGTTGGCGCCGATCTGCAGCGCCGTCTTGACCTTCGAGTGCTTCAGCGCCTGGGCGTCGGTGTTGATGCACAGGAACTCGACGCCCTCGATCCCCGCGGCAACCATGTGGGCGACAGCGTTGCCGCCGCCGCCACCTACGCCAAGCACCTTGATCACGGCGCTCTGGCTGTATGCGTCCATTAGTTCGAACATGTAGATACGCTCCTTTGTTGAAAAGGGGCTCCGGGCCCCTAGAAATTCCCCGCAAACCATGACTTCATCCGGTCGAGCACCGACTTCGCACTGCCGCCGATGGAGCGGCCGCGGTTGCTCGCCATCGAGTTGTCCCGCGCGTAGAGCAGCAGCCCCACGGCGGTCGAATAGATCGGATTGCGCACGACGTCGGTAAGACCCTGCACCTGCTGGGGCAGACCGAGACGCACCGGCACGTGAAAGACCTCCTCGGCGAGCTCGATCGCGCCCTCCATCTTGGCGCTGCCGCCCGTGAGCACGATGCCCGCGGCGATCGCTTCCTCGAAGCCGCTCCTGCGCAGCTCGTCGCGCACGAGGCCGAAGAGTTCTTCGTAGCGCGGCTCGACGACTTCGGCGAGCGTCTGACGCGCGAGACGGCGCGCCGGTCGGTCGCCCACACTCGGCACCTCGATGCTCTCATCGGGATTGGCGAGCTGCGAGAGTGCGCATGCGTAGCGCACCTTGATGTCCTCCGCGTAGTGCGTCGGCGTACGCATCGACACCGCGATGTCGTTCGTGACCTGATCGCCCGCGATCGGAATTACGGCCGTGTGGCGGATCGCGCCGTTTGAGAACACCGCGAGATCGGTCGTGCCGCCGCCGATGTCGACGAGGCAGACACCGAGCTCCTTTTCGTCCTCCGTGAGCGTCGCGAAGCTCGAGGCCAGCTGCTCGAGCACCACGTCGTCGACTTCGAGGCCGCAGCGCTGGATGCACTTCTCGATGTTCTGCGCGGCGCTGTCGGCGCCGGTGACGATGTGCACTTTCGCCTCGAGGCGCACGCCCGACATGCCGATCGGGTCGCGGATGCCTTCCTGCCCGTCGATGATGAATTCCTGCGGCAGCACGTGCAGGATCTTCTGGTCGGCGGGGATCGCGACAGCCTTCGCGGCGTCGATCACGTGCATCACGTCGTGCTGCGAGACTTCCTTGTCGCGGATCGCGACGACGCCGTGCGAGTTGAGGCTGCGCACGTGGCTGCCCGCGATGCCGGCGAACACGGAGTGGATCTCGCAGCCGGCCATCAGCTCGGCTTCCTCGACCGCGCGCTGGATCGATTGCACGGTCGACTCGATGTTGACGACCACGCCCTTCTTGAGACCGCGCGAAGGCTGGGAGCCGAGGCCGATCACCTCGATGCCGCCGTCCGGCGCGACCTCGCCGACGAGCGCCACCACTTTCGAGGTGCCGATGTCGAGGCCGACGATCAGAGTCCTGTCTGCGCGTTTCGCCATATCTCCTCAGGCGTCCTTGTTGTCGTTGCCGGTACGCCAGCCGATTGCAAAGCCGTTCGAGTACCGCATGTCCACGTAGTCGATGTCGCCGCTGCGCTCGCCGACCAGCGGGAGGCCGGCGGCGACGAAGCGCTCGAAGCGCGCGTCGACGTCACGCCGCCCGAGTCGCACCGTCACACCGTTGTCGAGGTCGAACTCCCACGCGCCACGCGCGTCGAGGCGCATCGCCGTGAGGCGCATGCCGGCCTCCATCAACCGGCCGCGCGCGGCGAGATAGCGTGAGGCGACGTCGTGTTCGGAGCCGGGCGGTCCGGAAAGCTGTGGCAACTCGGGCGGAATGTGGCGCGATTCGGAGATGAAGAGTTCGCCGCGCGCATTGAGGAGGCTGTTCGCGCCCCAGCGCGCCGCGGCGACCTGCTCCGTCACGAGCACCCGCAGGCCACGCGGCCAGGCACGCTGCACAGTGGCGCCTTCCACCCACGGAATGCGGCGCAGGCTGCGCCCGACCGATTCGAGATCGACGCTCACGAGCCCCGTGCCGCGCACTCGCCGCTTCACCGCCTGCTCGACGTCGAGTGGCGAGACGCGCTGGAAGCGACCCTCCACGATGATCGTCTCGATCGGCTGGTCGAGTGCCCACGCCACGCCGCCGACGGCTGCAGCGAGCGCCGCAAGACTCGCGAGGGTCGTCGCGAGGCGGCGCCAGTCGAGCGCGGGCAGACGCCAGCGACGCTCGCCCTGTTTGCGCCGGTTTCTGGGTTTGAGCCGCATCAGAGGCGCGTCCTGGCGAAGCTCGTCTCGAGTACGCGCCACACGAGCTCGTCGAATTCCATGCCGACGGCGCGCGCGGCCATCGGCACGAGGCTGTGGTCGGTCATGCCAGGCACGGTGTTGATCTCGAGCAGCAAGGGCCGCCCGGCGCCATCCATCATGAAATCGGCGCGGCCCCAGCCACCCGCACCACAGGCTTCGAAGGCCGTGGCCGCGAGCGCGCCGAGCTCTCCCTCGGCGCCCGCCGCGAGGCCCGACGGGCAGTGATACAGGGTGTCGCTGCGGAAGTATTTCGCTTCGTAGTCGTAGAAGACCTTCGGCGTCTCGATGCGGATCGAGGGCAGTGCCCGCCCCTTCAGGATCGCAACGGTGTATTCCGCACCCGTGATCCAGGGTTCCGCAAACACCACGGGCTCGTGGATCGTGGCGGCCTCCCAGGCAGCGCGCAGGTCCTCGGCCCGCTCGACTTTCGTCATGCCGACCGACGAGCCCTGCGTCGCGGGCTTGACGATCAGGGGCAGCCCGAGCCGCGCGATCACGGCGGCGAAATCCTCCGGACCGTGCAGCACCGCGTAGTCGGCCGTGGCGACTCCGACGGCGGCAGCGAGGCGCTTGGTGCGCAGTTTGTCCATGCACACGGCCGAGCCGAGCACGCCGCTGCCCGTATACGGAATGCCGAGGCATTCGAGTGCGCCCTGCACCGTGCCGTCTTCACCACCTGGCCCGTGCAATGCAATCCACACACGATCGAATTTTTCGCCGACGAGGTCCGTGAGCGACCGCTCGCGTGGATCAAAGGCGTGCGCGTCGACCGCGCGCCGCTGCAGCGCAGCCAGCACGGCGTTGCCGGTGAGGAGCGAGATCTCGCGCTCCGAGGAGTTGCCACCGAGCAGCACGGCAACACGTCCAAAAGCGACAGCGTCGGTGACTTCGGTGATGCGTCCGGCGTGATGTTTGAGCTTCACAGTGCAGTCTCCCTGGCGAGGCGCGCCGGCAGCTCATGAGCCACCGTGCTGATGCTGCCCGCCCCCATCATCACGACGACGTCACCCGGCGCGATCACAGCGGCGAGCGCCTGCGGCAACTCTTCCGCCTTCTCGACGAACACGGGTTCAACCTGCCCGCGGCTGCGTACGGCGCGGCAGATCGCGCGGCCGTCGGCGCCGGGGATGGCGGCCTCACCGGCCGCGTACACCTCAGTCACCAGCAATGCGTCGGCCGTCGACAGCACGCTCGCGAAATCATCGAGCAGGTCGCGTGTGCGTGAGTAGCGGTGTGGCTGGAAGGCGAGCACGATGCGGCGTCCGCCGTACCCCTGGCGCACGGCATCGAGGGTCGCGGCGATTTCGGCAGGGTGGTGGCCGTAGTCGTCGATCACCGTGACCGGCCCGCCGTGCAGCGCCACGTCGCCGATGTGCTGCAAGCGCCGGTCGATACCCTGAAAGTTCGCGAGTGCGCGCTGGATCACCCCATCGGCGACACCGAGCTCCTGCGCGACAGCGATGGCCGCGAGCGAGTTCTGCACGTTGTGCAGGCCGGCGAGATTCACGGTGACCTCGAGGCCGCAGTCCGCGCCGCGTCTGAGTGCGGTGTAGTGTGTGCGTAGGCCGTCGCGGCGAACATTCACCGCCCGCAGGTCGACCCCCTCGCCGAGGCCGTAGCCGATGACCGGCCGCGACAGCTTTGGCAGGATCGCGCGCACGTTCGCATCGTCGGTGCAGAGCACCGCAAGCCCGTAGAACGGCAGGTTGTGCAGGAAATCGACGAAGCTCTGCTTCAGGCTCTCGAAGTTGCCGCCGTGGGTCGCGAGGTGATCGTTGTCGATGTTGGTGACAATCGCGATCATCGGTTGCAGGTGGATGAACGATGCGTCGCTCTCATCGGCCTCGGCGACGAGGTAACGCCCCGCACCGAGCCGCGCGTTGCTGTCCGCGCTCTTGAGGCGCCCGCCGATTACGAAAGTCGGGTCTTCGTTGCCCTCGGCGAGGATGCTCGCGACGAGGCTCGTGGTCGTCGTCTTGCCGTGCGTGCCGGCCACCGCGATGCTGTAGCGAAAGCGCATCAGCTCGCCGAGCATCTCCGCGCGCGGCACCACCGGCACGCGGCGCTCGAGCGCATACGCCACTTCGGGGTTCTCGCGCGAGACCGCGCTCGAAACGACAACGACGTCCGCCTGCTGCGCGTTCTCCGCGCGGTGGCCGATCGCGATTCGCGCCCCGAGTTGCGCGAGCCGTCGCGTGACGTCGTTCGGCTTCAAATCGGATCCCTGGACCTGATAGCCGAGGTTCAGCAGCACTTCGGCGATGCCACCCATGCCACTGCCGCCGATGCCGACGAAATGGATCGTGTGGATCCGCCGCATCCGGTCGTGCATCGGCACGCTCATGCCACGGCCCCGTTGCAGCGCGCCGCCGCGAGGCAGGCATCAGCGAGTTCTTCGGCAGCACGCGGACGCGCCAGCCCGCGTGCGCGCTCCGCCATCGCGAGGAGCCGCGCGCGACCCCCACGGCACAGCTCGAGCAGCTCGCGCGCGAGCCGCTCGGCCGTGAGTTCGCGATCGGGCAGGAGCAGCGCGGCCTCCTCGCGCACGAGGTAACGTGCGTTGGCGGTCTGGTGATCATCAACCGCTGCCGGGAACGGCACGAGAATCGCAGCCACTCCGGCGGCGGCGAGCTCCGAGACCGTGAGCGCGCCAGAACGGCAGATCACGAGATCGGCCCACGCATAGGCCTCGGCGATATCGTCGATGAAGGGTGTGACTTCTGCGGTGACGCCCGCGTCGAGGTAGCTCTTGCGCGCCGCATCGAGCCAGCGCGGCCCCGCCTGGTGGCGGATGTCAAAGCGCGCGCTGCCGGCGAGCCGCGCCACCGCGAACGGCACGACCGCATTCAGCTTGTTGGCGCCCTGGCTGCCACCGACGATGAGCAGGCGCAGGGTCGCGCCCCGTCCGGACGCGCGCGCCGCGGGCGCCGCGAGCGCGAAGAACTCCGCGCGCACCGGATTGCCGATCAGGCGTACCGCCTGCGAGGCGTCGAATGCGCCCGGGAAAGCGGTCAGCACCTCGCGCGCAAGGCGCGCGAGCGTACGGTTCGTGAAGCCCGCGATGGCGTTCTGCTCGTGCACGACGAGCGGGCGGCGCGTGAGCCAGGCGGCGAGGCCGCCGGGCCCCGTCACGAAGCCTCCGAGCCCGACCACGACAATCGGCCGGTGCCGACGCATCGCCCGCAGGCTTTCCAGCAGTGCACGCGCGAGCCGCAAGGGCGCCGCGAGCAGCGTGCCGGGACCTTTGCCCCGCAGGCCTCCGATCGAAATCCACTCGATGGGCAGGCCCTCGGCCGGCACGAGCCGGGCTTCGATGCCTTGGCGTGTGCCGAGCCATACGACCTCGCAGCCGCGCTCGCGCAGCACGCGCGCGAGCGCGAGTGCCGGAAACACGTGGCCGCCCGTGCCGCCTGCCATGATGATCACGGTACCCGTCGTGGCGCTCATGCCGTCACCGTCGCCGGGCCGCGCGTGCGTGACGCGGCCTCGTGATGGACACGCAGCAGGATGCCGACCCAGGCGACCGTCACGATCAGGCTCGAGCGGCCGTAGCTCATGAGCGGCAACGTGAGCCCCTTGGTCGGCAGCGCGCCCATGTTGACGCCGATGTTGATGAACGCCTGGAGGCCGATCCAGATGCCGAAGCCGGCGGCGAGATAGGCCTGGAACTTGAGGCCCGCGTCGGCGGCCAGCCGCGCGATCGCGAGCGCGCGCCACGCCAGCGCGAGAAAGAGGCCCACCGTGATCACGACACCGGCGAGCCCGAGTTCCTCGGCGAGTACGGCGAAGAGAAAGTCCGTATGTGCTTCGGGAAGGTAGAAGAGCTTCTGCACGCTCTCGCCGAGCCCCACCCCGAACCATTCCCCGCGGCCGATCGCGATCAGCGATTGAGTCAGCTGAAAGCCGCTGTTGTACGGGTCCGCCCACGGGTCGAGAAAGGCCCCGAGCCGACGCATGCGATAGCCCGACAATGCGACCAGCGCGCCGAAGGAGGCGAGCGCCGCGATCATCATCGCCATGACGTAGCGCAGGCGTGCACCCGCGACGAAAAGCACGCCGAAACCCGTCGCGAAAAGCACCGTGGCGGCGCCGAAGTCGGGCTCGGCGAGCAGCAGCACGGCCACGAGCGCGAGCAGCCCGAGCGGCTTGGCGAGCCCGGTGAGCTGCGTGCGCAGCTCGGCTTCGCGCCGCGCCGCGTAGCTCGCGATGAAGATCAGCACCAGCAGGCGCGCGAGCTCCGACGCCTGGAAATTCAGGCCCGCGAGGCGTATCCATCGCCTGCTGCCGTTGACCACGTGCCCGAGACCCGGGACCAGCACGGCGATGAGCAGCGCGAACGCGCCGATCAGCAGTGGCAGCGCCAGCTTCTCGAGCAGCTCGGTGCGCACTCTCGTCAGCACGAACGCCGCGCCGCCGCCGATGCACAGCAGCAGCAGCTGACGCTCGAGATACAGGAATGGCTCGCCCGACTCCTTGTTCGCGATCGACACCGAGGCGGACGTCACCATGATGAGACCGAGCAGGGAGATCGCGAGCACGAGCGTGACGGTCGCCCAGTCGGTACGGAATGCGCCGCCGCGCCCACCCGTGCGGGCCCAGGTCATTGGTGTCGCCACGCCGATCGCTTCGCTCATGCAGCAAGACTCCGCACGGCCTCGGCGAATATCCGGCCGCGCTGCGCGTAGTCACGAAACATGTCGAGGCTCGCGCAAGCCGGCGACAGCAACACCGTGTCACCGCTCACTGCGATGCGCGAGGCGGTGCGCACCGCCGCTTCGAGCGTCGCCTCGCGAGTGAGCGGGCAGACGCCCTCGAGCGCCACGGCGAGAGCCGGCGCGTCGCGACCGATCAGCACCGCGTGTCGCACCTTGTCGCGAAAGGCCGCCGCGAGCGGCGTGAAGTCCTGCCCCTTGCCGTCGCCGCCGGCGATGATCACAAGCGTGCCCGGGTAGCCGGACACCGCGGCAAGGGTCGCGCCGACGTTGGTACCCTTCGAATCGTCGATGTAGCGCACACCGGCGACATCCGCGACCCATTGCGTGCGGTGCTCAAGGCCCGGGAACTCGCGCAGTTCCGCGAGCATCGCGGCGAGCGGCAGGCCCAGAGCCTCACCGAGCGCAAGCGCAGCGAGCGCGTTCGCGACATTGTGCAGCCCCGCGATACGCAACTGTGCGAGCGGCAGGAGCGGCTCACCGCGCCGCACGAGCCAGAGGCCTGCCTCGGCGCCGCGATCGGCAAGCCCGTAGTCGGCGCCGATCGAGGCCCGCAACGAAAACGTGAGCGCTGGGGCAGAGGCGCCAGCCGGCGCACGCATCGCCGCGACGAGCGGGTCGTCGAGGTTGATCACGGCAGTCTCGCAATGCGCGAAGATGCGCGCTTTGGCGGCCGCGTAAGCCTCGAGCGTCGCGTAGCGGTCCATGTGATCGGCCGTCACGTTGAGAACGGTCGCCGCGGCCAGTTCGAGCGATGAGGTCGTCTCGAGCTGAAAGCTCGAGAGCTCGAGCACGTAGAGCGCCGTCGCAGCGTCCCCGAGCAGATCGAGCGCAGGCTCACCGAGGTTGCCGCCGACGCGCACGGCGACGCCAGCGCGGCGTGCCATGCAACCGAGCAGCGTCGTGACGGTGCTCTTGCCGTTCGTACCGGTGATGCCGATCACCGGCGCACGCACGGCGCGCGCAAAGAGCTCGATATCGCCAACCACCTCGAGCCCGCGCGCCCGCGCCGCAGCGAAGAACGGGCCCGAGAGCGGGAGCCCGGGAGAAGCCACCACCAGGGCGGCTCCCTCGAGCAGCGCCGGGTCGAGACCGCCCGCCCGAACCACGATGTCGCCGGCGAGCGCCCGCAGCGCACCGAGCTCGGGCGGCTGGGGGCGCGTGTCGGTCACGGCGAGTCGCCAACCCTGTGCGTGCAGATGACGCGCGCAGGAAAGCCCGGTGCGCCCGAGACCGGCGATGACGGCGTAGCGTCGGGTGGAGGTGGCAGTGCTCATCGCAGTTTCAGCGTCGCGAGGCCCGCGAGCACGAGCAGCAGTGAAATGATCCAGAAGCGCACGATGACCTTGGGCTCGGCCCAGCCCTTGAGTTCGAAGTGATGGTGGATCGGCGCCATGCGGAAGATGCGCTTGCCGGTCAGCTTGAACGAAGCCACCTGCAGGATCACGGAGGCGGTTTCGAGCACGAACACGCCGCCCATCACGAGCACGACGACCTCCTGGCGCACGATCACCGCGATCACGCCGAGCGCGGCGCCGAGCGCGAGCGCGCCGATGTCGCCCATGAACACCTGCGCCGGATAGGAGTTGAACCAGAGAAAGCCGAGGCCGGCGCCGACCATTGCCGCGCAGAAGATCAGCACTTCACCCGCCTGCTGCACGGCCGGGATGCCGAGGTAGTTCGCGAAGACGGCGTTGCCGCTCGCGTACGCGAACACACCCAGCGCCGCCGCCACCATCGCCGCAGGCATGATCGCAAGGCCGTCGAGCCCGTCGGTGAGGTTCACCGCGTTGCTCATGCCGACGATCATCAGATAGGCGAGGCCGATGAAGCCAAACGCGGAAAGCGGCAGCGCCACGCTCTTCAGGATCGGCAGGTAGAGCGTGGTCTCGGTCGGTGTCTTCGCCGTGTAGTAGAGGGCGGCCGCAGCCGCGAGTCCCGCCACCGACTGCCAGAAATACTTCCAGCGCGCGGCGAGTCCGCGCGAATTGCCAACCACGAGTTTCAGGTAATCGTCGTAGCAGCCGATCGCGCCGAACGCGAACGTGACCGCGAGCACCACCCAGACGAAGCGGTTCGAGAGATCCGCCCACAGCAGCGTCGCGACGAAGATGGCAACGATGATCAGCGCACCCCCCATCGTTGGCGTACCCGCCTTGGGCAGATGGGTCTGCGGGCCGTCCTGGCGCACGACCTGACCGACCTGGTAACGCGACAGGCGCGCGATCATGCCCGGGCCCACAAGCAGCGAGATCGCAAGCCCCGACATGGTCGCGAGAATCGCGCGCAGCGTCAGGTACGAGAAGACGTTGAAGCCCGAATACTCCGCGGTCAGTTCCCTGGCGAGCCAGTACAGCATCAGTTGCCCTGCCCGCGCCCGCTGACGAGTGCGTCGACGACGCGCTCGAGCCGGTTGGATCGCGAACCCTTCACCAGCAGACGCACATCTGCCGCGAGCGTTGCGTCGAGTTCGCGCGTGAGCGCCTCCGCGTCCGGAAACCAGCGGGCGCCCGCGCCGAACGTCTCGACCGCGAGCGCCGAGAGCGGTCCCGTCGCGAGCAGTCGTTCGACGCCCCGCTCGCGCGCGTAGCGGCCGACGTCGACGTGCGCGGCCTGCGAGTGCTCGCCGAGCTCGCCCATGTCGCCCATCGCAAGCCAGCGGCGACCCGCGAGGCCGGCGAGCACGTCGATGCCGGCGCGCATCGAGCTCGGGTTCGCGTTGTACGAATCGTCGATCAGCCAGGCGCCGGCGCGCGTCGTGCGGAAATTGAGGCGCCCCTTGACCGCGCGCATCGTCGCCAGCCCCCTGGCGACGTGCTCGAGCCGCGCGCCGGCCGCCATGGCGGCCGCAGCGGCGGCGAGCGCGTTGGCGACGTTGTGGCGGCCCGCGAGCTGCAGACTGATGCCGATCGCGCCCGCCGGCGTCTGCAGCGTGAAGCGCGTCGCGAAACCCGCCGGACCCACGTCGGCCACGATGTCCCGCGCGTGGAAATCGGCGCCGGTCGCGAGGCCGAAGGTCACGATGCGCGCGCGCGTCATGCCGCGCCAGAGACCACAGAACGCATCGTCCGCGTTCACGATCGCGACTCCGTCGGGATCGAGCGCGGCGAACAGTTCGCCCTCGGCCCGGGCGACACCTTCGAGCGAACCGAAGCCCTCGAGATGCTCGGCGCCGGCATTGGTGACGAGGCCGACACCCGGTCGCGCGAGCGCCGCGAGCGCCGCAACTTCGCCCGGTCGATTCGCACCGATCTCGATGACCGCATAGTCGTGCGATGCATCGAGCCGCAGCAGCGTCACCGGCACACCGATGTGATTGTTGAGATTGCCCTGCGTCGCAAGACAGCTGCCCGCCTCGGCGAGGATCGCCGCGGTCATCTCCTTCGCGGTCGTCTTGCCGTTGCTGCCGGCGACCCCGACCAGTGGGATCGGGAGCCGGCGGCGCCACGCGGCGGCGGCGCGCGTCAGCGCGGCGAGCGTGTCGGGCACGATGATCTGCGCAATCGCTGCGTCCTGCCGCGCGGGAATGACGACCGCGGCCGCGCCCGCCGCGGCAGCCGCGCCGACAAACCCGCTCGCCTCGAAGCGCGGGCCGGTGAGCGCGACAAACACCTCACCCGGCTTGAGCGTGCGCGTGTCGGTCGAGACGCCCGCAAAGGGACGATCCGCGCCGATGAGCGTACCGCCGCAATCAGCCGCCAAGCCCGCGAGCGTGCGTACCGCGCTCATGCGCGATTCCCCGGCGCCGCGCGGCTCCCGAGCGCCGTACGCACGATCGCCTGGTCGCTGAACGGGCGACGCTCATGACCGACAATCTGATAGTCCTCGTGACCCTTGCCGGCGATCAGCACGGCGTCCCCCGCCCGCGCCTCATTGAGTGCGCTGCAGATTGCCGTGGTGCGATCGTGCTCGACGTGGAAATCGTGGCCCGGCGCGACGCCGTCTGCAATCGCGGCCGTGATCAGCGCCGCGGGCTCGGTGCGCGGGTTGTCGTCGGTGATCCAGATACGATCCGCACGGCGGCTCGCGATCGCCCCCATGATCGGTCGCTTGCCCGGATCACGATCGCCACCACAGCCGAACACGACCGAGAGCCGGCCGCTGCAGTGAGCGCGCGCGGCGGCCAGCGCTTTCTCGAGCGCGTCGGGCGTGTGCGCATAGTCGACGATGGCGAGCGGCGCGCCTTGCTCGCCGCCGAAGGACTCCATGCGCCCCGGCGGCGCCGCGCATGCGCCAAGCGCGCGCAGTGCAGCGGCAAGAGGTATGTCACAGGCGAGCAGGACCGCAAGGACGGCGAGCGCATTGTCCGCGTTGAAGTCCCCGACGAGACGCGTTGCGAGCGTGCCGGCACCCCATTTCGATTCGACATCGAGTTCGAGGCCGCGCGGCGCAGCGCGGGTTGCCGTGGCGCGCACGCTTGCAGGACTGCGTCGCGAGACGGTCGCGAGGTGGGCGGTGGCCCCCCGATGGCGCTGCGCGAGTTCGGCGCCGAACGGGTCGTCGATATTGATGACTCGCGCCGCGAGCGTCGGCCAGTCGAAAAGGGTGGCTTTTGCGCTCCCATAGGCCGTCATCGTGCCGTGGTAGTCGAGGTGATCGCGCGTGAGATTCGTGAACACGGCCGTGTGGAAGCGCACGCCGGTCACGCGCCCCTGATCGAGCGCATGGGACGACACTTCCATCGCAACGCAGTCCGTGCCCGCTGCGCGCAGCACCGCGAGCTGCCGGTGCACCGATATGGCATCCGGCGTCGTGTGCGAAGTCCTGTGCAGGTCGCCGGGAATTCCGTAGCCGAGCGTGCCGCTGTAGCTTGCACGCCGGCCGCAGGCGGCAAGCGCCTGTGCCGTGAGCCAGGCCGTCGTGGTCTTGCCATTGGTGCCCGTGACGCCCACGAGCGTGAGCGCGGCCGATGGCGCATGGAAGAACCGGTCGGCGATCGCGCCGAGCTGCGCTCGCAGTCGCGGCACCGGCAGCGCGAATATCCGGGAGGGGAATTCGGGCAGGTGCAGGCCTGGCACGGGCTCCCACAGGATGGCGCGCGCACCACGCTCGATCGCCTCCGACGCGTGTGCGAGGCCGTGAGTGGTGCGTCCCGCGCAGGCGAGAAAGGCGCCTCCGGGGCGCACCTCGCCGCTTGCTACCGTGAGGTCTGTCACCTCGAGGTGCGCCGGTACTCCGGGCGCATCGGTGAGCAGCTCCGCCAGGCGACGTGGCGGTGAGTCATCCGTACGTGTCATCGCAGCGCCACCTGCTGGCGGGCAGGCGCAGGCGTCGGGGGCGCGCCATCGGGCGCACCGATCGCGGCGTCCGGCGCGACGGCCATCAGGCGCAGCGCGCCGCCGACGACGCGGGAGAACACGGGCGCGGCAACATCGCCTCCGTAGTACTGGCCCGCACCGGGCTCGTCGATGATCACCACTGAGGCGAGCCGCGGGTGCGTGGCCGGCGCAACGCCGCCGAAAACCGCCATGTAGCGATCGGTCGAGTAACCGCCCGCGTTCGACTTCCACGCCGTGCCGGTCTTGCCGGCGACGCGGTAGCCGGGAATCGCGGCGCGCATGCCTGTACCGGCAGGTGTCACCACCGATTCCAGCATGTGCACGAGTGCGCGCGAAACGCGCTCATCGAGCACGCGATCGCCGACCGGAACCGTGTCGACCCGCAGGAACGAAACGGGGCGTGACTGCCCTCCGCCGCCGATCGTCGCGTAGGCGTGCGCAAGTTGCAGCGGCGTCACCGACAGGCCGTAACCGTACGACATCGTTGCGATGCCGATCGGACGCCAGTGCGACCAGTGCGGCAGGAGACCTGCCGACTCACCCGGATAGCCGCTCGTCGTCACCTGCCCGAAACCGAGCCGCGTCAGTGTGGTCCACATCTGCTCGGGGTCGAGCGACAGTGCGACGCGCGTCATGCCGACGTTCGAGCTCTTGGCGAGAATCGTCGCAAGGTCGATGCGGCCGAGATTGTGCTTGTCCTCGATCGGCTTGACGCCGACCCGGATGTAGCCCGGTGAGGTGTCGACGATACTCTGCTCGCTGTACTTGCCCGAGGAGAGCGCGGCCGCGACCACGAAGGGCTTGATCGAGGAACCGGGCTCGAGGATATCCGTCGCGGCGCGGTTGCGGTACGTGCGCGCGTTGATCTGGTCCCGGTCGTTCGGGTTATAGGCCGGCTGGTTCACCATCGCGAGCACTTCACCGCTGTCCACATCGAGGACGATCACGGAGCCTGATTTGGCCCGTTGCTCGCGGATGGCCGCCTTCAACTCCCGGTACGCGAGGTACTGGATGCGAAGATCGATCGACAGCACGAGGTCGCGGCCGGGGCGCACGGGACGAATACTCTCGACGTCCTGCACGACGCGACCGAAGCGATCCTGGATCACGCGCTTCGCACCGTCCTCGCCCGCGAGCCAGTGATCGAAGGCAAGTTCGATCCCCTCCTGTCCCGTGTCATCGATGCTCGTGAACCCGAGCAGGTGTCCGACGACCTCGCCTGACGGGTAGTAGCGGCGGTACTCGCGCACGAGGTACACGCCCGGGATGCCGAGCGCCTTGATGCGGGTCGCATCGGCGGGCTGCATGTGGCGACGCAGATAGAGAAACTCGCGGTCGAGGTTCGACGTGACGCGGCGCGCAAGATCGTTTCTGTCGAGCTTGAGCGCCCTGGCGAGGCGCGGCAGCTGCTCGGTCGCGAGTGCAAGCTCCTTCGGGTTCGCCCACACCGAGTCGACCGGTGTGCTGACCGCAAGCGGCTCACCATAACGATCGGTCACCGTGCCGCGGTGTGCCGCGATAGCCGCGACCCGCGAGTAGCGCGCATCGCCCTGGCGCGCGAGAAAGCCGTGATCCATCAACTGCAGGTCGACCGCGCGCCACAGCAGGCCGCAGGCAGCAACGGCCAGCACGCCAAACAGGAAGGCAGCGCGCGCGCGGAACGACTTCGGCGTCGACTCATCGCGCTGGTCGCGCCCGCTGCTGCGTCCCCGTCCCTTTGTTCGCCGGTCGCGCATCATGGACGCACGATCTCGATGTCCTGCGGCACGGGTGTTGCCATGTGCAGGCGCGCGCGCGCGACGTTCTCGACGAAAGCGTGCGTCGACCAGGCGCTCTGTTCGAGCTGCAACTGCCCCCATTCGACCTCGAGGTTGTCGCGCGCGGCGTTCAGGCGTTCGAGCTCGATGAAGAGCTCGCGCGAGCGGTGCTTCGCCCAGATCGCGCCCGCGGCCGAGGCGAGCGCGAGCATCCACAGGAGCGGCACGGCGATGAGCAGGGCCCTGCGCGACAGGGTGATCACGCGCTGCGCTCGGCGATGCGCAGCACGGCACTGCGGGCACGCGGGTTCGCGGCCACTTCGGCGTCGCCGGCCTTGCGCTTGGCTCCGACGAGGCGCAGGCGTGGCGCCACGTGAGGCGGTATGACCGGCAGCCTCGCGAGCACCGGATCGATGGCCGATTCGCGCCGCATGAATGCCTTCGTCAGGCGATCCTCGAGCGAGTGGAAGGAGATCACGGCGAGTCGGCCGCCCGGGGCCAGCACGTCGACTGCGGCGGCAAGACCGCGCCCGAGCTGGCCGAGTTCGTCATTCACGTGCATGCGCAGCGCCTGGAACGTGCGCGTGGCCGGGTGCTTGCCGTCGCGCGAACGCACGGCGCCCGCCACGATTTCCGCAAGCTGGCGCGTGCGCGCGACCGGCGCGCGTGCGCGCGCAGCCTCGATCGCCTTCGCGACACGGCGCGCGAAGCGCTCCTCACCGAGCGTCGCGATCACTTCGCGCATTTCATCGACTGGCGCGCGCGCCAGCCAGGCCGAGACAGGCTCGCCATGTGACGGATCCATGCGCATGTCGAGCGGACCGTCCTTCGTGAAACTGAAGCCGCGTGCAGCTTCGTCGAGCTGCGGCGAGGACACGCCAAGATCGAAGAGCACGCCCGCAACCGGCCGATCGCCCGCGTGGTCCTGCACGACCTGCCGAAGATCGGCAAACGTCGCATGGACGAGCGCAAGCCGCACTTCGGCTGCAAAGCGCACGCGACCCGCCGCAATGGCCTGCCGATCGCGGTCGAGCGCGAGCACGCGCCCTTCTCGACCCAGGGTTTGGAGAATCCGTGCCGTGTGTCCGCCGCGCCCGAACGTCGCATCGATGTAAAGACCGTCCGCTTTCGGGACGAGGCCTGCCAGCACTGCTTCGACAAGCACGGGAATGTGCTCATCCATCGCGCCAGGCCTCCTGAAGCGGTCCGCGTCCGCCTCCTTCCCCGTCCAATGCCCCAACCATCAGAGCGACAGCGAATCGAGCTCCGCCGGCAGATCCGTCACTGCCTCTTCGTGCGCGAGCCATGCGTCGCGCCGCTCGTTCCACCGCGCTTCGTCCCACAACTCGAAGCGATTGCCCTGCCCCACCAACATCGCGTGCCGCGTGAGCGCCGCGAATTCACGCAGCTCCGGCGGCAGCAAGACGCGCCCGTGACCGTCGAGCTCGAGATCGGTGGCGTGACCCACCATCAGCCGCTGGAGCCTGCGCGCCTGCGCATGCAGGCTCGGCAGGCTCATCAACTTGCGTTCGATCTGCTCCCAGTCGGGCAGCGGGTAGACGAGGAGACACTGGTCACGGTCCACGGTGACGACGAGATGCCCTTCGCACCTCTCGGCAATCGCCGCCCGGTACCGGGTGGGCAATGCCATCCGGCCCTTGTCGTCGAGCGTTACCTTTGTTGCACCGCGGAACATCTCAGAATGGACCCTTGAGAGCCCATTTCTCCCCACTTTCTCCCACTTGTTGCCACTATAGAAACGTGGCTGCGCACTGTCAACGCGCAACAGGGGAAAAAAATGCGGGCCGACAAGAACTTACGCTCGCCTGGGCCCGTTTCGGGGGAGGTCGCAGCCGCGCGACTGCTTAGCTATCAGAGGCTTGTGCGCTGAAGCTTATACAGTAGTTGAGAAGGAGTCGGCCTGTAAGCCGGGTTCTGTCGAGGGCAATCATTCCTCTGGGATCCCTGTCGCCAGGGACCTCAAGCGGCCTACCCGGAAACGCGCGCGGACAGGCGCTGCGGTTGCCCGCTGTTTCCCTATTTGGCCTTGCTCCAGGTGGGGTTTGCCGTGCCGCCGAGTGTTACCACCGGCGCGGTGCGCTCTTACCGCACCCTTTCACCCTTACCTCCTCCTTGCGGAGGGGGCGGTTTACTTTCTGTTGCACTTTCCGTGGGCTCGCGCCCCCCAGGCGTTACCTGGCACCTCGTCCGCAGGAGCCCGGACTTTCCTCCCTACCTGCCCAGGGGCAGATACAGCGATTACCCGGCCGACTCCGTGCGTGAGGATACACCCCCGTTGAGCCGAACGGCGATGTCGTAGGCGTCGCTGCGCCGCGCACCGGTGATCTGCGCGGCGAGTGCCGCCGCCTTGCTTGGCGGCAACTCTTTCGCAAGGAGGGCGACGATACGGCCGAGTTCGAACGGCGTCACGGCACTCGCCGCCACCTCCGGCGCTCCCGCGACGACGAGCGTGATTTCGCCGCGCGCGACGTTGGCGTCCTCGCGCGCACGCTGTGACAACTCGCCGAGCGTGCCGCGGTACACGGTCTCGAACGCCTTGGTGAGTTCCCGGCCGATCGCCGCTTCGCGCCCGGCACCGAAGGCGGCGGTGATGTCTGCGAGACTTTCTGCGACACGATGCGGGGCCTCGAAAAAAACGAGCGTGCGCGGCTCATGCGCAAGTTGCGTGAGACGCTCGCGGCGTTCGCGGCCACGCGCCGGCAGGAAGCCCTCGAAACAGAAGCGCGCCGTCGGGATGCCGGCGATGCTGAGCGCCGCGGTGATCGCCGATGGGCCGGGTACCGCGCGCACATCATGACCCGCCGCGCGCGCTGCACGCACGAGTTCATAACCCGGGTCGGACAGGAGCGGGGTACCGGCATCGCTGACGAGCGCGATGACGGCGCCGGCATCGAGCCGCGCCATCAGTTCGCCGACACGCGCAGACTCGTTGTGTTCGTGCAATGAAATGACCGGGCGCGAGAGGCCCATTGCGGCGAGCAGCTGACCGGTGCGGCGCGTATCCTCGGCCGCCACGAGATCGGCCTGCGCGAGCGCATCGCGGGCGCGCGGCGAGAGATCGCCCAGGTTGCCGATCGGTGTCGCGATCACGTCGATTCGGCCTGCGTTCTCACCCACTATACTCTCCCGGACGCCACCCCCCGGCATCGTGCCGTCCGACGAAAGGCGAAGCAACTCATGTGGGCCGCCCCGAGGATTGACAGCATGCGCCGCACGGCGCTTCTCGCGATCGCGGCCGCGACGGTGCTGGCTGCTTGCACCAGCATCGGGCCGCAGTCGGCGCCGGTACCCAGCATGGAACGCGCCGAACAGTATGCGCAGGACGGGCGACATGAAGATGCCGCGCGCCTCTTCGAAGCGCTGGCCGCGACCGCCCCCGGACCTTCGGCCGGTGATCTGCGGCTACGCGCGGCGCGCGAATGGCTCGCGGCACGCCGGCCGGACGAGGCGGAACGCGCGCTGGCGGCCGCAAGAAGCACGGCGGGCACGGCACTCGCCTTCGAATCAAGACTGATCGAAGTGGAACTGAAGCTCGCGCGCGGCGATGGCCAACGCGCCTGGGCCGATCTCGGCTCGTTGTCGCAACCCGCTGCGGGCCCGGCCGCCGCGCGCTATTTCGAGGTGCGGGAGCGCGCCGCCTTCGCGACCGGGCGCTATGCCGAGGGCGTGCGCGCCGCACTCGCGCGCGAGCCCTTCCTCGCAACGGCGCAGGCGCGCCGTGCAGGCCGCAGTGAGCTGCTCTCGCAGCTGCGCACCGCGGTGGAGCACGGCGCGAAGCTCGAGCCCATCGCCGAACGCGACTCGATCGTGCGCGGCTGGCTCGAACTCGGCCCGATCGCCGCCACGGCCGCCACCATGCCGACCACTGCAGGCCCGGCGATCCAGCGCTGGCGCAGCCGCTATCCCGCGCACCCCGCCAACGAGGTCGTGCGCTCGGACATTGAAATGGCAGGCGCGACCCCGCAGCCGGAGCAGGCATCACACATCGCGCTGATGCTCCCGGTCTCGGGCCGTCTGGCAGCGGCGGCGGCGCAGATCCGTGACGGCTTTTTCACCGCATACTATCTGTCGAGCGCCGGAGATCGCCCGCGTATACGCGTGTACGACACGGCAAGCCTGAACGTGGCCGACGCGATTGCGCGCGCGGGCGACGCCGGCGCGACCGTGATCGTCGGACCGCTGTTGCGCGAGGAGGTGGCCGGTGCCGCGACCTATACCGGCGCGCGCCCGCCTGTCCTCGCGCTCAATTTCCTCGGCCCCGGTGAAACGGCACCCGCCGGCTTCTATCAGTTCGCGCTGTCGCCCGAAAACGAGGCGCGCTCGATTGCGGAGCGCCTCGTGAGCCAGGGGCTCGTGCGCGGCGTCGCGCTCGTGCCGGCCGGTGATTGGGGCACGCGTGTGCTCGCTGCTTTCACCGAGGCGCTCGAGGCGGCGGGCGGCCAGCTCGCCGGATCGGCCACTTACTTTCCTGCCGAGAACGACTACTCTGCGGCGATCACCCAGGTGCTGCGCCTCGACGCCAGCAAGGCGCGTCTGCGCCGGCTCGAACAAGTGCTCGGCACAAAGTTCGCGTTTCAGCCACGCCGCCGCGGCGACGCGCAGTTCATATTCGCACCGGGCCAGCCGCAGACCGCCCGCCAGTTGCGGCCGCAGCTGCGTTTCCACTATGCAGGCGACCTGCCGACCTACTCGACCTCCGATGCGTACGAACCGCACGCGACTGCGAACCGGGATATCGAAGGCCTCATTTTCCCCGACATGCCGTGGGTGTTCGGGGTGGGCGCGCGCACGACCCAGGTACGCGAGGCGCTGCGGGCAGCGTGGGGCGAGGATGCCGCCGCGCGCAGCAAGCTGTTCGCCTTCGGCTACGACGCGTACCTGCTGGGCCTCGCACTGCCCGCGGCAGGCACCGTCGACATCGACGGCCTCACAGGCAGGTTGCGCTTCGAAAGTGATCGACGCGTGCGACGCCAGCTCGAATGGGCCCGGATCGTGAATGGGCAACCGCAACTGCTCGACGCCGCAGCACCGGCTGCGACGCGACCGTGAGGACATGGATCGCCTGGAACGCGGCCGAAGCGCCGAGGATCGTGCGGCGCGTTTTCTCGAGGCGCAGGGCCTCGCGATCCTGGCGCGCAACTTCCGCCGCCGCGCCGGCGAGATCGACATTGTCGCGCGCGACGGTGCGACCCTGGTCATCGTCGAAGTGCGCGCGCGGACATCGCGAACCTGGGGCGGCGCAGCCGCAAGCGTCGGCTTACGCAAACAGAGGCGGCTGATTCGCGCCGCTCAACTGCTGCTCGCTGCGCACCCCGAGTGGCGCAAGATGCCGGCGCGATTCGATGTCATCGTCGAGGACGGTGCCGGGGCGGAGGCGAAGATGGCATGGATCAGGCACGCCTTCATGCTCTGAGGGGCTTGCCGCACGGCGTCACTTCACGACTTTCAGTTGCGGGCGCCGCGTCGGCTCCTCGGGTGCCGGGGGCTTGGCCGGCGGCTCCGGGCCGCCCTCCTCGCCCGAGAACACCATGCCTTCACCGCTCTCGCGCGCGTAAATCCCGAGCACCGCACCCAGCGGCACCTTGACATGGTGCACGACGCCGGCGAAGCGCGCGTCGAACTCGATGAATTCGTTGCCAAGCGCGAGGCGTTGTGTCGCGGACGCGCTGATGTTGAGCACGATCTTGCCGTCCTTCACGTAGGCGCGCGGCACCTGCACGCCCGGACGTTCGGCATCGACGATCACGTGCGGCGTGCCACCGCTGTCACTCACCCATTCGTGCATAGCGCGCAGCAGGTAAGGGCGGCGGGACGGCTTTGGCATCGTGCCCATCAGGCCACCCGCATCTGCTGCTCGACACCGGTGAGGCTCGCGCAAAAACCCGGCCGGGGGAAGATGTTTGCAGCGTATCGCACGATGGACTGCGCCTCTTTCGGCAGATCGATCCCGTAATGCGGCAGTCGCCACAGGATCGGCGCGACGCACGCGTCGAGCAGCGAAAATTCCGCCGAGAGGAAGTAGGGCCTCACACTGAACAGCTCGGCGCTCGCAAGTATCGTCTCGCGGAGCTGTCTGCGCAGACGCAGCGCATCCGCGCTCCCCGCGTCGGCATCGATCCGGCACGCGGGCTCATACCAGTCGCGTTCGATCCGGTACATCGCCAGACGGATTTTTGCACGTTCGAGCGGATCGATCGGCATCAGCGGCGGATGGGGGTAGCGCTCGTCGAGATACTCGGTGACGACCCGCGCGTCATACAGCACGAGGTCGCGATCGACCAGCGTCGGAACGCTGTGATAGGGGTTGAGATCGAGCAGGTCTTCGGGGAACCTGCCGGGCTCAATGCTCACGATGTCGCTCGGGATGCCCTTTTCCGCGAGCACGATCCGCACCCGGTGGCTCCACGGATCGTGGGGCGCCGAGAACAGTATCATCGCGGATCGACGACTCGACACGCGGCCCTCCTGACGGCCCCGCCCCGTTAGCGTACGTCCTTCCAGTATTCCTGCTTCAGCAACCACGCGAGCGCGGTGAACAGCAGCAGGTACAGCACGACCCAGACGCCGATCGTCGCGCGGGAGAGCTTGGCTGGCTCACCCGCATACTCCAGAAAATTGACGGTATCACGCACGAATGAGTCGTATTCGGCGGCGCTTTGCTGCCCCGCGACGTCCGTCTCGAACTTCCCGAACCGGCCGTCCTTGTCGAACACCGCACGCTGCAGGCCCTGCAGGTCCGACAGCACGTGCGGCATCGCCGTGCCCGGTAGCGCAAGATTGTTGGTGCCGGTCGCCGCCTTCGGATCAAGGTAGAAGGTCTTCAGGAACTGGTAGACATAGTCGCTGCCCTTCGAGCGCGTGATCAACGAGAGATCGGGCGGGACGATGCCAAACGAGGCGTTCGCGAGACTGGCGGGCATCGCAGTCAGGACATAGTCGGTGATCTTCGCGCCCGGTGGCACGAGGTTCGCCTTCATGATGTCGGCGGGAATGCCGAGATCCTCGCCGACGCGCTGGTAACGCACGTATTTCAGCGAATGGCAGCCCGCGCAATAGTTCAGAAAATTGCGCGCGCCCCGCTGCAGCGACGCGCGGTCACCGAGCTCGTTGCCGGCGTGCCACTGCTGCCACAGGGCGGTGCCGCCTTCTGCAGCAAACGCGGCCGGCGCGCCGAGCGCCAGCGCGGTCATGATGATCGCGAGCTTACGCATGGTAGGTGACTCTCTCGGGCACGGCCTTCACCGGGTCGATGCGCGTATAGAACGGCATCAGCACGAAGAAGGCGAAATATCCTGTGGTGAAGATCCGCGCAAGCGTCACGTAGCGGCCCTCGGCGGGCATCAGGCCGAGATACATCAGCGCGAGGAACGACACCGTGAACACGGTGAGCGCGAGTTTCCAGATCCAGCCGCGATAGCGCGTGGCCTTCACCGGGCTCCTGTCGAGCCACGGCAGGAAGACGAACGCGATCACGGCGAGGCCCATCAACAGTGCACCGAGGCGCTGGTCCGGTACCGCGCGCAGGATCGCGTAGAAGGGCGTGAAATACCACACGGGCGCGATGTGCACCGGCGTCGACAGCGGATTTGCCGGTTCGAAATTCGGCTTCTCGAGGAAGAGGCCGCCGAAGTCCGGCACGAAGAACACGATGATCGCAAAGGCGATCAGGAACACGCCGATGCCGACGATGTCCTTCAACGTGTAGTAGGGATGGAACGGAATGCCGTCGAGCGGCTTGCCGTTGGCGCCGAGCCTCGCCTTGATTTCGATGCCGTCGGGGTTGTTCGAGCCCGTCTGGCGCAGCGCCACGAGGTGCAGCGCGATCAGCAGCAGCAGCGCGAGCGGCAACGCGCTCACGTGCAGCGCGAAGAAACGGTTCAGCGTCGCGTCGGCGATGCCGTAGTCGCCGCGGATCCACTCGACGAGCCCCGGTCCGATGCCGGGGATCGTGCCGAAGAGATTCACGATCACCTGCGCGCCCCAGAACGACATGTTGCCCCACGGCAGCACATAGCCGAAGAACGCCTCGGCCATCAGCGCGAGATAGATGCACATGCCAAAGAGCCACAGCAATTCGCGCGGCGCCTTGTAGGAGCCGTACAGCAGCGCGCGATACATGTGCAGGTAGACGACGATGAAGAACATCGACGCGCCGACCGAGTGCATGTAGCGGATCAGCCAGCCCCACTCGACCTCGCGCATGATGTACTCGACCGAGTCGAACGCGGTCAGCTCGCCCGGCTTGTAGTTCATCGTGAGGAAGATGCCCGTGCCGATCTGGATCACGAACGCGAGCAGTGCGAGCGACCCGAAGAAGTACCAGACGTTGAAATTCTTCGGCGCGTAATAGCCAAGCAGCTGGCTCTGCAGAAACTCGTCGACGGGCAGGCGCTTGTTGAGCCAGGCGCGGAAACCGCCCTTTGCGGCGGCGCCTTCGGCAGGGGTCGCCATCACGCAACTCCTTTCTGCGGATCGACGCCGATCACGACAGTGTCGCCGCGGAACTCGTAAGGAGGAATGCTCAGGTTCACCGATGCCGGTGAGCCTGCAAAGACCCGCCCCGCCATGTCGAATTTCGAGCCGTGGCAGGGGCAGAAGAAGCCACCCGGCCAGTCAGCGCCGAGCGACGCGTCACCCCGCTCGAAATGCTGCTTGGGCAGACAGCCGAGGTGCGTGCAGATGCCGATCAGCACGAGGTAATCGGGCTTGACGGAGCGCATCTCGTTCGTTGCGTAGAGCGGCTGCAGGGAATCGGATGAGGTCGGGTCTTTCAGCTGCGCATCGTTCTTTGGCAGGGACGCGACCATTTCGGGCGTACGATGCACGATGTAGATCGCCTGCTTGCGCCAGGTGGCGATCACCATCTGCCCGGGCTCGATCTTCGCCACGTCGACCTCGATCGGCGCACCGAGCGCGCGCGCGCGCTCGGACGGATTCCACGACTTGATGAACGGGGTGATCGCGAACACGGTGCCTACCGCACCGGTGGCCACCGTGGCAGCCGTCAGAAACCGGCGCCGGCTCTGATCGATTTCCTGTTCGTCGGTTACCGCTATATCGGTCATCGAAGGATCTCCACGTCCCGTCCCGGGCCTTCGCGCTCTCGCGCAGGGTTAAGCTTGTGACGATCTCCGGGAAGCGGCGCATTATACACACGCATGACCCAGCAGAGACTCGGCCGCGCAGTTGTCTTCCTCTCCGGATCGATAGTCGGCGGGCTCGCACTGGCCTTCCTGATCGTATTTGCGCGGCCCGGGCTGCTGCGCACACCCCCGACCGCAGCCACGCCGCCACCCGCCGGTGGTGCCGCGGCGGCCGCTGCGCCGGCGGTAGCGACGCCATCGTCTGCTGCCGTCGCCAGCTACGCGGATGCCGTGGCACGCGCGGCTCCGGCCGTCGCGAACATCTATTCGGAGCGACTGGTCAAGGAGCGCCTGCCTCCCGCCACGCTCGGCGAGCTCTTCGGCGACGTCTCGCCGCGTTACCGCGAGCGCATCGAGCAGACGCTCGGCTCGGGCGTCGTCGTCGACCTCGCGGGACATATCGTCACCAACCACCATGTCATCGACAACGCGGAACGCGTCAGCGTGCAGCTCGCGGACGGCCGGCAGACCGTTGCGCGCATTGTAGGACGCGACCCCGATACCGACCTCGCGGTCCTCAAGGTCGATCTCGGCCGAATGGCGGTGATGCCGCTCGGCCGCTCCGATCAGCTGCGCGTCGGCGATGTCGTGCTCGCCATCGGCAATCCCGTCGGGCTCACGCAATCGGTCACCCAGGGCATCGTGAGCGGCACGGGCCGCGGCCAGCTCGGCGTCGCGACCTTCGAGAACTTCATCCAGACCGATGCGCCGATCAATTTCGGCAACTCGGGCGGCGCGCTCGTCAATTCGAACGGCGAGCTGGTAGGCATCAACACAGCGGTACTCGCCAAGAGCCTCGGCGTCGAGGGCATCGGCTTCGCGATCCCGGTGAACCTGGTGCGCGGCGTGATGCAGGAGATTCTCGAGCACGGCCGCGTGATCCGCGGCTCGATCGGCGTAGCGCTGGCCGAAGTCGACGAGCGGGAGGCGCGCGCGCTCGGCCTCGCGCGCGCAGGTGTCGTCATCACGAACCTGATTGCGGGCAGCCCGGCGGTGGCGGCCGGTCTCCTGCCCGGCGACATCGTCACGGGCGTCGCGGGCAATGCCGTTCACAACCAGCAGGAAGCGCTGACGCGGATTGCCGCCTCGAAGCCGGGCGATACGATTGCGCTCGCGATCGTGCGCGGCAACTCGGAGATCGCGGTGTCCGTGAAGGTGACCGAGCGACGGGCAACGGGCTGAGGGCGGCGCGCGCGGCGGGCGGCGGGCCCGAGCGGGAGCGCGGCGTCCGGTTCCTCGCGGGTCGAGCGCCGCCTGCG
>DAORVK010000026.1:0-39454 GCA_035433705.1 Steroidobacteraceae bacterium
CCTGTGCGTCAGTGCCCATAACGGAAGGGGCCGCGCTCTTCAGCGCAGCCCCTTCCTGCAGCTTCACCAAAGCGCGCCGCAGGCGCTAAGCCGCCTTCCCCGCGATGAGCGCGTGAACGTCTGAAGCCTTCAGCGCCTTGCCTCCGATGGCCCAGTCGCCGCCTTCGTACTCGCTGATCCGGACCGTGGTGTAGGGGCGCAGCCTCTCGCCCTCCACCTCGATCATCGCGGCGGTGACTTTCGCGATGAGATCCTTCTTCTGCGCCGGAGTGAAGACGTCCTTGATGACGTCGATTGTTACGTTGGGCATGTCTGTCTCTCCATGTCTGCGTGTGGCGGACGGGGTCATTCCCGAGCCGTGAACACAGCATCGCGCCCCTCGACAGGGAGTGCTTGCAGGTTTCATGAAGATTTCATGGAGAAAGTTGGGGGGTGGCGGGCTGCGGTCTATGCTCCGCCGATGATCTACCGGTTCGACGCGTTCGAACTCGATATCGACCGCCATGAACTGCGCGAGAACGGCGCACCGCGAGCGCTTGAGCCGCAGGTGTTCGCATTGCTTGCGCTGCTGGTCGAGAACCGGGACCGGCTCATATCGAAGGATGAAATCGTCGAGAAAGTCTGGGGCGGGCGGGCCATCACCGATGCTGCCCTTGCGAGCCGTGTGAAGTCGGCGCGGCGTGCGCTGGGTGATGATGGCGTGTCGCAGCGCGTCATCCGCACCATCCACCGGCGTGGATTGCGTTTCATGGCCGAAGTGCGTGCATCGTCCGGCGTGACTGCAGCGCCGTCGACCGAAGCGACAGCGGGTTCGGCGGTCCTGGAACGCGCCTCCCGCCCTTCGATCGCGGTGCTGCCGTTCGCCGTGGCAGGTGACGCTGGCGCGCATGCAGCACTCGCGCACGCGCTGCCGCAAGAGCTGATCACGGAGTTATCGCGCCTGCGCTGGCTCTTCGTGATCGCGCGTGGCTCATCTTTCCGGCTGCGATTGGGGGAGACGGGCTACGACGATATCGGGCGGCTGCTCGGCGCCCGCTATTGCCTCACGGGAACGATGGAGGTGGTTGCAGGGCACCTCGCGGTCGATGTCGAGCTCGTCGATACCCGCGACTCGGGCGTGGTGTGGGCCGAGCGGTTTTCCCGTCTGGTCGAGGACATTCACGCTGTCCGCGAGGAGATCAGCGCACGCGTGCTGACAGCGCTCGAGATCCGCATCCCGCTGCACGAGGCGGGGCTTGCGCGCCACGTCTCGCCGGAAAATCTGGACGCATGGTCTGCGTATCACGTCGGCCTGCAGCACATGTACCGCTTCAACCGTGTCGACAATGCCGCGGCGGCGGCGCTCTTCAGGCGCGCGGTGATTCTCGAGCCCCGCTTTGCGCGTGCGCAAGCGGGACTTTCGTTCCTGCATTTCCAGACCGCGTTCATGCGTCATACGAACGATGTCGTGGGTGAAATCACCGCCGCGCGGCGTTGTGCGGAGCGCGGGCTCGAACTCGATGCGCTCGATCCGTTCGTCAATTTCACGATGGGCCGCAGCTACTGGCTCGAGGGGGACCTCGACAGCGGCCTGATCTGGCTCGAACGGGCGACCAGCATCAATCCGAACTATGCCGAGGGCATCTACGCGCGCGCCTGGACCGAAGCGCTCGCCGGGAAGGTCCCCGAGGGTCGCCGGCACGTCGATCTTGCGATGCGCCTGAGCCCGCTCGACCCGCTCTACTACGCGATGCTCGGGACGCGTGGTTTCACGCACCTTGCGCTCGGCGAGGATGCCGAGGCAGCGGCCTGGACCGAGCGAGCTGCCCGGTCGCCCGGTGCCCATGTGCTCATCGCGATGATCGCGGCCGTCGCGCACTCCCTGAACGGCGACCCCGAACGTGCCTTGCATTGGGCCGCCAATGTCCGGGAGCGCGACCCGACCCTGACCCGCGCGGATTTTTTCCGCGCGTTTCCGATGAAACTGGCAACGATGAGGACGCGGGTGTCGCGGGCGCTTGCGGGCTCTGGCTTCTGAAGCGGCGTACTGGCGGCTGGCCTGTACGCGGGCGTATATTCGGCCTCCGCATTACGGGGGGGAGGGATACCATGAATTCGCGTTCCATTGCGCTGCTGCTGACAGGCCTGCTTCTCTCGATGTCCGCCCGGGCTGAAGGCCCGCTCAGCATGAAGAAGGGCAAGGGCGGTTCCGAAGTGCAGGGAGCGGCGGGTACGCAAGGCGCCTCTGGCGCCGCGAGCGACCTGCAGAAGTGCGACAAGCCGATGGGTGCGGTTGCGGTTGTCGAGCCGCAGGACTACGTGATGAGCGCGCTGTCGCGTTACAACCTGCAATCGCCCGTGGGCCTCATCCGCATGATGATCCAGCAGTCGAACTGCTTCATCGTGGTGGAACGCGGACAAGGCATGCAGAACATGATGCAGGAGCGGGCGCTCGCGGGCGGTGGCGAGATGCGCGGCGGCTCAAACATCGGCGGCGGGCAGATGGTCGCGGCCGACTTCATCCTGACGCCGGCGGTGGTGTTCAGCGAGAGCAACGCAGGCGGCATGGGCGGTGCACTCGGCGGATTCCTCGGCGGCAGGGCGGGCGTGCTCGGCGCCGTCGTGGGCGGCCTCAAGTTCAAGGAAGCCCAGACGAGCATGCTGGTTGCGGATGCGCGCTCCGGTGTGCAGGTGGCATCTGCCGAAGGCAGCTCGAAGAAGGCGGACCTTGCGCTCGGTGCCGCGATCTTCGGCGGCGGCGCCGGTGGCGGCATCGGTGGTTACGGCAACACCAACGAGGGCAAGATCATCGCGGCCTCGTTCGCCGACAATTACAACAATGTGGTGAACGTGATCCGCAACGACCCGAACCTGCAACGCGATGTCGGCACGCTCGCCCAGGAAGCGGCATCGGGCGGCAAGACCAAGGCGGGCGCCGTCTACAACGAAGGTGACGTGCTCTTCCCGAAGATTGCCGGCGTCAAGATCATGGGCAGCGCCGCGGAGGCTGGCAAGGCCGTGGCGACGCTCACCAAGGGCGATGAGCTCATCTACATGGGCGTCGAGGAAGGCGGTTTCCTGAAAGTCGAATCGGGCAAGGGCAGCGGCTGGGTCAAGAAGATCCTCGTCGCCAAGTGAGTCGCGGCGGTTGCGGCGCGCCGGATTGACGGCACCCGCGCGTTATCGCAATGTCGCAGCAGGGTATAACCGGGGAGTCGCGATCATGGCAGCGAGCAAAAAAGTCACCCGCAAGCGCAAGGTGGCGAAGAAGAAGGTGGCGCGGACGCGCCGCAAGGTCAGTCGCAAGAGCAAAGTCGCCGCAGCCAGACGCAAGCTGGCGGTAGCGAAGCGCAGCGTCAAGCGGGGTTCGGCGCGCGTCAAGCGCAAGGCGAAGGCCACTGTGCGCCGCGCTGCGTCCGCCACGCGTCAGGTCGCCCGCCGGGTGCGCCGCCGCGCCAAGGTGGTCATCGCGAAGACTTCCGCAGGCATGCAGTCCGCGACCCGCAAGGTCGAGGAAGTTGCGAAGCAGGGTATCGATGCCGGTACGGCGGCGATCGAGAGCGCAGCCGGGAAAGCCGAGAGCCTCATGCTGGAACCCCGACCGGCCACCAACGAGGGTGACGTCAAGTAGGCGTAGGCGTCACTCCGGCGGGGTCGACGAGCTGACACGCGCGGGTAGGGGGACATTGCAGAGGTCGATGTAGCCCGCCGGTACCTTGTACCAGTCGTCGGCGCGGTTGCGCCGCAGTTCCACGAGCTGCGCAAAGAGCGGTGTGTCGGTGCGCAGCACTTCAATCGGTATGCGTTCGGTCACGGGAACATCCGCGGTGACACGCACACTGTGGATCGTCACGCCCTCGGCCGGCTTTTCGTAGAACCCGAGGGGGCCGGTGCCGCGCGGCAGCGCGGCGAGGCTCTCCATGCCGTACACCACGCGTCCCGCGACCGTACCGTTCCGGTCGAGTTGGCGCGGCGCGTGGCCGATGACGACATACAGTTCCGCACCGCTGCCCGAGTTCGCCTCGATGTCGCGACCCACGCCGAGCGTGCCGTAGCAGTGCGCGAGCCAGGTCGTCTTTCCCGCTACGTCGCGCGCGGCGGGAAAACCATCAGTGAAGCCGACTGCGGGCGCGTAGCCATCCGTGTCCGGGAGCACGGTGAAGGGCAGTGCAGGCGTGATGGGCCGGCTGAATTCCCCGGCGAGGGCAGGGACCGTGATCCCCTTTGTGGCGGGCTCTCCCCACTGCACGACGAAGTTGTCCTGAACTCGCCCGATCTTCTGGCCGTCGTAGTAGTGACTGCGGGCGAGCGCGCGAATCGCGGCGACGTGGCGCGGCGCGAACCCGGGTGCAAGTTCGATCACCACGCGGCCGGTGTCGAGCTGCAGGTACAGCGTGTTTTCGGGATCGGGCTTGCGCCAGTCCCCGGGCGTGGACTGCACGAGCAGTTCACCCATGCTTCGCGGCGGCGCGGCTGCAGCGGCGGCCGAGAGCACGGCGGCGAGGGTGATCAAAGCGCATGATGGGGTCGAAGCCGTCATGCAGGGACTATCTGGTTGCTCATCGCGGCCGGAACGGCACGACCGCCTCGCGATCGGCCTCGCGGCCGGGATGTGCGAGGAGGCTCGCCAGGCGCGCGCGGCTGCCCTGCACAAAGGCCGGGATGGCCTCGCCTGCGATCGGATATGAAACCAGGTGCCCTTGCGCGGCGATCGGGCCGCAGCGCGCGAGCAGCCGCAACTGCTCGATGCGCTCGATGCCCTCGACAGTGACCTCGAGTCCGAGGCTGTGGCACACGGAGATGATCGCGCGCGCGATCGCGGCCGAGCGCATGTTCGTATCGCAGTCCGCGATCAGGCTGCGGTCGAGTTTGACGCGTTTGAGCGGCAGCCGCGACAGCGAGTTGAGCGAGGAATAGCCCGTGCCGAAATCGTCAAGCGCAATCGGCAGGCCGAGCTCGCGCGCGCGCTGCAGCGCCTCGATGGTTGCGGCGCCGGTCTGGAACGCGGTCTCGGTCAGTTCGAGCTCGAGCGTGTCCGGCGGCAAGGCGTTGCGTGCAAGCAGTTGGCCGGCGCGTTCGACAAAGCCCTTGTCGAGGAGTTGCGGCATCGAGACGTTGATCGCGATGCGCGGATGCGCAATGCCGGACACGCGCCACTCCCTGGCCTTGGCTACGGCAGTTTCGAGCACCCAGTCACCGAGTGCGATGATCAGCCCGGATTGTTCCGCGATGGCGATGAAGTCGCACGCAGGCACCAGGTTGCCGTCGCTGCGCCGCCAGCGCACCAGGGCTTCCACGGTTGTCGTCTCGCCGCTGTCGAGTGCCACCTGTGGCTGATATTCGAGGACGAGATCGCGGGCCTCGATTGCCCGGCGCAGCGCCTGCTCCATGCGAAACCGCGACGCCGTGCCCGCGAACAGGTCGGGTGTGAAGACACCGACCCGGTTGCGGCCCTGGGACTTGGCGCGAAAGAGGGCGGCGTCGGCAGCCCGCGCGAGGGCGGTGGCGTCACGGGCATGATCGGGCAGCACACTGACGCCGACACTGACGCTGACCAGCAACTCGCGGCCGGCTACGGCGAGCGGCCGACGGAAGGCGGTGACAATGCCGTCGGCCAGTCGTTCGAGCGGCGCGAGACCTTCGGCGTGCTCGACGAGCACGATGAATTCGTCGCCGCCGAGCCTCGCCGCGAAGTTGCGCTCGCCGACAGCCAGACGCAGGCGTTCGGCAATCGCACGCAACAGCTCGTCGCCAAGCGCATGGCCGAGGTGGTCGTTGATTGACTTGAAGTTGTCGACATCAATCGCGAGCATGCCGACGGAGTCGCCTTCGGCGAGCGCGCGGCGTGCGAGCCGTCGCAAGTGCGTGAACGCATAGCGGCGATTCGGCAGCGCGGTGAGCGTATCGTGGTGCGCGAGGAAGGAGAGTTTGCGCGTGCGGGCACGTACGCGATCCTCGAGCTCGATCTGGTGCTGGGCCACCGTCTCGTTCGCCTGCGCGAGCTGCGCGGCCATGGAGTTGAACGCGCCGGCCAGCTCGTCGAGCTCGCGGGGGCCGCCGCGCGGAGCGCGTGTCCGCCAGGCGCCCCGTGCGAGTGAACGCGTGGCGCGAATGAGGCGTCGTACCGGCGCGGTCACGGAGAGTGTCGCGAGCAGCGACACGGCGAGCGTCAGGGCGATGACGACCAGCGTCATGTTGAGATAGGTCTCTCGCGCCTCGTGCGTCGCCTGGGCCGCGGCGCCCGCCGAATCGACGACGGCTGCGTTCGCGGGCAGCGCGATGCGCTCGTTCAGGCGGGCCGGTACGGCCGCGCTCGAGGACGTGAACTCGGCACGGACCGCGTCGATCTGCGCGTCACGTGCCGCAACTTCGGCGAGCAGGCGGGTGACTGCGGTGAGATCCTCGTCCATGAGGTCGATCCAGGCGCGTCCCGGCGAGCTGCTGAGCTCGGCACGATGCGCATCAAGCGTACTCCTGAAAGTGCGCTGCGCGCGCTGAACGCGCGCCGCAGACTCGGCGCTGCCATTGATCAGATAGCCGTTGAATGCCGTACGCAGGTTGCCCGCCGCGAACTCGAGCTCGGCGAAGGAACGGCGCGCGCTGCCTGCCACCTCGAGACGCGCATTGGCATCCCAGGTCGTCGAAACACGCTTTGCGAGTGCGTCGAGCACCTGTGCGTAACGGGTCAGGGCCTCCTCACGTGCACGTGCGGCGTCCGCAAGCCTGCTGCCGAGCTCGACATGGGTTCGCAACTCCTCAAGGAGCTGATCGCTGCCTGTCGCCCCCGCCGGGCGTTGAGCCACATAGGCCGTGACCGCCGCTCCGAGGCGCCGCTCAGCGTGCGCCGTGGCGTCGCGCGTCGTTGCATCGTTCGCGCGCAGCTGGTCGAACACCGCACGATCGTAGGCGAGCAACTGGTCGGTGATGCCGGCGGCGGCGCGGGCGAACGGGATACGCTCGAGGGTGGTGTCGTGCAGCGTGTCGATCGCAAACTTGGTGCTGCGTGCCGCGTACCAGTTGCCGACGGTCAGCACGAGCGCGATGACCCCGAATCCGAGCGCGAGTCGCATCGCGATGCTCAGGCGCCAGCGCTTCGGGCGGGAGGCAGGCTCGTTCATGCCGGCAATGTACCGCGGGCGTCCGCGGGGAATCCTTTCAGGTTTGACATATGCAGCAGCCGACTCCCGCGTTACCGCCTTGCGTCACGCATCAGCCCGGTGGTCTCGCGGCGCCGGGCGGCAAGATCATGGTCCCTTCCGCCCTTCTGCAAAAGCTGTCGCCGACCGACGACGAACTCATCGCGAAGGATGTCGGCTCTCAGAACGGTGCGCCGAGAACGAGCCGCCATGCGGAAACATCGCCTGCGAAGCGGTAGCTCAGGCCGATGCGCGGCATCGGCAGGCGCCACCACTTGAGGTCCGGGCGCGTGCCGAGCATCACGCCCGCTTCGAACTGCAGCGCGGGAATGGCGATTCCGGTCAGGGGCCCCGTGGGCGGGTCGATATACCAGTCGAGTACTGCGAACACGCCGCCTTCGGGCTCGTGGCGGCCGAGTTGCCAGCCAACCCCCTGCGCCACTTCGATCCCGTTGCGCCAGCGCACGAACGCATCGCTCGGCAGAGCCCCCCGATAGTTCACGCCCGAGTAGAGCAAATCGCTACGCTGACGAGTCCGCCAGCCGCTCTCCCGTTGCGTCAGGGATTCACCGGCAACGCCGACGCTGTAGAGCGTGCCGCTGACGTCGGCGCGGTCCGCGATGGCCAGGCCCGTCTTCGCAAACGGCATGATCCGCCATGTGCCGCGCAGGAACTCGAGGCCGATCCCCGGCACGAAACTCAGCGAATCGACGCCTTCTGGCAGGCCGTTGTGCACGATGCCCGCGGGATTGAAGTCGAGGAACCCGAGCGTGACCGGCAGCAGCAGCGTGATGCCCGGCGCCCTGCTGCTCGCCTCGCGATAGCGCCATGCCAACGGCAGACGATTGATCTGCATCATGCGCCCGCCCGCCTCGTAGATTCCCGAGCCGAGTTCGTGGGCGAATGAGTAGTTCGCAAATTCCTGTTCGGTGTGCGACTCGCGCTGTGCGAATGCGACTGCAGACTGGACCGACAGTGCGGCGATGAGGCAGGACGCGCGAATCACACCGCCAATGTTAGCTGTTTACGTCACACTGTGAACAATGAGCGTCGCACCCGACAGGTCAGGCTTCTTCGGCGTCTTCGGCTACAGCCGGCGCGCCGTGTCGCTCGTCTGGTCGACCAACCGACCCCTGACGCTTGCCATCGCCGGTCTCACGGCGCTGGCGGGCGTGCTGCCCGCGGCAGTTGCCTGGGTAGGCGCGCGGATCGTCGATGCAGTCGTGACCGCGATCGCATCCACGCACGATCCGCAAGTTGCGCTGCGCTACGTGCTCATCGAAGGCGTGCTGGTCGCGGCGCTGGCGATCGCGCAGCGCCTGCTGTCCCTCTGCCAGTCGTTGCTGCGCGCGCAGCTCGGCCAGCGCGTGAACGTGATGATTCTCGAGAAGGCGCTGACGCTCGAGCTCGCGCATTTCGAGGACTCGGACTTCTACGACAAGCTGACGCGCGCGCGGCGCGAGGCCTCGAGCCGCCCGCTATCGCTCGTGATGCGCACCTTCGGTCTCGCGCAGAACGCCGTGTCGATCGTGAGCTTCGCGGTTCTGCTCGCGCGCTTCTCGCCGTGGGCAGTCGTCGTGCTGGTGCTCGCGGGCCTGCCGGCATTTCTGGCTGAAGCCAAGTTCTCGGGCGATGCCTTTCGCCTCTTTCGCTGGCGCTCGCCCGAGACGCGCATGCAGTTGTACCTCGAGACGGTGCTTGCCCGTGAGGACCACGCCAAGGAGGTCAAACTCTTCGGGCTGGGCGAGCGGTTCCTGCAGCGCTACCGCGATATTTTCCGCCGCCTCTATCATGAGGATCGCGCGCTTACGGTCCGGCGCGATGCCTGGGGCCTGGGTCTCGGGCTCATCGCCACGGTGACCCTCTACGGCGCCTACGCATGGATCGCCATCGAAGCAGTGCGCGCCGTCATTACGCTCGGCGAGATGACGATGTACCTGATGCTCTTTCGTCAGGGGCAAGCTGCGGTGTCGGGGAGTCTTGCGGCGATTGGCGGCATGTACGAAGACAACCTCTATCTCTCGACGCTCTATGAGTACCTCGAGACCGAGGTGCCACCTGCAAGGGGCGCGCTCGCGCGCGGGCCGCAACCCGAGGACGGCGTGCGCTTCGAGAACGTTTCGTTCAGCTATCCGGAGGCGAGCGAACCGGCGCTCATCGACATCAATCTGCACCTGCCACCGGGCGCGAGTCTCGCGCTCGTCGGCGAGAACGGCTCGGGAAAAACCACGCTCATCAAGCTGCTGACGCGCCTCTACCGGCCGACGAGCGGCCGTATCCTGCTCGATGGCCTTGACCTTGAGGACTGGGACGCTGAAGTGCTGCACGGGCGTGTCGGCGTCATTTTTCAGGATTTCGCGCGCTATCAGATGCAGGTGGGCGAAAATATCGGTGCGGGGGATGAGCCGTTTTTCGAGGACGAGGCCCGCTGGCGCGCGGCGGCGGAACGCGGCCAGGCGGACGAGTTCATCGCGTCATTGCCGGGCGGCTATCGCGCGCAGCTCGGCAAGTGGTTCCGTGAGGGTCGCGAACTGTCGGGTGGCCAGTGGCAGAAGATTGCGCTGTCGCGCGCGTTCATGCGCACGCGCGCCGACATCCTCGTGCTCGACGAGCCGACCGCAGCGATGGATGCGCAGGCCGAGGCGGATGTCTTCGAGCACTTCCGCCGCCTTGCGCAGGGGCGCATCACCATCCTCATTTCACACCGGTTCTCGACGGTACGCATGGCCGACCAGATCGTGGTGATCGATCGCGGCCGGATCATCGAGCGCGGGACTCATCAGGAGCTCGTGGCGCTCGATGGGCATTACGCGCACCTTTTTGCGCTGCAGGCCAAGGGGTACAGATGAGAGCTGCGCCCGGCCATCAGCCGACAGGCGCGCGGCGAAAGGTGAAGCGCGCGTCGAGCGCCCTGGCCCATGCGGCGTCGAGCCCGTAGATGTCGCGGCGGAAGTTGACGCGACCCTGCGAGTCCACCCAGGCGGTCCAGTAGGCGAGCATTATCGGCACGGGTCGAGGCAACGTAACGTTGCGGAGCTCCCCGCGTGCGACGGTAGCGGCGATGGCGGCGTCGCTCCAGCGCCCTGGATCGTTGAGCAGCAATCGCGCCAGCTCGAGCGGGCGTTCGAGGCGCACACAGCCCGAACTGGTCGAGCGGGTGTCGATTTCGAACAGGGCCCTCGACGGCGTATCGTGCAGATAAACGTCGTAAGGGTTCGGGAACATGAACTTGACGCGACCGAGCGTGTTCCGGGGCCCCGGGTCCTGCCGCAGCGTGTAGGGAATATGGCCGGAACTGAACTGCGCCCAGTTCACGCTCGCCGGGTCGATGATGTTGCCGTCGCGGTCGATGACCTTGAGGTCGCGGCGCGTGACCGATGCGGGATCACGCTTCGCTTGCGGCAGTATGTCGTTGCGGATGATCGTGGGCGGCACCGTCCACGTGGGATTGAACACGAGATAAGTGATCCCGGAGCGGTATTGTGGCGTGGCCCGATAGGGCTTGCCCACTTGCGCGCGGCCGCGCCACACAATGTCGGTGCCGCGGACGTAGTACGCTTCGAAGCCCGCGATGTTGACGACGACGAAATCCTGCGGGAGCTGGAAGAGCAGCACGCGACCGCGATCGAGGTTGACGCGCAACTGACGGATCCGGTCTTCGACCGGCACGCGCAACTCTGCCTGCGTGGCGGCGCCGACGCGGCCATCGACGCCGAGGCCCATGCGCTGCTGGAAGCCTCGTACGGCGGATTCAAGCGGGGCGTCATAGACGCGCGGGTCGGCGCTCGTTGCCTCTGCCAGGTCGCCCGTTGCCGCAAGAACTGCGCGCAGAACCGGCACGCGATCGTCCACCGCGGCGGGCTCGAGCGTCGGTCCGGGCGGTAGCTCGGGCCAGCCGCCGGCGAGCGCCACACGACGGTAGTGTGCGAGCGCGCGCTTCAGCTCAACATACAACGGATGGGTGGGCCGGGCCCGCTCGATCGCGCCGTAGAGATCGCCGGTCGCGAGCGCAGCGGCTATCTCCACGGCCGGGTCGAGACCTGGCAGCGTGCGGTTCATGTTCCAGCCGGGGTCCAGGGCCTGCGGATCGACCTTGCCGAACCAGAAGTGGTAGCCGAGCCGCACGATCGCGTCGGTCAACAGCAGTTCGAAATCTGCGTGGTCGACGTCGGCGGCGTGTGCCTGCGAGACGACGCCTCGCAGCCGCAGGAGCGCGGCAAGGTGATAGTCGGAGGGATCGAGGCCCTCGTCGGCACTTTCCAGGATGGCGCGCAGCAGGTCGTCGACATCACGCGTGCGGGTCCACGCAGGCGAGAAGCCTCGCCGGGTGTAGAAATCTGCAATGACCCGGGAGGCGGCCAGGCCTTCACCCCGGATCACCAACTCCTTCCCGGTCGAAGCCATGCCCAGGCGAGCTTCGATGGCTGCGGCGAGCGCGGGGTGCTGCGCGCCGGCCGGTAGCGCCAGCAGGCTGAGCGCCGCCGCGCACAGCGCACGCCAATTTGACTTAACGTGCCGGGGCAGCAGGACTCGCCTCTGCGACATGTTTCCTTGACTTCCTGCTCTGATATGCTGACGCGCATGCAGCCTCCGGGGGGCCGGGGCAGCCAATAATCGAAACTTGGGGGATATACATGAAACGTCAGTTCTCCTTGCTGGCGGCCGCCGCGGCACTCGCGATGCTTGCCGCACACAGTACCGCAGCACCAGTCAGTTCCAACCGTTCACTTCCGAATGCAACATCGCTCGCGCTTGCGGCGCCAGTGCAAGCGTCGCGCAAGATCGACCCGGCGCTGTCGGGCGTCAAGGGCGAAGTCGATGTCATCGTGCAACTTGCCGGCCAACCGCTCGCGGTGGCGAACGGGCAGAACGCCAAGCGGCTCGGCGGCCTTCTCACCCACGCACAGCAGCGCGCCCATGGCGCGACCCTTGCGCGTGACCAGGACGCGATGCTTGCGCGTCTGCTCGCGCTTGGCGGTCGTGAAATCGCGCGTACCCGCATCGCCTACAACTCGGTGATCGTGCGCATCGATTCCGGGCAGCTGTACTCGGTCGCGGGTTACCGCGACGTCGTTTCGGTACGGCCGACGCGCGATTACCGCATGGACCTGTCCGAGACAGTGCCTTACATCGGCGCCGCGATCGCGCAGGCAGAGGGTGTCACCGGCACGGGCGTCACGGTCGGTGTGATCGACTCAGGCGTCGACTACACGCACTACAACCTCGGCGGTGCTGGTACCGATGCCGCGTACGAAGCGGCCTACGGCACGGCGATCACAGATCCGCGCAACACGACGCGCGACGGCCTCTTCCCGACCGCGAAAGTGATTGAAGGTCACGACTTCATCGGCGAGCAGTGGCCCGACGCCCCGGCGGTCGAAGACGACGACCCGATCGACATCCAGGGGCACGGCACGCACGTGTCCGACATCATCGCGGGGCACTCGACCGATGGCGTGCACAAGGGTGTCGCACCTGGCGCAAGTCTGGTCGTCGCCAAGGTCTGCAGCTCCGTTGCGACGTCCTGCAATGGCGTCGCGCTGATGCAGGCGATGGACTACATGCTCGATCCCAACGGCGACGGCTCGATGGATGACGCCGTCGATCTGATCAACATGTCGCTCGGATCGAGCTACGGCCAGATCCAGGACGATCTGTCCCTCGCGAGTGCGAACGCCGTCAAGGCGGGCGTGGTCGTGGTGGCGTCGGCCGGCAACAGCGCCGACCGGCCATTCATCACGGGCTCGCCGGCAGCGACGCCCGAGGTCCTGAGCGTCGCGCAGACGGAAGTTCCGAGCGCGCTCGCTTTCCCGCTGGTCGTCAATTCCCCAGCGAGTATTGCCGGCACCTACACCAACACCGCCACCGTCGAGTGGGCGCCGGTGGAGGGTCACAGCGTCACCGGTGATGTCGTACCGGTCGCGACGCTCGCGTGCAACGGCCAGGCGCTGCCGGCGAATCTCGCGGGCAACGTGGCGCTGATCAATCGCGGCTCGTGCGCGGTCAGTCAGAAAGTGCGCAATGCGACGGATGCCGGCGCAACCGCTGTTGTCATCGGACTCGTCGCAGCGGGCGACGCCGTATCGTTCTCGAACGGCGGCGAGTGCGCGCCGGACGGCAGCAACTGCGCACCCGCTCTCGTCATCACGCAGGCCGTCTCGAACTCGATTCGTGCGGCGATCAGCGGCGGCTCCGCCGTGAATGTCACGATCTCGGATGCCGACGCGCAGTCGCGCAAGGGCTGGATCGTGGGCACGTCCTCGCGCGGGCCGTCCACGAGCTTCGCGGCGATCAAGCCCGAGATCGGTGCGCCCGGCGCGTCGGTGTCGGCGATCGCGGGCACGGGTACGGGTGAGGAAGCGTTCGGTGGCACCTCAGGCGCGGCGCCGATGGTGTCGGGCTCGGCGGCGCTGCTGCTCTCGAAGGACGCCTCGCTCACGCCAACCCTGGTCCGCGCGCTGCTTGCGAACAACGCGGACCCGGAGATCTACCAGCGTGCGCTCGTCGGTGAAGGCCAGGTGCTTACACCGATCACCCGCATCGGCGGCGGCGAAGTGCGCGTCAATCGCGCGCTTGCGGCCCGCACGGCGATGTGGGATGAGGACACGAAGACGCCGGCGCTGTCCTTCGGCTACCACAGCGTCAGTTATCCGATGGTGCTCAGCCGTACCGTGAAGGTACGCAATTTCTCGTCGAAGACGCGCCGCTACTCGGTGCACAAGTCGTTCCGTTACGACGACGATGCGGCGAGCGGTGCGGTGACGCTGATGGCGCCACACTCGGTGACCGTGCGGGGTAACGGCACGGCGACCTTCAGGGTGCTGCTGGCGATCAATCCCGCCAAGCTCGGCGACTGGCCATGGGCCAATGGCAGCGGTGGTTCTCAGGGCGGCAACGGCTCGCTGTTGCAGTCGGTCGAGTACGACGGCTATGTCACCCTGAAGGACGGCGCCGACGAAGTGCACGTGCCCTGGCAGGTGCTGCCGAAGAAGGCGGCGCTGGTGCAGGCGCTCGGCGACCGGGTCGTGATTCCGGCCGGTCAGACGAGCGCATCGCTGCGCCTGATCAACCTCGCCTATGCGAAGGCGGGTGTGGTCGAGCCGTTTGCGCTGCTTGGCACGAGCGCGCGCATCCCGGCCTCGCAGCTCCCGGGCCCCGGCGACAACTTCGCCGTGGTCGATCTGCAGGCGGTCGGTGCGCGCCTTGTTGGCATCCCGGCAAGTCTCGGCGGCCTCGGCCTGCAGGTGGCTGTCAGCACCTGGGGCATCCGGGCGCATCCGAGCTATCCGGCGGAATTCGACGTCTACCTCGACGTCAATGCCGACGGCACCGATGACTTCGTGATGTACACGGGTGAGAGCGGCACCTTCGCCTCAACCGGCCAGACACTCGTCAATATCGTGAACCTTGCCACGGGAACCGGGGCGGCATACTTCTACGCCGATACGGATCTCGAGACGGGCAACGTGATCATGACGATGCCGCTGGCGCCGTTCGGCATCAGCGCGAGCTCGCAGCTCGGCATCTCGGTGCTGGCGTTCGACAACTACTTCACGGGGAATCTGACCGATTCCATCGACGGCCGGATCTTCACGCCGTCGCTGCCGAAGTTTGATGTGTCGGCGCCGCCTGCGGCTGGGGTGGATCCATTCGGCCTTGCCACGCTTACGGTGATGGCGGTACCCGGTGGTGACGCCGCTTCGCCGTCGCAGGATGGCCTGCTGTTCTTCTATCGCAGCGCGAACAAGGGCCTCGAGGCCGACGCGATAGCCGTTCAGCAGAACTGATCGATCAGATCGCCTTGATCAGACGCCCTGGCGGAGAAATCTGCCGGGGCGTTTTTCCTTGTGCGCCGGCTTCGCAGCTGGCGCAGCTGACCAGCAGACGCGGCTGGCCCTACGCCCTGCGCCCCTCCAACTCCTCCCACCTCGTCATCGCCGCATCGATGTCCGCATCGATGGTCGCGAGCCGCTCCGCTTCGATACGCATCCGCTCAGGCGGCGTGCGGTGATAGTCCGCCGTGCACATCGCGGCGGTGAGCGCGGTCTTCTCCTGCTCGAGCGTCTCGATCGTGGCCGGCAAGCCGTCGAGTTCGCGCTGCTCGCGAAAGGAGAGGCGCCGGCGGCTGCGTTCACGGACTTCCGCCGAGGTCGAGGTGGGGGAGGCGCTGGCTGCAGCCGCAGTTGCGCGCTGCGCGAGCCAGTCGCTGTAGCCGCCGACATATTCACGCCAGTACCCGCTGCCTTCCGCGACGAGCGTTTGCGTCACCACGTTGTCGAGGAACGCGCGGTCGTGGCTCACCAGCAGCAGCGTGCCGGAGTAGCTTTGCAGCGTCTCCTCGAGCAGTTCGAGGGATTCCATGTCGAGGTCGTTGGTCGGCTCGTCGAGCACCAGCAGGTTCGCGGGCTGCGCGAAGAGGCGTGCGAGGAGGAGCCTGTGCCGCTCGCCGCCCGACAGCATGCGCACGGGCGAACGGGCGCGCCGCGAGGGAAAGAGGAAGTCCGCGAGATAGCTCGTCACGTGCTTGCGTGTGCCGTTGACCTCGACCCAGTCCGAGCCGGGGCTGATGGTTTCCGCGACGGTGCGCTCCGGATCGAGTTGCGAACGCAACTGGTCAAAGTACGCGACGCGCAGATTCGTGCCGATCCGCACCTTGCCGGTGTCCGGGGCGAGGTCGCCGAGCATCAGTCGCAGCAGCGTCGTCTTGCCGATGCCGTTCGGGCCGATGAGGCCAATGCGATCGCCGCGCACGATGCGCATCGTGAGGTCATGCACGATCGTCTTCGCGCCGAAGCGCTTGCCGACCCCCTCGAGTTCGGCGACCAGCTTGCCGGAACGGTCGCCTGCGTTGAGCGAGATACGCAGGTCGCCGAGGCGCTCGCGACGCGCGTTGCGATCCGAGCGCAACTGCTCGAGCCGGCGCACCCGCCCTTCGTTGCGCGTGCGGCGCGCCTCGACGCCCTGGCGGATCCACGCCTCTTCCTGTTTCCAGAACTTGTCGAAGCGCCGGTTCGCGACGGTTTCCGCGGCGAGCTCCTGGGACTTGGCGCGCTCGTAGGCGGCGAAATTGCCCGGGTAGGAGCGCAGCACACCTCGATCGAGCTCGACGATGCGGGTGGCCACCCGATCGAGAAAGCGCCGATCGTGCGTTACGACCATCAGCGCGGGAGCGCGCAGCGCAAGCTCCTCGAGGCGCTCGATGCCGGCGATATCGAGATGGTTGGTGGGCTCGTCGAGCAACAATAGGTCGGGCCCGAGTGCGAAGGCGAGGGCGAGCGCGGCGCGCTTGCGCTCGCCGCCCGACAGATCGGCGGGCGATCGATCCGCTGCGAGGCCGAAGCGGTCGAGCTGCGCTGTGAGGCGGATGTCGAGTGCGTGGCCGGTCTCGCCGCCTCGCTCCGCGAAGGCGCCGCGCAGCGCGAGGCTTGCGCGCAGGTCCGCAGCGTCCGGCAGTGAGGGCTCCTGTTCGACGAAGGCGATCGAGAGGCCGTCGCGCCGGCGCATCTCACCTTCGTCGAGCAACTGGCTGCCCGCGAACACCGCGAGCAGCGATGACTTGCCCGTGCCGTTGCGTCCGATCAGGCCGAGGCGCTCACCCGCGGACACGGTCAGGTTCGCGCCGTCGAGGAGCGGCAGCAGGCCGAAGGCGAGGTGGGCGTCAAGCAGGGCGATCCGGGTCATGCCGGCAAGATAGCGCGACCCGCGTATCCTGTGCGGGCTGTGCGATAATCCCGCCACAAAAGCTTCACAAACCGACCGCCGCTGCGCGACCGGAGTGCCCTGATGAGTCTGCTTTCCACGCTGATGCCTCGTGAGGGCCAGTTCTTCACGCTGTTCAACGATCATGCCGCCCTGGTCGTGCAGGGCGGGCGCGAGTTGTTCGAGCTGCTGCAGGAGTACGACAATGTGCCGGGACGGGGTGCCCGCATCAGCCGCATCGAGGAGATCGAGCACAAGGCCGATCGGGTCACTCGCGACGCGGTCGAGCTGCTTCACAAGACCTTCGTCACACCCTTCGACCGGGATGTGATCCATCGGCTGATCTCGCGCATGGACGACATCCTCGACCTGATCCAGGACACCGCCGAGTCGCTCGTACTCTACGACATCCAGCAACTGACCCCCGAGGCGATCCACCTCGCGAACCTCGTGCAGATCTGTTGCGAACGCGTGCAATCCGCCGTCGTGCTGCTCTCGTCGATGAAGAACGCGAATGAGATCCTGAAGATCAGCGAAGACATCGACGGCCTCGAGTCCGACGCCGACCGTGTCATGCGCGCGGCGATCTCGAAGCTCTTTCGCGACGAGCGTGACGACCGCCAGCTGATCAAGCTGAAGGCGGTCTATGAGCTGCTCGAGGCGACCACCGACAAGTGCCAGGATGTCGCGAACGTCATCGAAGGCGTTGTGCTCGAGAACGGCTGACGATGAACGGCGAGATCCTCCTGACGACGCTGGCGTTCCTCGTCGTGCTCGCGTTGCTGTTCGACTTCATGAACGGCTTCCACGACGCGGCGAACTCGATCGCCACCGTGGTGTCGACTGGTGTGCTGAAGCCCTACCAGGCGGTTGCCTGGGCCGCGATGTTCAATTTCGTCGCGATCGGAATCTTTCACCTGAAGGTCGCGGCGACCGTTGGCAAGGGGATCGTCGATCCCGAATTCGTCGACTACCACGTGATCTTCGGCGCGCTGATCGGCGCGATCGCCTGGAACGTGATCACCTGGTATTACGGCATTCCGTCGAGCTCCTCGCACGCGCTGATCGGCGGCATGATCGGTGCTGCGATGGCAAAGGCCGGCACGGAGCCTCTGCTCGCGCCCGGCATCATCAAGGTCTCGGTATTCATCGTCGCGGCGCCGATGCTGGGTGTGCTGTTCGGAGCGATGTGGAAGATCGCGGTGTCCTGGATATGCCTGCGTGTCGCACCGCATCGCGTCGACAGGATCTTCCGGCGCATGCAGCTCCTGTCTTCTGCGCTCTACAGCGTGGGGCACGGCAGCAACGATGCGCAGAAGACGATGGGCATCATCTGGCTGCTGCTGATCGCCGCGGGCGCGACCACGCGAGATCACCTGCCGACCTGGGTCATCGTCAGCTGCTACGCGGCGATCTCGATCGGTACGCTGTTCGGCGGCTGGCGCATCGTCAAGACGATGGGTCAGCGCATCACGAAGCTGCGCCCGGTAGGTGGTTTTGCGGCGGAGTCGGCTGGTGCGATGACGCTTTTCGGTGCTTCCGCCTTCGGCATTCCCGTCTCGACCACGCATACGATCACCGGCGCAATTGTGGGTGTCGGCATGGCGCAGCGCACCTCAGCCGTGCGCTGGGGCATCGCGGGCAATATCGTGCTCGCCTGGGTTCTCACGATTCCGGCGGCGGCATTCTTTGCAGCCTGCGCGTGGTGGATCGGCATGCGGATCTTCTGACGGGAACGTGCACGGGCCGCTTGCTTGCGATCAGCGCGATCGCGACGCGCGGGTTACAATGACAGGATGAGCGACCTCGGCAACAGTTTCGACGCGGCCTTCAGCAAGGCAGTCGACCTCGGCAACAGGATTGCGGACAAGGACAAGGACGCAGATCTCTGGGATATCGCGGACGGTCTGCTCGCAGGAGCGGTGCAGTACTGGCTCTATTCGCGCCAGCCCTGCGGCGATCCGCGTTGCCAGGACTGCATGCCGATCAGCACCGCGGCCGGGCGGATGGCGGAGCTCAAGCGACTGCTGGAGGAACTCGCGAACGAGAGCGAGTACTTCCATACGCCTACCGATTCGAATGCGGGCAGGGCGTAGGGCTGAGCACTCAGCCCGTCGCGCGTTTCCCGGCGCCGGCGACCTCCTCGAGCGCGCCCTCGAGCAGCCCGAGTCCCTCGTCGAGCAGCTGCTCCCCGATCGTGAGCGGCGCGAGGAAGCGGATCACGTTCGAGTAGATGCCACAGGAGAGCAGCACGAGCCCACGGCGACCTGCGGCCTGCACGAGCTGCTTCGTGAGGTCTGCATCGGGCGCATCGGCACGACGGTTCCTGACGAGCTCCATCGCGACCATCATGCCGAGGCCGCGTACCTCGCCGATGCAGGCGTAGCGGGCCTGCAACGCCCTGAGGCGTGTGACGATCCGGTCCCCCAGCGCCAGCGCGCGCTCGGCGAGTCGCTCGCGCTTGATGACATCGAGTACCGCGAGGCCTGCTGCGCAGCCGAGCGGCGAGCCGGCGTAGGTGCCACCGAGACCGCCGGGTACGGGCGAATCCATGATTTCCGCCTTGCCGATGACTGCCGATAGTGGCACGCCGCCCGCGAGGCTCTTCGCGACGGTCATCAGGTCGGGCTCGATACCCGCATATTCCGTCGCGAACATGCGGCCAGTACGCGCAAAGCCGGTCTGGATTTCATCGGCGATGAGAAGGATGCCGTGCTTGTCGCAGGTGGTGCGCAGCCGGCGCAGGAAATCGGCTGGTGCGGCATAGAAGCCGCCTTCGCCGAGCACGGGCTCGATGATGATCGCGGCAACGCGCGCCGGATCAACATCGGCCTTGAAGAGATATTCGAGCGCCGCAAATGAATCGTCGGCCGTCACGCCGTGATACGCGATCGGATAGGGCAGGTGGTACACCTCGGGCAGCATCGGCCCGAAGCCCGCCTTGTAGGGCGTGACTTTGCCGGTCAGCGCGCTGCAGGCGAGCGTGCGTCCGTGAAAGCCGCCCGAGAACGCGATCACGCCCGAACGCTTCGTCTGATAGCGCGCGATCTTGACTGCGTTCTCGACCGCTTCCGCGCCGGTCGTCAGGAACAGGGTCTTCTTCGGCGTGTTGCCCGGGGCGAGCGCGTTGAGTGCTTCGGCGAGCGCCACGTAGCTCTCGTACGGGGTCACCTGGAAGCAGGCGTGCGTGAAGCGTTCGATCTGCGCGGCGAGCGCAATCTTCATCGCGGGATGCAGGTGACCCGTGTTCAGCACCGCGATGCCGCTGGCGAAATCGATGTAGCGCCGGCCCTCGACGTCCCACAGCTCGGAGTTCTGCGCGCGGTCAGCGTAGATCGCGAAGTTGTTGCTGACGCCACGGGGGATTGCCGCCTCGCGCCGCTTGTGCAATTCGGAGTTCTTGCTCATGCCAGTTTGTGCCTCGCGATGGGTAGTGAACGCAGGCGCTGTTTCGTCGCTGCGTAGATGGCGTTGCAGACCGCGGGCGCCACGAGCGCCGTGGCCGGCTCGCCGATGCCGCCTGGCGGCTCGTCGCTGTCGACCAGATGGGTCTCGATGATCGGCACTTCGGCAATCCGCAGGACGCGATAGTCGTGAAAATTGGTCTGCTGCACGCGGCCACCCTGCACGTTGATCTCGCCCCAGAGCGCCGCCGAGAGTCCGAAAATGATCGAGCTTTCGACCTGTGCGCTGATGATGGCGGGGTTGACGGCCCGGCCGCAGTCGACCGCGCAGACGATCCTGTGCACTTTCACCTTGCCGTCCGTGATCGAGATCTCCGCGACCTGGGCCATGTAGGTGTCGTAGCCTTCCATCACGGCGACACCCCGGAAACGGCCTTCGGCGGGCTTGTCGTAGCCGGCGCGGCGCAGCGCGACTTCGAGCACTTCGAGGTAGCGCGGCTGCTTCGCGAGCAGCGTGCGGCGAAACTCCGCCGGATCTTTTCCCGCCGAGTACGCGAGTTCGTCCATGAAGCTCTCGGCGACGAAGCAGTTGAGGGCGTGGCTCACCGAGCGCCAGTAACCGACATTGAAGCCCACTTCGTGGGGCACCCAGTCGACCAGGACATTCGGCACGTCGTACGGAAAGTTGGCCGCCGCCTCCACGCAGAACGGATCGACGCTGCCTGCCGCAATGGCGCCAGGAAAAACGCGGGCGGTGATCGAGGGGCCCGTGAGGTGCAGTTTCCAGGCGACAAGCTTGCCGTCGTCGTCGAAGCCGGCAACGGCCGTATCCCAGGCCGGCGGACGATAGGCGTCGTGCGTCGTGTCGTCTTCACGCGTCCAGAGCAGCTTCACCGGCTTGCCGACCGCCTTCGAGGCTTCGACGGCGGCGCTGATCACGTCGACTTCAAGGCGGCGCCCGAACCCACCGCCGAGAAAGGTCGTGTGGACGTTCACCTGCGCGGGCGCGAGGCCTGCGGCCGTGGCGGCGGCGGCCTGCGCCGCGCCTTGCGATTGCGTCGGAATGTAAAGATCGCAAGCGCCGGCACGCACGTCGGCCGTGCAGACTTGCGGCTCGAGCGTCGCGTGCGCGAGCAGCGGCAACTGGTACTCGGCGCGCACGATACGCCGCGCGGACTTGAGCGCAGCTTCGGCGTCGCCAACCTTCCGTGCGACGAGACCCGCACCGCCGGACGCCTGCTTCAGGCCCCGCAGGATCGAGCCGTCGTTGAGTGCGGCGGTTGCGCTGCCATCCCACCCGATCCTGAGCGCATCGCGAGCCTTGCGCGCCTGCCACCAGCTGTCGGCTACCACGGCGACTCCGGAACTGGTGTTCACGATTTGACGCACACCCGGCATCCCTTTCGCAGCGCTGTCATCGAGGCTCCTGAGCTTGCCGCCGAGCATCGGCGGCTGCGCGAGTGCGGCGTGCAGCATGCCCGGCAGCTTCACATCGATGCCGAACGTAGCTGTGCCATCGACCTTCGCGGGTGTGTCGAAGCGCGTGAGAGGTTTGCCAATCCACTGGAAGTCCGCCGGATCCTTGAGCGCGACGTCCTTCGGAACCGGGAGTGCGGCGGCGGCTTCAGCGACCGCGCCGAAGGCGAGGCGCTTGCCGAAGGGCGAGATGATTGCACCGTTCTCGACACGGCAGGCGTTTGCCGAAGTGTCCCATTCCCTTGCAGCGGCACTCTTCAGCATTTCGCGCGCTTGCGCGCCCGCGAGGCGCAGCTTCTGCCACGAGTCGCGCACGCTCGTGCTGCCACCTGTGACCTGGGCGCCGATCAGGCTGTTCTTGTACGGGTCTCCCGCCGGAGCGAACTCGATGGCGATACGTCGCGGATCGACGCCGAGCTCCTCGGCGAGCAGGGTAGGCAGCGCCGTGTAGACGCCCTGACCCATTTCCGAGCGGTCACACAGGAAGGTGATCGAGTTGTCGGTACCGATGCGCAGCCATGCATTTGAGGCGATGAGCCTGCGCGCGCCGCCTGCGCTCCCCGGCTTCTTGCAACCGGTGAGGCTGATCGCGAGGATGAGGCCGGCACCGGCCGCGCCTGTCTTCAGGACATCGCGCCGCGTAAGGGCCCCGGGAGCGAGTGGTGCGCTCACGGCTTTTCTCCCGCGATCTCGCTTGCGCGGTGGATCGCCGCGCGGATGCGCTGATAGGTGCCGCAGCGGCAGATATTGCCCGACATGGCTGTATCGATCTCGGCGTCGGTCGGCTTCGGGGTTGTGGCGAGAAGCGCCGTCGCGGACATGATCTGCCCCGACTGGCAATAGCCGCACTGCGGGACGTCGAGCTCGATCCAGGCCTTCTGGACGGGGTGGCTGCGATCGGGAGAGAGACCTTCGATGGTCGTGACTTTGCCCGCCCCGACCGATCCTGCGGCAGTGACGCACGAGCGGATCGGCTGGCCATCCAGATGGACGGTGCATGCGCCGCAGAGCGCCATGCCGCAGCCATATTTGGTGCCGGTGAGGCCTACGGCATCGCGCAGGACCCACAGCAAGGGCGTATCAGGATCGACGTCCACAGAGCGATCGGTGCCATTGACGTTGATCGTGAGCATGCAAACTCCCCGCGAGCCGCCGTTGGACTGCGCCTAATATAGTCCGTCCCGATGGCCGCCGGCCAACAGGCTGCTAGAATTTCCCATCGTTCACAGGGAGCTTCGTTTGAACGCGATTCCAGCGGAAGTCGTCATCATCGGCGCGGGCCCCTGCGGCCTCTTCCAGGTCTTCGAACTCGGCCTGCTCGGCATTTCGGCCCACGTGCTCGACTCGTTGAAGGCGCCAGGTGGCCAGTGCACCGAGCTGTATCCGGACAAGCCGATCTACGACATCCCCGCGCTGCCCGTCTGCGGGGCGCAGGAACTGGTCGATCGGCTGATGCAGCAGGCGCACCCCTTCAATCCGCAGTTTCACCTCGGCGCGGAAGTCTCCGAGCTGCACCGGCTCGAGTCGGGGCGCTTTCACGTGAGAAACAGTGCCGGCACCACCTTCGACGCGGGCGCGATCGTGATCGCCGCCGGGGTCGGGTCGTTTCAGCCGCGGCGCATCGGTGTCGAGGGCGCGGAAGTCTTCGAGAGCCGGCAGATCCACTACCGCGTGCGCGGCGCCGCCGATTTCCTCGGCAAGCGGCTCGTGATTTTCGGCGGTGGCGATTCCGCGCTCGACTGGGTGAACGACTTCGCAGGCAAGGGGACTCCCGTGACGCACGTGCACCGGCGCTCCGAGTTCCGCGCTGCGCCCGCTTCCGTGGCGCGCATGCGCGAGCTGGCGGCGGCCGGCAAACTGCGGCATATCGAAGGGTTGGCGCAGTCGCTGATCCAGGACGGAACGGGTGACGCAGCGACACTGCGCGGTGTCAATGTGAAGGGCGCCGACGGCACGCTGCATGCGCTCGAGGCGGACCACGTCTTCGCGTTCTTCGGCTTGCACCCGAAACTCGGGCCGATCGCGGAGTGGGGCCTCGAACTGGAGAAGAAGGCGCTCAAGGTTGATACGGAGAAGTTCCAGACTTCGGTGCCGGGCATTTTCGCCGTGGGCGACATCAACACCTATCCCGGCAAAAAGAAGCTGATTCTTTCCGGGTTCCACGAAGCCGCGCTTGCGGCGTTCGCCATCCAGCACCACCTGCATCCCCAGAAAAAGCAGTTCCTGCAGTACACGACCACGAGCCCGGTCATGCACAAGCGTCTCGGCGTCACGGGCGCCTGACCATTGGACCCGCGCCTCGCCGACCTGCTGCGCCAGTTCGAGCTCGAACGGCTCGAGGTGAATCTCTTTCGCGGCGTGAGCCGCGATATCGGTTCGCCGCAGGTGTTCGGCGGACAGGTGCTCGGGCAGGCGCTCATGGCCGCGTATGAAACGGTCGAGCCCCGCCGCGAGGTGCATTCGCTGCACGCCTACTTCCTGCGCCGCGGAGACTTCAACGCGCCGATCGTCTACGACGTCGACCGTGCGCGCGACGGCCACAGTTTCGACGCGCGGCGCGTGGTCGCGATCCAGCATGGCCAGCAGATCTTCAACCTTTCGGCGTCTTTCCAGGCGAGCGAGCAGGGGCTCGAGCACCAGGCATCGATGCCGGATGTGCCGCCTCCCGGGGAACTGGCCGACAGCGGCACGCCGCCACGCGAGTTGCTCGAACAACTGCCCGAGAAGCTGCAGCGCCTGTTCGAAAAGCAGCGGTCCTTCGAGTTTCGCATGGTCGAGCCTGTCGACTACCTGCACCCGCAGAAGCTGCCACCCTGGCAGCACATATGGATGCGCGCGGTCGGCCCGCTGCCCGATGACGAGCGCCTGCACCGTTGCCTGCTCGCCTATGTGTCGGACTACAACCTGCTGAGCACGGCGCTGCGACCGCATGGGGCCTCTTTCCTCACGGGTGATCTGGCCACGGCGAGCATCGATCACGCGATGTGGTTTCATCGACCGCCGCGCGTCGATGAGTGGCTGCTCTATTCGGTGGACAGTCCGAGCGCCTCGGGCGCGCGCGGGTTCGCGCGCGGCATGCTGCACACGCAGGACGGCAGGCTCATCGCGAGTACTGCGCAGGAGGGGCTGCTGCGGGTTGCGAAGCCGCCTGGATGAACGCCTGGCGACCCCTCGCTCTTGCAGCGATTGCGGTCGGTACGTTCGATTTCGCCCGCGCCGCGGCGGCCGACGATGTCGCCACACTCGCTGCGTGGTGGCCGGGCATTTACGATACGTCGGAACAGCTCGTGTTTTCGCGTCACGGCGAGGCGGGGCGCACCGAAGGCTCCGAACTGCGCGTGCGCACGCTCGTCTCGCGCATCGCGCTGCCCTGGCTCGGCGACAACGTTCTCTACGCGGAAGAGTTTCTGCAGGACGACCCGGAGAACCTGCGCCGTCAGGTACTGCTGCGGCTTGAGCCGCGCGCCGCGGGAGGCGTGCGTGTGCGCCAGTACACGCTGCGCGATCCCGTGCGCTTCCGTCACCTGCACCGCTCGCCCCGCCTCATCGCGAGCCTGCGCGTCGACGATCTTGCAACGGACCCCGGCTGCGATCTGGTGCTGCACCGGGAGGTCACGCAGTTCGTCGGCGGCACGGAAGGGAACGGCTGCCGCGACGATACGCCGGATGAGGCCCTCTACATCGACTTCCGGTTGCTCGTCGGCCAGGACCTGTACTGGTACCGCAAGCGGCATGTGCGCGTCGCCGACAACGTGGTTGAGGACGAGATCGCGGGGTACACGTGGTTTCAGCTCTACGAAGCGCGCCTCTTCACCTGTCGTGTGCGCTGGTCGCCGACCGGACAGCGAAAGGATCTGCGCGAACTCCACACCGTCGATGTGCACGACCAGGGCGGCCGGGCACGCTTTCGGGCACCGGACGGGCGCCAGCTCGAGATCGGGTTGCATGCAGAAGACTGGCCGTTCGCGGGCGGCCGGGACACCCTGATTCTGATCCTCGATGAGCCAGGCCGGCACGAGCCGCTCGGGACCTCGTGGGCGCCGGTCGATGCGGACGTGATCGCGCTCGATCTTGGCTGGGTCGACGTGCGCTGTGCGGCGGTCGTGCCGCAGCGGCGGGCCGTGGGGAGTTGATCGCAGCCTGGCCCACCCCTGGCGGGGGCCGGGCAGCACGGTAGTTCCCCTTAAGGTGCGGTTCAGGCATGGTCAGTAGAATCCTCCCCGATTCTGCCTTCTCGAGGAATGCTGATGCTGCGCACGCTGCTGTCCGTCACGACCCTTGCGATCGTCCTTGCATCCCAGGCGCTCGCCGCGGGCGCAGCCCCGAGCGAGGCGCAGCTGAAGCGCGGCAAGCTCCTGTTCACCCAGTGCCAGGCCTGCCACCAGCTGAAGCCCGGTGCGCCCTCGATGCTTGGGCCGAACCTCGCAGGCCTGATGGGCCGCAAGGCGGCTACGGTGTCGGGCTTCAACTATTCGCCCGCGCTGAGGAAGGTGAGCCTCACGTGGGATGCCGCGACACTCGACAAGTGGCTGCAGCGTCCCTCTGCGCTCGTGCCGGGCAACACGATGGCGTTCGCGGGCTTGCCGAAGGCGGATGATCGCGCCTCGCTCATTGCGTGGCTCGCCGCCGAGACGGCTGCGCCGAAGCAGACGTCGGCGATGCAGAAGAAATAGCGCAGTTCAGGCGAGTCAGCAAGCGCGTGCCTGGCAGGTGAAAGGCATTGTCGGGCAGCCCGCTGAGTCGCGCGTAGCGCGCGTAATGGGCCTCTCCATCCGGCTGACCCGTCAAGTGCCGCCCTTCACGGCGGCGACGATGGCTTCGCGCAATCGCGCATTGAAGCCCGCAGGATCTTCCATCATCAGGAAGTGCCCTCGGCCTGGCATGATCTGTGCGCGAAAGGTCGGCACGATCCGGCGGATCCGTGCGACATCGACCGGCCCGTGCATGTCGGACTCGATGTCGATGATCGGAACGCGGACAGCTTTGAGCGCCGGAGCGTAGTCATAGTCAAGAAGTGCGCGCAGCGACGCAATCGCGATTCCGGGTGGCGCGAGTGCCATGTCGTCGGCGATGCGGCGCGCGAACGCGGGGTCGGCATCTTTTGTGAAGAATTCCTTTGCCACGACTTCGCGCGTCGCGCCGATATAATCCGCTTGCAGGCGCGCGATGAGCGCGTCGGCGGCGGCGTGGTCAGCCGCGCTGCGCACCACGCCGATGTCGCTGAACGCATCGGCACCAACAATGCCGATCACGCGATCGGGTACGAGCCGCGCCGCCTCGAGCGCCACCCGGCCGCCCATCGAGTGGCCGACCAGCACGACCTTGCCCTCCGGCAGCGCGGCAAGGACCGCAGCGACATCGGCGCCGAAGGCCTCGATCGTCCAGTTTTTGCGATTGCGACCCGAGGCGCCGTGGCCGGCGAGATTCACGGCGACGACCGCATACGACGCCTTGAGGTCATCGATCTGCGCGCGCCAGTAGTTCGCGTCGCAGGACCAGCCATGGATCAGCACCACGAGTGGCTCGCCGTGCCCGAAGACGCGATAGTCAATGTGCACGCCGTCAGGCGCGAGCGCGATGCGCGGCGCGCCTTGCGCAGAGCGGTCCGTGGATTGCGCTGCCTTTGGAGGCGTCGCAGAGGGTGCTGGTGCCTCGGTGTGGCGGCTGCAGGCGCCGACAGCAAGCAGGGCCGCGCAGGCGATGGTGTGGCGCAGCGCGTGCCGAGGGTGGCCGCTCACGGGGCCTCCCTGAGCACCTTGCCGGGGTTCATGATGCCGTTCGGATCGAACGCGCGCTTGATCGCGCGCATCAGTTCAATCTCGACGGGCGGCGCGTAGCGCGTGAGCTCGTCGACCTTCAGGCGCCCGATGCCGTGCTCGGCGCTCACGCTCCCGCCGAAGGACGCAACGAGATCGTGCACGACGCGCTGCACTTCGTCGGCGCGCGCCACGAAGCGCAACGGATCGGTGCCGGCACGGGCGTTCACGTTGAAATGCAGGTTGCCGTCGCCGAGGTGGCCGTAGGCGACCAGCACGGCGTCCGGCAGATGGGCTGCGATCCACGTGGAGGCCTCTGTGACGAATTGCGCCAGCTTGCCGATCGGCAGCGCGACATCATGCTTCAGGCTCGCGCCTTCGATGCGCTGTGCCTCCGGAATCGACTCGCGCAGGCGCCAGAACGCGGCACGCTGGCGCTCGTTCTGCGCAAGCGCGGCATCGTCGAGCAGGCCGCCGTCCATAGCATCGCGCAGCGCGCTCTCGAGCATCGCATCGAGTGTGTCTGCCGCGCGTGAGGAGCTGAGCTCGCACAGCACGTACCACGGAAATTCGCCGGCGAGCGGCTCCGCAATACCCGGAATGTGCCGCGTGGTGAGTTCCACAGCGACATGCGGGATCAGTTCGAAGGAGCTTACCCGGTCGCCACTCGCCTCGCGCAGCAGGTTCAGAAGATCAACGGCCGCGGTGATGCCGCGCACGGCGACGAAGGCCGTGGCAACCGCGCGCGGCCGTGGCAGGAGCTTCAGGCTCGCTGCCGTGATGACGCCGAGCGTGCCCTCGGCGCCGACGAACAGCGACTTCAGATCGTAGCCGGTGTTGTCCTTGCGCAATTCGGAGAGCGTGGACAGCACCCGACCGTCCGCCAGCACCACTTCGAGACCGAGCACGAGGTCGCGTGTCATGCCGTAGCGCAGGACGTTGAGGCCGCCGGCATTGGTCGAGAGGTTGCCGCCGATCTGGCAGCTGCCTTCGGAGCCGAGACTCAGCGGAAAGAAGCGGTCGACGGCCTCGGCCTCGCGCTGCAGATTCGTGAGGATGCAGCCTGCTTCGGCGATCAGCGAATAGTTGGCGGGATCGATCCGGCGCACACGCGCCAGGCGTGCGAGCGACAATACGACCTGCCGGCCCGATTCATCGGGGGTGGCGCCGCCGCAGTAGCCCGTGTTCCCTCCCTGTGGCACGACACCGATGTGTGTGCCGTTGCAGAAGACGAGCAGCTGCGAGATCTCCTCGACCGACCCGGGGCGCAGCACGGCGAGCGCCGCGCCTTCGTAAAGTTTGCGGTGATCGGTGAGATGCGGCGCCATCGCCTCGCGCTCCGTGAGCACGGCGTCCGCGCCGAGGATGCGGCGGAACCCGGCGAGCGCGACCTTGGGTGTGACTTCGGCCGTCATGGGACGCCGCGCCGCCTTCTCAGCGGGGGCCGTGGATGCGGCGCGGCGACCGGTCGCGCGCGGCAACGGGTACGGGCTTCAGGTCCCAGATGATGCCGAGCCAGGACAGCAGTTTCAGCAGGTAAAAAGTGATGTCGACTTCCCACCAGTAGAAACCCTGTCGCACCGCGCTCGGGTAGTGATGGTGGTTGTTGTGCCAGCCTTCGCCAAGCGTGACCAGCGCGAGCATCCAGTTGTTGCGGCTCGAATCGCCGGTCCGATAGCGCTGGCGGCCGAAGACGTGCGACAGTGAATTGATCGTGTAGGTGCCGTGATAGCAGGCGACGGTCGAGATGAAGAATCCCCAGACGAGCATCTGCCAGCCGTTCGTTTCGAGGTGGGGCGCGACGTTCTCGAGCAGCACTCCGAGGCCGAACATGCCCAGCGCGAGCAGCACAGGCACGAGAATATCGAAGCGGTCGAGCCAGCGCAGTTCCGGAAACTGCAGCAGGTCGCGGACACGCTTCAGGTCCGGCACGAAGCCGCGCTTCGAGAGGAACCAGCCCATGTGGGAACGCAGGAAGCCGTGCTGGATCGGAGAGTGCGCGTCCTCCTTGCGATCCGACCACGCATGGTGGTGGCGATGGTGGGCCGCCCACCAGAGCGGGCCACGCTGCACGGCCGCGGCCCCGAGCACACCGAAAACGAACTGACCGGCGCGCGAGGTCTTGAACGAACGATGCGAGAAGTAGCGGTGGTAGAAGCCGGTGATCGCGAACATGCGCACGAGGTAGGCGATCACGGCAACGAGGATCGCGATCGGGCTCATGCCAACAACGAATGCGAAGAGGCACGCGAAATGCATGCCGACGAACGGCAGGATGCGTGCGAGATCGATGCGCTCGTCACTGGCGTTGCCGCCCCGTGCAGCGGTTGCCTCGCCCGAATCGATCCAGCGCAGCAGCGAGTGCGCCGCGTCGCGCGGCCTACTCGCGCCGTTTGCAGCGCGCGTGGCGGAATCGGTCATCGCCTCAGAGGCGCGCGTTGCGCAGAGCCGCGATCCGCTCATCGAGGGGCGGGTGGCTCATGAACAGGCGCTTCAGGCCCGCGCCGGGGCCGCCTGCGATGCCGAAGGCAGCCATTTGTGAAGGCAGTGGCTGCGGATGCGCGGCCTTCAGGCGCTCGAGCGCGCCGATCATGTTGGCGGTGCCCGCGAGGTGCGCGCCACCGGCATCGGCACGGAATTCGCGCTGTCGCGAGAACCACATGACGATCATGCTTGCGAGGATGCCGAGCACCAGCTGCGCGACCATGACAGTGGCGAAGTAGGCCATGCCACGGCCGTCTTCGCGCCGATCGACGAGCCCGCCGATCACGCGCGAGAGGAAGATGACGAACGTGTTCACCACTCCCTGAATGAGGGTGAGCGTGACCATGTCGCCGTTGGCGACATGGCTCACTTCGTGCGCGAGCACCGCTTCGGCTTCCTTCTGGTTCATCGAGCGCAGCAGCCCCGAGCTTACTGCCACGAGCGCGGCGTCGCGCCGCGCGCCGGTCGCGAAGGCATTCGGCTGCGGCGAATCGAAGATCCCGACTTCCGGCATGCCGATACCGGCCTGCTCGGCTTGCGCACGCACCGTGTTCACGAGCCACTGTTCGGTCGGGTTCGCAGGCTGGGTAATGACACGCACGCCCATCGAGCGCTTGGCCATCCACTTCGAGATGGCGAGTGAAATGAGCGCGCCGCCGAAACCGAAGAGGGCGGCGAAGACGAGCAGGCCGCCGAGGTCGCCGCCGCGCGCCGCCATGTACTGGTCGATGCCAAGCAGCCGCGCGACGATCGACAGCACAAGCACGACTGCAAGGTTTGTGACCAGGAAAAGGAAAATTCGCTTCATGTCGCGCCTTCAGGCCGGGGGTGGAGAGGGGAGAATCGGGGCAGGGAACCGGCTTTCAAGCCCCGCGTCGGCTTGACCGCAGTGCTCCAGGCGGGGGTCAGCGGTCCTCGTCGTCTTCCTCGTCATCATCGTCCTCGTCATCGTCCCAATCGTCATCATCTTCGTCGTCGTCCCCGTCGTCTTCCTCGTCATCGTCATCGTCGTCGTCGTCGTCATCATCGTTGCGGTCGGCCCAGCCCTCCGGCTCGTTCCTCTTCTCGAGATCCATCTCGTGCCAGGTTTCGAGATCGATTTCCTCGATCTCGCCGTCGAGATACTCGATCTCGACCAGCTCGGAGTCTTCATCGACCGTGAGCACGCGAAAGGTTTCCTCTTCCTCGACGTTCTCGTACCACTGGCCGGGGGCGGGCTCATAGTCTCTGCTCATGTGACTAGTATGCGGTCCCTCCGGAGCCGAGGCAACGCGGTCATACCGTATACTCGGCCAGTTTATGTATACCAGACGAACGGCCTCGCCCATCACCAAAGCCCGGCGCATCGTCGTCAAGGTGGGGTCGGCACTGCTGGTCGACGGCGCTACCGGTCGCCTGAACCGCGCCTGGCTCGAAACGCTCACCGAGGACCTCGTGTGGCTGCGCAAACGCGGTCAGGAGGTCATTCTCGTCTCCTCCGGCGCGATCGCGCTCGGCCGTCGCCATCTCGGCCTGGCTCCCGGCGCGCTGCGGCTCGAGGAGAGCCAGGCCGCCGCCGCTGTAGGGCAGATCCGCCTGGCGCACGCCTACAAGGAATTATTCGAAGCGCACGGCGTCACCGTGGCCCAGGTGCTGCTCACGCTCGAAGACAGCGAGCGCCGACGGCGCTACCTGAACGCGCGGGCGACGCTGCACGGCCTGCTCAGCCTCGGCGCGCTGCCCGTGATCAATGAGAACGACACGGTGGCGACCGCGGAAATCCGCTATGGCGACAACGACCGTCTCGCAGCGCGAGTCGCGCAGATGGCCTCTGCCGATTGCGTTCTGCTGCTGTCAGACGTCGACGGGCTTTATACGGCCGACCCCAGCCGGAACGAAGACGCGACGTTCATCGAGCGCGTGCAGCGTGTGACGCCCGAGATCGAGGCGATGGCCGGTGCCGCGGTGTCGGACGTCGGATCGGGAGGCATGGCGACGAAGATTGCGGCCGCGAAGATCGCGCTCTCGGCGGGTGCACATCTCTGCATCGCCGCCGGTGCGCACAAGCACCCGGTGCGCCGGATCGAAGACGGCGCCCGCTGCACCTGGTTTGTGCCACAGGGCAACCCCGTGACTGCGCGCAAACAATGGATCGCGGGTACGCTGAAGCCGGGCGGCGCACTGGTGGTCGACGAGGGCGCATGGCGCGCGCTGCATACCGGCAAGAGTCTGCTGCCCGCGGGCGTGATCCGCGCACAGGGCCGCTTCGATCGCGGTGACACCGTGAGCGTGCTCGCACCGGACGGCCGCGAGTTCGCGCGCGGCATTGCAGCCTACTCGGATGGCGATGTCGCCCGCATCATGGGCAGGAAAACCCGCGAGATCGCCGCATTGCTCGGCTTTCGTGGCCGCGACGAAATGATTCACCGCGACGATCTGGTGATGCTGGGCAGCGAGGCGGGCGAGTGACGGACGCCGCGCCCGACATTGCCGCGCTGATGACGCAGCTCGGCCGCGCGGCGCGTGCCGCCCGGCCGGCGCTCGCGGCGGCGAGCACCGCGCAGAAGAACGCCGCGCTCTCGGCCGCGTCGCGCTCGATGCGTACGCAATCCGCTGCGATACTCGCGGCGAACGACGAGGACATGGCACGGGCCCGTGCGCGGGGCCTCTCGGCCGCGTTGCTCGATCGCCTACGGCTCGATGCAGCGCGCATCGAGGCAATGGCGCGCGGGCTCGACGAAATCGCCGCGCTACCCGATCCGGTAGGCGAAGTTGCGGCTGAGTGGCAGCGGCCGAATGGCCTCCTGATCCAGCGCGTGCGTGTGCCGCTGGGTGTCATCGGCATCATCTACGAGAGTCGGCCGAACGTCACGGCAGACGCCGGTGCGCTCTGCCTGAAGTCCGGTAATCCCGTGATCCTGCGCGGCGGTTCGGAGAGCGTTGCGTCGAGTCGCGCCATTCATGCGGCGCTCGTCGCGGGGCTCGCGGCTGCGGGGCTGCCGCGCGAGGCAATTCAGCTTGTACCCACCACCGACCGTGAAGCGGTCGGCTATATGCTCGCCTCGATGCGCGGGCTGCTTGACGTGCTGGTGCCGCGTGGCGGCAAGGCGCTCGTCGCGCGCGTGCAGGCTGAAGCGCGCGTGCCGGTCATCGGGCATCTGGAAGGTGTCTGCCATGTGTACGTCGACCGCGATGCCGACGCCGACATGGCGCGCCGTATCGTGCACAACGCAAAGCTGCGCCGCACGGGGGTGTGCGGGGCCGCTGAGACGCTGCTGGTCGATCGTGCAGGCGCCGTGCTGCTGGGCCCGATCGTGCGCGACCTGCTCGAAGCGGGCTGCGAGGTGCGCGGTGATGCTGCGACGCAGGCGATTGATGCGCGTGTCCGCCCGGCGGTGGAGGAGGACTGGTACACCGAGTATCTCGATGCGGTGATTGCCGTGCGCATGGTCGATGGTGTCGATGGCGCGATCGCGCACATCGCGCAATATGGCTCAGCGCATACCGAGGCCATCGTTACCGCAAATGTGCGCACTGCCGAGCGATTCCTCGCGCAGGTGGACAGCGCGATCGTGCTTCACAACGCATCGACACAGTTCGCGGACGGTGGTGAATTCGGGATGGGCGCCGAAATCGGCATCTCGACCGACCGGTTCCATGCCCGGGGTCCGGTTGGCGTGGAGCAGCTGACGAGCTACAAGTACGTGGTACGCGGCGCGGGTCAGACGCGCGCCTGAGTGGCGGCAACCCGGTCGAGCGCGGCGGTACCCCCGCGCAGCGAGAACACCTGGCAGATTCCGCGGGCGCGCAGCGCCTCCGCCGCCGCATGGCTGCGTACACCACGCGCACAAACGAGGAGGAACCTTTCTCCCGGGTCGAGCTGCGTGGTCAGCAACTCCCCCAACGGCACCTGCCGCGCACGGCGGGCCGCAAGCGGCGACGCGGCGCTTTCCACCGGTTCACGGATATCCACGATGGAGTAGCCTGCGTCCTCGGCCGAGGTGATCGAGTCGTAGGAGACGTCGATGTCGACACTCGCCTCTGCGACGGCTCGGCCGTGCGTTGCGTGATCGGGCGACGGTCGCGCCTTCAGGCGCCTTGTCGACAACGACAGCAGGTCAATCATCATCACCTCGTCCTCGAGCCGGCCTGGCAGATCAAGCAGGATCTTCAGCACTTCGAGCGCCTGCAGCGACCCGAGGGTGCCGGGCACCGGTCCGAGAACGCCGGCTTCGGCACAGTTGCCGACAAGGCCGTCGCGCGTGGCGGCAGGCCATACACAGCGCAGGCAGGCGGTGTCGCGGCGCGGCGCGACGACCTGCAGCTGCCCCTCGTACTGGTACACGCTGGCGAACACCGCGATGCGCCCGAGCGCGAGTGCAGCGTCGTTGAGCAGGAATTTGGTGGCGAAGTTGTCGGTGCAGTCGACGACGATGTCATGGGGCGCAAGCAGGCTCGCGACATTCGCAGCATCGAGTCGCGTCACATGGGTCTCGACGCGCACGTCCGGATTGAGCGCGACGAGGCGCGCAGCGGCGAGTTCGGCCTTGGGCGCGCCGCAGTCGGCCAGTGCGTACAGTGTCTGGCGGTGCAGATTCGACGGCTCGAGGCGGTCGTGATCGACGATGCCGAGCCGGCCGATGCCGGCTGCCGCGAGGAATTGCAACACCGGTACGCCGAGTCCGCCGGCACCGACCACCAGCACCGATGCCGCACGCAGCTTCGCCTGGCCCGCGGCCCCCACTTCGCGCAGCGTCATCTGGCGGGAGTAGTCCGGCGCCGGCACCGGTGCGCTGCGGGCGCCGGGGCCATGGGCCATGGGCAGAGGGCGATGAGCGTGGTCGTGCGCGTGGTCGTGCGCGTGATCGTGCGCGTGATCGTGTGGCGCGGCGGCGCAGCGCTCGCAATTTACCCAGCCCGAGTCGCCGTCGATGTAGTGTTCCTTTTTCCAGATCGGGACCCGGTGCTTCACTTCGTCGATGATGAAGCGGCAGGCCTGGAACGCCTCGTCACGGTGCGGGGCGCTGACGCCCACCCACACTGCAAGTTCACCGATGCGCAGGTCGCCGAGGCGGTGCACGCAGGTGACCCGTGTCACGCTGAACCGTTCGCAGGCTGCGGCGAGAATGCGCTCACCCTCGCGCAGGGCGAGCGGTTCGAACGCTTCATACTCGAGGTGTTTGACCTCGCGGCCTTCGTTGAAATTCCGCACCCAGCCCTCGAATGCGACAAAGCCGCCAAACGCCGGATCGGCCAGCCCTGCGGACGCGGCGGCGGTATCGATCGGTTCAGTTGTGAAGCGGAAGCGGGACAAGTTGCACTCGTCAGCCGCCGGCAACCGGCGGAATGAATACGACGGCATCGCCATCCGCGAGCGGTTGCGCCCAGTCGCCGAATTCCGTGTTGATGGCGACGCGCAGCAGCTCGGGTGGCAGCGTGAACGGGTGGCGCGCGCGCAGTTCGTCGTACAGATCGCGCGGCGTGCGGGCGCGCGTCTCGAGGGCTTCGTCGCCGCGCCCCGCCTGCTCACGCAAGAGTGCGAAATACTGCACGTGGATGTGCAGCGGTCCGGTGCCGGGTGCGAGTTTGTCCATGGTTGACCAATACTCCTGCGTCGCGTTCACGTTGTCGAGGGCCGCAGGATCGAGCGGCTCGAGCATCGCGGGATTGGCGCCGATCAGGAACTTGCGCGGACAGGGGCGGCCGGCGGCTACTGCCGCGGCGAACGGCGCACGGCTCGCCGGCTCCCAGATCGCACAGAGCGGCTCGGGCAGGCCGTCGTGGGCGCTGCGAAACACGGTCGCGACCCGCGCAGGGTCGCGCCTTGCGACCAGATGTGCGAGGGTGTCACGGCCGAGAAAGGGCAGGTCGCAGGCGAGCACAAGCCAGGCTGCCTCGGGGTGGGAGTCGAGCGCGGCGAGGATGCCGGCTGCCGGACCCGCGTCCGGCAGTGCATCGCGAACCTGCGGGTAACGCGCACGCAATGCGTCGTCCGACTGATCCGCACGCACCGACACGAATCGCCCGGCAGTCAAAGGCTCGAGCAGGTCCCAGGCGCGTTCGAGCTGCGTGGCTCCGCGATAGGTGAGGGCTGCCTTGTCGCGCTTCATGCGCGTGCTGCGGCCGCCCGCGAGCACGAGTCCCAGCAGTGGCGCCACGCTCATCGCTTCGTCCGCCGGAAGTCGCGCTTGCCGCCGGACTTCGAAAGCAGGCCTACCGCGCTGATCTCGATGTCGTGCGACAGCGCCTTCGTCATGTCGTATATCGTGAGCGCCGCGACAGTGGCACCCGTGAGAGCCTCCATCTCGACGCCCGTGCGGCCGTGAACCGCCACCTCGCAGCGGATCAGGATGCGCCCGGCGCGTGCTTCGTCAATCGTGATCTTGCAGCGCTCGATCGCGAGCGGGTGGCAGAACGGAATCAGCTCGTGCGTGCGCTTGGCCGCCATGACGCCCGCGACGATCGCCGTGTCGAACACCGGGCCCTTCTTCGTCCGCTGCCCGTTGCGACGCAGCGCGAGCGACACGACCCGCGGCAGCGTAACGACGGCTTCTGCGCACGCCTCGCGCAGCGTTATGGCCTTCGGCCCGACGTCGACCATGGTGGGGCGACGGGCGGCGTCGACATGCGTGAGGGTTGGCGCGCGCCTGCGGCGAGTGGGCATCGCTAACCGCCTATATAATTCATTTCGATCTTCGGCTCCTGCGCAGCGCTTGCGCGCAGCGTGGCACGCAGCTCGCTGTAACGATCGGTGCGTGCAGTCCAGCGGTTGCGGATCGTCGCGAGCAATTCCTCGTCGTCGGCGCCGGCACGCAGCGGGGCGCGCAGGTCGAGCCCATGGGTTGCGAAGAGACAGGTGTAGAGCACGCCGTCCGACGACAGGCGCGCCCGCGAGCAATCGCCGCAGAAGGGCTGCGAGATCGACGAGATGAAACCGATCTCACCCTGGCCGTCGGCGTAGGCGTAGCGCTGCGCGACTTCTCCGACATAGTTGCGATCCAGCGGTGCGAGCGGCCAGCGGGCGTGAATGCGCGCATGGAGTTCTGCGGAGGGCACCACGAGACCAGGCTGCCAGTGATTGCGGTTGCCGACATCCATGTATTCGATGAAGCGCACGACGACGCCGGTGCCGCGAAAGCGCGCGGCGAGGTCGAGTGCTCCCGCGTCGTTCACTCCCCGCTGGATCACGGTATTGATCTTGAGTGGCGTAAGCCCGGCGCGCCGCGCGTACTCGATGCCGTCGAGTACCGTTGCAAGCTCGTCGAATCCACCGCACAAGTGGCGGAAGATCTCGGGATCGAGGCTGTCGAGGCTCACGGTCACGCGTGCGAGGCCGGCAGCCTTGAGTTCGCTCGCATGCTTTGCGAGCAGCACTCCGTTGGTAGTCAGCGCAATGTCGGGCTCGCCCGGCAGCGCAGTGAGATCGCCGACGAGATCGGCGAGATTCGCGCGCAACAGCGGCTCGCCGCCCGTGACGCGAATTTTCTGCACGCCGAGCGACACGAACAGGCGCGCGAGGCGCACGATCTCCTCGTACGAGAGCCGCTCGGCACTCTTCATGAACCGGTAGCTGTCGTGGAAGGTCTGACGCGGCATGCAATAGGGGCAACGGAAGTTGCACCGGTCCATCACCGAGATGCGCAGGTCGTGCAGCGGGCGCCCGTGTGTATCGCGCGGCCCGCGTGCGCTGGCAATCGGCACTACTTGATCATTTGTCGGCATCTGCGCATTGTCGCGCCGAAGCGCACGCAGGTACAGTCATCCCCGGCAAAGCGCACGAAGCGGCCCTGCGTCGGGCCGCCGGCCGCCTATTTCGGGTGCGCCTTGTTGAAGGCCCGGATCTGCTCGTTGAAGCGCCCGGCGAGGGCTTCGAGCTCGTCGATCGCGGCGTTGTGCTTCTGCGCCTGTCGCTTGTCGAGATCGGCTTTCTGTTCGGGCGTGAGCGCGGTGGCATCGTTGGCCACCTGAGTGTCGTACTCGAGCTTGATGCACGAAAGGTACGCATTCATGTCGCTGTTGTACTGCTCCACCAGCTTCTTGCCGGCAATCATCTCGTCCTTGGAGGCGACGGTGCCGTCCGGCAGCTTGTCAGGGGACTTGGGGTAGGTGCAGGCGGCGTAAGCGGGGCCGACGGCGACGGCAAATGCCAAAGTCGCGGCAAGTATCGACACCTTCATGGATCGCAACCTCGGTTGGGAGCTGGGAGGCCAGAGCTTACAGCGAACAGCGGGCAGCGAAAAGAGAACAGCCGAAACGCGTGGGGCGCGCCTGCAGGGCCGTCCGCTGTTCGCTGCTCGCCCCCCAGGTGCGGGCCTCGGCGTCATATTGCCCCGCATGCAGCTGATGGATCAGCTCGGCTACGACGCGCGCAAGGCGAGGGATGTCGGCGGCGCCCCGACGATCGAAGCCGACAATTGCGTCTTTCATGAACTCGATCTTGCGCTGCTCACGAGCTACACGGGCAGCAAGGTCGAGCTGCACGAGTGCATGGCCAAGGGCGGTCAGGTGTGTCGCTTCCGCTTCCTGCCACCCGCGTAGCAGGTGTGGTCAGGGTACTTCGCTCCTGATCTCCCAGATGTAGTCGGCGTGCGAGTCGCAGATGGTGTCGAGCGTGCGTGCGAGCGGATTCTTCTCCATCGCGGCAACGATCGCCGAGCGTGCCTTCATCAATGAAGCGACGTCGGTGGCGGTGATCGTTGCGAGCCGGCGGTATTGCGCACCGACGACGTGCTCGTTCCAGCCCCAGGATTTCAATGCGCCGTCCGCAACCATCTGATCGTACATGGGTGCGAATGCGCTCTTGACGAGCGCGTCCGCCTCCCCCTCGCGCGCCTGGTCGCAGACGTAGTACACCGAGAAACTGGCGCCGCCGCGCGCACGCTCGTTGCCTTTGCCGGCGACGGCCCGCCAGATATAGTCATCGTGCGAATTGCAGATCCTGCCGAACTCGGTTGCCAGCTTCCTGTTCTTCGCATCCGCCTGGTCACCGACCTTCTTCTGCGCGGTGAGCAGCGCGTCGATGGAGCCTGCGCGGAAATACTGCACGCGGCGCCACTGGCCTCCCGTCTGGTGCGCGAGCCAGCCCCAGCCTGCGACCGATCCGGCGGCGATCGCCGCGTCCCACAGCGGCTTGTCGAGCTGCATGACGATCTCGTCGGCACGATCCTGCAGCGTGACATCACACTTGAAATAAGTGGCGTAGATGTACGACTCGGGCGGCTTGTCCTGCGCGAGCGCGTCGCCGGACAACGAGGCACAGACAAGCGACGCGACTGACGCCGTCGCCGCGATGATTCCCTTCATCATGGTAGTCCCCCTGGTCGGCCTCCATGGCCGATGTTGCGGCGGAGTATAAACCTGCGGGCCGCAAAGGTCGCGCGCCAGACTTCGAATCTGCCGGTTCTGGCGCGACGGCGCGGTGACGGATCACAAGCGTGTAGAATTCCTGTTCTGCTGTTCGCAATGCGCCCGTAGCTCAGCTGGATAGAGCATCAGGCTTCGAACCTGAGGGTCGGGAGTTCGAATCTCTCCGGGCGCGCCA
>DAORVK010000027.1:0-32400 GCA_035433705.1 Steroidobacteraceae bacterium
TCCTGAATGGCTACCCGGTCGAGCCGAGGCCTTGATCGGCGCCGGCCGGGAGCATCGACCGGTTCTTCTCCGGTCGCCGAATGGATCGATCGCCCACTCGCGCAGCCAGACGAGGCTTGTCGGGCCCTGCGGACTTCTGCATGCTCAACCCATGCCATCGGCAAACCCGTGGAGTCGCAACATGCCGGATAGCGCCGTCGTTCCCCGTGAAGTTACCCTGCAGCGCATGATGCGCGGGTTCTCGCTGGTCGCAGATTACCGTCGCGACCAGGAGTACACCGTCGCCGACCGCCTGGAGGAACGCGCGCGGGACGCCGGCAACCGGCCCTTCATCATCTTCGAGGGCCGTACGGTCACCTTCGGCGAGATGAACGAGCTCGCCAATCGCGTTGGTCACGCGGCGCTCGCCGCCGGTCTCGGGCGCGGCGATGTCGTTGCGCTCATGATGGAGAACCGGCCGGAATTTCCCATGGTCTGGCTCGGACTTGCCAAGGTCGGCATCATCACAGCGCTGCTCAATACTTCGGCACGCGATCGGGTGCTGAAGCACGCGCTCGGGCAGACGCGGGCGCGGGCCCTGATCTTCGGCTCCGAGTGCGCCGAGCAGGTCGCCACACTTGCGGAGGGCGACCGGCCGCAAGTCATCTTCGAATCCTTCCATCCGGACGTGAACGGCGGCAACCCGAGCGGCCTTGTTCCGGCGCGCGACCTCGCGGCAGCGATGCAGGAGGCCACGTCCGCGAACCCGGCGCCGGGCATGCGGGCGGGTCTGCGTTTCAGCGACACGCTCTATTACATCTTCACCTCCGGGACCACCGGCCTGCCCAAGGCGGCGGTGATGAGTCACCTGCGCTTCGTCAATGCCGGCGAAGTGATCGGCGGGATCTGGCAGCTCGGGCCCGACGATGTGCTGTACAACGTGCTGCCGCTCTTCCACGGCGCCGGCGGCATGGTGGTGGTCTCGGCCGCGCTGCGCTTCGGCGTGCCGATCGTGCTGCGTCGCAAGCTGAGCGTGAGCGAGTTCTGGAACGACATCCGCCGGCACAAGGTCACGGCGATGTATTACATCGGCGAGATCTGCCGTTACGTCGCGAACCAGCCGCCGCGTCCCGACGATCGCGACCACACCTTGCGCAAGCTCGCCGGCGCGGGGCTGAGGCCCGACGTCTGGAAACAGTTTCTCGAGCGCTTCGGCGTGGAGATGATCGTCGAGGGTCTCGGGGCGACCGAGGCGAACTACGGCATTTCCAATGTGGACAACAGGATCGGGGCGGTCGGGCGACTGCCCTATCCCGCGGCCTCCAATGTCCGGGTGTTGCGTTACGACCTCGAGAGTGGCGACTACGTTCGCAGCGCCTGCGGGTCCCCTGTGCTCGCGAAGGCGGGCGAGGTGGGCGAGCTCGTCGCCGAAGTGCTCGACGGTCCCGGTGCTGCCGGCATGTTCGAGGGTTACACTTCGGCAGAAGCAACCGAGGCGAAGCTCTTGCGCGATGTGTTCAAGCCGGGTGATCGCTGGGTGCGCTCGGGCGATCTCGTGCGTTTCGACGAGGAGGACTATTTCTACTTCGTCGATCGCATCGGCGATACCTTCCGCTGGCGAGGGCACAATGTCTCGACCGAAGAAGTCGCGGAAGTGATCGCGCAGTTTCCCGGACCGGCAAGCGTGAATGTCTATGGCGTGCGCGTCGCAGGCGAGGAAGGCCGCGCGGGCATGGTCTCGCTCACCTGGCCGGACGCCTCGCGCTTCGACCCGAAAGCCTTCCACGAGTTCGCCGTGGAGCGGCTCGCAACCTACGCGGTGCCGATGTTCGTGCGGATCTCGCGCGCCGCGGATCTCACCGCCACTTTCAAGTTGCGCAAGATCGATCTGCAACGCGAAGGCTATGATCCGCAGCGCACCGCGGATCCGCTGTACGTGCGCGATGCGAAGGCGGGCACCTATGTCCCCGTAACCCGGGAGAATCTGCTGGCGCTCGCCATCATGCCCTTCGCTGGAGACTGAACGGCCGATGCAAGTCGAATACACCGCCGCACAGGCCGCGTTGCGCAGCGAGTTCCGCGCCTATCTCGCCGGCCTCATGTCGCCAGAGGAGCGCGAGCAGTTGAGTCACAACCGCGAAGGCGGCGAGCTGTACCGCACCGTCATCCGCCGCATGGGCGAGGCGGGCTGGCTCACCCCGGGCTGGCCGGTGGAATATGGGGGCCGCGCGCTCGATCCGCTCGCGCAAAAGATCCTGCTCGAGGAGCTCTGGCTCGCCGAGACACCCTTTCCGTTCGTCACGGTGAACACGATCGGGCCGGCACTCATCCGCCGGGGCACCACGGAGCAGAAGCGCGAGTTCCTGCCGCGCATCGCCCGGGGCGAGATCACGTTCGCCGTCGGCTACACCGAGCCGACGGCTGGCAGCGATCTGGCCTCGCTCAAGACCCGCGCCGAGCGCGATGGCGACCATTTCATCATCAACGGACAGAAGATCTTCACCAGCGGCGCGCAAAGCGCCGACTACGTGTGGCTAGCGGCGCGCACCGACCCGAACGCGCCCCCGCACAAGGGGATCACCCTTTTCGTGATGGACACGCGTCTGCCGGGCTTCTCGGTGACGCCGATTCACACGGTCGGGGGTGTGCGGACCAACGTCACCTTCTACGAGAACGTGCGAGTGCCGGCCGCCATGATCTTCGGCGAGTTGAACGGCGGTTGGCGGTTGATCACCGAGCAACTCAATCACGAGCGCGTGGGGCTCGCGGCACTCGCCTACGGCGCCATGGGCTGCTTCGATCAGACCGTGGAATGGGCGCGCACGACGCCAGCGGCGGAAGGCGGACGTGTGATCGACCGCCCTTGGGCGCAGCTCGCGCTCGCCGAAGCCTATGTCGTGCTGCAGGCGAACGCGGTGCTCGGCAATCGCGTGGCGTGGGAGATTTCCCGGGAGTCGGTGCGTCCCGAGCTGGCGAGCGCCTGCAAGGTTTTCGGCACCGAGAGCTACATCAAGGTGCTGCAGTTGCTGCTCGATGTCGTCGGCTGCGCAGGTCTCGTGAAGCAGGGCTCGCCTGGCGCGCGGTTGCAGGGACGCCTCGAGAGGGAATGGCGGATGTGCCAGATCAATACATTTGGTGGTGGAGCCGTCGAAGTGCTGCGCGACATGGTGGCGACCATGGGTCTTGGGCAGCCGCGCGGACGCTGAAGGGGTGACCATGTCAGGTGCTGCAACGATCAACTGGCTCGAAAAAGTGCGGGCGATGGTGGGCCGCGAGGCGCTGGCACCGCAGACTGCTGCCGATCCGGTCAACTTGCCGATGATCCGCCGCTGGTGCGAGGCGATGGGCGAGCGCAGCCCGGATTTTCTGGACGGTACCGCGGCCCCGCCGGCCATGCTGTTCGTGTGGACCATGGGTCACTTCCGTCTCGATCCCGGCCGCGAAGGGGGCACGCTCCTCGGGCTCGATCTGCTCGATGCGGCGGGATTCACTTCGGTGGTCGCGACCAACATCGAGGAGGAGTATCTGCGCGATCTGCGCTGCGGTGACGTCTTGACCCAGCGAATCACGCTCGACGCCATTTCGGACGAGAAGAAGACCGGGCTGGGCGTCGGGCATTTCGTCACCTACCGTTACGAGTTCAGCGACCAGAAGGGTGAGGTGGTCGGGCGCACGCTCTTTCGCGTGCTGAAGTTCCGCCCGCCTGCGAGGCCCCACGAGTCCACGGCGCGTGCCGACGGGGTGCCGCCACCGCCGCACCCGCGGCCGGCCATCACGCGTGATGGCGCTTTCTTCTGGGAAGGCCTGAAAGAACACAAGCTCCTCGTGCGCAAATGCAGCAGCTGCGCTCGCCTGCACCATCCGCCAGGTCCGATGTGCCCGAACTGCAACTCACTCGAGTGGACCACGCTGCAGTGCTCCGGGCACGGCAAGGTCCACAGTTTCGTGGTGGTGCACCAGCCGCAAATCCCGGGTTTCCGGTACCCGCTGCCCGTGGCCCTCGTCGACCTCGAGGAAGGCGTGCGCATCGTGGCGAACCTGCAGGATGTCGCGCCCGAAAGTGTGCGCATCGACATGCCGGTCGAAGTGCAGTTCGTCGAGGTCGAGAAGGATTTCGTGATTCCGGCCTTCCGCGAGCGACAGGCAGGTTGAGGAGGGGATCATGGAGTTCAGTTACAGCGGGGAACAGCAGGAACTGCGCCAGCTCGCCGCGCAGATTTTCAGCGATCGGGTCACGGATGAGTTCCGCCGGGACTTCTCCCGCTCGGGCGAACCCCATGACCGGCAGCTGTGGGCGACGCTCGCGGAGGCGGGCCTTCTCGGCATTGCGATTGCAGAAGAGCAGGGTGGCTCGGGCCTCGGGCTCACCGAACTTTGCCTGCTGCTCGAAGAGCAGGGCCGCAGCCTCGCGCCGGTGCCGCTGCTCGCCACTCTCGTCCTGGGCGCCCTGCCCGTGCAGAAATTCGGCAGCGCAGCGCAGCGCGCGGCGTTGCTGCCGCGCGTGGTCTCGGGCGAACTGCTGCTGACGGCGGCGCTCGAGGAAACCGGCGGCGGCGATCCGCTGCGGCCTGCAGTCAAGGCCACGGCTCAGGGTGAGGGCTGGCGCCTCAAGGGCGTCAAGGCATGTGTGCCCCATGGCGCCCAGTCGCAAGCCATCCTGGTCTCTGCCCGCACGGGCAAGCAGGGCATCGGCGTCTTCATTGTGGACTCGAAGGCCAAAGGCGTGCGCATCGAGGCGCAGGCCACAACCAGCGGCGAGCCTCAGGCGCAGGTGACCCTCACCAACGTGCAGGTATCGGCTGCGGACGTGCTGGGCGAGCCTGCGGCGGGCGCCGACATCGTGCGCTGGATGGTCGAGCGTGGTCAGGCGGCGCTTGCAGCCTTGCAGCTCGGGCTCACGACTGAGGCCCTGCGCCGCACTGCGGCCTATACGGCGGAACGCATGCAGTTCGGCCGGCCGACAGGCAGCTTTCAGGCCGTGCAGCACCGACTCGCCGATGGCTACATCGATGTCGAGGCTCTGCGCTCGGCATACCTGCGCGCCGTGTGGGCGCTCGAGAACGACCTACCTGCGACGGCCGAGGTCGCTGCGGCCAAGTGGTGGGCCGCCGTCGGCGGCCACCGCGTTACACATACGGCGCAGCACCTGCACGGTGGACTGGGAGCCGACCTCGATTACCCGATTCATGCCTATTTCCTGCAGGCGAGGCAAATCGGGCTCACGCTCGGCGGTGCCACTCCCATGCTTGCGAAGATCGGTGAGCAGCTTGCGGCCGGCGCCGTGCGACCCCTGACCTGACAGCATTCGGGAAGCCCATGTCTACCCAGAGCAAATTCGACAGCGTACGGATCGGCGAGCAACTGCCCGGGCTGAATGTCCCCATCACCGCCTCGCTCATCGTCGCCGGCGCAATCGCCACCAGTGACTACTCGCTCGTGCATCACGACAAGGCGCATGCACAGGCGGCGGGCACACCGGATATTTTCATGAACATCCTCACGAGCAACGGTCTCGTGCAACGTTTCGTGCACGACTGGGCGGGCCCGGGCGCGCGCATCAGGAGCCTGAAGATGCGTCTCGGTGCGCCGAATTTCCCCGGTGATGCGCTGCGGCTGTCCGGCACGGTCACGACGCGGGAAGTGATCGGCAAGGAGAAGATCGTGGAAGTCGCGGTGAGCGGCAGGAACCGCCTCGGCGAGCACGTTACGGCGACCGTGCGCCTGGCACTGCCCTGATCGAACCGGAAAGCAGGTACGCATGACTCATCCATTGAAAGATCAGGCCGCCATCGTCGGTATCGGCGCCACGGAGTTCTCGAAGGACTCCGGCAGAAGCGAGCTGCAGCTTGCCGTGGAAGCGATCAAGGCGGCCCTCGACGATGCGGGCCTTGCGACGGGCGATGTGGACGGACTGTCCACATTCACCATGGACAACAACCCCGAGATCGAGGTCTTCCGCAACCTTGGAGGCAAGGAGCTCAGGTTCTTCAGTCGCATCGACTACGGTGGAGGCGGCGCCTGTGCCCCGGTGCACCAGGCGGCGATGGCCGTGCACAGCGGGGTGGCAGACGTAGTTGTCTGCTATCGGGCCATGAACGAGCGTTCACAGTATCGCTTCGGCGCGTCCTACGTGCCGCCGCCGCTGCCTTCGGCGGCGCTGGCGACCTTCGGCTGGACAGTGCCCTTTGGGCTCGCTACCCCGGCATCCTGGGTGGCCATGGCCGCGAGGCGTTACATGCATGACTTTGGTGCCACCACCGAAGACTTCGGTCGCGTCGCGGTCGCCGGTCGGCGCATGGCTGCCAACAATCCAAAGGCCTGGTTCCACCAGAAGCCGATCACGCTCGCGGATCACCAGGCCTCGCGCTGGATCGTGGAGCCCTTGCGACTCCTCGATTGCTGTCAGGAGAGCGACGGGGCTGTGGCGATTGTCGTGACCCGGGCGGACCGCGCGCGGCATCTGCAGCAGAAGCCGGTGCTGATCCGCGGTGCCGCCCAGGGTGCCTGCGACGATCAGATGAACATGACGAGCTTCTACCGCAAGGACATCTCCGCGCTTTCCGAGATGCGCCTCGTGGCGAAGCAGCTCTATGCCATGTCGGGTCTCGGGCCGAATGACATCCAGACGGCCGTGCTCTACGACCACTTCTCGCCCTTCGTGCTGCCACAGCTCGAGGCCTTCGATTTCTGCAAGCGCGGCGAGGCGAAGGATTTCATCAAGGACGGTAACCTCGACAGGGGTGGCCGTCTGCCCGTGAATACCCACGGCGGGCAACTCGGCGAGGCCTACATTCACGGCGTCAACGGCATCGCCGAGGGCGTGCGCCAGGTGCGCGGCAGTTCGGTGAACCAGGTGAAGGGCGTCGAGCACGTGCTCGTGACGGCCGGCACGGGCGTGCCGACCAGCGGGCTGATCCTGGCCGCGGCTTGAGTCCTGCCACAAATGAAAGCCATGTTCCGTTGGGTTGTCGCGCTCGGCATCACGGGACTGCTGTGTGGATACGTCGGGCCGATCGTGTTCGACCCCGATGCCAATCAAGGTCCGCTGCTCGGCATTTTCATCACGGGCCCTGCAGGTGCATTGGCGGGACTTGTGCTCGGGGTTCTGGCGCGGGTTCTGCCATGGTCGCCGGCGGTCGAGCGCAAGGCGTTGCTCGCGAGTTGTGCGGTGCTCGCGCTCGGTACGCTCTGGTACAGCCTTCCGGGGCCAAGGACCCGCGGAATGCTGCTCGAGGCCAGCGTGACAGGCTGCATCCTGCCTGATGCGCTCGAGGAGACGGCGCTCGCGGACTGGGACTCGCGCATCGCGAAGGTCACGTGGACCGCGCCTCGCGTAGGCTGGAAGGACGACGCGAAGCGACTGTTTGCGCACCCCGACGGGGTCGTGCTCGATCTCGCCGTGACGGCACGCAGCGCTGCGCGGGAACAGCGCAAGCCCTGGAACAGCGGGCGCATCTCGATCGAACCCGAAGCGGGCGCCGGCGACGTGAGCCGTGTGTTCGTGCGCTACGCCGGCGCGTCATGCCGTGACTATTCACCCGGCCCGACGAACCTGTATTACGAGACGACGATCGATCCGCAGCCTGGCCCCTGGCCGCCTGACGACCTGCCGGGGCTGTTGGGCCTCGTTGAGGCCGCGCCGCCTCCCACCCGCTACTTGGCGGGCGCCTCCTCGAGCGGATAGGTTTTCACACCCGACGCCGTTTCGGCCTGGGCGGGCGGATTCGCAGGTGCCTCCGCGGTAGGGGTGGCGGTCGCGGCAACGGGCGACGTGCTCGCCGAGACTGCCGCGAGGAAGCGCTGTGCGCCATTCGAGTTCGTGCTGACGCTGCCCTTCAGGATCTCGCCTGCACTCGCCTTCTTGCCGTAAAACGCCGCGTTCGATTTGTCGTCGATGGTGATCGCGCTGCCGTCGAGCGCCACACCGGCGAACAGGCCCTTGCTGCGAGAGTACGAGTAGACCTCTGCCTTGAAGGATGCATCAGTAGCCGCCGTTGCCTGGCGCCCCACCGGGCCTGCCGCGACCGACGCGTCGGCACCCAGCGTGACCTTGCCGTCGGTGATGCCCTCGACGCCCTTGCGCGTCGTGAACACGAGCACGACGTCCGTCGACTGCGCGCCGATCTGGGGGCCGAAGCTGCCGCCGCTCAGGTTCACGAACACGGGATTCGAGAAGCGGCCCGCATCGTTGCGCACCACCATCACGCCCTTGCCGTGGCGACCGGCGAGCCAGAAACCGACTTTCACGACATCCGGAACCACCACGATGCCGTAGGCCCGGTCGAGCAGCCACTGCGGGATCTGCTGGTCGCGGCTTTCGCGCAACTCTGTCATCACGGATGTCGCCGTGATCAGCTTCGCCTCTTCGCGACCCTGCGCGTGCAGTGCGGGTGCGACGATGCACGCCGCAGCAGCCAGCATGGCGGACCACGCTCTGGTGTGGATTGCTCCCATCGGTCAAACCTCCTCGTGGGCCGCTCAAGCGGCGGCCGCAAGCTTAACCCAGTCCGGATGAATGGGCCCTGAAGGCTTTTGACCGCGGCGGAGCCGCGGCGTTCAGAACCAGATCGAGACAAAGACCTGGTAAATGCTGGCGTCGAGCTTGTACAGCGGTTCGGTGCCCGGCACGGCGGTGGGGGCTGTGACGTTTCGGAAGTCGTCGTAGCTGATCGTCATGAAGTTGTAGCGCACGTTCGCCTGGGCCTTGTCGACCCAGGGCAGGCGGGCGATCCGGAAATCGTAGCTCGCACCCAGCCCGAAAGTGAGGGCGGTGAACGTCGACAGTTCCTTGTCGCGCGCGAGGAAGTTGGCGTAGTCGCGCCGCGGGAAGAGATCTGCATAGAAGTCGGCGGCGTCCTGGGTGTAGTAGCGGACTGAACCCGTGAAAGTCCAGCGGTCCCACATCGGCTGGACATAGGTGATTTCGCCGGTCTGGGCATTGACGCCCCACGAATCGGTGTAGAAGCGATACCAGCCGCTCACCGCCGCGCGCCAGGGCAGGTAATAGCTCAGTTTCAGGGAGGCGGCATTGCTGGTGCGGGTGTTCGGATACGCTTCGCCCTGGTAGGAGTAGCCGTTCGGCGAACCCGGGTCAAAGTAGCGCACCGAGCGATAGGGGCTGTTGAGATAGCCCTCGTCGCTGACGACCTCGAAGTTCGCGACGCCGATCAGGCTGCGGGTCAGCACCTGGGTGACGCCGACCGCATAGCTGCGCGTGTCCGAGGCACGCTTGAAGGTCGGATCCTTGCCGCCGCCGATATTGCGGAAGATGTCGTTGCTGCCGCGCTTGAAACTGAAGGAGATCGTCGTCAGGTCGCCGAACATGTCCTGGCTCACGCCCGCGTACCAGGTCTTTGCGTCGTAGTCGCTCTCGGAACTGTTGATGTAGCCGGCGCTGTATGTGGACTTGCCGCGAAGATAATCGGCCGCAAGGCTGTACTGCGTGCGCTCTTCCTTGTACGGGCTCGCGGTCGAGACGACGTCGATCGAGGCGCTCGACACCATGTCGACGTAGTAGTTCGCGGCGACCGAGACCTTGTCGGCGAACTTCTTGCGCACCAGCAGCGAGGGGCCGTCGATGACGACCCCACCGCCATCGTAGCGGTGATAGAGGAGGTCGGCGCGGTCTTCGGGCAGGACGCCGGCCGAAGCGGCCGGCGCCAGGAGCACGGAGCTCAGGGCCGCGAGCATAGCGCTCAGGGCTGAGAGCCAGAACGGCGCGCCCCACGCGCCTCTTCTCGTGCCCGCAGCCCGCGGCCCGTTGCCCGTCGCCCTCAGTTTCTTCATCAATTGCACCCGCATCCGCCACCCGCATTTCCCGTCGCGCCGCGCGCGCCCTCGCGCGCCTCGTAGACGTGATCGAGATAGATGCTCGAGACGGGATAGCGGTCGAAGGCCATGACCGGATCGGCGAGGTTCTCGCGCTCGTAGGGTTTTACCCAGGGCTCGATCGGCGCGCAGGCCGACAGCGCAACGGACAGCGCCAGGCTGACGGCGAGGGCGGCAGCGAGTCGTCGGGCAAGCGAGCGCGGGAGCGCCATCATCATTCCCTCACGAGCATGCGGATCTGGTCGAGATAGGTGTTCTCGTCGCCGGGCTTGTAGCCACGATGCAGGAGGCGCACATTGCCCTTGCGATCGATGATCACGCTGTTCGGCATGCCGTTCACCTTGTAGAGCTTGCTCACCCGGCTGTCGGTGTCGAACGCGACCGGGAAGCTGACCGGCTGCTGTTTCGCCAGCCAGTCCTCGGCGGCCTTCGAATCCGGCTCCACGTTGACGCCGATCATCGTGAAGCCCATCGGCTTGTACTTCCGGTAGATACTCTCGAGCAACGGCATTTCCTTGCGGCACGGGCCGCACCAGGTCGCCCAGAAGTTGATCATCACGACCTGGCCCCTGAACTGGTCAAGCGTGATCTGCTTGCCGCCGCGCGCGGGCAGCTGGAAGCCCGGCGCGGGCCCCGTGGAATTGGAGGCCGCAACCGGCATCGCAAAGAGGAGTGCAATCAGGAGCGAGCGCATCGTGTGTTCCTCAGAAGAATACGGTCACACCCAGGTACGCCTCGAGATTGTTGACCAGCTCGTTCTTCCCGAAGATGTCCGACTCGTACACGCGGTCCTGCACTTCGATGCTCACCGCGAGCCAGTCGGTCGGGAGGATCCGGTAGCCGCCGCCGAAGTTCAGCGTGAAACGCTCATCATCCGCGAACTTCGTGCTGCCCACACCGCCCAACACGTAAAAGGCGCTGTTCATGGCGAGGTTGCGACCGAGAAACACCTCGCCCGGCAGGAAGTTATAGCCGACCGAGAGTCCGTAATATGTGAGGCGTCTATCAGTCCCGAGGTTCAGCGGGTCGGAGCCGGGGTTCAGGATCTCGAAGCTCGTGAGCCCGAGCTTGGTCTGCCCGGCTTCCGCGCGGAAGAAGAAATCCTCGGTCACGTGATAGGTCAAAGTGGCCCCGTAAACGGGGTTCGAGCCGAAATCGTCGACGCTCATCACGCCGTAGAAGCCGCCGACTTCGATGTTTTCCTGGTCGATTTTCGCGACCTTGATCTTGCGGCGCTCGACCTCGGGTTCGATCACGCGCGGCGGCGGCGCATTGTCGCTGTCCGTCGATGCCGGCTCCACAGCAGGCGGTGGTGCGTCCTGCCACGGCCAGCGAAAGGATGCGCAGCCCGGCAGCACGGTGGTCGCCGCGGCGAGCGTCAGAAGAAAAAGGCGAGTCCGACTTTCCATTCCTCGAGTTCCTCGTTGTCATTGCGGCTCGTGAACACCACGCGGTTCTTGTATTCGCCGCGGACGAAGAAGCGCCGTGTCAGATAGAAGCGAAATCCCGCGCCGTAATAGGCCGACTGGTCGTGCAGGTCGACCGCCTGCGGATTCTGCGGATCGCGGTTCACGTTGAAGAGGCCGCCGCCGAGTGTAACGAACGGCGAGAAGCGCCACTCCGGCACGAATACGTGATTGAGCCCGATGTCGAGCGTATAGCCGCTGCGGTCGGCGGGCGCCGCGTTGCTGGTGACACCCAGGAACTGCGACGGGGAGAGATCGATCTTCAGGTGATCGTTGAGCGAGAACGCGAGATAGCCCGAGACGAGGTTCGCGCCATCGAAGTCGCCGACCATGCCGCCCGCTTCCCAGCGGTGCGAGGTGAAGCCCGCGCGATCGCCCAGGTCGATCGAGAGCAGGGTACCGTCGGCGAGCAGGGTCTTCACCATGTCGCGCTGTGCGGCCCAGCCCTCGATGCCGCGCTCCGTGCGAACCTTGAGCCAGTCGGTGCGACGCTTCAGGATTTCGACAGACTCGCCCCGCCCGACCACCTGCGTGACGGGATAGCCGCGACCGGGGCCCGTGCGCAACTCGAGGTAGGGTTCGGTGACGAACACCTGCAACAGCTCCTTCGCGGCGTGCGCCGCAGGAGCCGCGACGAAAAGAGCGAGAAAGCCGCAAAGAAGGACCGCGGGCTTAATTGACCGGCACGCCAGGATCGAACGGATTGTTGTAATACTGCGCTCCAATATCGACCCACTCCGAGATCAGGCGTAGTTCGGCTGGCGACAGGAAGTTGCGATGATCGACCGTTCCACCGCCCGCTTCGAAGCGACTGAAGAAGCGAGTGGACCCCCGCGCGTTACCGGCGCTCAGCGGTGGAGGATACGGTATCGGTGCGAAGATCGGCAGTCCCGAGACCGGATCGACGCCGACTTGCTGCTGGCAATCGATCAGCGCGCCCGTCGCCGGATCGAGACACTGCTGGTTGCTCGCGAAGAGCAGTTCCCGGTAGGCGGCGAACTGCAGCGGCTCGGCCTGCGACGGGCCATCCTGCAGATCGAGCTGCCCGGCCGGGACCATCGGCGCAGCCGCGGCGTTCGTGGTGTTGTGACAGCCTGCCTGCGTGCAGGTGTGATCGGCTGTCACGGCCGAGGTCACCGGATCAATGATCTGGCGTGGCAGCGACCAGAGCGGATGAATGTGCTGCTCGTAGTTGATCACGATGCGGCAGGTCGGTGTCCAGCGCGTCTGGCATTCGGTGCTGGTCGGTGCCGCCGTCATGAGAGACGCATAGTTGTAGGCAACATCCGGATCCGGCGCGCGTACGGCCGGGTCAGTCCACACGTCCTGGTAGACGACATTTACGGACGGATTCACCGACTCACAGTTCACGCCGGTGGTGCAGGCCGAGGTGACGCGCGCGCGCGCTTCGGCCATTGTCTCACCTGCCTGCGGCAGGAAAGTCGCAACGGTGTTCGGGAACGGCGTGCCGGTCGTCAGCGCGCCGCTGTAGGCGCTGCCGAAGAGGCCCGCACGGCCGTGCGAGGTCGGTGTCTGCGGATCACGGATGTGACAGCCGCCGCAGCTGCGCACTTCACCGGGCCGCAGCTGCAGCCAGTTGGCGTGCCGCGGAAAGCCCGGCAGACGACGTCCGTTCACGTCGAGGACCGACATCTGGAACGCAACGTTTGCCGGCACCTTGATGCGCACCGAGCCATCGGGTTCGATCGGCGCATAGGCGAGGATCTCGCGCATGAAATTGGTCGCGCCGAACGCGGCGTTGTCGATGTCAAGCACGTCGTCGTCGGGAATCGAGACCATTTTTTCGATGCGGATGAAGCGCGCGAGGCGCTGATCGGCGGTGGTCTGCGCGGGGTTTGCCATGCCGCGGATGCCGCCGCCGCCCGGAGGCGCGGCGCGATCGACGCCGTCGAAGTCGTAGACGCTCTTGATATCGAGCAGCCCCGCGCCTTCGGCTACGAGATCGGGGTCGGCGTCGACGCCCGGCGTCTTGTCGAGGATCACAGCGGGCGGCGTGCGCGGCTGGGCGATCACGACGTCGGTGATCATGCGGCCCACCTCCGGCGTCATCAGCGGCAGGAAGGCCTGCGCAGAGAGGTCGTACATCCAGAGGCTGTACTGGGGAGGCGCGGGCAGCGCGGCGGGGTCGTTGACCACGTCGTCGGTGCACGGCCGGTCCTGGCCGTTCAGCGTCGCGCGGCACTGCGCCCAGCTCACGACGATGCGGTTGGTGCCGTCCCACAGCGGGAAGGCGTCGTGGAAGCGGCCCCCCGGCGAGATGCCGGGCACGGTGCGCACATCGTTGCCGGTGGCCGGACGCTGCGCCGGGCCGGTCAGCCCCACGTTCGCAAGCGTCGGCTGCGTGTTCTCGACGTAGGTGCCGGTGTCGATCAGGTAGAGGTTGCCACCGAAATCGTCGCCCGCGCGCGGGCGTACGAGCACGAGGATGTTGCCGCTCGGCATTTCGCGCGCTTTCACAAATTCGATGGCCGAGTTGTTCGTGCCGGTGTCGTGGCTTTGCGCCCCGTACAGCAGCTCGATAGCGGTGCCGTCCGGGTTCGACTGGTAGAGATGGATGCCGTCACGGCCGCCCGGCGCATCGTCCCAGCGGCTCCACATCAGCTTGCCGCTGCGGAGCACCGTAGGGTCGATGTCGTGATCCGGGTTGTAGGAGATCTGGCGGATGTTCGTGCCATCGGCGTTCATCACGTGCAGCACGAAGGCGGGCTCGTTGCGCGACGTCGTCTGCGCTTCGAATTGCGGTTTGCCCTCATCGATCAGCACGGCTTTCGCGCCGCGCTGACGCGTCGAGGAGAAGAGGATACGCCCGTCGGGCAGGTAGTGCGGCGCAATGTCCTGTCCTTCCTCGGCGATGATGTCAGAGGAGACCACGCGGCGCAGCGTGTCGGTGGCGAAGGTGTATTCCCAGATGTTCCAGGTCGGCGGGTCTTCCTCGTCCTGGTTCGCATCGAGCGGGCCGCGCATCGCGAACACAATCGACTTGCCGTCGTACGACGCATCGATGTCGCGCATGTCGTAGAGGTCGGTGCCTGCCACGCGCTGCGTGATATTGCGCTCGGGCGCAGTCGGGTCGGCGCGGTCGCGCACGTAGACGCCGATCGCTGCGTCCGGCTGCACGTCGCGCAGCTCGATGAGGCTGTCAGTCTGCAACGGCGCGGGCGCGGTGCGCTTGATGTACGCCATCGGGAAATCGGCTGCGACCGGATCGCGGTTCTGGCCGCTGCCGATGTCGACGTTGCCACCCGGGCTGCAGGCCGCGACGGCGCCAAGCGCAAGCGCCGCGACCAGGCCGCGCGCGGCGCCTGGCACTGCGTGACATGCCGCACTCTTTCGCTGCTCGCTCATGCCGCAATCCTCATGTGACGTAATCATGCTCGCCTACACTCGCGCCGATCTGTCGAGGCGGTCACAGCGCGCGACGGCACGGGGCGGTTTCCAGTGCGTGTGATCTGCATGCTCCCTGATAGGGGCGCGCATGCGCGCGCGGTGTGACGACAGTCGCAAATTTCCGCGGCAAGCATACCCGCACGACGTAACGGAGCGGGATGTCGTCACTCGGCGACGTCTGTGAGCTGAGACATTCCGGGGGCAAGTTGGCGTTGCGTATAGTCAAGGCCGCAATCAGGGAGCCGCTATGAAACTCGATCGTCGAACCGGAGCAGTCTGCCTGCTCATGAGCCTCGCGGCCGCGACCGCGGTGGCCGGTCCGCGTGAACAGGCGAAGCGCATGCACGATCGCCTCGCCGGCGTGCCGCCGACCGAGAGCGTGCTCGCAAACATGGCCGCCGATATCGCCGCGGGCAATGCGCTGGCCGCTGCCGAGACGGCGATGCAGAACCGCGCCTTCTACGACGTCACGTTGAAGAACTTCGCGACGCCGTGGACCAACCGCGACCAGACGGTGTTCGCGCCCCTCAACGACTACTCGGCCACCGTGATCGGCATGGTGCGCGACGACGTGCCGTTCAACACGGCGCTGTCGGCCGACCTCGTCTATGTGAGCAACGCTGCGGGCCTGCCGGCCTACTCGGCGGTCAACAACGACCACTATGCGCAGGCGGAGAGCCGCGGCGTCGACCTGAAGGCGACGCTCGTGTCGAGCCAGCAGTCGGCACTCCTTGGCATACCCGCCAATGCGACGGCCGGTCTCATGACGACGCGCGCCTCCTCGGAAGCCTTTTTCATCAACGGCACCAATCGCGCGATGTTCCGCTTCACGCTGATGAACCACCTGTGCCGCGATCTCGAGCAGTTGCAGGATCCGCAGCTGCCACCGGATCGCATCCGCCAGGACGTGAGTCGCAGCCCCGGCGGCGACAGCCGCGTGTACATGAACAACTGCATCGGCTGTCACACGGGCCTCGAGCCCATGACGCAGGCCTTTGCCTATTACGACTTCGACGAGACGCAGCAGCGCCTCGTCTATACGGCCGGTGTGCCGAACGCGAAGTATTTCGTCAACGCGGACAACTTCAAGCCGGGCTACATCACGCCCGACGATCATTGGGACAACTACTGGCGCAAGGGCCACAACCGCCTCCTCGGCTGGGGGTGGGGTACGACCGCGACGACGGGCGCGGGCACCGGCGCGAAAACGCTCGGTGAGGAACTCGCCAACAGCGAGGCGTTCGCGTCCTGCCAGGTGCAGAAGGTCTTCAAGGCGGTGTGCTTCCGCGTGCCGCAGGACAGTGCCGATCGCGCGAAGGTCGCATCGATCGCGCAGGTCTTTCGCGGGAACGGTTATCGGATGAAGACTGTCTTCGCCGAAACCGCCGCGTATTGCATGGGACAGTGAGGTGAGTGCCGTGAGCATCGTACGCCTGACGACACACATCCGCGCCGCGACGGCGCTTGCGGTTCTCGCGACACTCGCCGCGTGCAGCGGCGGTGGCGCGCCGACCGAGGTCAACCCGGTCACGACGCCGCCACCCGTTGCGGACTACACGGGTCCGGCGCCGGCCAACGCCGACGTGCAGGCCTTCCGCATCAACCTCTGGGAGAACATCAAGGCGAGCAACCGCTGCGGTGGCTGCCACAACGCGGGCGGCCAGACGCCGAACTTCGCGCGCAATGACGACGTCAATCTTGCGTACCAGGCCGCCATTGCGCTGGTCGACCTTGCGCAGCCCGACCAGTCGCGACTCGTCACGAAAGTGGCCGGCGGCCACAACTGCTGGCTCGCCTCGGCGGCGGCCTGCGGTGACACGATGACGGTGTGGATCCGCAACTGGGCGGGCTCGGTGGCTGGCGGCGGCAAGACGATCCAGTTGCAGGAGCCGCCGATCAAGGATGTGGGCGCGAGCAAGACCTTCCCCGAGAGCTCGAGCCTCTACGGCTCGACGATCTGGCCGCTCGTGCGCGGCCAGGGTAACTGCCTGCGCTGTCATTCACCCGCCTCCGCCACGCCGCAGTCGCCGTACTTCGCGGCGAGCGACGTCAATGCGGCTTATGCGGCGGCGCGCGCGAAGATCAATCTCGATGCACCCGGGCTTTCGCGCCTCGTGGTGCGCCTGCGCGAGGAGTCGCACAACTGCTGGACTGCAAGCTGCGCAAACGACGCGAACACCATGGAAGCGGCGGTGCGCGCCTTCGCGAACGGTGTCCCGGTGACGCCGGTCGATCCGACACTGCAGCTCTCGAAGGCCATCACGCTTTATGACGGCACCGTGGCCGCCGGCGGTAACCGCTTCGAGACCGCCCAGATCGCGCTGTACGAGTTCAAGACCGGCATGGGCACCACCGTGTACGACACGAGCGGCGTCGAGCCGGCCGCCAACCTCACGATGTCGGGTTCGATCGAGTGGGTCGGCGGCTGGGGTCTCAACGTCAAGACGGGCGGCAAGGCCCAGGGCACGACGAGCGGCAGCAAGAAGCTCGCCGACATGGTGAAGGCGAGTGGCGAGTACTCGATCGAAGCGTGGGTCGCGCCCGGCAACGTGGTGCAGGAAGACGCCTATATCGTGAGCTATTCCGGCGGCACGATGGCGAACAACGCGACGCTGTCACAGATGGCGTACCAGTACCAGGCGATGACCCGCAGCAGTGACACCGATGCGAACGGCATGCCGGCGCTGCTGACGCGTGCCGCAGACGAGGACGCACAGGCCTCGCTGCAGCATGTCGTGCTCACCTACGATCCGGTGAACGGCCAGCGAATCTACGTCAACGGCCAGTACACCGGCGACACCGACGGCAACGGCGGTTCACTCTCCGACTGGGATGACAGCTTCGCGCTCGTACTCGGCAACGACCCGTCCGGACAGCGCCAGTGGACAGGCACGCTGCGCCTCGTCGCGGTCCACAATCGCGCGCTGACCCTGCCGCAGATCCAGCAGAACTTCACGGCGGGTGTCGGCGAGCGCTACTTCATGCTCTTCAACGTGAGCCAGCTGCTGAACCTGCCGAAGAGCTACGTGATGTTCGAGTCGAGCCAGTACGACAGCTACAGCTACCTCTTCACGAAGCCGACCTTCATCAATCTCGATTCGGGTGTGGTACCGAACGGCATTGCGCTGAAGGGCCTGCGCATCGGCCTGAACGGCCAGGAGGCGCGCGTCGGCCAAGCCTACATTCCACTCGATGTGACGGTCGGCGGGTCGAACTACGTCGCCGGCAGCGGGCAGCTGCTGTCGAACACCGGCACCGTGATCGCGCTCGAGAAAGGCCCGGAGAGCGATCTGTTCTTCCTCACTTTCGAGCAGCTCGGTACCGCAACGCGTGCCTATCCGGAAGAGCCGATGCCGACGCCGCCGGTGCTCGCCGACAGCGAGAACCCGGAGCTTGGTCTGCGCACTTTCGACGAGATCAACCAGACCATGTCCAACATCACGGGCGTGCCGATCACGACCACGGCGGTCGCGAGCACCTACGATCTCGTGAAACAGGCGCTGCCGTCGGTCGAATCGATCGACGCCTTCGGCTCGTCGCAGCAGATGGGCATCGCACAGCTCGCGATTTCCTACTGTGATGCGATGGTCGAAGACACGGCGCTGCGTAACGCGTTCTTCGGCGGTGCGCCGGACGTGAACTCGCAGACCGGCCGTGACGCGATGATCACGAGCATCGTCGGCAAGGCGGTCGGCACCAACCTCACCTCACAGCCGACCGACGGCGAGGTGCGCGCGGAGCTGAACGCGCTCGTCACGAGGCTGGCCGGCACCTGCGGCGGAAGCTGCAACGCGACGCGCACCGCCACGATAGCCAAGGCCTCGTGCGCCGCCGCCATCGGCAGCGGCGCGATGCTGCTGCAATAGGTTCGAGGGAGAACGTCCATGCTGATCCGCCACAAGCCCCCCCGCGAACTCGGCCTCGACGAGCCGTTGCGACACCCCGACCACGCGCCGCCGGTATCGCGTCGCGAGATGATCGCGCGCGGCTTCCGTACCGGGGCAGCAGTGGTCGCTGCGCCCTCCGTGCTGAGCCTGCTGGCGCCGCGCACGGCGCAGGGCGCACTGTCGCCTGACATCGACGCGCTGAAGCAGGCGTGCGGCATCACCGATGGCGCCGGCAAGATTCCCTTCATCGCATTCGACCTCGCGGGTGGCGCAAACCTTTCGGGCTCCGAGGTGTTGATCGGCGGCCCCGGCGGTCAGCTCGATTTCCTCTCGACGGCCGGTTACGGCAAGCTCGGCCTGCCGGGCGACATGGTGCCGAACTCCACGGGCCCGACGACTTTCACCGACTCCTCGCTCGGCCTCGCCTGGCATGCCGATGGCGGCATGTTGCGCGGCATCCTGTCGAAAGTGAGCATTGCGGCGCAGGCAAACACGAATGGCGCCGTGATCGCAGCGCGATCCGAAAACGATACCGCGAACAACCCTCACAACCCGATGTACGGCATCCAGCGCTGCGGCGCCGACGGCCAGCTGCTGACGCTGATCGGCTCGCGCGCGTCCGATTCGGGCGGCAACTCGATGGCGCCGATGCCCTACGATCTTGCCTGGCGGCCGACCAAGGTCGACCGCACGAGCGATGTGACCGGACTGGTCGATACCGGCAAACTTGCAGAACTCATGGCACAGAATGACGCTGTCGCCGTACTCGAGTCGATGGTGCGCCTCTCGGGCGACAAGCTGAATCGGGTCAACACCAACGTGAGCCGCGATGCGGCAATCAAGACGATGGTGGAGTGCGGCTACACGAAGACGGCGTATCTTGCCGACCGTTTCGGCCAGCCCTCGAACCTGAACCCCGAGCTCGATGCGCGCATCAAGGGCGCCGCAGGCATTTTTTCGGATACGGAGTTCGATTCGGACGGCGAGTTCGAGAAGACCGCCGCCGTGATGAAGATGGTGATCGAAGGCTATGCGGGAGCGGGCACGATCACGATGGGCGGCTACGATTACCACGGCCAGGGCCGCGCCACGGGCGAAGTGCGCAACTTCCGCGCGGGCCAGTGCATCGGCGCCTGCCTCGAGTTTGCGCATCGCACCGGCAAGCCGCTCATGATCTACGTGTTCAGCGACGGCTCCCTGTCCTCGGACAACCAGGTCGACAACAGCGCAAACGGCCGCGGCAAGTTCATGTGGGTGAGCGACAACCAGTCGACCGCCTCTTCGTTCTTCCTGGTCTATAACCCCCGCGGGCGCGCGGTCATCACGCCGAGCGGCAGTTCATTCCGGACCGGCAACCAGATCGGCTATTACACGGCCGACGGATCGGTCGCCAACAATTCGAGCCCGGCAGCCAATGCCGTCAACCTGCTCGTGAACACCGTGCTGCTGAACTACCTCGCCCTCCACCAGCAGATCGGGCAGTTCGCGACGATCTTCCCGAACCATGGTCTCGGCTCGGGCGCGCAGCTGGACAGTCTCGCGGTGTTCGCGCCGATCGTCGACGCCGTGATCACGAACCCGCTCTGACGCGCTGTCGCGCTTTGCCGACGCCGGCCGGGGCCGCGCGAAATGTGCGACGGGTCTCGCGCTTGCAGCGCGAATCGGCGGGCCGCTCCGTTGACATTGTCAAGTGCGCATGCGACGGTCGCAGGCGCAGGGCGCGCTACTTTTCGCTTGCCGCGCGTGCTGTCATGAGGACCCTTTCTTGATCGACCGTGCCGTTCCCGCGTTGCTGTCGTTGTGCGCGGCGTTTGCCGTGTGGGCGGCGGACTCGCCGCTGATCGGGCGCGAGGCGCCTGATTTCGCGCTGCGCGCCATGGCCGGCGACAACATGCGGCTCTCCGAAGCGCGCGGGCAGGTCGTGCTGCTGTCGTTCTTCGGCAGCCGCTGCAACACCTGCCGCACGCAGCTCGCCGAGCTGGACGGCGTGTTTCGAACCTATGGGCCTGCGGGTCTAGTCGTGTACGGGGTGAGCATCGACGACGATGCAACGGCGGTGCGCAGTTTCGCGACGAGCGTCGGCGTCGGTTTTCCGCTGCTCGCCGATCCGGGCAAAGTGGTCGGCCGCGATTACTCGATAGACCGCCTGCCGACCCTCGTCATCGTCGACCGGGCGGGCAAGGTCCGCTACGTGCATCGGGATCCGAAGTCCCGTAGCGAGCCGGTCTACGTGCGCGAGCTGCGCCGCCTGCTAGACGAATGAATGCCAGAGCTACCAGCGAGATTCACATGTCCATTGCGTTGCCCCGAATTCGCTTCCTGACGCGCCCCTGGCTGGCGCTGCTCTTCGCGTGCGTGCTGGCAGGTGTTGTCCGCGCACAGGAGGCGCCCGCACCCGCAGCCGCGCCCGATGCCGCGGAGGCGCCGGGTGAGACGCGCGCCCTGGACACCGAGGTCCAGGACCTCAAGAAGGAAGTGGTCGACCTCAACAAGGAGCTGTTCATTCTCGAGGAGGAACTGCTGTTTCCGGCCAACACGCAAGTGGCGGTGTTCGTCTCGATGGATGTCGGCGAGTTCTTCGCGCTCGATTCGGTGCAGCTCAAGATCGACGACAAGGAGGTGTCGAACTACCTCTACACGCCGCGTGAAGCCGAGGCCCTGCTGAAGGGCGGCGTGCAACGCATCTACGTCGGCAACCTGAAAACCGGGCCCCATGAGCTGGTGGCGTTCTTTGCGGGCAAGGGCCCGAGCGCGCGCGACTACCGGCGCGGTGCGACCCTCAGGTTCGAGAAGAGCGTCGGTGCGAAGTACCTCGAACTGCGCATCAGCGACCGGCAGCGCAAAGCTCAGCCGGAATTCGAGATCAAGGACTGGGAGTAAATGCGGCGCCCCGCTCTCGCGCTCGTTGCAATAGTCGGCAGCGCGGTCGTCGGTGCCGGCGGCGCGTGGGCGGCTGCCACGACCGACAAGCTGACCGCGATCCGGGTGCAGGATCTGCACTACGGCGACGTGCTCTTTCATTTCTATCAGGATGACAACTTCGAGGCGCTCACGCGCCTGCTCGCCTACGGGCAATGGGACCGCCTGCCGCACCATCGCGCCGATGCCGAACTGCTCGCAGGCGGCCTGTATCTGTCGCTCGGATTGCACAATGAGGCTGGCGAGCGTTTCTCGCGCCTCCTCACTCCATCGACGCCGGCCGGGGTGCGCAATCGAGCATGGTTCTACCTCGGCAAGGTCTGGTACGCGCGCGGCTACGACGACAAGGCCGAGCACGCCCTGCGCAGCGTCACGGGCTTGCTGCCGCCCGAATTGGAGGCGGAAAAGACCCACCTGCTCGCAAATGTGCTGATGCACGGTGGGCGCTATGACGAGGCCGTGCAGGTCCTCGATGCCTTCCAGGGTCGTTCCGACTGGGTCGCCTATGCGCGCTTCAACCTCGGTGTCGCATTCGTGCGCAAGGGGCAGCTCCCTGACGCCGACCGTTATCTCACGAGCGTCGGCGAAATGGCCGCGGGTACGCCGGAGATGCTTGCACTCAGGGACAAGGCGAATCTCGCGCTCGGCTTCGCCTATCTGCAGGCCGACCAGCCTGCCAATGCCAAGGTCGTGCTCGAGCGCGTGCGGCTCAGCGGCCCGCTGTCGAACAAGGCGCTGCTCGGTGCCGGTTGGGCCAACGCGGCGCTGGGCGACTTCGAGGGTGCGCTCGCGCCGTGGCTTGAGCTGCGTGGCCGCAATCTCCTCGATGCGGCCGTGCAGGAGTCCTATCTCGCTGTGCCGTATGCCTACGGCAAGCTGGGCGCGAACGCTCAGGCCGCCGAGTACTATGAGACCGCGATGCGCGAGTTCGACAAGGAGGGCGTGTCGCTCGATGCGGCCATCCAGGGGCTGCGCTCGACACGACTGCTCGACGATCTGCTCGCGCAGGAGACGGCAGAGCGGCTGGGCTGGTTCTGGCAGTTGCAGGAGCTGCCGGATGCCCCGCAGTCACGCTATCTCTATGCAGTGCTCGCCGGGCACGACTTCCAGGAAGGGCTCAAGAACTATCGCGATCTCGCCTTCATGCAGCATCGTCTCGGCGCATGGGCCGAGAGCATGGAAGCCTTTCACGACATGGTCGATGCGCGGCAGAAGGCCTATGCGGAGCGTGTGCCCCGCACGGATGCGCTGCTTGCGACCGCGGTTCCGGAACGCATCGAGCGACAGCGCGGCGAGCTCGAGTCGAAACTCGACGCAATCGAGCGTAACCATGACACCGCCGCGCTCGGTACAACCGGGGAGCGCGAGCAATGGGCACGCATCCAGCGCCTCGAGCAGGCAATCGCGAACGGCGAGGCCGGTGCGGAGGGCGCCGACCTCGAGGCGATGAAAGACCGGCTGCGACTCGTGAAAGGCGTGCTGGCATGGCGACTCGACGAGGCGATGCGTGCGCGCGCCTACCGGCAGCGCCGCGAGATCAAGGACCTCGATGCTGCGCTGCGCGAGGCGCAGCGGCGCTGGGTCAGGGTCGAGCGGGCGCGCAAGAACGTGCCGACGAACACGGGCGAATTCGCAGCACGCATCGCGGCGCTTTCTGCGCGCCTCGGCGCGCTCCAGGTGCGCCTTGCAACGGCACGTGACCGGCAGAACGACTACCTCGAAGCCGCAGCAGTGCACGAGCTCGAGTCGCAGCAGGCGCGCCTCGCAGCCTACCGCGTGCAGGCCCGCTTCGCGCTCGCGACGATCTACGATCGCGCCGCCAATCCGCCGCCCGCCGCGGAGAGCGCCGCGCCGGGTCGGGCAGCGCCGGGTCCGGCTGCACCGCCGCCGGGCGGAGAGGCCCCGTGAGAGCGGTCGCGCACCTGGTCGCGGGCTGTGCGCTGGCGTTCGTCGCGGCTCTCGCGCCGGTCGCGCAGGCGGCCGACAAGGCGAAGGCGAAAAATGCAGCGCCCACCATCAAGGACCTGCGCGCGCGTCCGGTCGAGGTACAGAAGACCGCGCCAGTGCCCGCGAGCGCGCCGCGGGCGATGGAGAATTACCGCCGCTTCCTCGAGCTGCAGAACACGGATCCGCTGCTGCGCGCCGAAGCGCTGCGTCGCCTCGGGGACCTCAATCTCGAAGCCGGCGAGCTCGAGCGCATGCAGAACGAGGTGACGGCGATCGATCTTGCGGGCGCCGAGGCGATCTCGCTCTATTCGACGCTGCTCAAGGCCTACCCGAACTACCCGCGCAACGACCAGGTGCTCTACCAACTCGCGCGCGCCTACGAGACCACCGGACAGACCGGCAAGGCGCTCGCCACGCTCGACGAAGTCGTGCAGCGCTATCCCGCGACACCGCACCGCGACGAGATCCAGTTCCGGCGCGGCGAGATGCTCTTCTCCGCCAAGCGTTACGCGGACGCCGAGGCGGCCTACGCAGCGGCGCTGAAGTTCGGCGCGAAGTCCGCGTTTTACGAGCAGAGCCTCTACAAGCACGGCTGGTCGCTCTTCAAGCAGTCGCGCAACGAGGAGAGCCTCGCCTCGTTCGGCGGCGTTCTCGACACGATGCTGCTCGCACCGGGCTCGCGCGACACGGAAAGGCGCTTCGACGACCTGTCACGTGCCGACAGGGAACTGGTCGACGACACGCTGCGCGTCATGGCGATCACGTTTTCCTATCTCGACGGCGCGGGCTCGCTCGACGCATTCGTCGCGCACAAGGGCACGCCCCCGTATTCGCACCTGTTGTACGCGCGCCTCGGTGATCTCTACGTCGACAAGCAGCGCTATCAGGATGCAGCGACGACCTACCGCGCGTTCGTCAATCGCGACCCGAACAACGAATACGCGCCGGGCCTGTCGATGCAGGCAATCGAGGCCTACAAGAAGGGCGGCTTCACCGATCTCGTGCTCGATGGCAAGCGCGAGTTCGTCGAGCGCTACCGTTTCGGCGGGCCGTTCTGGACCGGGCGCGATCGCGCGAAGTACGCGAAGGTCACGGCGGAACTGAAGGCGAACCTGAAGGACGTGGCGCAGTACTACCACGCGAGCGCGCAGACCTCGAAGAAGATCGGGGATTATCAGCAGGCAGCGCGCTGGTATCGCGACTACCTGCAGTCGTTCCCGGACGACCCGGAGTCCGCCGGCACCAACTATCTGCTCGCCGAGACACTGTTCGAGAGCCGCCAGTACCTCGAGGCGGCCGATGAGTACCAGCGCACGGCGTATAACTACCCGAAGAACGCCCAGTCGGCCGCGGCAGGCTACGCGGGGCTCGTGGCGTGGCAGCGTCACGAGGAAGGGATGCCCGTCGCGGAAAAGGCCGCCGTTCACAAGCAGGCGGTGGATGCGGGCGTGAAGTTCGCGAGCACTTTCCCCGAGCACCCGGACAGCGCGGGCGTGCTGACGCGCGCGGCCGAGGACATTTTCGCCGCGCGCGATCTGCCGCGTGCGATCACCGTGTCCGAGGCCCTGCTCGCACGGCAGCCGCAGGTCGACGTCGCCAGGCAGCGCATCGGCTGGACGATCATCGGCCAGGCGAACTACGACCTGCTCTTCTTCGACAAGGCGGAGGCCGCATTCGTCAACGCACGCACGCTGACGCCCGTCGGCGACCCGCAACGCGCCGATCTCACGGAGCGGCTCGCCGCGTCCGTTTACAAGCAGGCCGAAGCGAAGCGCGCAGCAGGCGATGCGCTCGGTGCGGTCGATGCGTTCCTGCGCGTGGCCACTGTCGCACCCGATTCGAAGATCCGCTCGACGGCAACCTACGACGCAGCCGCGACGCTCGTTACGCTGCAGGAATGGGACCGGGCCATACCGGTCCTTGAATCGTTCCGGCGTGATTTTCCGCAGGACAAGCTGCAGCCCGAGGTGACGCGCAGCCTCGCAGTCGCCTATTCCGCGACAGGTCGTGCGGGTCTGGCTGCGACCGAGTTCGAACGCATCGCCGCCTCGCCGACCGAAGACCCGGCGGTGCGCCGCGAAGCGACCATGCAGGCGGCTGACCTGTACGAAAAAGCGGGCAACGCCGAGCAAGCGGTCGCGATGCTCGAGAAGTTCGTCATCGGGTATCCCACGCCGGTGCCGGAAGCGGTCGAGGTTCGGCAGCGTCTTGCCGAGGCCGCGGCGAAGCGCGGTGACACGAACCGGGAACAGTACTGGCAACGCGAGATCATTCGCAGCGACGCGACGGCTGGCGCAGCGCGCACCGATCGTACCCGCTTCCTCGCCGCGCATGCGCAACTCGCGCTCGCGACACCTGCCCGCGACGCCTTCCGCGGCGTGCGTCTCGTCACGCCGCTCAAGAAAAGCCTCGCGGCGAAGCGGCAGTCGCTCGAAACCGCGCTCGCGGCGTACAAGGCGGCCGCCGACTACAAGGTCGCGGACGTGGCGACCCAGGCGACCTTCGAGATGGCCGAGCTGTACCGCACTCTGGCGCGCGACCTGATGGAGTCGGAGCGGCCGAAAAACCTGCAGGGCGATGCGCTCGAGCAGTACAGCCTGCTGCTCGAGGAGCAGGCCTTTCCGTTCGAGGAGCAGGCGATTGCCGTGCATGAGGCCAATGCCGCGCGCGCGAAGGAGGGCGTTTACAACGACGGTGTGAAGGCGAGCTATGCGGCGCTCGCGCAGCTCAATCCGGGTCGCTACGGCAAGACCGAACTGCCCCTCGACGTGGTGGCGGGCCTGACGGCGCTCGAGCCGCGCGCGCCGGAGGAGGCGGCGCCTGCCGACATGGCTACGGGGGGTGCACCCGCGAAGAAGGGTGGGCCACCGATCGCCGCTCCGCCGCCACCTCCGCCCGCGCCGGCCCGCGCCGTCGCTGATTTCGATCGCGCCGTCGGCCTTGCGCGCGCGGGCGACACGGCTGGCGCGGCGCTCGAATTCGGCCAGCTTTCGGCGGCGGTGCCGCAATACGCGGCGGTTTTCTACAATCTCGGGGTGGTGGAGCGCAAGGCCAGCCGGCTCGCCGAGTCCGAGGCCGCGCTGCGTGCCGCGCTCGAGCGCAATCCCGCCAGCGCGATGATCGCCACTGAACTCGGACTGACGCTGCGCCTGGCCGGCAAGTTCTCCGACGCGCGCGCGGCCTACGAACAGGCGCTCGCTGCCGATGAGACACTCTCCGCGGCGCACCGCAATTACGCGGTGCTGCTCGATCTTTACCTGTTCGAGCCCGCACCGGCGCTCGCGCAGCTCGAGCGTTACAAGGAACTTACCGGCGAGGACAAGCCCGTCACGGGCTGGATCGCCGAACTGCGCCAGCGCGCCGGCAAGGTGGAGCCGGTCGCGGACACACAACCCTCGGGAGCCGGGCCATGAGACTACTCGCAATGATCGTGCTCTCGGGAATTGCGCCCCTTGCCTTCGGGCAGGAAGTGCCATCGCGCGACGCGATCGGGCCTGCCGTGGTGACCTCACCGGCTGCAGCGCCAGAGCAGCAGGTCCAGGCGCCCCCTGCGACGCCGCAGGCCAGCGTGACGCCCGCGAAGCAGGGAGGCTCCAGGCGCGTGATGGATCGCATCGAACTCGACGCCACCCAGATTACCGGCAACCGCGAATTGCCGAAGGTTCTCTACATCGTACCGTGGAAGCCATCGGATCTCGGGGACCTGCTGGGCAGGCCGGCCAACAGCCTGCTGGACGAGGTGCTTGCGCCGGTGGACCGGGAGGTATTCCGTCGCGAAAACCGCTATTACGACGCGCTGCGGCCCGATACCGCGCAGCGCACCGACAAAGCTGAGAAATAGGTCGCAGCTTTTTGGGGTTATGTCATTCAGTTTGGGAACGCTTGGCCTGCCAGAATTCTTCGAGGAGTCATGTCGATGGAACTCTATAGTTCGATAGTCCGTTTCTTCCAGGGCGGAGGGGGCTTCATGATCCCGATCGCCCTGGTGCTCGTGCTCGGGCTCGCGATCGCGGCCGAGCGCTTCATCTATCTCTGGAACGTCGGGCGGCGCAACCGCTCGCTGTGGTCCGAGATCACGCCGTATCTGCAGCGGGGTGACTTCCGCTCGGCCGTCCAGCTCACGTCGAAGTCGGATTCCGCGATCGGGCAGATCCTGAACTACGGCCTTGCCCGCGTCGCGTCGGCCCGTCGCCGCGACGACATCGAAAAGGCGATGGAGGAAAGCCTGATGGAGGTCGTGCCGAAGATCGAACGGCGCACCCACTATCTCGCGACCTTTGCCAACCTCGCAACGCTGCTCGGGCTGCTCGGCACCGTGTTCGGCCTTATCCACGCCTTCGCGGCGGTTGCGACCGTGAACCCGGCGGAGAAGGCGAACCTCCTGTCCGCGAGCATTTCGGTCGCGATGAACTGCACGGCCTTCGGCCTCCTGACTGCGGTGCCGCTGCTCTTCATCCATGCCTGGCTGCAGTCGCGCACCACGGCACTGATCGACAGCCTCGAGATGGCATCGGTGAAGTTCCTGAATTCGATCACCGAGCGTCGTCCGGACGCTCCTGCCGCTGCGTAGAACGGGGAGCGAGCGATGCGCAGGTCCTCCTTCGAGGCCCGGAAGATCGCGAGGCGCGGCCGTCGGCCGGCCGAGCTGCTGCTCGTGCCGATGATCGACATATTCATCGTGCTCGTGACCTTCCTGCTGATGACCGCCGTGTTCTCGCGCACCGTGATCCTCGAGCTGAATCTGCCCGCGCAGCTCTCCGAGTTCCGGGAGCCGCCGAAAGGGTTGCAGCTCGAGGTGATCGTGCGCAAGGGCGAGCTGATCGTCGCCGACCGCAACAGCGGGCCGCTCGCGCCACTGCCGAACAAGGCAGCCGGATACGACTTCGACGGGCTCGCGGCCTACCTGCAGCGCGTGAAGATGAAATTTCCCGAAATGACGGCCGCCACCATCCTCCTCGAGTCCGACACCCCGTACGACACGCTCGTACAGGTCATGGACAAGGTGCGCGTGCTGGAAGTGGACAATGCCGGGCAGACGGTGCAGGCCGAGCTTTTCCCGGACATCTCGATCGGGGACGCGCCGGCGCTTGATGGCGCCGTGAGAGGTGGCCCATGAGCATGTCGGGCCGCGCACGCCGCATGGCAAAGAATCACGAGCGTCACCGGGGTGATCTCGATCTCAACCTGATCCCGATGATCGACATCCTCACCGTGCTCGTGATGTTCCTGCTCGTCTATTCGACTGAAGTCGAGGTTATCCAGAACACCAAAGGCATCGAGATCCCGCAGTCGATTGCCGAGGCGCAGCCGAAGGACTCGGTCGTGCTGATGGTGACGACCACCGACCTGTTCGTGCAGGGAGAGCACGTCACATCGCTGGCGGAGATCCGCGCCTCGAAATCGCCGTTGATCGAGCCGCTGCGCGCGGCGCTCAAGCGGCCCATGCTCGTCGGTCGCGCGATGACCGAGAAGGACCTCGCCGCGCGCGAGATCACGATTCTCGGCGACAAGTCGATCCCGTACGACGTGCTGAAGAAGGTGATGGCGACCTGCACGGATGCGGACTACGGCCGCATCTCGCTCGCGACGCTGCAGAAGGAGAAGCCGGTGCCGGCCGGCTTCAAGCCCGCGTGACCGACAGGAGCCGCACGTGGAGTTGAGACCCTACTACCGGACCTTCGATCTCCCCTGGGACATTGACCCCGAGGAGAGCGAGCGTCTGCGCAAGTTCCTGACCGTTGCGCTCGTGACAATCCTCGTCGCGGTCGCGGTGATTCCGTTCCTGCCGGTGCCGCCGCACAGCGCGGCCCAGGATGAGGTTCCGCAGCGGCTTGCGAAGGTGATGCTCGACTACAAGCCGCCCGAGCCTCCGCCTCCGCCTCCGAAACCGAAGGACGAGCCGAAGCCCGAGGTCAAGGTTGCGGCGATCACGCCGAAGCCGGTCGATCGGACCGAAGAGGCGCGCAAGAGGGCGCAGAAGGCCGTCAACCAGTTCCAGGACGAGCTCGCGGACCTGCGGCAGAACCTGCCAGAGATCCCCGTCGAGCAGACCCGCAATCTTACCGGCGCGGTCGGCGCCGACAGCCGCGCCGAGCGCTCGCTGATCACATCCAAGGTGGGATCCGCGAGCAGCGGCATCGCCTCGACCAACACGAGCCGCGGCTTCGGTGCCGGCGCGGGCAGTCTCGAGGGCCACAATACGACCCGGATGGGCATGCCGGCCGGAGTTCCCGTGGGCGGGCGGGGCGAAGGCGCCACCCGATCCGGCGCGAGCGGCAAGGCCTCGCGCAGCCGCGAGGAAATCGAGCTCGTGTTCGACCGCAACAAGGGCGCGATCTACGCCCTTTACAGCCGCGCCCTTCGCGCGCAACCGGACCTGCAGGGTAAGATGGTGCTCGAATTCACCATATCCCCCTCGGGCGAGGTGACGATGTGCCGCGTGGTGTCGAGCGAGATCAGGGACCCGGAGCTCGAGCGCAAGATTGTCGCGCGCGTGCGCCTCTTCCGTTTCGAGGCTCGCGACGTGGAGACCATCACGACGACGAAGCCAATCGATTTCTTCCCGGCTTAGGCGCCTGGCACGCGAGGCGAGCGTGAACCTGCAATCCGAGATCCAGTACTTCAGCGAACTGCGTGTGCTTGACAAGGCGCGCCTGCTGAACTCGTTCCTGCACGAGCTGGCCGAGGAGGCGCGCAGCACCTACGGACCGGGCAACGAGCAGGTGGCCGACACCGCGCACCTGCGCTTCGTCAACGAACTCGTGCACCGGGTCACGCGGGTGCTCGAGCAGCTGCTCGCGGAAGATCGCACGCGGCCTGCCGACGATGTGGTGCTGCGCATGCTGCTGTCCCCGCGCTCCGACAAGGTAGCCGAGAAGCTGGTGCTAAACGCCTACAGCCGGGCCATTCATGGCTTTGAGCGGTACGACACGACCGTCCTGATGAATACCTGACGGCTGCTCGCCGCTCTCTGAAGGCGGCGCCACCTGTGGCATATTCGCCCCGGTGATCGAAGACCCGCTCCTGCAGATCCTGATCCTGCTCGCCGCCGCGGTTGTCGTGGTGACGATCGCGCGTCGCCTCGGTTTGCCCGCGATTCTGGGCTATCTCGCGGTCGGCATGGCGCTTGGCACCCACGCAGTCGGCATTTTTGTCGCTTCCGACACGACCAATCTGCTCGCCGAACTGGGCGTTGTCTTCCTGCTCTTCACCCTCGGCCTCGAGTTTTCCTGGCCACGCATGATCGCGATGCGGCGCGAAGTGTTCGGCCTTGGCTCCGTGCAGGTGTTCCTGACTTGCGGCGCCTTCGTGCTGATCGGCGCGCTGTTCGGCGTGCCGCTCGTGCTCGCGATCGTGCTCGGCGGTGCCGTCGCGATGAGTTCGACCGCGATCATCCTGCACCAGCTCACGGATCAGGCGGAGCTCAACCGCACACACGGGCGGCTCGCCTTCGCGGTGCTCCTGTTCCAGGATATCGCGTTCGTGCCGCTGCTGGCGCTCGCCGCGGCGCTCGCGCGCGGCGGCGGCGAGTTCTCGCTCGCCGCGAGCGTGAACGCAGTGATTGCCGGCGTGTTCGCCATCGGCGTCGTCTGGGCCGCGGGCCGCTGGCTGCTGCGGCCGATTTTCTACGAGATTGCGCACAGCCGGCTGCGCGAGCTGTTCACGCTGACCGTACTGCTCGTGGCGCTCGCCTCTGCATGGGTCTCGCATGTAGCCGGGCTCTCGATGGCGCTCGGCGCGTTTCTCGCCGGCATGATGCTTGCCGAGACCGAATACCGCCATCAGATCGACACGGTGATCCGGCCCTTTCGCGACATCCTGCTCGGGCTCTTCTTCATCTCGGTCGGCACGCTCCTCGACGTCGAGATGTTGTGGCGGGAGTTCCTGCTCGTGTCGGCAGTGCTGTTCGGCTTGCTCACGGTCAAGTGGCTGTGCGCTTCGCTCGCGACACGCGCGTTTGAACGTTCCACCTTCAAGGCGGTGCGCACCGGAGTCGTGCTGTCGATTGGCGGCGAATTCGGCGTGGCGATCCTCACTATCCTGTTGCAGAGCGGCGGCGCCGACCCGGGAATCGTTCAGCCGCTGCTCGTCGCGACCGTGCTCTCGATGGTGCTGAGCCCGCTGATCCTGCGCAACAACAAGCGTATTGCGCGCTTCGTGCTGCGAGAGCGTGGCCCCCGGACCACGGCGCTCGGCCGTGAAAACGACGCAGCGGACGCGGTCGCGAGGCGCGAGCACGTGGTGCTGTGCGGTTTCGGACGAGTCGGGCAGAACATCGCGCGCGTGCTCGAGGCCCAGAACTTCGAGTACATCGCGCTCGATCTCGATCCGGTGCGCATCCGCGCGGCGCGCCAGGCGGGGGACCCGGTGGTGTTCGGCGATTCCGCGGACGAGGACGTCTTGACGAAGGTGGGCCTCGCGAGCGCGAGTGCCGTGATCATCACCTTCGCGAATCCCGCCGTCTCGATCGGCATCCTGCGCTCGATACGGCGGCTGCGCGCCGATGTGCCGGTGCTCGTACGCACGCAGGACGACTCGCGGCTCACCGATCTCAAGGCGGCTGGCGCGACCGAAGTGGTGCCCGAGACTTTCGAGGCGAGCCTGATGCTCGTGTCGCATGTGCTGGTGCAGTTGCGCGTGCCTCCGGCACGCGTATTGCGCACCGTCAGCGAGATCCGCAGCAATCGTTACGCAGCGCTGCGCAGCATCTTTCGTCGCGACGATGCGCGGCCGATCGATGAGACCCACGCGTTTCGCGAGGAGCTGAAATCGATCGTGCTGCCGCCCGGCTCGTGGGCGGTCGGGCATACTTTGGCGGAAGTCAGGGCGCGCGGCGCCGAGGTCGCGTTCACCGGCATCCGCCGCCACGGCATTCTCGGGCGCGAGCCGGAAGAGGGCACCATATTGCGCGAGGGCGACATCGTCGTCGTCTACGGCCAGCCGGAAGAGATCGAGCACGCCGAGGC